>JANOVM010000050.1:0-98480 GCA_031417395.1 Bacteroidota bacterium | reverse complement strand
TGGTATCCGGTAATCATAACACCGGATTTTTAGTTTACGATTACTGGGTAATAAAAGTCGATAGTATAGGTAACCTGGAGTGGGGAAAATGTTTGGGAGGAAGCAACGATGAAGAAGTTTATTCAATTAAACAAACTCCGGTCAGTGGTTTTATTGTTGTTGGTTATTCGGATTCAAATGATGGAGATGTAACGGGTAATCATGGTGGCACGGATGCATGGGTAGTAAAACTTTCTTCACCAACCGCAGATATTCCGGAATTGGAAAAGTCAATTATGGATTTCACTGTTATTCAAAATGGAGATCAACTTTTATTGAGATTTTTCTCTAAGTATAGTGGCCGGTCAATTGTTACATTTTATGATTCTCAAGGGAAAAGTACTTTAAAGCAGGAAATTTTGATTGACGAAGGGATTAATCATACGTTTTTAAGTACGTCAGGTTTATCTCAGGGAATATATTTAATAAATATCGAAGGTGAAGTTCATGGTAATGCAAAGGTTGTTTTAAAATAGTAATGATAGTATTGCATCTTGTAAAGTTGAAGGAATGGATGAACTTTAATTCGGAGTTCAGAAAATAGATATTAGTAAACTTCCGGCCGGCTTATATTTACTAATAACTGAAAATAATCAATCGTATAAATTTATAAAAATGTAAAATGAGAAAAATTATTTTATTAATATTAATTATTGGATTAAAAGTAAATTTGACAGCACAAGTGCCAACTATACAATGGGAAAAGTCTTTTGGTGGTAGTATGAATGATAGAGGCTATTCAATATGTAATGGATCAAATGGCGATTTCATAATTGCAGGAACAACAGAATCATCCGATGGAGACATTTCAATAAATAAAGGATTTTCAGATTTATGGTTAATTCGAATTGACAGTACTGGAAATTTAATTTGGGAGAAGACCTTAGGAGGAAGAGATGACGAAGAAGCCTGCACTGTTTTAAAAACATATGATGGCGGATATATAATTTTAGGAGAAACAACTTCTAATGATAGTGATGTTTCAGGATTGCATATGCCTAATCCTTTTATTCATAGTTCTGACGGATGGCTTGTTAAAACCGACAGTTCCGGAATAATCCAATGGCAAAAATGTATTGGTGGAACTGATCTTGATTTTGGAAGAGATTTAACAATCTGTCTTGATAGCAACTATCTAATAACTGAGAGAATAGAAAGCTCCGATGGTGATGTAACAAATTTTCATGGTGGCTATGATGATTACTGGCTTGCTAAAATTGATCAATCCGGAAACATTACTTGGGGTAATGCTTTTGGAGGTAACTCTGATGATTATCCAACCTGTTGTACTCAAACAACTGATGGTAATTATATAATTTCAGGATGTTCTCTTTATAATTTTGGAGGGTATCATGGCCCTCCCGGAGCGGGAGGTGGGGATATAGGTTTAGTTAAAGTCGATTCAAGCGGCAATAAAATTTGGTCAAAATGTTATGGTGGCACCGGTGGTGAATGTGCTCGTTCAATAATTCCAGCTGATAATGGTGGATTTTTTCTGGTTTCCGAAAATTCATCTTTTGATGGAGATATTAGTACTTTTTATGGTGATCTAGATTTTTGGATATTATACTCTGATATCAATGGTTCAATTATTTGGGAAAAATCCTATGGTGGTTCTGGTTTTGACAGACCATTTCAAATTATTAAGTCTAGTGATGGTGGTTTGGTAATTACAGGGTTTACAAATAGTAATGATCAATGGGTTTCAAATAATCATGGTAACGATGATTTTTGGGTATTAAAATTAGACAGTCTTGGTAACTTTGAATGGGAAAAGTCATTAGGAGGAACTGATGAGGACAGAGCATATTCCATCCTGGAAACTCCTGATGGAGGTTATATTGTTTGTGGTTATACGTTATCGAATAATATTGATGTTACTTCAAATCATGGAAATGAAGACGTCTGGGTTGTAAAACTCTCCCCGCCAACCTTAGGTATTCAAACACCGGAAAATCAATTCGCAGATTTTACTGCTTTCCAAAACGACGATCAATTAATTATTCGTTTCTTTTCAAAGCACTCCGGTACATCACAAATTACTTTTTCAAATACACTTGGTAAAATTATTCTTGAAAAGGAAATTACCTTTCGGGAAGGGATTAATTACACTTCTATAAATTTGCCTGCTATTACAGAGGGTATGTATTTTATAAATGCGACAGGAAAGGGAATTGGAAAGGGAAAAGTGTTTATAAAATAAGTTAACACATTTGATTGTGATACATTAATACCTTTCTGCAGAAAACCATTGTGCTTAAGACTCTGTCTATATGGTTAAAATTTAGCAAGACTTGATTATTTTGCAATGAACATTTTTGTAGTTTTACGAAATCTATATTTATTATATAATTCACAAATATGTCCGGAACAGTTGAAGTTAAGAATATCAATGGTATTTCAGAAATTACATTTTTCCATCCTCAGAGTAATTCACTTCCCGGTGAATTGTTGCGGAAGCTTGCAGCAGAAATCGAAAAAGCAGGGAAAGACAATACAGCAAAATTAATTGTACTTCGCAGCGAAGGAGAAAAGGCTTTCTGTGCCGGCGCTTCTTTTGATGAATTGGTGTCAATTCAGAATTTTGAAGAGGGGAAGATCTTCTTTTCAGGATTCGCTTCTGTTATTAATGCCATGCGCAAAGCAGATAAATTTGTTATTGCACGTGTTCAGGGAAAAGCTGTTGGAGGCGGCGTCGGGCTCGCTTCAGCGGCTGATATTACTTTTGCTCATGAAAGTGCTTCTGTGAAACTTAGTGAATTAGCAGTAGGCATTGGCCCCTTTGTAGTAGGCCCTGCAGTAGAGAGAAAAATTGGCAAAGCTGCATTTTCAGAGCTAACCATTAATGCTACAGAATGGAAATCGGCTGCGTGGGCGAAAGAAAAAGGGTTGTTTGGTGAAGTTTATTCTACACTAAGTGATCTGGATGCTGCCGTTAATTCGCTCTCTGAAAAACTTTTATCGAGCAACCCGGAAGCTATGTCCATGTTAAAAAAAATATTCTGGGAAGGAACGGATCACTGGGATACACTGTTGAATGAGCGGGCGGCTATGAGTGGCAAACTGGTGCTTTCTGAATTTACGAAGAATGCTATTGGGAAGTTTAAAGGGAAATGATTTTTAAAATAGCTATGTACTATTATTTTTATCGACCGAAATAAATTTACCGTTTGGCTAGATAACCTTATAATAATTTAATTGATTATGGCGATTGTAGCAGCCTCTCAGTAAACTCACCAATGAGCTGTTTGATATAAACGACAGCATCATCCTGTACGATTTTACCAATACGTATTATGAAGGCAAGAAACTGAACAGCAAAGCATCAACAGCCGCTTCAGCAAGCGTTATGAACAACAAATAATCTTTCGTCAATGTTCTTAACCCAATACTGACCTTCAAAAGATTTATGATGCTTTAGAGTTCAAAAACAGACCATTCGGACAACGAAAATTTGAAGTCCCCCCTGGGCCAGCCGGCACCAGCCAAAGCCCAATTGCAGCCAATAGTTTTTCGCCTTGAGCTGCAATGTAGGTTAATAAAAAAATGAGGTAATAAGGTTGTGTTTTGGGGGCGTATAATTTTCTACGAAGGTAATAAGGTTTTACTTTCAATGAAATTTATTTAATAATCGGATAAAGGATTTGGCATGAACTATAGCTGTAGTTTGTTTATTTATTCTATTCCTCCTGCGATCAATAATTTTTAATCCCTCACAGCCAGCAACCTCATTACCTTCGTAGAAAAAGTGATTAACCAATACCACAACCTCATTACCTTATTTATGGTTACTTGGTAATTGTATCGAATAGGTTTTTGATAAAAAATGATTTAATAAAAAAATGAGGTAATAAGGTTGTGTTTCTGGGGTGTATAATTTTCTACGAAGGTAATAAGGTTTTACTTTCAATGAAATTTATTTAATAATTGGATAAAGGATTTGGTATGAACTATAGCTGTTGTTCGTTTATTTATTCTATTCCTCCTGCTGTAAATAATTTTTAATCCCTCACAGCCAGCAACCTCATAACCTTCGTAGAAAAAGTGATTCCCTAAAACCACAACCTTATTACCTAATTTAAGGTCACTTAGTATTTTATAGTTTAGGTAATAAGGTTTTATAATAAAGTGAATATTTAAAAAGAATAACTAATACCACCCAATACATTGAATCTCTCTGAAGGATAATTATACCAGCGATAATATCGGGCAAAGCCTAGATTGTTGGCATTAACAAAAAAGCTAAGAATTTTAGAATAGCGGTATTCTATTCCAAGATTAACATCCATAAAGCCATCAACTTTTTCTGAAGTGTAACCGAGACTTTGCTGAAAGCGTACATCGTATTTTCCGGAAACATACAATGAAGCATTAATAAGCAGCTTATCCCAAATATTGTAATTTCCCGAGAGAACAACTTCAGCATTCGGCTTGTGCCATGCTTTTTCATTGAGGTTCATGGAATAATTATACTGGTCAAAACGTAAAGAGGCACTGAATTTTTTTGATTTATTATAGGACAATTCAGCATGAAGATTCAAGACTTTCCCATCCACATACAGTACATTAAATTTATTGAAATTTACTGCATCATTAATAAAAAGCTGCATGCGGTCAACAGTGGTATATTTTACCATTGCCGTAAAAGAAAAGAGGGAAGAAAAATTTCCATTAAGTCCCGCTTTTAACTCTAGCTTATGTATTGTATTTAATGGAATAAGTGATGGAGTAATAAATGGGTTTTCTTCAGTTATTGTATGATAATTATTTTTTACAATTTTACCATTGACTCCTGCGAAGGCATAAAATACATTTTCAACAAATGGAACACTAATATCAATTTTCGGGAAAAGATGCACATCGGTTGAAAGGTTCTTCTCTATTCCTGCACTTAATCCTAAAATCAAACGGACCTTATCCTTGTTAAATTTAAGAGAGGGTTCAATAATAATAATATTTCTGCTTAAACCATTGTACAAGGCCAATTGCTCATTGTCAGCCAGTGTCTTTTTAAAATAATCAAATGAAATGTCTGTATTCACATAATAATCACTAATTATTTTACCAATAGCTCCCTTAACAATTATTTCACTTTCGGAAACACCATATAAATCACTTATACTTGAAAAACCAAAATTGGCATTATAGTCGAGGTGGCTTCGGTTGAGATAATTACTTCCAAAACCTAATAGTACTCCAAATTTATTGAATCGTTGTTTCAGTAAATCCTTGTTGATAATGGTATCGTTTGTATCGTAACCATAATAATGAACAGTATTCCTGTCGTAGTTTACTTCGCCGGTGAATGTTTTGTTCTCCAGGAAATATTTGCCGAATACACCGCCGTGGTTCATGCTGAATCCTGCCGGCCCGGCATCTTTCAATCCCGGATTTCCCGAGTGATGATTAAGTGCTAATCCCAGCGAACCCTTTTTAGAACGTAAGGCATTGTAAAATAAATCTCCTTTATAGGTTGTATAATTTCCAATGCCAAGTTTTACATATGACCGATAAAGCTTATCGACAGATTCGTCCTTTATTTTAACCGCTTTAATTACCCCTGCTTCATAGTCATTATTAACTTTTCTGGAACGTATGCCATACTGCATGGCAGGAGGATTTGACGATTCCGTATCTCCTTCAGGTGACTCAGAAATTTTGTATGACTCACCCAATACCGGCTTGTACCCTTTTACGATTAATATATTCTTATCGCCGAGGTTTTCTTTTTCACCCGTTTGGGCAAAAAGAAAAATTGGCATTGAAAAAAGAAAAACAATTTTAAAGAATATTTTCATTTCGGGTTTACTGTTTATTTGACTACGATTTAATCTACTTAAAAAGTTAAATACATACTGTATGGGATAATTAATTTCCGTTTTCTGAAGAATCTTTCGGCGCCAATTCCATTTTTAATTTCTGTTTCTCTGCATCCATATTTTTTTCTGCAAGCAACAATAACTTTAGTTTTTCATTCGCTATGGTTTTCAGGTCATCGGCATCGGTAGGGTCTGCTTCGTAGTTTTCTACAATACTCTTATACGTTTCCTTTGCCTGGAAGGTATCTTTCAAAGCAAGGTAATTATCGCCCAGTAAAATAAAGCCTTTGGCTATCCAGTAATCGTATGAAGGAACCTGCTTTTGAATTTCAATAATGAGTTTTTGAGACTCTTTATAATTTGCCTCCTTGAATTCAACAAAAGCTGTTAGGTATCTGCTTTCTGCCGTCATTTCACTATTCGTTCTTTTTGAAACCAAAGCGAGTTCTGTTCTCGCTTCAGGATAATTCTCCTCAGTAACAAAACACCGGCCCGAAATGAGATGTGCTTCATTGATCAGATCTTTGTCTACAATAGGAGAATTAAAAATTTTTTGAGCAGCAAATTGAGCTTTATCGCAGCGATTTAATTTTGAATTACACCGCAACTGTCCCGACAAGGAAGCAAGAATATTGTCTTTCGATTTTGCTATGTCTTCAAGCTTTTCATAATTATCCAATGCCTTAACGTACTCTTTTAAATAATAATTAATGTTGCCGGCATTTAGCAGAGATTTCTCCGTGAAATTATTGGCAGGCTGATTGATTACATACTCATAACCCGCTAAAGCTTCAGCGTAATTTTTGTCTCTGAACTGGCATTCCGCTTTAAGAAATGTGGCACTCAGTTTAAAAATCGCATTGGGAAACCGGCGAAGGTAATTACTCAAATCTTCTATTGCAGCAGTGCAGTTACCCTGAGTAAAACGCAATTCAGCTGCTTCATAAGTAAGTGAATCTTCAGCAGCATCTGAAACATTTGCTTCCGGAACATTCTTCACGTATGCGAGGTAATCATCAACCTTATTGTTGGAAACGCTTATGTTTTTAATTTGCATTAATGCTTCTCTTGCTTCATCGGTATTGGGATACTTCTGAACGATACCTTTATATGCATTCATTGCCCTCTCATCTTGTTGCGTATTATAATAAACAAGCGCTTCGCCCAGTTCCGCTTTGCGTGCAAAAACACTTGAAGGAAATTGTGATGTCAGTTTTTTATAATAGGAAAGTGCATCGTCGTTATTTCCGGCAATTAAAGAAGCCTGACCTGCTTCAAAGAGGGCATCGTCGTAATAAACCGACTTGGGGTATTTATCCAATAATTTTTGCAAAGCAGTTATTTTTTCATTCATCCTTCCCTGCACACCCAAAATAATTGCCCGCTGGTAAATAGCATAATCACTCGCTTTTGAATTCGAAGCTATTGCCTGGCTGTAAAAATCCAGGGCATTTACCTGGTCTTTCAGCATGAAAAAACAATCCGCAATGCGCATTAAAGCATCGTTATAACGTAAAGCATCTGTCTGGGATTTTTCAATGATATATTTTCGAAAAGCCATTTGAGAACTCGTATAATCCCCCTTTTTAAAAAGAGCATAACCAATATTATAATTTGCAGAGTTGTAAAGCTTGGATCTCAAAGCTGCCGGCGTAACGAGGAATTCACTGTAAGAACGAATGGACTCTTCGTACTCATTCATTCGATAATACGATTCGCCATTCCAGTAATTTGCAAGAGCGACAAGCGACTGATCTAAGGGATATGAAAGAGAATTTGCAAACATTTTCACTGCTTCTTCAGGCTTTTTATCCATGAAGAATTCAACTCCGCGAAAATAAAGCGCCTTTTGATACGCGGACTTTAGGTTTTCACTTTTACTTTTCATGCCTTCAAGAGCTGTGATTGCATCTTTATAATTATGCGTACTGGTATAGATGCTTACAAGCATTTCATTCGCCTGAACGGTATAGACACTTTGAGGAAAGTTTTTTTGGAAATTCCGGAATGCTTCTATGGCGACTGATTGCAAAGAAAGTTCGTACGAAAGTTTCGCAAAATTAAATTGAGACTCTTCCTGAATAAATGGATCGAACGATGATTTTCCGGCAGACTGAAAAGCAGCATGTGCTGCTTTCTTATTATTTGTTTTTAAATAACAATCGGCCAGATGGTAATAAGCGTTTTGTGTAAGGCTGTCGTCGACACCAATAGTTTTTTGAAAAAAAGCAATTGCATTGGCATAATCTCCTGTACGGTAATAAGAAAATGCTATGGCATATTGATCGTTGCGGCCGGAAGAAGGAGAATTCTTCTCATAATCCAAAAGATACGGAAGCGCTTCTTTATATTTTTCCATCCTGTAATAAGACTCTGCCACAATCCTGGAAATTTCAAGTCCGTTTTTTGTTGTGGCAGTATCGACAACACCGGGTGCGTATTTAAGTACATCGCCGTATTTCTTCTGCTTGTAATAAATCTGCGTAATATAATAAGGAACAACAGGAGCAAATGCTTCTGACTCTTTTAATTTAAGAAAGCCTGTTAAAGCCGTTTCGTAATTTTCGTTTACGTATGCTATATGAGAATAATAATATTGAGCAGCGGAAGCGTATTTGGTATTTCCATCTTTCATTGCATAAAAAGCCTTACCGGCTTTATCATAGTCGTTCGTCATATAATAACAATAGCCGACTTTAAAATTTATTTCATCTTTTTTATCCGTTTCCAGGTCAGACTGATCAACCTTTAAAAGCCATTCGATAGCGTTTTTATAGCGCTTCAGTCTGTAGTAGTAATTGCCTAATTCGAATACAGCATTTTGATAATTGGCATTGGCAGGATAATCGGTTAGGAAATTTAAAAGCAGAAATTCTGCATCTTTGTTAAACAATTCGCTGGCACATTTAGCATTATAAAAAGAGGCATTAGCGCGCGTTAATAAAGAAATGTTTTCCGTAGAATTAACTACGTGAAGAAATTCTTTTTGAGCAGCGACATACTTCTGTTTTTCTAAAAGGTCGAGACCTATTTTGTAATGCTTTTCTGGGTCGGTATAGATTGCTGTTTGCTGAGAAAAAACATGAAAATCTATGAATAATAAAACCACTAATAATATTCGGGTCATCTTTTTGTAAAACCGGTTTGGAATAGAAACGGGAAATCCCTCAAATTTATTGAGATAAGCCAATTAATCCTTAAAATCAGCTTGTTTTTACCAACATAGTTTTAAACATGGAAACACTTTCAGAAAAGAAACAGTATAAGTTAAATTGGTAATCGTCTTAATCTATCATTTATTACCCTTATAGTAACTTCGACTAAAAAATCAAGAGTAAAATAGCCTAAAACCATGAGAAAAATTACAGTAATATTAGTCTTGCTAATCAATGCATTAATACTTCTTTTCGGATGCAAAAAAGAAAAGACAGCAGAACTTGAATACGATACGCAAACTTCTCAAGACAATGCGTTGGCAGAATCAACTTTCAATGATGTAAATAATATGGCTTTTCAGGCAGTTGAAAGTGGTTTATTGAGTACTTATAAATCGTCAAATCCCGAAAATTCATTTCTAAATAGCTGCGCAACGGTTACGGTTACACCTGATTCAACAGGCCCTGGAGGTTCTGTTCTCATCGACTTTGGTTCTACACCTTGCAAATGCCAGGGATTAATATGTACAGATGCAAGGTATCGCAAAGGAAAGATAAACATTACTTATACCGGACCCTATAGAAGCCCCGGAACAGTAATTCAAACAACTTTCGACAATTATTATGTAGGAGTCGATTCAATTAATATGTTTAAGGTTACAGGTACAAAAACCGTAACCAATCAGGGTTTGAATGCAGCGAATCATTTGAAATTTTCGATTTCCGTTAATGGACAATTAACCAATTCGGGCGGAGAAACAATGAGCTGGACATCTCAGCGGTATCGTGAATGGATTGCCGGAGAAAATACTTTAACAAACTGGCGCGACGATGAATATGTAATAACGGGAACTGCCAATGGAACAAACTTCGAAGGAAATTCTTTTACTGTCAATATAACTAGTGGATTATATATTGCTTTAAGTTGTCCTTACATAAAACAAGGCATATTCGAGCTTACCCCTAGTGGAAAGCCAACACGAACGCTGGATTATGGAAATGGAACCTGCGATGGCAATGCTACTCTTACGGTGAATGGCACCACTTTCCCCATCGTTTTACGTTAATAAAACCGTTGATCAAAAAATTTAAAGAGCCTTCTGTTTCATCACAGAAGGCTTTTCTTTTTCTACCTTTGCCAAATGTATATATTGAAGCTAAAGGGAACAGAAAAGATTCCCGACTATGTGCAGCTAAGAGATGAAAATTTTACGCTACTCGCCTACTTTCGTGTCGACCGTCCCGAAAAAGCGATTACAAAAGCCGGACTTGGAAATTATGAAGCGGAAATACTTCAATTAATAAATGAAATGCCGTTTGGAAAAATACAACATTGGGAAGCAAAACAGCCATGAAAAATGAATCCATTTAATTGGCAAATACACTTTCAAAATAACTAATTATTAATTTCAATTTCTGAAAACTAAAACCCATGTCACTTACCATCATTAGCCTCACCAATGCAAATATTTTCCAATCGTTCAATCTGATATTGTCGAATGTTAATCTGGAAATTGAAAAAGGAGAATTTGTTTACTTAATAGGCAAAACAGGCAGTGGCAAAAGTACCTTGTTGAAGACTATTTATGGAGATGTAAAACTTGCAGAAGGTGAAGGAACCATTGCAGGTTTTCCGTTAAATAAATTGAAAGAAAGTCAAATTCCATTTTTACGAAGAAAATTAGGAATTGTATTTCAGGATTTCCAGCTATTAACCGACAGGACAGTTAATGCCAATTTACTTTTTGTATTAGAAGCAACAGGATGGAAAGATCAAGTGAAAATGAAAGAAAAGATTGCTGAAGTTCTTGATAAAGTCGGACTTTCCACCAAGGGTTTTAAAATGCCTAATGAATTAAGCGGAGGAGAGCAACAACGAATTGTCATTGCGAGAGCTTTATTGAATGATCCTGAAATTATTCTGGCCGATGAACCAACGGGAAATCTTGACCCGGAAACATCGGAAGGAATTATGCGGTTATTGTTTGACATCAGTAAAAGCGGAAGAGCAGTATTGATGGCTACACACAATTATACCCTGATTGAAAAATTTCCTGCCCGAATTATCAAGTGTGAAAAAGGAAGGTTGATTGACAGCAAGCTTGTAAATTATTGAAGGGGATAAAACAATTTTTAAAGCCATCGTTTCAACAATTTCCTATTTTGTCCATATCCCAAAACGATTGGATTAATTCAACAGTTGAATTATTTTTTTTGCTCCCGCTTTATTCGAAAAATCTTTTAATAAAATTTCATTTCTTTTATCAATCTCAGTAACGTTAAAAGATTCTTTTTGCATGGCTTCCGCAATACTTGCTTTCATTTCTTCTTCTGAATCAGCAATTACACAAAGAGATTCAAGCCCTGTATTAATTACCATGGGAGAATTGACAATACAGGTGCGTCCACAATAAAGTGAAGCAATGAGTTTCAATTTAATTCCAGTAGGTTGAAAAGTTGGCAATACATTGCATTGCGCTTCAGAAACCATTTTCTGTATTTCAAGATGAGAGAGATCGTCTTTAAGAATAATGTTTTTAGAGCCTTTGACTGCTTTGATGAGTTCCTCCGAAGGTTTTCTGCCTGCAATAACCAGCTTAAACGGAAGGTCGTTAAAAATTTTACGTACCAGGTAAAGAGCGGCTTCATTATTTTCTCCAATACTTAGGTTTCCGTGATAAAAAGCAAAATCGCTTTTGCCGTTTTTAATTTCTGTTTTTTCAAAAGGGTGAAAAGCGGTGATATAATGAACGTGCTTAAAGTTATGCATAAAATGAGCCGTATCGGACGGAGAAATTGCTGCAATGGCATATGCTTTTTTAAGTATGGATTCGTATTTTAAAAGCTTTCCTGCTTCATTGAAGAAGTAATATTTTTTGAAAATATTTTTTTCAATTTTTGCCAGACTGTTGTAATATTCGTGTTCAACATTGTGCGTTCTGACAATTATTTTCCTGTTTTCAAATGCAGAATCGTTTAACAAAAAGGTAGAATGTAATCCTTCCATTAAAATTGGAAAATCATCTTTTAACAGGCGCTCGCGTAACTCCGGTGAATTACGGGTAAGAACAATGTATGGATACGTATTAAAAAGAAGCGACTTCGTGGTCTTTCGGGGATAATAATATACTTCATCGGCAAAGAAAGTCAATTCAGAAGCAGCTTTTCGGCCATATTCATAACAATGAAGAATAATCCTTACTCCTTCTTCACTCAGGGCTTTCATTTTATAATAAACATCCATAACACCTCCATAATCCGGAGGGAATGGAACATCGAATGAAACGATATGCAGAGATGGTTTAGACATTCTCAAATAATTCCAATAATTTATGCTGTTCATTTTCCCAGCATAATTCTTTTGCTGCAAGATTTAAATTTTTCTTCCACTGATCAAGGTTTTCCTGCGTCATTTCTTTCATGGCTTGCGCAAGTATCAGAGGATCAGACGATGAAACAATTCTGCCAATATTGTATTGTTGAATCACTTTTTTTACTTCAGGTAAATCTGTGGCGAGAATGGGTAAACCGGCCTGAATATAATCGAAGATTTTATTGGGAAGGGAAAAACGGTAATTGAGGTTTGTATCCTTATCGAGCGTAAGTCCAAAATCAGCCATTTTGGTAAAACGAATAAGCTCACGGAAAGGCTGCTTGGGAACAAAAACAACTTTCTGTTCCATATTTGATTTTTTCACTTTGATTTTAAGCTGCTCGATAATATCTCCGCTGCCAATAAAAAGCAGGACAGCTCCTTCAACCTTTTCAATTGCTGCAACGGCTTCTTCTGCACCGCGGTCAATATTAATGCCTGCACCCTGAAATAAAAAAACTTTTGCATTGGATGGAATGTTCCATTTTTGTTTATCCTCTTGCGCTAACGAAAGATCGGGAAGCAGCGGAAGGTTCCGCACTGTTTTAACCTGAACAGTATACTTAGCTGTATAAATTTCTGCTATGGAATCGTTAACTGTCATAACGCTTTTGAGTTTGGGGAAAATCCATTTCTCAATATGCATCCAGACAGAACGAACAAAAGGCCGGGCAATCAGTTCGGGAACTTCGGTAAAATACTCATGACTGTCGTACACAAGTTTTACATTTTTCAATTTTGAGGCAAGGAAGCCGGCAAGCAACGTATCCAAATCGTTGGAAAGATAAAAGTCTGCTTTGCTAAAAAGTAAATAAAAAAACAACCTGACATTGTAAAGCATATAAAACAAAGGACCGTTATCAATGAAGAGTCTGAATCTTTTTGTTTCGTACATTCTCTCTTCAAGAGGCAAGGACTTTTTTAAAGCTCTTCCAACCAATACTACATCATAGCCATTTTGATGCAAAGCCAAAGCCGCGCGATGTACCCGCTGATCTGTTACCAAATCGCTGATGACAGTTATAATTACTTTTTTTCGGAGAGACATCAGAATTTCGGCAAGTTAATAGAAAAAAATTATCTTCTTTTTGAAATTTTGAGATACTAAAATGACTAAAATCATACCCTCAATTATTTTGAAAACACCCATAAAAAGAGTAGTTTTGTTGTAATTAAAAAGCCGGAACAAATTATTGAATTTGTTCGTTAATAATACATTAAATAGGGATTTTATACTGCTTTTTAAGAAATTGGATCCCCAACCTTTGTACGTAAAAAAAATAAAATATATGAATGATCAGGAAAGAGAAAAACAATTTGAAGAAAAGATTGCCAAGGGCGAAATTATTGAAGCCAAAGACTGGATGCCTGAGCGTTACCGAAAACAATTAATCCGTATGATGAGCCAACATGCACATTCAGAAGTTGTAGGTATGTTGCCGGAGGGGAATTGGATTACACGCGCTCCAAGTTTACGCAGAAAAGCAGTTTTACTTGCTAAAGTTCAGGATGAAGGCGGTCATGGTCTCTACATTTACAGTGGAACAGAAACTTTGAATATTAGCCGCGATGAACTTATCAATGACCTTTTAACAGGTAAAGCCAAATATTCCAGTATTTTTAATTACCCAACATTAAGCTGGGCTGATATGGGATCTATTGGCTGGCTGGTTGATGGAGCAGCAATTATTAACCAGACTGCTTTGGCAAAATGCTCTTACGGGCCTTATGCAAGAGCAATGGTAAGAATTTGTAAAGAAGAAAATTTTCACCACAAACAAGGTTATGAAATTCTAGCAACATTAATGAAAGGGACAAAAGAACAAAAGCAAATGGCTCAAGATTCTGTTAACCGCTGGTGGTGGCCATCGCTGATGATGTTCGGTCCTTCTGACAACGATTCGCCTAATTCAGCTGAGTTAATGAGATGGAAAGTAAAACGCTATTCCAACGATGAGTTGAGACAGCGTTTCATTGACCGCACAGTGCCTCAGGCAGAAAATATTGGATTGACACTACCCGATCCTAATCTCAAATTTAATGAAACAACAAAACATTACGAACACGGTGAGATTAACTGGGAAGAATTTTTTAATGTAATAAAAGGCAATGGCATATGCAATAAAGAAAGACTGGAAACCCGCCAGGATGCTCATAATAATGGGGCATGGGTAAGAGAAGCATCTGAAGCGTATGCTGCTAAACACGAACCAAAATTTGTCGCCGCTTAAAAACCAATAAATAAAAAAATTATGAGTGCATCACAAGGACCATTATGGGAAGTTTTTACTCAGAAAAAATCGGGCTTACCCTTTGAACATGCTGGAAGTGTCCATGCACCCGACAGGGAAATGGCGTTGCAAAATGCACGCGATGTTTATTCACGACGCAATGAAGCAACGTGTATATGGGTGGTGCTTTCGGACAACATCGTTTCCAGTTCACCGGAAGATGTATCGTCGTTTTTTGATCCTTCCAATGATAAAATTTATCGTCATCCAAATTTTTATAAGACACCGGGGGCAAACTTCGAATAGTATTAAGATTTATGAAACCAGTCAATGAGTTAATTTCCGACTATTCGCTTCGAATAGGTGATACCAGTCTGATACTTGGACAACGCCTTGGCGAATGGTGCGGCCACGGCCCTATTCTGGAGGAAGATATTGCATTAACCAATATTTCTCTCGATCTGATCGGACAGGCCCGAGCCTTTCTGACCTATGCAGGTGATTTAATGAAGAATAAAAAAACAGAAGACGAACTTGCTTTTTTCAGAAATGACAGAGAGTTCAAAAATAACCTGCTGGCTGAATTTCCCAATGGCGACTTTGGTCAAACCATACTAAGACAATTATTCATCAGTACCTTTCAGTATTATTTTTTCGACCGCCTGAAAAAAAGTAAGGACGAAATGTTTTCGGCACTTGCAGAAAAGTCATTTAAAGAAGTGGCTTATCATTTAAGACACAGTGCTGAATGGACATGCAGACTGGGAGACGGAACGAAGGAAAGCAAAGAAAGAATGGAAAATGCCATTCGTGAATTGTGGCGATACACAGGCGATTTATTTTTCTCCGATGAAACAGACGCTGAACTAATAAAGCTTGGAATTGCAGTCGATAAAAGTGAAGTAAAAAAAGACTGGGACAAGAAAATCCGGGAAGTCTTCGAAAAAGCAAAATTAGAGGTCCCGGCCGAAACATTTATGATAACCGGGGGCATGAACGGAAATCATACAGAATACCTTGGGCACATTCTTTCTGAAATGCAGATATTGCCGCGATCTTTTCCGGGCGCGGAATGGTAGATGAAACAATATTTTTCTAATTATTATTTTTTGAAAAACTCAACAATGATTTGCAGGTAAATGGAAATTGAAAAAAAGAACATTGAGAATATTTTTTCAATATTATCGGATATACCCGATCCTGAAATTCCTGTTATTACCATAGCCGAATTGGGTATTTTGCAGTCAGTAACTTTAGAAGATGATATTGTAAATGTTACTATAACACCTACCTATAATGGTTGTCCTGCCATGAAAGCCATAGCGGATGACATAAAGGAGAAACTAAAAGAAAACGGATATCAAAAAGTAAATATAAAGCTGGTTTACTCGCCTGTTTGGACAACAGACTGGCTTAGTGAAGAAGCGAAAGAGAAACTGCGGAAATATGGAATATCACCTCCCGGAAAATCCAATCTGAAGAATCCTATTTCCGGCGATAGTGAGGTAACTTGTCCAAGATGTAAATCAACAGATGTAAAACTCGTAAGTTTGTTTGGATCTACTGCCTGCAAAGCGCTTTATACCTGCAATACCTGTCGGGAACCTTTTGATCAGTTTAAATGTCATTAATTTTTTATCCGGTATTAAATGGACAATCATTAATACCACAAATCATTTCAAATAATAATTTCCTTATCATGATTAAATACACAGTAGAGCAAAACATTGGCAAAATTATTCTGGATCGTCCCGACAAGTTTAACAGCTTTAACCGTGAAATGGCTTTGGCTTTGCAGGAAGCACTGCGTGATTGTCAGAACAATGAAAAGGTACGTGCAATATATCTTGGTGCATCCGGAAAAGCATTTTCTGCAGGACAAGATTTATCAGAAGCTATACGTCCTGACGGACCGGGTATTGAGAGAATTGTTGCTGAACATTATAATCCAATAGTTCTTTTACTTCGAAAGATAGAAAAACCTGTTGTGTGTGCAGTAAATGGAGTTGCTGCGGGCGCAGGAGCGAACATAGCGCTGGCATGCGATATTGTATTAGCGGCCAGGTCGGCAAGCTTTATACAGGCTTTTAGTAAAATAGGGTTGATACCCGACAGCGGCGGAACTTTTTTTCTTCCGCGGCTGGTTGGTCTTCAGCAAGCTGCAGCATTAATGATGCTTGGCGAAAAAATAAATGCAGAAGAAGCTCAAAGGATGGGAATGATATACAAAGTTTATGATGATGAAATGCTTGAAAAGGAATCGTGGCAGATAACACAAACACTGTCAGAAATGCCAACCAGAGGTTTGGGACTTACCAAGCGGCTACTCAATAAATCGTTGTTCAGTAACTTAGAAGATCAATTGAAAGAAGAAGGAAAGACACAAACAGAAGCAGGAATGACGAAAGATTTCAACGAAGGAGTACAGGCATTTTTGCAAAAAAGGAAACCTGTGTTCACAGGTAATTAAATTCCTGTAGAATTAACAGATAAAAAAAAAGGCTGTCTTTTCAGACAGCCTTTTACTTTTTACGGGTGAAAAATTATTTCACCTTTGCAGATAATTCAGCACCTGCTTTAAATTTAGCAACACGTTTAGCAGCGATTTTAATCGGCTTGCCTGTTTGCGGGTTGCGGCCGTTACGTGCAGAACGTTTAGCTACAGTAAATGTTCCGAAGCCGATAAGAGCTACGCGCTCTCCTTTTTTCAAAGTCTTCGAAGTAACATTCATGAAAGCTTGTAATGCACGAGATGCATCTGCTTTTGTAATTTTTGCTTCTGATGCCATTGCATCAACTAATTCAGCTTTGTTCATTGTTTTTTTAGTTTTTAGTGATATTAAAATATGAATCGAGTCAAAAGTATACAGTTGATAAGGTTTGCACAATGTTTTGCCTCGTAACTGTTAATAAAAACCACTGTTTGTTGAAAACTTTCCCTTCAAAATGCAATGTTTGAGGCTGTTTAGAGCAACATGCATAATAAAATAGAAGAGTTGCTTAATCTGAAGCTGTCTTGCACAGCAGGATTTACTATACTCAATACTTTTAAATATCTTTACAATCACGATTCATTTTAGAATACTATGGATAAATTTATAGTTAGTGCCCGAAAATACAGACCGGTAACTTTTGATACAGTTGTTGGGCAGCCCAACATTACATTGACATTGAAAAATGCTATTCGCAACAATCATCTTGCGCAGGCATTTCTTTTCACCGGTCCGCGGGGAGTAGGGAAAACAACTACAGCCCGTATCCTTGCCAAAACAATTAATTGCGATAACATAAGTAAGAATATTGAAGCATGCGACTCCTGCCCTTCCTGCAAGTCATTCATTGATGGGAATTCCATGAACATTTATGAACTTGATGCTGCATCCAATAACTCTGTTGATGACATACGCGCTCTGGTTGAACAAGTTCGTTATCCGCCGCACTTAGGAAAATATAAGATTTATATAATTGATGAGGTGCACATGTTGAGTGCAAATGCCTTCAATGCATTTCTGAAAACACTGGAAGAACCTCCTTATTATGCCATATTCATTCTGGCTACAACAGAAAAACACAAAATCATACCAACCATTTTATCCCGTTGTCAGATTTTCGACTTCAACAGGATCAGTGTAGAAGACATTGTTAAGCAACTGAAGAACATTGCCGAAAAAGAAGGCGTGGAAGCTGAAGAAGATGCACTGCATGTAATTGCTCAAAAAGCCGATGGTGCTTTGCGTGACTCCTTAAGTATTTTCGACCAGCTTGTCAGCTTTACAGGAAAAAAATTAACCTACAAAGATGTTATAGCGAATCTGAATATTCTTGATTATGACTATTACTTCAAAATAACAGACGATTTACTGGCAGGAAATTTCTCAAGTATACTGCTAACTTTTAATGAAATATTAAATAAGGGATTCGACGCCCATAACTTTATTAATGGACTTGCTTCTCATTTTAGGGATTTACTTGTTTGTAAGGAAGAAAGCACCTTAGTCCTGCTTGAAGTATCTTCCAATGTCCGTGAGAAATACAGCGTGCAATCCCGCTTCTGTGAATCATCCTGGTTATTAAACCAGCTCGAACAGGCAGGTAAAGCGGATATTAATTTTAAAGCTGCAAAAAATCAGCGGCTGCATATTGAATTAACCTTATTGAAGATGTGTTCTGCATTTTCTTCTGAAATGGAACCCGTCAAAAAAAAAGCGGAGCTAACGATTAATCAGCCTCCTGTTGCTGCAAAAATAAATCCTGTTATTGCTGCGAAGGATCCTGTTCATGTTTCTGCTTCTGTTTCTGCTTCTGTTTCTGTTTCTACTTCTGTTCCTGCTCCTGCGCTTGTACAGCCTGAAATACCAAAAGAGCCCGTTGTTGCATCTTCACCGGTAAAAGAAGAGATCGCTTCATCACCAAGTATCAGGAAAACAGTTTCCATAAGCGGAAAAAAAAAAGCTGATGTAGAAAAAATTTCTGAAGTTAAAAGTGCTGATGCCGTACCGGAAATCAACACTCCTTTCGAAATTGAAAAGCTAACAGAATATTGGACGCAATATGCTGCAGGTTTACACGATGAAGGAAGAATGGCTCTTCATTTCGCCATGATAAAACGCAAACCGGAAATTGAAAATGAATCCATCGTAACATTCACCGTTGATAATGTTGCATTGGAAAAAGATTTGAATGAAAATAAAACTTCTTTACTGGCTTTCCTCAGAAAGAATCTTTCCAATTATTCTATTGACCTTAATGTAAAGGTTGAAGCGAGTCCGCTGACGAATGAAAACCCTTATACGCCTTCTGAAAAGTTCAAAAAACTGGCTGAAAAAAATCCATTGATAAATGAACTGAAAAAGAAATTTGACCTTGAAATTGAGTATTAAAATGTCTTTGTTAAAGAACATATTAACTATTCAATTTAATATCATCTAACTATCTAATTATCATTATATTAACTATTGATTTTTACAAAGAAATCAAGCCGATTTTTCTTGTTAAAATGATGCATTTTAAGTATATTTGAAAGATTATCAATGTTTAAAGGAAATCAATATTTTTTTGCGATTTCCTGGAAATTAGAAATCAGTATCAAAGAGTTTTACTAACATACACAATGAGTGAATTTATCAATCCACAGGTGAAAGAAACCGGACCCACATCAACAGAATCAACAAATAAAAAATCCGAACAGGATTATTCAGCAGACAGTATTCAGGTATTAGAAGGACTGGAAGCAGTTCGAAAACGCCCTGCCATGTATATAGGTGATATAGGCTTTAAAGGTCTGCATCATCTAGTGTATGAAGTAGTGGATAATTCCATCGATGAAGCGATGGGCGGACATTGTAAAAACATAGAGGTATTTATATTGCCCGGTAATTCCATAAAAGTAGTCGATGACGGTCGTGGAATTCCGACAGACTACCATCAAAAAGAAAAGAAGAGTGCACTTGAAGTTGTAATGACAGTATTACACGCCGGCGGTAAATTCGATAAGGATTCCTATAAGGTTTCCGGGGGATTACACGGAGTCGGTGTATCGTGTGTCAATGCACTTTCAACTCACCTGAAAGTTGAAGTACATAGGGAGGGAAAGATCTTTGTTCAGGAATACGAACGTGGAAAACCCATGTACGATGTTAAAGTTATCGGTGAAACCAAACGCACGGGAACAGAAGTAACCTTTACTCCTGACAATACCATATTCATTACTGACGATTATCATTACGATACGCTTTCAACACGTTTGCGTGAACTTTCTTTTCTGAATAAAGGAATCAGAATGCAGATTACGGATACCCGTCAGCCTGATGCTGAAGGAAATTTTGTCAGCGATACCTATTTCAGCGAAGGCGGATTGAGAGAATTTGTTCTATATCTGGATGAAAACAGAGAAAAACTTACTTCACAGCCCATTTACATGGAAGGGGAACGTGCAGGAGTACCGGTAGAAGTAGCCATGCAGTACAATACAGGCTTCAATGAAAATATTTATTCTTACGTAAACAATATTAATACGCATGAGGGTGGAACGCATTTGGCAGGATTCAGAAGAGCGTTAACGCGTACTTTAAAATCTTATGCTGATAAAACGGGACTCTTCGAAAAATTAAAAATTGAAATCACGGGTGACGATTTTCGCGAAGGACTAACTGCAATTGTTTCCGTTAAAGTTGCTGAGCCACAATTTGAAGGTCAGACAAAAACCAAACTTGGTAATAATGAAGTAATGGGGGCGGTTGATCAGGCCGTGAGTGAAATGCTTAGTAATTACCTGGAAGAACATCCTAAAGAAGCAAGGATGATTGTTGATAAGGTAGTTCTTGCAGCCACAGCCCGTCATGCAGCGCGTAAAGCAAGAGAACTTGTTCAGCGTAAAAATGTTCTCACAGGTTCCGGCCTTCCCGGGAAACTATCTGATTGCAGCGATACCGATCCGGGAGGATGTGAATTATATCTTGTCGAGGGAGATTCAGCGGGTGGAACTGCTAAGCAGGGAAGAAATCGCCGCTTTCAGGCTATACTTCCATTGCGTGGTAAAATTCTCAATGTAGAGAAAGCCATGGAGTATAAAATTTACGAAAACGAAGAAATCAGGAACATCTATACTGCTCTTGGAGTTTATAAAGAAGAAAATAAAGAAGGGCGTCCGTTAAATATTGAAAAGCTGCGCTACCATAAAATTGTCATTATGACCGATGCTGACGTTGACGGTTCACACATTACTACACTCATACTTACTTTTTTCTTCAGGCATCTTAAAGAGCTTGTTGAAGGAGGCTTTTTATATATTGCTACTCCTCCACTCTACCTTGTAAAGAAGGGAAAAGAACAGATTTATGCCTGGAATGATGAGCAACGCTTAGCAGCAGTTAAAAAACTTGCGGGTGATGGTAAAGAAGAAAATGTTGGCATTCAACGTTACAAAGGTCTTGGAGAAATGAATGCTGAGCAATTATGGGAAACTACCATGAATCCTCAAACTCGTACGTTAAGGAGAGTTACAATCGACAGTGCAGCAGAAGCAGACAGAGTTTTCTCCATGTTAATGGGTGATGATGTTCCACCACGCCGCGACTTTATTGAGAAGAATTCGAAGTATGCAAAAATTGATGCTTAATTAATCTGCCAATCGGCTTATTGCTATCCAGGACATCAATCCCATTCCTGTTTCGAGTGCTCTTTCATCGATATCAAAAGTTGATGTGTGAACGGCTGAAGTGATTCCTTTGGATTCATTCCGGACACCCAAACGGTAAAAACAGGATGGCGCTTTCTGCGAATAGAATGCAAAATCTTCTGCTGCCATCCAGATTTCAAGGTCCTCAATATTTTCTTTTCCAAGATATTCTTCTGCGGCCTTTCGAGCTTGATCCGTTACAACATCGTCATTGATAAGAAATGGGTAACCGCGCCGGATATCAAATATGCACGAACCTCCCATACTTATTGCAAGTGTTTCCGCAAGATGTTTCATTTTTATATGAGCCTGATCGCGCCACTCTTCATTTAGTGTTCGAAATGTGCCTTCCAGATAAACCTCATCCGGAATTACATTCGTTGCTCCATTGGCAATAAATTTTCCAAAAGATAAAACGGAAGGAATCGTTGGTTTAGCAAAGCGACTCACAACTTGTTGAAGAGCAACTACCATTTGCGAAGCAATTAAGACAGGATCAATCGTCAAATGCGGCATAGCTCCATGTCCGCCTTTTCCTTTTACGGTAACATATATTTCATCAGTACTGGCCATGTAGAGACCTTTTCGAAAACCAACCTTTCCCGCATCAATTTGAGGCATTACGTGTTGACCAATAACTGCTTGCGGAACCGGACTTTCTAAAACGCCTTCACGTATCATGAGTGAAGCACCACCGGGTAGTTTTTCTTCGCCGGGTTGAAAAATAAACTTAACACTACCATTTATTTCCCCCTTTAGCGAATTAATAATTCGCGCAGCACCCAGTAAAGAGGATGTGTGCACATCGTGCCCGCAGGCATGCATAACTCCTTCGTTTGAAGATTTATATTCTACATTATTGGTTTCATTAATTGGCAATGCATCCATATCGGCCCGTAATGCAACCGTTTTGGATGAAGCGTTTTTACCTTCAATTAATGCTACAACACCGGTATTTGCCATTCGCCTGACGTTGGTTATTCCATACTCTTTCAGTTTTTCTTCAACAAACTTTTGAGTATTGAATTCATGAAATGAAAGTTCAGGATTTTTATGAATATGCCGGCGACAGACAATAATATCTTTGTGAAACTCTGAAGCAAGGGATTTTATTTTTGATATCATACCGTGTGAAATTCCTTTTTCTGTTTTCAAAAATCCAACCCAAGCGAAAAATAAAATTTCCGTGGCTGGAGTTCTCTGTTTTGAATTCCCCACGACCAGTCGGCGCGAAGAAAATAACCCAGCAATTTACTGCGCAAGCCAAAACCTATGCCGCCAACAATTGGCTCATTCTGACTTGTAATAACAACAGTAAAAGGTGTTTGAACATAAACCTTTCTGTTTAATGCATTGGTAGAATCATATGGAGACGATCCATTCCAGGCAGTTCCCATATCACCAAAGCCAACGATCTGAAAATTTTTGATGAAATCAGATTTAATAGGTCTGTTTAAAAGGTACCTGAAAACGGGTAATCGAATTTCGCTGTTGATTAGCGCAAATGTATTTCCATTGCGAATGTTCTGATCAAAGCCTCTTAGATTAGTAGCCAGGGCCTGGAAATAATAGTTTTGCGAATAATCAATAGGCGTTTCATAATTAAAGCCCGGGCTAATCCAGTTATCCGTTGCACCCATATAATAGATTACTCTTTCCTTTCCGAAAGAAGTTCCTGTTGCAAATCGGTTTGCCCAAATTAATTCACGATGAATTTTTTGATAATGCCTGACATCTGCTCCCAGGATAACCATTCCTGTATTGGATTTATCAATTTGCTTGTAGTACTCACCGAAAACCTTTAATCGGGTTCCATTAAAAAGATTAACACCAGTATTCAGTGTGTTGTCAAGGACATATTCCAACCGTGCACTTCCCCAGTTTAAATATTGGTTTGGTAATTCAAGAGAAAAGGTATCAACTGAAAGGTAAGCCAGTCTGTCATTTCTATAAGCAAAGGAACCACGAACAGAAGATATATCGCTAAAGGGCCAGGTACCTGCAAATCGCATTTCGTGTGAATGCTGTTTGATTCCAAATTCACTGAGAAGTACGGCTTGCCGGTAAAAAGTAATCTTTTTATCGAATCGTTTGCGCAGGTTTTCATAGCTCAGAAAATATTCATTGCTGTTCAGATCTCCCGCCAGTTTAAAGCCGCCGGTAATCCTGTAGTTTTCCAACAGATCACTGATACCTAATTTAAAAAAACCATTTAGTCCCGGATTGAAATAAACCGCACCTCCACCCGTGAAAAGCTGATACGACTGATTGAGTAAAGAATTATCCAGCTGAGCGACGAAATAGGTTGAAGAAAATGCTGTTTCATAATTACGCTGCTTCGGAAGCTGATTATTTTCTGAAACAACACGGGCAGTATCTGTTTTAGCAGTATCTGTTTTCGAGGAAAACTGTTCTGACAGTTTATCCTTCTTTTTTTCTTTTTTACTTTTTGATTTTGGAAAGTCACTTTGGAAAACATAGTTGTCAATATCCACTGCATCGGAATCAACAACAGCAGGAGCCGGAGGGGTCGGTTCAGGTTTTTCAATTTTTTCGAGAGCAGGCGGAACGTCATTTTTATTCAAAGCACTTTTAATCTGCTCATTCCTGAATAGTGTTTTAGGAATACTGTTGTTGCTTAAGCGTTCTTCGTTGGTGATTTTATTTACATACAACCTGTATTTTCCATTTCGATACATTATTTCGCTAACCCTGCTTCGGGAAAGATTTATATCCTGAGAAATAATGTTTCGTGGGTAGTCTGTCATTGAATAATTATTCACGATCATTCTGTAATGCTCCACTGTATCTACATAGCTTAATGTACTGTCCAGGTGAGCGAGGTAACGGTTTACAATTCCATTTTCATCGCTGAGGTAAGCGATGTTTGCAGAGTCAAATTGGGCTGGCTGGCTTTCGTTGAAGTCAGGAGTATTGGTGATTCTTCTCAGCACCGATGACTTACCGATGTAATCGTAGTAAAATATATCGAAACTTCCTTTTGTTAAAGGCACAGCATTTTTGTCGGTTTTGAGGGAGTCATTATCTCTTTTAGATGCAAATACAATGGCCCGTGAGTTATCAATAAAACTTGGACTAAAATCATCGTAAGGATCCTTTGTTATTTGCTCGTATGTATTTGTACGCAAGTTATAAACGAAAATATCAGATTGTCCTTTCTGAATTCCTGAAAGTACAATGGTTTGCCCATCGGATGAATATTTAAAATCGAGTACCTTTTCAAAATTAAACAATGGCCTTTCATCGTATTTCTTTGTCTGCAATGTATATGTACCTAACCACAGCTTGCCTTTTCTTTCGCGAATAAAACCGATAACCAATCCTGAAGGATGCCAGGAAAGAACGGGGAAAGAAATGTCAGTTTCCTGAGTAAAGGAGCGATAGCCTGATTTTAAAATTCTTCGAACCTTCCTTTTTTCAAGATCATAAAGCATGACCTTATATTTGCCCAGATTGTTCGCAATAAAAACGCTGTAACGACCATCGGAACTGGTGTGCAATTGCGTATACACTACATTAGGACGGGAGCGTTTTAAAATAGAAACAGATGTAATACTATCACGTGAAGTATCGGAATTCTCATAACGCGCTTTCATAGCGGCTGTCCAGTTCAACGACAACTCTTTCATATTTAAACCAAGCACATACATGAGACTGCTTTCTACGTTTCTGTTGATACGCGTCATGTACAAGAGGTTAGAAACAGAACTTTCCGTATACGTATCGATAATGTATTTCCAGATAGAATGACCTGCATAAACAGCATCAATTCCTGAAAGGTGATTGATTTTAATGTATTTCTTACTTACTATACCATCCCTAATCCTATTATCAATTTCAACATCCCAGGGACGAGCAATATAAGAGACCAGTCCATGGATATACCAATCCGGTAAAGAAAGCAAAGCGGAATTTTGTATTCTGTCTTTAACATCGCCCCCGTACATAATTTGATCAATCAATACACGTGCAATCCCTTCCCGTATCTGCTGATGAAATTTTTCATGATCGCCGGTAAAATAAAGAA
The DNA here is from genome assembly GCA_031417395.1 of Bacteroidota bacterium. GTDB lineage: Bacteria > Bacteroidota > Bacteroidia > AKYH767-A > 2013-40CM-41-45 > JADKIH01. Next base: position 72,638 of record JANOVM010000050.1, on the reverse strand, counting down.
AGACCTTGTTTCCTACAATCTTTGTAACACCACCTGTATTGTTGGCAAGCTCTTCCGTTTCAAGGCCGATATTTGTTTGTTTCGCTTCACTTAATTTATTGTAAATAATAAACTGAACTCTTCCGTCAAGTTTATAATCAAATAGTTTTTCAATTTCTTCCAGGTCTTTATCTGCTGTTCTTCCTGTAAATGCAGCCAATTCAAGTCCGCCCAGATAATAATAGGTGTCAAAATTCTTAAACTTCATAAAGGACCAAAAACGATCGTCGTATTGGACACGGTTCTTGCCAAACTGCATTTCATAGCCGTTGTAAAACTGAGCGCTTGAATTCAATGCAAAAAAAGAAACGATGGCGCAAAAAAATATACTTCGAAAAATCATTCTCATACTGAGGCGAAGTTAATGATTTTTTAAATTAATAGTTAGGTAATAATTGTAAGCTTATTGTCAGGAGTATTTCGGAAAAATAAGTAAATTTCCTGTCTCCAAGCCTGAAAAAACATTGTACATTCGGCACAATTCATCAACTGTTAATATGTTACAGATAGAAACTTTCACCTTCAACCCCTTTGAGGAAAACACCTATGTTTTATCGGATTCAACAGGCGAATGCATTATTATTGATCCGGGATGCTACACCAGGGAAGAAAAAAGCGAGTTAGAAAGATTCATTACAGCTCAAAAACTGAAACCCGTAAGAATTCTTCTTACGCATGCTCATATTGATCATATTCTTGGCAATAATTTCCTAGCGGGGAAATACCAAATCCCAATTCAGATGTGCAAAATAGAAGAGGGACTTTTGAATGCAGCGCCCGAATATGGAAAGATGTGGGGAATTGAATGTGAATCCTCTCCTGAGCCTGAATTATTTGTTGAAGAAGGCAAAGACGTTTGTTTTGGAAATACCACTTTGAAGACATACTTCACGCCGGGACATAGTCCGGGTAGTTTTTCTTATTACCACAAAGAAACGAATGTCCTTTTTTCCGGAGATGTTCTTTTTATGCAAAGCATTGGCCGCACGGATCTTCCGGGAGGAGATTTTGATATCCTGATTAAGTCAATAAAAGAAAAGCTTTTCAAGTTTCCTGATTCTGTCAAGGTATATTCAGGACATGGACCATTAACGACCATTGGGTTTGAAAAAGAAAATAATCCATTTTTGCAAACTTAAGAGTAGCAAAATAATTTGCAGGCCCTTTATTCTATAGCAAACTGAGCCTGTATTTCGCAGCGAATAGTAATTTTTTGAAAATCGATGCCTTCATTAGCACCTGCATCATCGGCCATCATTGTTTTATTCATCATAGCCATGTTTCTATACATTGGCACAGGCTGACCGCCTTCTATTTCCTGAATAAATAATGCTTTGCCTGCTTTTTCTCCTATGCTTTCGCATAAATACTGGGCTTTGGCTTTTGCTGCCTGAAGGGCTTTAATTTTAACTTCTTTTCTGAATTCTTCCAGTTTGCTGTGATGCGTTTTACTTATATACATATTCTGAGTAGCATTATCATCCAATACATTCACTAACTTGTCGATGTCAGCAGCATTTGAAAACTTAATTACATAGGTCGTAGAAGCCATGAGGTCAGGCTGCTCTTTTTTTCTTTTTCTCCAATACCAGGTACTCTGATCAAAGCCGTTCATGTTTTGAATTTGTATTCGATCTTTAGTAATACCTGCTTTAGTGCATCGATCTAAAAAATCTCTTTGAATCTGGTCAATATCGATTTTGCTTTTTTGCTTATTGTAATATTCCTGCAACGTAAAATCTACAAATATTTGATCCGGGACAACTTGCATTTCAGCACTGCCGGTAACTTCAATTTTTTTCGTTTTATCTTCAACCACGGCTGTTATATTTTGAGAATTAGAATGTTTTGAAATAAATGTTGTAAAGATTAAAGCGGATACAAAAAAGATTTTTTTCATGATTTTTTTATTGACAATGCATTTTCAGCAAGGTTAAGATTAATAAATACTGAAGAATAACAAAAACAAAGATATGAATTCAGAATACAACAATGAAAAAAAACAAAATACATTTCTAAATTAAATCGACTTGAATCTTCTAAAATGTCCGGCCACCCAATACATTTTTACAAAACAAATAGATTACGAACGTTATAGGAATGGCCACTACAACATCAATTGTATAATGCACATGCTGTATTAGCACCATTACTCCAACCATGCATGAACAATAAAACAGGAATGTGCGAACAAATTTCCGGTGTGATGAAAAGAACAATGACAGGATAGTAGACATGTGACCGGAAAAAAACAAGTCTTTGGATATGATTCGGCCATTGGAAGTAAACAATTGAACAAAGGGCTCTCTGAGCGGAATGTAACCTATGGGCGGCTCTAAGGGAACAAGGGTAATTGTTAAAACTCTCAGCAAAGTAACCAATACATACGTCTGAAAGGCGATTAAAATTGTTTTGGGATGAAGTAAATGATAATAAATGCCAACAAAAATTCCACTGTACAAGAAGAAAAAAACTATCATGGATGCATTATAGGAAGGAATATAATTCAGCAGATAATCATTGAGCAATACACCCTGACGCGCTTCCACAAAATCAAAGAACCGGTTCATGATTATCGGTATGGTTAAAATTGCCACCAAGGTCGCAATAGCCTGAATACGGAATGACATGAATGACCAGGCATGTGACCATGCACTAATTATTTTATTTGTATTTGAACCTTCTTTCAAGAATTATCTTTAAAATAATTACGGTATTTAAATAGAAATATGCTTGAGAATCATTGCTTCAACATCTTCACTGTCCCATTTATTTTCTATGTCAGGCAGGAGCATTATTTTTTTCATAATTTCCTCCTGGCGGAGACCATTAGAAAGAGCATCTGAATATGGAATTTCGCTGAACGTCACCTGGGAATAAAGCGGAAGCCATTGCTTTGGATATTTTTGATGCATGCGGGCTTCAATTTTTTTCTGAAGCAGGAATTGTGCACTTCCCACGCGATCACGCATTTCAATAAAATTCAGGTATGCAAGTTCTGCAATAGCATCTGAATTAGGTTTTCGTGCTTGTTGAAATTCTGCAAATAAAGCACTCCAGTTGTCGCCATGTTTTTCCAGGAGTTGATCAAAGACAACACAATCTTCAAACCCGCAATTCATTCCCTGTCCGTAGAAAGGCACAATGGCATGGGCAGCATCACCAATCAGACAAAGTTTGTCCTTGTGTGACCAGGGAAAACATTTGACCGTTACCAGTGAACCGGTTGGGTTATTGAAAAAATCTTCTGTCAGTGTTGGCATTAATGGAACAACGTCAGGGAAAACGCGCTTAAAGAAATTGGTGCAATCCTCCTTTGTTTTGATGGAAGCAAATGAATCATCACCCTCAAAAGGAAAGAAAAGTGTGCAGGTAAAAGATCCGTCAAGATTTGGCAGAGCGATGAGCATGTATCCTCCGCGGGGCCAGATATGCAGCGCATTTTTTTCCATGAGAAAAGAATTATTCTCGCCGGGCGGAATAAGCAATTCTTTGTAACCGTGCTGAAGATAATGCTGAGAATATTCGAAGCGGTCGGTTGCAAGCATTAATTGTAAACGGGCAACGGAAAAAGCTCCATCGGTTCCTATGATAGCTTTTCCATAAACTTTTTTATCGGAGAAAGTGGCTGTTGCATTTTCGAGATCAACATTAAGACAACGTTCGTTGAAACTTATGGTTACGCCTTGCTTTTCAGCTTCCGTCATCATGACGCAATTGAGAATACCCCTTGAAGTAGCATAAATGGACTGCCCTACTTCACCATAAGGCTGCTGAGCAAGCTCCCCTTTAATGTTGTGCATTACTCTTCCATGCATAGGTATTGCAACCTTTCGGATTTCTTCTTCAATGCCGGCACCTTTAAGGCCTCTCCAGCCACGATCCGACAGGGCGAGATTAATGGAGCGCCCTGCAGACATGCTTTCCTTTCGCATATCGGCACGCCTTTCATATATATGTACAGTATACCCTCTCTTAGCAAGATAAATAGACAGTAAAGAACCGACAAGTCCGGCACCAAGAATTATAATCTTTTTTGACTCTTCTTTATTCATTCTGGTAATTATGATTGTAAGGTAAATAAAGTCTCTTCAAGTAATTTTCCAAATTCAAAAATATCTTCAAAGGTATTATAAAGTGGAACAGGTGCGCCACGGATGACATCCGGTTCCCGCCAATCGATAATGATACCTTTTTCCAACAACTTCTTATGAAGATTTTTTCCTTCTTTATTAATGATAAAAGAAAGCTGACAACCGCGTTGTTCTGAATTTTCGGGAGTTATTATCTTAACGGGAGCTGCCTTCACTTTCTTTTCAAAATTCATATTTATTTCGCCGATGATAAATTCCAGATAGCCTGTGAGTAAAACACTTTTTTCTCTCATTTTTGGAAAACCTGCTTCCGAGAAAATATCCAGAGAAGCCTTTAGAGCAGCCATGGATAAAACAGGGGCATTGCTGACCTGCCAGCTTCTGGCTCCGGCAGCAGGTACAAAATTTCGGGGCATGGTAAAGCGGGTATCGGGATCGTTTCCCCACCATCCTGCTAAACGAGGAATGGATGCATCGTTGGCAAAACGTTCATGCACAAAAATTCCTGAAACACCACCGGGACCTGCATTCAAATATTTATAGCTGCAGAAACAGGCATAATCTACATTCCATTCGTGCAGTTTCATTTCAACATTTCCGGCTGCATGAGCAAGATTAAAACCAACGGTGGCGCCGACCTTATGCGTTGCTTCTGTGATTTTTTTTAAATCAAAATACTGACCTGTATAATAATTAACGGCACCGAGCATTACCGTACAAAGCGAATCTTTTTCTTTTTGAATAGTCTCTAAAATATCCTCTTCACGGAGAATATACTCTCCTTCTCTTGGCTTAAGTGCAATTATAGCATTATCAGGATCAAAACCATGGAAAGCAGCCTGGGTTTGTAAAGCATATTGGTCAGAGGGGAAAGCATCAAATTCGCAAATGATTTTATACCGTTGCTTTGTAGGACGGTAAAAAGATATCATTAAAAAATGAAGGTTTGCAGTCAATGAATTCATGGCTACAACTTCTATATTTTTAGCGCCGAGTAGTTCAGCGATTTGTTGTGTCAGAAAATCCTGATAAGAAAACCAGGGGGTTCTTGCGTGGAAGTGTCCTTCTACACCATAAGTTGCCCAATCTTCCAGCTCACGCATTACATAATCCTGAGTAATTTTTGGCTGCAGTCCCAAAGAATTGCCGGTTAAATAGATTACATCTTTGCCATTCATCATGGGCAGGTAAAATTTTTCCCGGAAATGCTTCAAGGGGTCTTTGGCATCCAATGAATGTGCAAAGATTTGTGTATTTTCAAAATTTTCTACAGCCATTCCAATAAATGTTTAATCCTTATTATTATTTTTCGTTAACGGAACAAAGGTCATAAAGAAGTACCTAACTTTGCAGGGGCGAGAATAACTTATTTTGAATTGTTATGCAACAAAAAATCAAAACAAACGAATCTGAAACATTATTTAAAAAAGCGAAGGAATATTTTCCCGGCGGGGTAAATTCTCCCGTACGGGCTTTTCGTTCTGTAGGTGGAACGCCGCTTTTTATTGAAAAAGGCGACGGTTGCCATATATGGGATGCCGATGGAAATCAATTCATTGATTTCTGCTGTTCCTGGGGACCGTTGATTACCGGCCACAATAATCCGGCAATAAGGGAAGCAATTGTTAAAGCGGTTGAATCAGGAACTTCTTTTGGTGCTCCGACGCGAAAAGAAAATGAACTTGCCGCTCTTATTTTAAATCATAATCGATTTATAGAAAAAATACGTTTTGTTTCATCCGGAACGGAAGCAGTGATGTCAGCTATACGCTTAGCAAGAGGGTATACAGGCCGGCCTGTAATAATTAAATTTGACGGCTGTTATCATGGTCATGTGGATAGCCTATTGGTTAAAGCAGGAAGCGGACTTAGTACTTTTGGAATATCATCATCTGCCGGTGTAACTGAATCAGTAGCCAAAGACACCATTGTTCTTCCCCTGAATGATAAACGCGCACTTGAAGTAGCCATTTCAGACTATGCACACGATATTGCAGCAGTCATCATTGAGCCCGTGCCGGCCAATAATGGATTACTACTCCAGGATGAAAGTTATTTAAAATTCATCCGTGAAATAACCAGAAAAAACTCCATACTGCTAATTTTTGATGAAGTAATTTCAGGTTTTCGTATTGGTTTTGAAGGAGCTGCAGGTTTTTATGGAATTACACCGGATATTATCACCTATGGAAAAATAATTGGTGGAGGAATGCCTGTTGGAGCTTACGGTGCAAGCAAAGAAATTATGAATTGTATTTCACCGGATGGAAATGTTTACCAGGCCGGAACATTGTCCGGCAATCCGGTAGCGATGGCTGCAGGCATTGCACAAATCACTGCCTGTCTTAAAAGTAATTTTTATGAAGAGCTTGAAAACAAAACCAAATCCTTTACTGAAAAATTAAATTTCTTCGCGCAACAAAAAAAATATGCTTTCAAGGTATTCAGCATTGGGTCCATCTTCTGGTTTGCATTTACAGAGAAAGAAACCATACAATGTGCTGATGATATCGATGCAGAAAGCATGAAATATTTTAAAGTATTGCATTACGACTTACTTCAGAAAGGAATATACTTTGGACCATCAGGATATGAAGTCGGCTTTATCTCTTCAGCGCATACTAATGAAATACTTGACGATGCTGACAATAAAATTTGTCAATCACTGGATGTTGTTTTTGGGGAACTACCGGAAAGGGTTTCCAAAGTTTAAAAAGGTTGAAAAAAAGTTTTTGTCCTTTTTCTTTTCTTTTTCAAAAATTTCTCTGGCGACCATAACCCAACCGGGATGCTTGTATTTTAAAAGCCAGGTAACGGCAGACTGGCTACCGGTTGAAGCTTCAACAAAAGCGGCTAATTCACGATTGCCTGAGGAAAGAAGGAATACTTTTGCTTTGTCGTTTTCATTCATAGCATCAACGGTAGCAGCCAATGCCTGATGTCCGTTTTCCATTAACCATTTGAACGATTTTTCTATTCCTTCGGCTGCATCCCAGAATTCTTTTAGTTCTCTACAATTATTATCCATAAGCCATTGTTCAGCCTCCTTATCATTGTTGCGAATAAAAAGGATTAATTTTTCAAAAGTTTCTTTGTCATAATTTTTCATGAAATGGCTTTTGCGGTTAGGAGTAAAATAAATAGTAAAAGCATGGTTCCATCGACAAAAATTTTGTAAAAATATTTTCCATCAAAAACATTTTGCATAACAATCCAGGTTATCGCTGTTGTTGCCGCAAGGTCTAAAGAAAGCATCAACAAAAAAGGAATAGGCATTAAGTGGTGAATTATTATAGCACAAATGACAATTAATAATCCTGCTATTTTAGAATTTTTAATTCCATAAATAACTGCAATGGTACCGACACCGGATTTCTTATCTTTTTCCAAATCGCGCATTTCGAAAGGGATGCATAAAGCAAATATAAACAAGCTTCTGGACAAAACCTGCATTAATCCAAACGAAAAATCAATATGATTATTTTGTTCAAGTATTGGAATTAAACCGGTTGTAATACCCCAAACTAAAGCGATTAAAGGGGTTTTAACAATTGAAATTTCTCGGAGTTTTAACCTCGTATTTTGCCATTTGACAATTGGGATGGAATAAGCAAATGCAAATGCACCTAATAACAAAATAAGAAGGCAGGTTATAATATTTAAATAAAAGAATAAAATTATTGAAACGCCTATGGAAATGGGTAAAAAAACCTTTAATGATGTTCTAATTTGAACTTTCAATACCGAATTTATAAGCGCTTTTGTACTTGAAAAGTCAATTTTAAAAGATAGGTAATGGAAATTATAAACCAGAAAAGTAGACGAAAACAGGAACACCGCATAAGTAGTTAATTTTACCGACAGATCATTAATAATAAAAGTCGCAAATACCAAGGCTGCAGCACAGCAGGCTATGAAAAAATTTTCTAAAAAAAGACTCTCAATAATCCGATTGAAATAAAGCTTAACTCTATTATTTATCGGAATCATTGTCTTTAAGGATAATACTTAAAGCAATGCTGCTGACTATAAATCCGGCGAAGCCGCAAATCATGGTATTTCGGATTTTATAATCCCTTACCTTTTTTCCAAAACCTTCGAGGTAGGCATTATCGTTATTATACCCTATGAAATCGGAACGGTACAATACAATATTTCCATTTGCATTTATTGCGTTAACCCGATGACAACTAAAGCGAGAGTTAATTAAGGAAACGGCAGAATCTATAGGTGTATCTTTAGTAAATTTTAATGTTGTATGGGCAATTTTCAGTTTATCGTTTTGTTTTAAAACAGGACCGGAAGTTGTTCCGGAAACACGATTTAAATATTTACCTTCATTGATTCCCAAAATACTTGCAGCGTTTCCGGATACTTGAAAAGTAAGAACTTTATCCACAACAGGCGAAAAGGAACCAACGAATGTTGAAAATAGGGGAGGAATAACTAATCCGTAAAAAGCATAATAAGATGCACCTCCGCCAACAACAAATCCAAGTCCTTTTAGGAAGTTATTTTTATAAAACAATCTGGCATCCTGCGTACCGTGGATGAAAGAGCGCATTTCTTCCGCTTTAAAGTCAAGGGGATCAAGAGAATCGGGGCGGTAAATAATCTGTTCCTGACCGTCACGGGTTAAAATAGAAAACACTCTTTCCGGATCAATTGTTTTAATCTTGCTTCCGGGTTCATTTTTACGGTAAGCGATTCCATTTTCGCTGACATCAAAGGACTTAACTACAATTTTACGTCCTGAAATCAGAAGTAAGGTATCCTGAGCAAAGGTAAATTGAGAAACAAAAACCAATGCTATAATTAAGCAAACTCTTTTCAATATTATCATAGGGTTTTCAAAAATACAATAAAAGGAAAAGCCTTTATCAAAATTAATGATTATTAATAAACTTATTAACTTAAAATTAAGCAAAACAACTAACTTTACACCCTGTAAAAATTACAAGAATTACCTATGTCTAATTCAGAATTTGCCTCCCGCCACATTGGGCCCGACGATAAGGATCTAACTATAATGTTAAAAGAGATCGGCCTTCGATCGATTGATCAGCTCATCGATGAAACCATTCCGGCTTCCATACAATTGAAAAAAGACCTCCGTTTGCCGGAGCCACTTTCTGAATACAATTACCTTAAAGCGTTAAGAAAAACTGCCTCTCTTAATAAGATTTACAACTCTTATATTGGCCTGGGTTATTATAATTGTATTACTCCTGGAGTCATTTTAAGAAATATTTTTGAAAATCCGGGATGGTATACGGCCTATACACCCTATCAGGCAGAGATTTCTCAGGGAAGATTAGAAGCATTGTTGAATTATCAAACAATGATACTTGACCTTTCCGGAATGGAAATTACCAATGCTTCTTTACTTGACGAAGCAACGGCAGCAGCTGAAGCAATGCATATGTTCTTTGCTTTCCGTCCGAAAGAAAAACAAAATGCTCTCAAATTTTTTGTTGCAAACGATTGTTTCCCGCAGACAATAGACGTCCTTAAAACACGTTCGGCTCCTTTGGGAATTGAATTGGTAATAAACGATCCTGATAAAACGGATTTAGATGAAACGTTTTTCGGAGCGCTTCTTCAGTACCCTTCTTGTAACGGCGAGGTAAGAGATTACAAAAACTGGATAAGCAAGAGTCGTTCAATTGGTATTCAGATTGCTGTTGCTTCTGACCTGATGGCGCTTGTAATGCTTACACCGCCAGGTGAATTCGGTGCTGACGTTGTTTTGGGAAATACACAACGATTTGGAGTACCCCTGGGTTACGGCGGACCACACGCTGCGTTTTTTGCAGCTAAAGAAATTTATAAACGTGAGATGCCCGGAAGAATCATCGGGGTTTCACAGGATTCACACGGAAACCGGGCACTGAGAATGGCTTTGCAGACCAGAGAACAGCACATCCGTCGCGATAAAGCCACTTCTAATATATGCACGGCACAGGTATTATTGGCTGTAATGGCGGGGATGTATGCTGTTTATCACGGACAGGAAGGGTTGAAAAAAATTGCAGGCAGCATTCATGAAAATGCTTTAAAATTAGCCGAAGCTGCACAAGTACTCGGCTTTACACAAATTAATAAAACCTTTTTTGACACCCTGCTTCTGGAAGCAGGCGAAAAACTTGAAGCAGTAAAGAAAATAGCTCTTCAAAAGAAGGTAAATTTCCGTTATGTGGACACACATTCTTTTGCAATAAGTGTCGATGAAACAACAGGTGAAGAAGAGTTGCAAACGATTATTTCTATTCTTACGGAAGCATCTTCGGGATCAAAAAAAACTGCTGCGGACAAACAGACAAAAAAAATATCAGCTACTACTTTTTCCCGAACTACACCATTTTTGACACATCCTGTTTTCAATACGCATCATTCAGAAACAGAGATGTTACGGTATATTACGCAGCTTGAAGGAAAGGATCTTTCCCTTAATCATTCCATGATTGCTCTTGGAAGCTGTACCATGAAATTGAATGCAACCAGTGAACTGATTCCTTTAAGCTGGCCTGAATGGTCTTCCATACATCCTTTTGTTCCTCTTGATCAGGCGGAAGGGTATCATCAAATTATTACTGAATTAGAAAATTACCTAAAAGAGATAACCGGATTTGATGCCGTTTCATTGCAGCCTAATTCCGGTGCACAAGGTGAATACGCCGGATTAATGGTCATCCGCGCCTATCATTTAAGTCGCGGAGATAAACAAAGGGATACTGTTTTAATACCGTCTTCAGCTCATGGTACAAATCCGGCCAGTGCTGTAATGGCGGGTATGAAGGTAGTAGTAGTTAAATGTGACGATCACGGAAATATTGAAATCTCCGATCTTAGAAATAAAGCTGAAAATTATAAAGCTTCACTGGCGGGATTAATGGTTACATATCCTTCAACACATGGAGTATTTGAGGAAGGAATTAAAGAAATTACGAAAATTATCCATGATAATGGCGGACAGGTTTATATGGACGGAGCCAATATGAATGCTCAGGTAGGCCTTACCAACCCTGCTACCATTGGTGCAGATGTTTGTCATCTCAATCTCCATAAGACATTCGCTATTCCTCATGGAGGCGGCGGTCCCGGAATGGGGCCCATTGGAGTCGCCAGTCACCTGACACCTTTTCTTCCCTCACACCCCCTTGTAAAAACAGGAGGAAGTACAACAGCCGTTTCAGCGGCTCCTTGGGGAAGTTCCAGCATTTTGTTAATTTCCTATGCTTACATTAAAATGTTAGGTCCTTCCGGACTGGTTGATTCTACGAAGTTTGCCATTTTGAATGCTAATTATATAAAAGCAAAACTCGAGGCTCATTACAACATCTTGTATGTAGGATCAAAAAACAGGGTTGCTCATGAAATGATTATTGACTGCCGGCCTTTTAAACAATCAGCAGGTATTGAGGTTGAGGACATTGCGAAAAGGCTTATGGATTATGGCTTCCATGCTCCTACTATGTCATTTCCTGTTGCCGGAACAATGATGATTGAGCCAACAGAAAGCGAAACCAGAGAGGAACTCGATCGTTTTTGTGATACGATGATTCAGATTCGCAAGGAAATTGAAGAGATTGAAAAAGGCCAGGCAAACAAAACAGATAATGTTCTAAAAAATGCCCCGCATACAATGCTTGAAGTAACAGGAGATAGCTGGACACATGCATATTCGCGTAAAAAGGCTGCTTTTCCCCTTCATTTCATCACGCAACATAAATTCTGGCCTTCCGTTGGAAGGGTTGATAATGCCTATGGCGACAGAAATCTCATTTGTTCCTGTTCTTCCATAGAATCGTATGTTGAAGAGACTGTTTAAAGCTTTTCTATGCATAACGGTTTGAGATATTACGATTTAATCTTACTTTTGAAAACAATAAAAATAACGCTTCAACTATGAAAAAAACTACACAGTTTATCATTTTTAGCTTTTTGCTAATTTCTATTTCTGCTTTTGCAGTAAAAGACTCCAGGCAAAATAACTCTTCGATAAACACCACACACTACTTAATAAGTGGTTCGAATAATCAAATTAATAGTTTCACATCCTTTTATTCCGAAGATTTTACGGGAGGAATCCCTGCCGGATGGCAAACAATTGATACTGCAAGTCCGGCCGGATTTAACTGGAAGCATACAACTACCGGAGCTAACAATGGTGATACGCTAAGTGGCAATGGCACTTCAGCCGGTAACGGTTATATGATTTATGACAGCGATTCTGCCCAAAATAGTTTTGGAGGAGAAAATGTTGATCTTGTTTCCGAACTTATTAATTGCACAGGTCATCCAACGGTAGTGCTAAATTTTAACGAATACCTGAAGCATTATAATGATACAGCAACTGTATGGGTAAGTAACGATGGCACTAATTGGGTTGAAGTACATAATTCAAGTTCCGGTCTAGCACAATATGCATCTACACCGAATCCAAATAATGTTGACATAGATATCACTTCAGTGGCTGCCAATCAGGACACTGTTTATATTCGCTTTAATTATAAAGCCGACTATTCTTACTATTGGATGATTGACGATGTTCAACTATATGAGCTTCCAAACATTGATGGTTCTGTAACTGAAATAACATCACCTGCAAATAGTTGTACGCTTTTAGGTGCTACGGAAGCAGTAACGATCAATTTACATAACAATGGAGGAAGTGACATTAATGGAAACTTCAGCGTTACCATGATTTTAGATAATGGTACACCGGTAACGGAAAATGTAACAGATACCATTTCAGTTGGGGGTGATCTTCCTTATACTTTTACAGCAACAGCTGATGTTTCAGCTGCGGGAACTCATACGATTAAAGCTTATATTACTGTTACAGGAGATACCAATGCTGTTAACGATACTGTTGAAGTTTCTATTTTTAACGGACCGCATGTGGTTGATTATTCAAATGATTATACCAATGGATTTGAACCGACTGATGATATTTCAGGATACTATGTTGAAGATGCAAATGCTGATTCCGTTTCCTGGACAATTAGCACTATATTTCCTAAAACAGGAATAAATTCTGCACGCATGACAGGACTGCTAGCGGATGATTGGATTTTTACAACCTGCTTAGATCTGGATTCTTCTATAGTTTACAACTTAGATTATTTTTATCGCACATCCTCTACTTCTACACAAGCCATGCTTGAAATCTATATTGGCGATGTTCAGGTTTCGGGTGGAATGAATCAGGTAATTCAATCCAATACACAGATTACTAATGCCTTTTATCTTCCTGCTACAGCTGTGTTTTCTCCTGCGCTTCCGGGTTCTTATTATATAGGATTTCACGTTCAAAAATCTGATTCACTTGTAGGATTATGGATTGACGATATTAACCTGACGACTGATTCGGGCGGTGTTGGAATTAAAAAGGCAGATAAATTAAATGTATCTGTTTTCCCGAACCCTTCAGCCGGAATCGTATATTTCAATTCTGCAGAGAATGTAACAAAAGGATATACTGTTGAAGTATTAAATCCTGTTGGCCAGATTATTTCTACCTATTCTGTACAAGCTTTAAATAATTTTAAAGTCGACTTATCGAATCAGCCAAATGGCATTTATTGCCTGAGGGTTGTCTCTGAAAAAGGAATAACGACTCGAACGATTTCAATCAATCATTGATTAAAAGCCCCGGTAAAACGGGGCTTTTTTTTTGTTAAATAATTTTCCGGTTTTTTTTAAAATCACTTCCTGCATCTTTAAAAGAGTTTTACCTTTATTTCCAAAACCAAGCAACTTTATTGTGAATAAAATTAACCGGATACTTTTTCTTCTACCTCTGCTTTTTTGTTTAATCGCAAAAAGTTCAACACCCGATACATGTTTTCTTGGAAAATCCCGGTTAAAAATTCAAACCGGCACAACAACTCCTGACTTTGTTGCTGCAAACGTCATTAATGATACAATTTGCGGTGCTATTGAGTTGATGATTGATTCACCATACGTTACAGGCAATACAGCTGTGGCCTCATTAAGCGATTCTATTGACCCGTATCTTGCCTCTATAGGATGCACTTGTTCAGTTCTCAATAACACCTTATGGTATAAATTCCATGCAGCTACAAGCATGAATACAGCATTTATTCGTTTAAAGACAGATTCTACAAGTACTTTTTACAGTTGGCTGAATGTTTTTGTAGCGGGAAATATGACATCGACATGCACGGGAAATTTAATTTTTCTGGGTTGTCAAACAGGGCCTAATTCACCCATGGGAATCGATTCTATAGAAATTTCCTTATTTGGGGTACAGGCCGGAACTGACTATTATTTTATGATCGATGGTTATAGTGGAGCAACAGGAGAAATTTCCATTGCCATTCGTTCAGATACTACGGTAAATACAATAGAAGTTGTTAACGTTTTTTCTGAATTGTCCATTTTCCCTAACCCGGCTGAAAAATTCATTAATATTCAAAGTAAATTGGAAATATCAGATGTTACTATTTCAATAATTAATGTTTACGGTCAGGAAGTGTATAATTCATACTTTTCTTCATTAGTAAACGAAAGAATAACAATAAATGACTTACCAACAGGTTTATATTTTTTAAATTTTTCAGGAAGAAAAGGCTCATTTAACAGGGAAATTATCATTAAATAATTTCAATTTCTTAAATATCACCTTCTACAGATTGTTTTTTTAAGTCAATTGACGATTTTCAACAATTAAGTACCCTATTTCCAAATATAAACTCAATTCATTTGGATAGTTGTTATCCTCTTAGAAAGGTCTCAAATTCTGACATTTTAAAAAAAAGTTATGTTAAAAACTTGTTGAAAAAGTGACTGTTCCCAAAAAAAAATTACATTTGCACCCCTAACCTAAAACTATTACAAAATGAAAAAATTATACACATTAATCGTACTCTTAATGGCAGGATACTTATCCGGTTTTGCGCAGGATAAGATGCCTATGAAGGCACATGGAAATAATAATAATACTTTAAAACGTCTATTTCCTTTGCAGATGAAAAGTCTTCCTACAAGTACCAATCATGCTGCTTCAGTATATTGGTCAGATGATTTCAGTAATCCTTCAAACTGGGTTTTTGATCATGATCCGGCAACATCAACTGACTGGTCTATTGGAAACAACCCTCCTGTACAGGGATTTCCAAGAGAAATTAAGTCGCAAACTGTTGTAAATGGTTATGCTATATTTGATTCTTATGGACTTTGTGATCCTGCAAACGGTCAGATCGGTTCTATGACCATGGCCGCTCCTGCAAATATGACCGGTCATAATTATGTACGTCTTAAATTTTCTCAATATTATTATCGTTTTAAAGACAGTACTTTTGTTTATGTAAGTAATAATGGAAGTACATGGACAAAATTTCCTCTTAATTTAACAGTAGATTCATTTGCTTTTAATTCTATCAGCGGTGCTGTTAATCCATCAATAGAATATCTAGATATATCTTCAGTAGCAGCAAACCAAGATACTGTATACCTTCGTTTTGAGTTTTACAGCCCACTAAGCTTAAACCCCGGTGGTTGCGGTGGAGGTTGGATGATCGATGATGTTTCTCTTGAAGATTATCCGGCTATTGATGCTACTCCTGACCTTGCATTTGGCGGTGAATATTCAGTGATACCAATAATTCAACCCGAATCATTTCAACTACGAGGCAAAGTGAGAAACGTAGGCCGTACATCTTTTTCAGGAGCAAAAATTTTCTTTGACGTAAAAAATGGTTTAGGGAATACTGTTTACCAGGATTCTTCGGCCGCTTCACTTACAGTAGCACCGGGTGATACATCTGTGTTTCTTTACTCTTCATCTCCTTATATCCCTGTTGCTACAGGAGATTACTATATTGATCAAAAAGTTGTTGTTGCAGGAGATTCTGATTTAACAAATGACAGTACTTTTGATTTTAATCGTGGTCAAATCTATGTTGATGATTCTCTTTATTCCAGGGACTATGTTTTTTGGACATCTACCGCATATTTTGGAGCTTATGGATATAATAACGGAACAGGTTCTTTTGGTTCTATTTTTAATGTTTACCATGCTTCTCAATTCTCTTCTGCATCTATTTACCTGAGTAGTCCTACCTTGGGCGATCATGTGAGTATTTCCGTATATGATGTAAATGGAGGTGTTCCAAATACCCTTATTGGCTCAACTGCTATTTATACAATTACTGCCGGTGACACCGCTGGGAATGAAATCACTCTTCCTTTCGCTCCATGGGTAAATGTTGGTGTAGGTGAGTATTTTGTTGCTGTAAATCAATTAGATCTTAATAATCTTAGCCTTAGATTTTCGGATTTAATTTTTACAAAACAAAAAAACTTTCTTAAATCAACAAGTGTATGGCGTACTTTAGAAAGCCAGGGTTTAAATGCAACGCCTTATATTTTTGTGAATAATCCTTCGGGAACTCTACTTAACGTAAAGGATAATAAAGTAGGTTCTTCTTCATTTGAAGTATTTCCTAATCCTTCCAATGGAAAAGTGTTCTTTACGAACAAGAGTGGTTTAAATGAAAAGAATGTCTTAATTAATGTTTTGAATAGCCTTGGAGCTATTGTAAAAACAGCATCCTTTGATTTTGTTTCCCATGGCAGTCTTGATCTTAGTTCAATGCCAGCGGGTGTTTATACGTTAAATATTGTTACTGCTACCGGACAAGAAAATAAAACAATTGTTCTTCAATAATTAATCTTCTTATCTTAAAAAAAGCTGTCAGTTTTAAACTGACAGCTTTTTTTTTTGAGTTATATTAAAAAAAATCCTTTTAGACTTTTTTAATATTTTTCGCCAGCCTTGAAGCAAAAATAAAATCATTTAATTCTTTATTATCCGTCCTTAAAATATCATCTACGTTTCCTTCCCACCATTTTTCACCATGGTATAGATAAAGTATTTTATCACCGACTTCCAGAACAGTATTCATGTCGTGCGTGTTCACGATTGTAGTAATATTAAACTCCTCCGTAATCTCTTTGATGAGGTTATCAATTACAATGGAAGTCTGAGGATCCAATCCGGAATTAGGTTCATCACAAAAAAGGTACTTTGGATTAGGAGCAATGGCACGGGCAATAGCAACTCTTTTTTTCATTCCGCCAGACAATTCAGACGGTGTCAGGTTATTTACGTTAACCAAATTGACTCGCTTAAGGCAAAAATTAACACGGTCGATTTTCTCTTCCATGCTCATGGATGTAAACATATTTAATGGGAACATTACGTTCTTCTCAACATTTAATGAGTCAAATAATGCGCCACCCTGGAAGACCATTCCTATATCTTCACGGAAAGGTTTTCTTTCTTTCCTGTTGAGTCCTGAAAAAACATTTTCATCGTAAAGAATCTCACCTTTATCAACTTCCAAAAGGCCGACCATACATTTCATCATTACGGTCTTTCCACTGCCGCTGCCTCCAATAACCAGATTCATATGACCGGTTTCAAAGATGCTGCTTACATTCTGCAGAATACTTTTCCCATTAAAAGTTTTATATATTTCCTTTAATTCAATCATGTAAGAATCAACTGAGTAAGGATATAATCAAAAATGAGAATCAGTATACTGCTGTAAACCACGGCATTGGTACTGGAACGGCCAACTTCAAGGGCACCGCCTTCTGTATGATATCCGTGATAAGCAGAAACGGTAGTAATCAGAAAAGCAAAAGTTGTAGTTTTTATTAATGCAAAAACAATGTTGAAAGGAACAAAACTATCCTGTAAGCCTTTAATATAATCCGCTGAACTAATTACCCCTGCCAGTGTTCCGGCAATCCAGCCGCCGAAAATTCCTAAGAACATGGAAATAATTACAACAAAAGGGAATATCAACATGGCAGCGACAACCTTGGGCAATACCAGATAAGCGGAAGAATTTATTCCCATAATTTCCAATGCATCAATTTGTTCTGTCACCTTCATAGTCCCTATTTCAGATGCAATACTGGAGCCAATTTTTCCTGCAAGAACCAGAGACATCATGGTTGGTGAAAATTCCAGGATGATTGAATCTCGCGCTACAATGCCTACTGCAGCAAGCGGAACCAATGGATTTACAAGATTATAAACTGTTTGAATAGTGATAACAGCTCCCATAAAAACGGAAGTTAAAGCAACAATGCCCATCGATCCAAAACCGAAATTATCAAGTTCACGGATCAGCTGCTTCCAGTAAATTGAAAATTTTTCGGGCTTGATTATTAGCTCTTTTGTGAAGATCCAATATCTGCCCAGATGAAAAAGCCAGTTCATGAATGGGCTAATGTACGAATTACTTAGAATCAGGAATCAAATTAAGAGATTACGGTTTCCTTAATTTTACTAGCCTGTGGTTAATAAAATTAACCACAAAAAGTGTAATTAAATGTGATAAATGTCCAATGAAAACATAAAAAGATAGTTGAATACTCCCTACCTTTAGATAATTAATAACTTATGAGAAAAATTCGTTCAATCTGTATTTTAACTCTTGTATTGAGTATTATTTTTTCAGGATGTGGCATTTTCAAGAAAAAATGTGATTGTCCACCGGTCGGTAACACCCCTGTAAAAGAAGCAGGTCGAAAAGCATAATTTATTAATTTTTCAAGACTTTTTTCTACGTATTATTAAGAAATAAGAAATACTTTTGAAGCCCTTAAACAAAACCGCGGAGAAAGTAAATGGCTGAAGAAAAATGTTTTTTATCTGAGTTAAAACTTGGACAAAAAGGTATAATAGATTCATTTACAGATTATGAATTATCGTTAAAGCTTCTTGAAATGGGCTGTATTCCCGGCGAAGAAATTGAAGTAATTCGTATTGCACCCTGGGGCGATCCAATAGCAATTTCAATTTCAGGTTACGTTTTAGGGCTTCGAAAAAATGAAGCAGCAACAGTTAAACTTCGGAAAGCATAAGAATTAAATAAATTAATTTTTCAAAATCATTCATTGAAAAAGTTTAAAGTAGCATTAATTGGTAACCCTAACTGTGGAAAGTCGACGGTCTTTAACGGTCTCACAGGGCTTAACCAGAAAGTGGCTAACTTTCCCGGAGTCACCGTGGAAAAGAGGCTGGGCTTTGCTACCTTAAAGAATGACAAAGGCGAACAAATAGAATGTGAGTTTATAGATCTGCCGGGAGCATATTCTCTTTATCCGAAATCGCCTGAAGAAAAAATTCCGGTTCAGCTTTTATGCGATCCGCAGAATGAACTTCACCCCGATCTTACTGTAGTAATCGCCGATGGTACAAACCTGAAGCGAAATCTTTTTCTTTGTTCACAGATCATCGATTTAAAAATCCCTGTCATTATGGTCATTAATATGATGGACATAGTGCGATTCAAAAAAATAGAGATTGATTTTAAAAAACTTTCCGAAAAACTTGGCATTCCTGTTATACCTATGAATGCAAGAAAAGGTGAAGGTCTGGCTGACTTGAAAGCAACCATTACCAAAACTTATGTCCTTCATCAGAGTGATCTGATAAACATCCATTCTTTTTCTCCGGAAGTAATTGATACGATTAAACAAACCATTAATGTAAACAGCGACTACAATGCATTTCTGGTAGCTAACAACCTGGATCTAATTTCGAATCTGGAAATTCAGGAATTCAAAAAAGAAAAGATACGCAAGGTTCTTGAAAGTAATCATTTTAACGGACAGCAAATGCAGGCGCGGGAAACGATTGAGCGGTACAAGGTGATTACTCAAATACTGAATGAATTTGTTACCTCTCCTGAAAACCCGATTCATAAAACGTATTCTTATAAAATTGACAACATACTTACACATCGTATCTGGGGATTTGTCATTTTTCTTTTTATATTATTTTTGATTTTTCAGGCAATCTTTGCCTGGGCAAGCTATCCGATGAATCTTATTGATTCTGCTTTCAGTAAAATCAGCATTGCAGTAAGTAATATGCTTCCTCCCGGCCTTCTTAATAGTCTGATTGTAGACGGCATCCTGGCAGGTTTTAACGGCATCGTAGTTTTCATACCTCAAATTGCATTGCTATTCTTTTTTGTTGCCATTCTGGAAGACACAGGCTATATGTCGCGCGTCAGCTTTTTATTAGATAAGCAGATGCGACGTGTTGGACTTAATGGGAAATCACTTATTCCACTTATGAGCGGCATCGCTTGTGCAGTGCCGGCAATTATGTCGTCACGAACGATACAAAACAGAAAAGAGCGACTGATTACCATTTTGGTTACACCCCTAATGAGTTGTTCGGCTCGACTTCCTGTTTATACCTTACTTATTGCATTGATTATTCCCGGAAATTATTTCTATGGAATAAATATACAAGGCATAGTGCTGATGATGCTTTACCTGATAGGCTTTCTATCAGCCATCATTCTTGCATATATCATGAAAAAAATAATCCGTTCCGAAGAACGTAGTTTTTTCGTATCAGAAATGCCTACGTACAGAGCACCCCGATGGAAAACCATTGGAATACATATTATAGAAAAAGTAAAAGTTTTTCTATTTGATGCAGGAAAAGTAATTCTTTCTATATCGATTATACTTTGGGTATTATCTTCTTTTGGCCCTCCTGGAGATTTTAAAAAAATTGAAGAGCGATATCAAAGTAGTATGACTCCGGGCAATGAAAAAGAAGTTGAAACAAAAATCAATACAGAAAAACTCGAACACTCTTATGCAGGCAGACTCGGACATTTAATTGAACCGGCTATTAAACCCCTGGGATATGACTGGAAAATTGGTATTGCCCTTATTACTTCTTTTGCTGCGCGTGAAGTTTTTGTAGCAACCATGTCTACAATCTATAGTGTAGGCGATCAGGAATCGGCTAAATACACATTAAAGCAAAAAATGCAAAATGAAATTAATGTAGACACAGGCGGCCCACGCTACAGTTTAGCAACAGGTATTTCATTAATGCTATTTTATGCTTTCGCCATGCAATGCATGAGTACTGTGGCTGTTGTATATAGAGAAACAAAGAAAGCAAAATACCCCATTTTCCAATTTCTGTATATGAGTGCAATGGCTTACCTGGCGGCTTTGCTGGCATATCAGGTGTTGAGCTAAGAGTACTACTAAGAAGTATTTTTCAATAATCTTACTATGCAAAAAATTGCAGACGTACTTTCCAAATACCTGCCGGGCGAGGCTGTTGAAACTTGTTCTGAATGGATTGTTTCAAAAAATATCCACTTAAAAATAACAAGGGAAAGAGCCAGTAAATACGGGGATTATCGGCCCATGCCGGCCGGAAGAGGTCATAGGATTACAGTTAACCATGATTTAAATCCATATTCCTTTCTGGTAACATTTGTCCATGAGGTTGCCCATCTGGAAACCTATACCAAATATAGCCACCGGCACGATCCTCACGGAAAAGAATGGAAACATGAATTCCGGCAATTGCTTCAGGATTTTATTAACCGTGAAATTTTCCCGGGAGACATAAAAAATGCCTTACTAAAATATATTCAAAATCCTGCCGCATCTAGTTGTTCAGATCATGATTTGCTTCGTGCACTCAAAAAGTATGACCAGCGTTCCGAAGAGGTTTTTCATCTGGAAGATCTTCCTGAAAATTCCGTTTTTTCGATGTATCAATCGAATTCCCAATTAGTCTTTAAAAAAGGCCATAAAATTAGGACTCGTTTTCAATGCCTTGAACTTAATTCCAATAGGATCTATTTTGTTAGCGCTATAGCTGATGTAGTCAAAATAATTAGGAAATAATCTAATTGGTTAATTGGCTAAATCATTATATTTGCTTTTACCTATAAAATGACAAAAATGCCGGAATCAGCAGTTGCTCAACGGAGCCCTTTTTATGTGTCAGAAATGGCAGAAACCCTTATCGGTTCTGAAATTATTAAGCTGGCCTCAGAAGTACAGGAGAAAATCAAGAAAGGAGAAAGAATTTTTAATTATACGATAGGCGACTTCGATCCAAAAATCTTTCCTATTCCCGATGAGCTTACCGATGAAATAATTAAGGCATATGAGGATAAACAAACTAATTATCCTGCGGCCAATGGAATGGCAGATCTTAGAAAGACTGTAGCTGATTTCCTAACCGACAAACTCAAGGTTACATTTAGTCCGGAAGAAGTTCTTGTTTCTGCCGGTGCCCGACCGTTGATTTATTCCGTTTATGTTACATTGCTTGACCCGGGAGATACCGTTATTTTTCCTGTTCCTTCGTGGAATAATAATCATTATTGTCACCTGGCAAGGGTTCGTCCATTATTCATAGAAACCAATCAGGAAAATAATTTCATGCCTACCGCTGAAGAAATTCGTCCGCATATCAGAGAAGCGACTATGATTGCTTTATGTTCTCCGCTTAACCCTACAGGAACAGTATTCGGAAAAAAGCAATTGGAAGATATTTGTGATCTTATATTGGAAGAAAACAAAAGACGAGGTAGCGGTTCTAAACCCTTATACCTTTTATACGATCAGATTTATTGGGTACTCACCTATGGTGAAACCCAGCACTATAACCCTGTCTCTTTACGACCGGCCATGCGCGATTATACACTCTTTATTGATGGTATTTCGAAATCCTTTGCAGCAACCGGTGTTCGTGTAGGCTGGGGAACAGGACCTCGTAACATTATAGATAAGATGAAAGCCATTCTTTCACACGTTGGCGCATGGGCTCCTAAAGCAGAACAAATTGCTGTCTCGGAATATTTAAAAAATAAAAGTGCCGTCGATAAATTTCTCATCAACTTTAAAAACGAAACCAATAAACGACTTGAAGCATTTTACAATGGCTTTATGTCTCTGAAGAAAGACGGATACAATGTTGAAGCCATTACACCTCAGGCAGCAATTTATTTAACGGTCCGGCTTGATCTAAAGGGAAAGAAAACAGCTTCCGGAAGCGTACTAAGTTCCCAAAAAGATGTAACCAAATATATTCTTGACGAAGCCAAGTTAGCCCTTGTTCCATTCTCTGCATTTGGCTCTTCAGATGATTCACCGTGGTACAGACTTTCCGTTGGAACATGCACCAATGAAGAAATCCCCGAGGTTTTTGCTTCCTTACGGAAGGCTTTGAGTTCTCTGAAATAAAACTAAGGCATGATATGAAAAATAATTATTGTGTCATCATGGCCGGCGGCATTGGAAGCCGTTTTTGGCCGATGAGTCGTAACAACTTTCCAAAACAATTCATTGATATTCTTGGAACCGGCAAGACTCTTATTCGACAAACTTACGATAGGTTTAGCAAGATTTGTCCGCCGGAAAATATTTTTATTGTTACGAATGAAAGTTACCTGGCTCATGTATTCAATCAAATCCCGGAAATTCCAAAAGAACAGGTACTGGCTGAACCTCAACGAAGAAATACTTCTCCCTGCGTTGCCTATGCAGCTTCAAAAATATATTCTATTAATCCTGAAGCCAATTTAATTGTTGCACCTTCCGATCATATCATCAAAGATGAAAAACGTTTTCATGAAGCAATTATCCGTGGACTTTCCTTTACTGAAAACAAAGATGTATTGCTTACAATAGGTATCCATCCAAGCAGGCCGGATACAGGTTACGGCTACATTCAGTTCAAAGAAGAAGATGGAAATGAAGATTTCAAGATTCGTAAAGTAAAAACTTTTACAGAAAAGCCTAATCTTGAAATGGCGAAATTTTTTCTGAAGAGCGGAGAGTTTCTATGGAATGCAGGTATATTCGTTTGGAATGCAAAAGCCATACTTAAGGCTTTTGAGGAATATATGCCGGAAATGTATTCTCTTTTTCAGGATGGAAAGGATGTTTACAATAAGCCTGAAGAATCCGAATTTGTCAAAAAAGCTTATGCGCTTTGTAAAAATATTTCTATCGATTACGGCATTATGGAAAAAGCCAGAAACGTTTTCGTCCTAAGTGCTGAATTCGGCTGGAGCGATCTTGGAACGTGGAAGTCTTTGTACGATCATTTACCCCACGACAAACAGGGAAATGCTGTTGTCGGACAACATATAATGGTTGATAATACGTCCAACTGCCTTGTAAATATTTCTAAAGACAAACTAGCAGTAATACAAGGTCTTGAAAATTTTATCGTTGTTGAAACCGACAATGTCCTTCTCATCTGTCCCAAAGACGACGAACAGCAGGTTAGGAATCTGGTGAATGATGTGAGGATTAAAAAGGGGGAGAAGTACGTTTAATTTAATTTGAGAATTTGAAAATTTGAAAATGGGAAGATTAATCCTTCGTTCATTCTCAAATTCTCAAATTACCCCCTCCCACCATCTCCCCCGGTTTCACCCATTCATCAAATTGTTCAGGGGTTACGTAGCCAAGATCGACAGCGGTTTGTTTTAAGGTTTTTCCTAGTTTATGGGCTGTCTGGGCGATTTCAGCGGCTTTGTAGTAGCCGATTTTTGTATTCAGTGCAGTAACAAGCATTAAGGAATTTTCAAGATTTTTTCTGATGTTTTCTTCAATAGGAGCAATTCCTTTTGCACATTTATCGTTGAAAGAAATGCACACATCACCGATAAGTCTTGCAGAGTGAAGAAAATTAAAAATCATTACGGGCTTGAAAACATTGAGTTCAAAATGTCCGTTTGAGCCACCGATATTAATGGTTACATCATTGCCTAACACTTGCGCTGCAACCATGGTCATTGCTTCGCATTGTGTTGGATTTACTTTACCGGGCATGATAGAAGAACCGGGTTCATTGTCGGGAATAAATAATTCACCGATTCCACAACGAGGGCCGGAAGCAAGTAAACGGATGTCGTTGGCAATTTTCATCATGGAACAGGCAACAGTTTTAAGTGCACCATGTGCTTCAACAATTGCATCGTGAGCAGCCAGGGCTTCGAATTTATTTTCTGCTGTAATGAATGGAAGTCCGGTAAGTTTAGCAATATGTTTGGCAACATTTTCTGAGTATCCGGGAGGTGTATTTATTCCTGTACCAACAGCTGTTCCTCCAAGAGCAAGTTCTGCAAGGTGAGGAAGCGTATGCTCTATAGCACGAATACCGTGATCGAGTTGTGAAACATAGCCGCTGAATTCTTGTCCAAGTGTTAATGGTGTAGCATCCATTAAATGCGTCCGGCCAATCTTAACGATATGCATGAATGCTTTAGATTTTTCCTTAAGCGTATCACGCAATGCTTTTAATCCGGGTAAAGTAACTTCCATCAATGCTTTGTAAGCAGCAATATGCATGGCTGTAGGAAATGTATCATTTGACGATTGTGATTTGTTTACGTCGTCATTCGGGTGAATGGTTTTTTTCTCATCCGATAACTTTCCACCACTAATTACATGAGCTCGATAGGCTACCACTTCATTCACATTCATATTGGATTGCGTTCCTGAACCAGTTTGCCAGACAACAAGCGGAAATTGATCATCGAGTTTTCCTTCAAGAATTTCATCGCATACCCTAGCAATAATATCTGTCTTTTCTTTAGTCAAAATTCCTGCATCAAGATTTGTAAGAGCAGCAGCTTTTTTCAGATAAGCGAAAGCGCTGATAATTTCTTTGGGCATTTTATTAATGTCGCGCGCGATTTTGAAATTTTCAATGGAACGCTGTGTTTGCGCTCCCCAGTAAACATTGGCAGGAACCTGAACGGTTCCCATGGTATCTTTTTCGGTACGGAATTCCATGATTTGGATTTGAGATGTTTAATATTTGAACTAATGCAAAGATAATGAATAAAAAAAATCAATACACTAGAATCTTTCCTGCAATGTTAAATCCATCTTTGTCGTAAATATGATACAAATAAAATCCTTTTGCAATATCATTTTTTGTCAGGACAAAATTTGCAGAGTTTAAGTGTTTTTCGAAAATAATTTTTCCTGTTACATCAGTCAGGACAAAATTCATATTTGTATTATAATAATCTCCTAATGATAATACAGACTGATCAAACATAGGATTTGGGGAAAATGAAACGGCCGGTTTTTGTATGGGAGAAATATTTGTTGCAGGAAGAATGTTGACAACCCTTGCATAAGAAGTTGTCGCCGGTATAGAACCGTTGTCAGTAGCAGTTACCATAATAGTATTGTAACCCATATTAGCAGGGTCAGCAATTACCTGAGCTTGTGCATGGGCATATTCGCCGTTGTTATTTGAAAGAATCGTAAAATTATTTAAACCTGACTGTAAATTAATGGTGGCAATTTGACCGATTTCAGGAGAAAGAAAATAAAAATCAAATATTCTTGTGTCCGTCACCAGCATTGCTACGGTGTCATTCATACAATCAAGAGCAACGGGCGGGACGTTAGCAAGACATAAATCAAAAATAAAATTGGCACTGTCGAGCCAGTCAATTCCATCATTAAAACCATATTGTCCATCATACAATCCTCCTGCCTGATCAAATAGACCAAATTGTGTGTAATTTGTTCCATCACCAAGATTTGCACCTGCGGTTGCCGGAGTTCCTCCAAAAGCATTGATGCCTCCGGAAGCATCGCCTGTAGTCCATTGCATATCGCCGTAACAAAAGGCAGTATTGCCATTGGGCACTATTGAATCTGAACCATCTGTAATTATTAATTGAAAAGAATTTAACAGATTATCATGTTGAGAAAAATAGCCAACACGATCCCATTTAATAATCATACTGGTAGGAGTTACTTTATAATAGACAAGTCCACTTAAAGCCCCGCGAGTATCAACATCAGCCCAGAATGGTGCAATCATCTTAAATGTTGAATCAGGAAATGAATTTGCCGTAAAAGTACTATACGCAGTATCAAATGAGATATTACCATTATTATTAATAAAAACAGAATTGAAATTCTGACCAAAATAACAAAACGTAAAAGGCAGCATTATCTGCGATGTACTCCAGTCATCATTTCTGTAATCAGGTCCCACACCGGGACCGCCGGAAGCACCTGATCCGTCAAAAGCAGCAATGGTGAATGAACCATCAATAGGAATCATACAATTGCATGCATTGCCGCTTTGTGCTAATTTTAATGAAGGATATATTTCCGGTACTATTGCTTTCCGGATTTTTCCGGATTTTACTGATTGAAAATTTACCGGGAGTTTCCCTTCTAACTTCAATTGATCAATTTGAATTTGATCCAAATGATTATTGGTTTGTGAGTGTGTATTGAAAGCAATAATCAGGAAACATAATTGGAGATAGAATTTTTTCATTCTGAATAATATTTATCGTTCGTAAAATAAATGTAGTTAAAAAAAACTAACCTGCAGGAAAAAATCCGTTTTATTGAAATTCACCTAAAATAGTAACATTTCAACAACTTTATTTGGGGATTAAAAACATAATTGAATTAAGACAAAACTCTAAAATCTATTGGAAAACAATTGGACTTGTGGGTTCGGGTTTCGGCTACAAGCAGGTAAAATCATCTGAAGCTTTAATTACTTTTTTAAGGTTCAAATAATTTCCAACACCCTCTCCACCGGCCTCCCAATAACAGCTTTCCCATCCTTCACGATAATAGGCCGTTCAATTAGTATGGGATTTTTATGCAGGATCTTAATCCATTCAGCATTTGAAATTTTCTTCCCTTCGTATTTCTCTTTGAAAAGTTTTTCTTTCTTACGAACCAATTGCTCGGCTTTCATACCAAGCATTTTCAGCAATTCCTTTATTTCTTTTTCAGAAGGAACATCAACTGTATATTCAACCAATTCATACGCTTCATCTGTATTATCCTTTATCAGCGAAAGAGCAGTACGACAGGTGCTGCAGGTGGATTTGAAGTAGATTTTTAGCATGGTGGGGCTTTTAGTACTATCGCGACTTACTATACTCCATCAAATACGCCTTCATAAATTCATTTAGATTGCCATCCATTACGCCCGGTACATCGGAGGTTTCGTAATCGGTGCGGTTGTCTTTGACGAGTTTGTAGGGATGAAAAACGTAGGAACGGATTTGTGAGCCCCATTCAATTTTTTTCTTTGTGGCTTCTGTAACGGCTTTGGCTTCGTTGCGTTTATTAATCTCGAGCTGATAAAGCTGCGAACGAAGCATTTTCATTGCACGATCTTTATTGCCTCCCTGAGAACGTTCTACCTGACAAACAACAACAATGCCTGTAGGAATGTGTGTAAGCTGTACTTTTGTCTCAACCTTATTTACATTCTGTCCTCCTGCTCCACCGGAACGGGAAGTCTGTATGGCAATATCTGCATCCTTGATTTCAATTTCTATAGTATCATCAACGACAGGATATGCAAAGACAGAAGCGAAAGAGGTGTGGCGTTTTGCATTTGAGTCAAAAGGGGAAATTCGTACAAGACGGTGAACGCCGCTTTCTGCTTTAAGAAAGCCATAAGCAAAATCGCCGTCGAATTGTAATGCTGCAGATTTAATTCCGGCGCCTTCGCCGGGTTGAATGTCAATCTCTGTTACCTTGTAACCATTTTTTTCTCCCCACATGATGTACATGCGCATAAGCATTTCTGCCCAATCCTGACTTTCCGTTCCGCCTGCACCTGAATTGATGTTAAGGATTGCACTTAACTGGTCTTCTTCTTCGCCAAGCATGCGCTTGAATTCCATGTCTTCGAGAAGAACCATGGCATCCTTATAATGCGCATCCACTTCAGCTTCCGTGGCAGCACCATCTTTGTAAAAATCAAATAGTACGGAAACATCAGCGACAGAAGACTCCAGCTTATCAAAAGGCTGTGTCCATTTTTTTTTCTGACTGATATCCTTTAGAATCAGCTGCGCTTTTTTCGGATCATTCCAAAAATCGGCTGATTGTGTTTGTAATTCTTCTTCCTTTATGGATTGTTTCTTTCCACCAATGTCAAAGATACCCCCTCAGCGCTTCAATGCGCTCCTTAATGTCTTTAAGTTGTTCGATTGTCATAGGCTGCGAAGATAAATTAATTAAGAGCTAAATCAAAAATTGATTTACAATATAATTCAGGTAAAAACTTGATAAATGTTATTCTGTTTCTTCCATATGCCCAATAGCCTCCCAAACCTTCTCCGGTTCAAAGCCCCTGGAAATAGCGTAAGAAGCTATCTTGTATTTTCTTTTCAGAACATTTTTTTCCTTTATCTGTTTTGAACGGCTTGCTATGACTTCTTTAAGTGTTTTTTTATAATCCTTTTCATCAATTTCAGCAAGTGCTTTACGGATCAAAGGTTCTGAAACCTGTTTGTTTTGTAAAGCAAGTCTGATTTTCTTTTTTCCCCACTTTTTAATCCTGAATTTTCCTCCGGCAAATGCTGAAGCAAAACGTTCTTCTTTCAGATATCCGGTGGAAATTAATGTGGAAATAATTTCCTCCACTTCCTTTTTATGCAATCCCCACGAATACACTTTATCCCTTACCTCCT
This sequence comes from Bacteroidota bacterium, assembly GCA_031417395.1. Lineage (GTDB taxonomy): Bacteria > Bacteroidota > Bacteroidia > AKYH767-A > 2013-40CM-41-45 > JADKIH01. The sequence goes on along the minus strand of JANOVM010000050.1, from coordinate 43,180 downwards.
GCTGACTGCGTTCCTGGTAGGCACAATAACTCTCTGCTTTCTTGAGGGCTTTGTCAGGTGTGGGGATTATTTTAGGCATGCTTTAAAAATTATTTAACATATTTATAAATTAAGAATCCCTTGTAAAGATACAAGGGATTCTTAAACATTTAGAATTCGTAATCAGGAAATTATTTTACCCTGCACATTATTATTGTGCTTGTATCTCTGCCGGTAACTGAATTGCTTCGACCTGCATTTTAATATTGCTTAGACCTTTTTCATAATCTTTTCCAAGAAAGCTATCCATGAAACTTCCCATAATTCGTCCTAATGGATTAAAACCTGCATCAACATCAAAGTTCCAGATTACTCTGGTTCCATCGCCCTCGGGTGAAAGAATGAAAGAAGACTGAGCCGTTCCATTTTCCATGAAGTTAAGGTCAATGCGAATAACAGAATCAGGCTTAACTTCTTTATAGGTAAGGCTTCCATTTCCTACGCCCTTTTTATCACTTGCCCACTTTAATGTTGCACCGGGACCACTGGCCGGACCTTCAAAAGTATATTTTGCATTGGGATCAAGTTGATACCAAGGTGACCATTTATTCCAGTTTTGAATATCCTGCAGATAATTGAATACAATTGAATGTTGCTTTTGCACAATGGCGCTTCTCTCGACGTGAGCATGAGAAGGAAAGAACAACAAACCTACAGCAGCTATCAAAAGAATAATGACAGCAAGAATCATAAAGATTTTTTTAAGTATACGCATGTGTTTAAGAATTTAAAAGCTGATTAATTTATGGACAAATCTAACAAAGTTTTTTACTTAAAAAAATAACAAAAAAGAGCTTTTTAAATTTTAATTTCTTCATCTGCTTTATTGAAAAAATGGTATTCCATTAGATGATAATTATTGTTTGCAATTACTTTTAATTTCGCTTTGTATTTCTTTTTCCATTTCTTGACAATAGAGGCTGTGAATAAATCGCCCTTGTTCAAAAAAGCTTCGAGATACGGGTGAACTGAAACAGACAATTCTTTTTCATTCTGTTCGCTGATAAAATATCGAAGATTGTTTTCTATATCGTCAACAAGCAGGATACTTGCTTTAATTTCGCCGGTACCGTCGCAAGCAGGACATTTTTCAACAGTAGTAATATTTGTTTCCGGACGCACCCTTTGGCGCGTAAGCTGAACCAGTCCGAATTTACTGGGAGGAAGAATTGTATGCTTAGCGCGATCGCGCTTCATTTCCGTTTTTAGTTTTTCGTATAGCACCTTTCTGTTTTGCGGATTGTGCATATCGATGAAGTCAACGACAATAATGCCTCCCATATCGCGCAAGCGAAGTTGTCGCGCAATTTCCGTTGCTGAATCGAGATTTACCTGGAGAGCATTATTTTCCTGAGAAGAATCTCCATCGCCCTTTGTACGGCCACCACTGTTCACATCAATAACATGCATGGCTTCCGTATGTTCAACAATGAGATAAGCACCGTTGGACATAGTCACTGTTTTACCAAAGCTTGCTTTAATCTGTTTATCGATACCAAAGTGCTCGAAAATAGGCTGCTTGCCTTTATAGAGTTTTACAATCTCTGTTTGCTCAGGGGCTATGCCGCTTATATAGCTTTTTATCTCATCGGCCAGTGCAGAATCGTTTACGTGTATTGCATTAAAGTTTGGATTCAGCAAGTCACGAAGAATGGTTGAAGTGCGGTTTAATTCGCCCAGTATTTTTTGAGGCGGCTTAGCTGTTTTGAGCATAGCAAAAGCTGTCTTCCATTTTGAAACAAGATCCTGGATGTCTTTATCAAGTTCTGCAACCTTTTTACCATCAGCAACCGTCCGGACGATTAGACCGAATCCTTTGGGTTTTATACTTAAAGCCAGTCGTTTTAAACGCTGTCTTTCCTCAGCACTTTTTATTTTCTGCGAAATAGAAACATGGTCAGAAAAAGGAACCATTACAACAAAGCGACCTGCCAAAGAAATCTCAGAAGTTATCCTTGGGCCTTTGGATGAAATAGGCTCCTTGGCAACCTGCACAAGGACCCATTGATTGGTAGATAAAACGTTGTTGATCTTACCACCTTTATCAATATCCTTCTCAACTTGAAAATCGGTGAGCATGGGATCAGGCTTTTTATCGGTAGTAGTAAGTCTGATTAATTTGAGGAGTGATTGTACCTGAGGTCCAAGGTCGAGATAATGCAAAAAAGCATCCTTCTCGTGACCTACGTCTACGAAAGCGGCATTCAAGCCGGGGATCAGCTTCTTTACACGACCGAGATAAATATCTCCGACCTGAAAACGCTGATCTTTTTTTTCACTGTTTAGCTCTACGAGATGTTTATCCTCGATAAGAGCAATATTAACTTCCTCTGGTGTGGAGTTAATTACAAGTTCGTTGTTCAATTAAAAATTGTTTACAAACCCACAGCAAACCGACAGGCGGTGTTGAGAAAAATACTAAACGGACTTCAAAGAATCCTATCTATATAAAACGTCGGAAATGGCCGGCAGGCGACGCATCGAATGCCACGAAATTTTCCGAAAAGCCAACGTAAATTAATGCAGGATCAGATAAAATATATTCATTATCCGTTTTTAAAATATCAAAAATCGGATAATGAATATAAAAAAGATTATCTGCTCTTCTTCTTATGTCTGTTTTTTCTAAGACGTTTCTTACGCTTATGCGTAGCCATCTTGTGTCTTTTTCTTTTTTTACCACTTGGCATGAGCTGAGAGTTTAATGGTTATTAATCTGGTTTATTAAATTATTTACTTCTGTATTAAATTCGGTATCGTTCGATTCCCGTATAACTTCTAAATTTTTTAGTGCAAGATCTGATTTTCCCATCATCATATACGTTCGGCCGAGAAGAAATCTTGCTTCTTTGTTTTTCGGATTTACTTCAACGACTTTTTCAAATCTTTCAACTGCTTTTTCATACTGGCCCGATTTAATGGATAAAACTCCAAGATTGAATAGGGCCATTTCATGCCTTGGATTTTTTTGGACAACCTCGCGAAGCATCATAATGCCCTGCATGGGTGAAGATGTTCCTTCCGCATAACAAATACCAAGATCTGTTTTTGCATCGAGATTCTCCGGATTGATCTCCAATACCTTTTGATATGCTGAGATCGCCTTCTCAACATACATTTTCCTGAACGATGAATCATTGATGAGCCTGAAAGCATCGAAATACCGATACGCTGCATTTATCCAGCTCTTCTCATCGGCTTTCTTTTCCGCCAGAATTTCAAAATACCGGGCGGCAACCTGGGGACTATTTAATTTGTCCCACATTTTACCTAATGAATCAATCAAAATGAGCGACGACGTATCTTTTAAATAAGCTGCCTCAACAACATTGATTTTTTCAACTTCCTGTCTTTTCAAACCACTTTTTGAATCTGCAAGAATAGTTTCAAATGAAAAGGGATTGTTGATTTTCTCATTCTCCTTTTCTTTTTCAACTTTCTGCGGAGCAAAATAAAGCGCTACTGTCAATACAACCGCACCGGCTACCAGCAATAATTGTTTGCTGCTTGTCCGCATCGATTAGTCTATCGCTTCTGAAGTCTGGTTCTTTTTGATCTTTGCATTCTTCACTTTATTTGCAAAGGTCTTTGCCGGTTTAAAGGCAGGGATATTATGTTCAGGAATAATGATTGTAGTATTTTTTGAAATTATTCTTCCGAGTTTTTGCGCTCTTCTTTTTACGATAAAGGAGCCAAAACCACGTAAATAAACGTTCTCACCATCTGACATGGTGTTTTTAATAACTTTCATAGTTGCTTCTACTACTTGTAATGCAACTGTCTTTTCTATGCCTGTTTTCGTACTGATTTCAGCTACAAGTTCTGCTTTAGTCATGTTATTGAATATTAATGTTTTGATGTTTAGCGGGGCGCAAAGATAATGGTTTAGAATGGAATAGAAAAACTTAAAAACCAATTTTTTATAGAAAGCACTTAGAAAACTTGCTAACAAGTCCTTTTTATTCTAAAAACAAGCTTTTGAAAATAAAATTAAACAAAAACGCACTTACTTTTTTTCAACTTTTGCTAATAAATATAGGCTTTTCCCTATTGGAGGGTTTATTAGTTTTTCAAGTATTGTTGTCAAAGGCACAAAGAGATAGTCATATACTATAAGTGAAAGAGCTCCTGGTTCTTTTATACTAAAGAGTTTATTATGGATTGCTGAAGCAACATAGCCCAGTATTTCATGATACCGGCAATATTCAATAGTAAATCCTGCTCGTTTTACCTTTTCTATGAGTTCCGGTTTGGAATACCTCCTGAAATGACCAATTGACTTATCGAAAGCAGAATATAATTCCATACGTGCCGGTACGTAAATAAATAAACCGCCTCCATTTTTTAATTTATTAAACAATTGCTTTAATACAACTTCATCTTCTTCAATATGCTCAAGGACATCAATAGTAAAAACAAAGTCAGGGCTAAAGGAAATATCGTTTAACATTTCAACAGTTGTATGCTTTACAGAAAGTATTTGACGGTAAGAAGCATCTTTCTCCAATGCAAATGTCTCCAATCCTTCAACGTTTTTAAAACGATTAATGAACTCTCCTTTCCCTGCACCGAACTCAAGTATTTTTTTTACCTCGGGAAAGCTGCCAAAGCTTTTATTAATCAGTTTGAATATTTGGTTGTTGCGGTTTTTGGCAAAGCGGGAAAAGAGGTTTAGGATTTTATCGCCGGGGTAAGAAGCCTGCATTTATTTTATGATTTTAAATTTTTTAATTGGAGGGTTTTGCGAACGATGATGGGATTGATTCAACAACAAAACTCCAATGGTAAAGAAACCAATGCAAAGCAAAGCAGAAGTCAATAGTCCGATTCCAAGTGTGCTTGTCCAGCCGAGAATGGCTTTATCAGTATATATTTTAAGGTATAATATATATGTCATTGTCAGGCAAAACAAAATAAAAAGAAATATGGACAGCCTCAGAAAGGTCATGACCAGTTCTTCAGCATATTCTATGAAAGAACGAAAAGCATGATGTACCAGACCGGAAAGACTCATTTTAGATTTTCCCGAGAATCGCTTTCTTCTGTCGCAGACAACAGAAGCGGCATTCAGTTTTAATTTGGATAAGAAAGCGGCAAGGTGAATGAAAGAATGGTTTTGAATGATGGACATAACTTTTGCATTAATCATGCAAAAATTCCCGTAATTCATTTTTTGTTTTGTAATCAGACGGAATATCAATTTATAAACCACATAACCTATTCGAAATACAAATCCTTCTCCTCTCTTTCCTCTGCTTACATGCACTATATCGTAAGAGCGGAATTGCAATAATTGGGGAATGACAGCAGGATCATCTTCACCATCGCCATCCATAATAATTGCATGTTTTGCATTGCAGGAAGCGGCAAATAGTATTCCCTGCTCCAGCGCTGCCTGGTGGCCGCTGTTGTAATCGAGAGAAAGAAGTTTAAAGTTCAGTTTATCGTCGTTGAATTGAAAAGAGGAAAGCATTTCCACTGTTTCGTGGGAGGAACCATCATCCACAACAACTATGGTAATTTTTTGATTATCATTTTTAAGAACAGCCTCTGCTTCCTTTAACAGGCGAATAATGGCAGCACCTTCATTATAACAGGCAATAAGTATAAAAACATTCTCTTCCATGAGGCTTTGAAAAATAATCAATTGCAAAATAGAAATTATTAATTAAACATTTTAGCATATACATTAGCAATTATTTATTATTGATATATTTGTAAAAAACGAGAGAGTGCATTTATAAAAATGCCTTACATATACTGATTTGAAAAATCCTTTAAAATTTATAAATATCAACTTATCAAGTAAATCGATTTAATGAATATCAACGGGGAATCGGAAAATAAATATTTCGCAAAAAGAATTATCTTATTCATAGGCGTAATTCTTATTTTTTTCATGATTAAAATCCGTTGGTTCGATGGCGACAAAGAACGTTGGAAGACAATTGTGGAAACCGATGGCAAAGGATATTATGCTTATCTTCCTGCCATATTTATTTATCAGGATCTTCAATACGATTTTATAGTAGAAGCAGAAGCGTCAATTTACGGTATTGGAAGAGCCCAGAAAAGACTGCTGGCAAACGGACAGCCCGGCAATAAATATTTTGTTGGTGTTGCTGTACTTTTAACTCCTTTTTTTCTTACAGCCTGGTTTGTTTCTAAAATAACCGGGCATGGGTCCAGTGGATATAATATGATTTTCTTCAGCTCTGTTGCTGCTGCTGCCATTTTTTATTTGCTTGTTGCACTGCTTTATTTAAGAAAATTACTTTTGCTTTTAGGCTCTAAAGAGAAATGGATCGGAGTTGTTTTGCTCCTACTGGTTTTTGCAACAAATAGTTTCTGGTATGTACTCTATGAACCAAGTATGTCTCATATTTATTCCTTTGCAGCAGTAAGCGCCTTCTTATTTTTCATAAAATCATATGAGATTCAGAAAAAAACCCATCAATTAATTTGTGCTGCGGCAGCTCTTGCAATTATTACATTGATAAGACCGGTGAATGTCATGATTGTGCTTGGTGTCCCATTTCTATCAGGCTCTTTTGAAAATTTCTTAATCTTACTTAATACAATTTTCAAGAATAAAAAAGCAATGCTTTTCGGAATAATTATTTATTCAGCTTTGGTTTTTATTCAACCTTATATTTATTACCTGACAAGCGGCGATTTTTTTAAATGGCCCTATGCAGATGAAGGTTTTGACTTTAAACATCCCCATTTTTGGGATGGGTTATTCAGTTACAGAAAAGGATTATTTATTTATACACCCATTATGTTTATTGCATTCTTATTTATCATCCCTTATTTCAAAAAATCGATGTTTGCCGCTTTAGGATATATTATCAGCTTTATTGTTTTTATCTGGGTGATTACCTCTTGGAGCAGCTGGAGTTATGGAGGAGCTTTTAGCCTTCGTCCCGTTCTTGAATTTTATCCTTTATTAATTATTCCGATGGCTGTTGGATTGAATAATTTGAAAAAGCGTTATAAAATTATATTAATCGTTTTTTTATTTCTACCCTTAACCGGTTTTTGTCTATTTCAAACATATCAATATGAAAAACATATTTTGAGTTACGATGAAATGAATAAAGAAAAGTACTGGAAAGTGTTTCTCAAAAGCGATCGACACCTGAAAGCCGTAGCTTATCCTCCTAAGCAGGAAACAATCAGTCGTGATAGTATTATCTCTCAAAAAATTATACAATATGATTTCGATAATGATGCACAGAATGCCTATAATACGTTTGAATATTTTTCAGGTGGACATAGCTTAAAACTGGATAAACAACTCGAATATAGTTCAACCTTTGCATCAACTTATTCAGAACTAAAAAACGAAGACATTTCATATGTCGAAGTATCCTTAATGGCAAAAAAAATAGATGAAGAAAACGAAGCAACTCTAATAATAAGTTTCGAATATCCCAATGGACAAATTTTTCGCTATGATAATTATCCTATTGGCCTGCTTATCAACACTGATTCCTGGGAAAAAATTAATTTCAGCGTAAAAATCCCAACCATGGGAGAAAAAGATATTATGAAAATTTATGTTTGGAATAAATCTAACTTTCCACTTTATATAGACAATATGAGAATTGAATTATTTAAGGTAAAAAAATAAATTTTTATAATGTCATTCAGTACCATCGTCATAAACTGGTATAAAAAGAACAAAAGGGATCTACCCTGGCGCCATACAAAGGACCCATACCTGATTTGGCTTTCAGAGATCATCCTTCAGCAGACCCGGGTTGAACAAGGGCTTCCCTATTATTTTCGGTTTTCGGAAAAATATCCAACCGTTGGCTCACTTGCCAATGCCAAAGAAGATGAAATACTTCGGCTTTGGCAGGGGTTGGGCTATTATACAAGAGCCCGCAACCTGCATGCTGCTGCCAGACAAATAAAAAATGAATTTGGCGATAAATTTCCTTCCGATTATACCAATATCCGATCTCTCAAAGGGGTTGGTGAGTATACTGCTGCTGCCATTGCATCCTTTGCTTTCGATTTGGGACATGCCGTTGTCGATGGCAATGTATTCCGTCTTCTTTCAAGATACTTTGGAATTAAAACACCCATAGATACAGGGGAAGGCAAAAAGAAATTTACCGCACTGGCAGGTAAACTCATGAAAAATTACCCTCCTGCAATCTTTAATCAGGCCATTATGGAATTTGGGGCCCGACAATGCCGTCCTGCAAATCCTGATTGTGAGGCTTGTCCATTAAATTCGTCGTGTTATGCTTTCAGCAAGAATACTGTTTCCAAATTTCCCATTAAAAAAAATAAGTTAAAAAGCAGAAATCGCTATTTCAATTATCTGGTAATACGGCAGCAGAATTCATTTTACATTAAAAAAAGAAATGCAAAAGACATCTGGCAGGGCCTACACGATTTTCCTTTAATAGAGACAACAAAAAAAGTAAATGAAACGACTTTTTTAAGCTCGGTTGAATGGAAAAAGATCTTCAAAAACAAAAAGATAAAAATAACAGGCATCAGTCCTGATTATAAACATCTTTTAAGTCATCAAAAAATATATGCCCGATTTTACGAAATAAATTTAGCTCCAAAAGGTAAGCTTAGCATCCCTAAAGATTGGTTAAAAGTTAGTAATAAAAACATCGATACATTTGCTTTACCTAGATTAATTGAAAGATATTTGCAGAAATGTTAGACCTGTTCCGTTTATTGTCAAACATTGAAATCTAAAAAATCTAATTTGTTAGTTTTAAAATGCGCTTCAGAATAAATTACAACAAATTAAGTAAGTCTATTGTCTACAGGATTGTCTCCTCGATGATTACGGTTGTAATTTCCTATGCTGTAACCAAGAATATTAAGTTTGGCTTAAGTATAGGCTTGTTAGATTTAATTTTTAAAATCATTAACTATTATGCTTTTGACTCTATCTGGGAAACAATTTTTAAGAAAAAAATTAAACCGTGTGTCGTATGGATTACCGGTCTGAGCGGAGCAGGTAAATCAACAATAGCCAATGAGCTCATTAAAATTTTTGAAAAAGAATCCATTTCCTATGTTTTACTCGACGGCGACCAGATCCGAAAGGTTATTAAAGAAACAGGATTTGATTTTTATTCCAGAAGAAAACACAATTTAAATGTAGCCTACATAGCTTCTTTGTTAGAAAGCCAGGGCAATGTTGTAATTGTAAGTCTGATTTCTCCTTACAGGGAAGTCAGAAATGAATGCCGTGCCATTTGTAAAAACTTTATAGAAGTTTTTATCGATACCCCTGTTGAAGTTTGTGAACAAAGAGATACAAAGGGTTTATATAAAAAAGCACGTTCAGGGGAGATTGAGAATTTTACAGGCGTATCTTTTCCTTATGAAGAATCAAGTAATAAAGAGATAACTATTTACACTCCTGCGGAAACAGCACAAAACAGTGCGAAAACTATCTTTGGCTTTCTTCGAAATCAAAAGAAATTGCAAAAAAAGCATTGAATTTCCGTTATTTGCTTATAATAAACTTAAAAAAGAATCCCTCATAAACGGTTTCTCTTTTGCTCCTTCAATGATTATCTTTGATTAATATTAACAATCAAAAAAATAATACAATGAGTGGAGTAAACAAAGTAATTTTAGTGGGATATGTTGGAAAAGATCCTGAAGTCCGCTACCTGGATGGTGGTGTAGCTGTTGCTCGATTTTCCTTTGCAACAACTGAGTCGTACAAAAACAAAGAGGGAAAAAAAATTGACCAAACGGAATGGCATAATATTGTATTATGGCGGACGGTTGCAGAGATTGCTGAGAAGTTTGTTCGAAAAGGATCACATCTCTATCTGGAAGGGAAAATCAGGTCGAGGAGTTACGGTGATGAAAACAACAAGAAGTACATCACTGAAATTATTGCAGACACTATGCAAATGCTTGGAGGACCTCGTGTTGATGATGCAGGAAGCAAAAGCCCTGATACCTCTGCTGTTGAAAGTCCAACAGAGGTACCAAACGAAAACCTTCCATTCTAAGATCAAGTTTTAAGGTGCAAAACTGCGTTATTTTCTCATTTTTAGGGCTTTAAATAGTCGTTGAAAGTTAAAGAGACAATTTCGTAGCTTTGCACCTCTTTTTTATTTTAGCACAATATTTATCCCTGAATTTGGACCCTGATAGTTCCCTAATTTCGCCCATTTTAAGTGCTTCGGCTTCTATTATAAAGCCTGAATTTGCTTTTTCCATTGGTTTGCTAATGGAACTGATTGTATTAATTGCTTTGCTCTTTATTTCCGGTTTTGTTTCAGGAACTGAGACAGCTTTTTTTGCAATTACACCTGCTCAGTTTTTCAAGTTGAAAGAATCTGATAGCGGTAAATCAAAACTCGTATATACGCTTCTTGAAAAACCCAAACGATTGCTGGCAACGCTGCTTATTGCTATCAATTTTGTAAACATAGCCATCGTTGTACTTTCTTCGTTAGTCTTTGAAGAAATCTTCGACTTCACACATCACGACTGGATTGGGTTTTTCATTCAGGTTGTTTCCCTGACTTTTGTTATCGTTTTATTCTGCGAGGTAATGCCAAAAGTATATGCTACCCAAAATGCGCTGCGCTCTTCCTTACGAAGTGCTTATCTAATTAATATTCTTGATAAGATGCTTCGTCCGGTAAGCACGTTGCTGGTCATGTCTACGTCTATCGTTGACAAACGGTTTGGACAAAAAGGATACGATGTCTCTGTAGATGAATTGACGCATGCCATTGATATAACCAGTGATAAAACTACACCTGAAGAAGAAAAGAAAATTTTAAAAGGAATAGCCCGGTTCGGAAACATCGATGTCAGACAGATTATGAAACCGAGAATGGATGTTGTAGCCTTTAACAAGGACTTGAAATTCAGCGAACTTTTTCCGCTTATTGTTGAAAACAGATATTCACGGGTTCCTGTATATGAAGGATCCTTTGATCATGTTATCGGTGTTTTATGCATAAAAGATCTTCTGCCTTTTTTGGAGAAGAAAAACGATCCGGCATTTGACTGGCTGCAACAGATCAGGCCTGCTTATTTTGTTCCTGAAAGTAAAAAAATAAATGATTTATTAAAAGAGTTTCAGGAGCTTAAAAATCACCTTGCCATTGTAATAGATGAATACGGAGGCTCTTCGGGTATCGTTACTCTGGAAGATGTATTGGAAGAAATTGTCGGCGAGATTAACGATGAATTTGACGAAGACGAATTATTCTACTCCCGCCTTGATGCAAAAAATTATGTTTTCGAAGGAAAGACAAAGCTGAATGACATTTGCAGGGTAATGGAAGTAGATAGAAAAATATTTATTACGGGCAACGACGAAGAGCCGGATACACTGGCAGGCTTATTACTTTATATTAAAGGAGGAATACCACAACGATTTGAAGTAATCAAACACAACAATGTGACGTTTACCATTGAATCTGTAGACAGAAAGAAAATTAAACGCGTAAAAATTACGCTCCCTGAAAAAATTATTTTTGAAAAACCCGGGTCGGATGGACTTCGCGCTTTTTCATCCTTTATTCCATTCCTTTTCTTATTTCTTTCTATTGGTTTAACAGGTTGTGAAGAAGATTATATACCGAAACAACGTGCGTATTTCAGAATTTCATTTCCCGAAAAAAAATACGAACGCTTTACCGGCAACTCTTGTCCTTTTAGTTTTGAGATACCTGTTTATGCAAAGATTGTAGCTGACTCAGGCGGCAACAGTGAACCCTGCTGGTACAATGTTGAATTCCCTGCTTACAGAGGAACCCTTTACCTGAGCTATAAAGCAGTGAATAAAGATTTAAATAACTTTATCGAGGATAGCAGGTCTCTTTCTATGAAGCACATTTCACGGGCTTCAGGAATGCAGGAAGAAGCAATAAGCAATTCCATAAAAAAACTTTATGGAAATTATTACAGTGTAAAAGGAAATGCTGCTTCACCGGTTCAGTTTTATCTTACCGACAGTACTAAGAATTTTTTACGCGGCTCGCTATATTTTTATGCAGTTCCTAATCCTGATTCTATTGCACCGGTACTAACTTTTATTGAAAAGGATGTAAAGCATCTTTTGGAGAGTTTTGAGTGGAAGTGAAAGAAACTTAAAATAAATTTTTCATTTTAAGCAATTCTATTTTTAGTCCTCCCAAAAACAAACAACAAATAAACCCCTGCGCTAAAAACAAAAAACGCACCTGCCTGGTGAAGAATAGCCAGTGTAAAATTTACCCCTGACAAAAGCGTAAATACTCCGAGTAAAAACTGAATACCAATTGCAATGACTAAAAACAAGACTCCTGTTTTCCTTGAGTCTTTGATATTATTTTTCAGTGTTTGATAAAATAATTCAAATGTCAAAATAACCAGAAGTGCTGCAAGCCAGCGATGAATGAATTGCACTGTTCCCTGGTTTTCGAATATATTCAACCAGACCGGATTCATTGCAAGCGAACCTTCAGGAAAAAATTTTCCATTCATTAGAGGATATGTATTATAAATCTTTCCTGCATGCATACCGGCTACAAAAGCACCATATACAAGCTGAATGGATGCAACAACTAAAATCACTCTGATTAAATTATACAGCTTTTTGTTGTAAGTGCTTTCTGCTTTTTTCTTTAAAAGTTCAAGGGCAAAGTAAAGTGTGAATGCAAACGTAAGGAAAGCGGTAAACAAGTGAATCGCTAATCTGATATGGCTGACACTCGTTCGATCTGAAAGTCCGCTTTTAACCATAAACCAACCCAGGAATCCCTGCAAGCCCCCGAGAAAAAAAAGAAACAAAACTTTTGTCAGCGTTTTTTTGTCAAACATTCCTTTGAAAAAAAACCAGAGAAAAGGAACAATAAAAACAATACCTATTAGTCGGCCAATCAGTCTGTGAAAATATTCCCAAAAGAAAATTGTTTTAAAATCTTCCAGTGTAAAATCAAAATTCACTTGTTGAAACTGAGGTATTTGTTTGTATTTCTGAAAAGCAATTTCCCAGTCTGCATTGTTGAGCGGTGGAATGGCCCCCATAATCGGCGTCCATTCTGTAATGGAAAGTCCTGAGCCTGTAAGCCGTGTTATACCGCCAATAACGACCATACAGAAAATTAAAAAGCATCCACTCAATAACCAAATGCCGATTTTACGATTACCGGAGCTCATATTCTATTTGACTAATTACCTCAAACATGTATATATAATTCAATTTTGTGAACTTTGTGCAGACCTTTGTGAACTTTGTGGTAAAAAACTATTATTGGATTCTAACCACAAAGAGCTCAAAGGTCTGAACGGAGGGCGCTAAGGGAAATCATTATTTTGGAAAAATTTCTGTAAGAAAATTTACTGTTAAGTAATTTCACTACAGTTGAAACAAAACTTTTTTTAATCGTACTTCGGTTTCATGAACCATTTGTCGTTGATCGTAAATCCAATGGTAAACTTCAGGAATCTTTCCAGGACGAGGTTGTTGTCTGTAGTTCCGCGTTTACCTCCTTCAAAGGTAAAATGCAAAACCGTGCCTGCTTTTCTGACAGGCAATGCAAAACCTGCCGACAAACCCATTTCACTGATGTTTGTTCCATTCAATTTAATAAAACCCTTATCGTAATGGAATCCTAAACGATATTGCATAATCTTCCAGTACGATTTTACTGAACGGTCATCGGGAGTATATTGAATACCGGCACTTACTTTCCAGCTGTTCGCAAGAGAATCCTGCTGTCCAAGGAAAGAGAAATCACTCCATTGCTGCAATGAATAATCGGCGCAGAATAACCAGCGGCTGCCTTTTCGCAAAGAAAAGCCAAAGCCAGCACCAAAGGGTAAATGAATGTCGCCCTGTTCGCTTTCTATATTTAAGATAGTATCCCTAACCAGGGTACCTGATTCAGGGTCTTGATATTGGAAATACCTGAATGACCTGACAATAGTAGAATTTCTGGCAGTTAGATTTGTAGAAGGAATGGCAACTAGTCCTATAACAAGATGCCAGTCGCTTTTAACTTTTTTAGTAACTATACCTTCTTTTATCTGTTGAGCCAAAGCAATTTCCCCGGTGAGTTTATTTTTCAATTCATACTTTTCACTCGTTGAATCAGCCTGGTTGTCAAAAATTAATTTTGATAATGAGTCCTGCAACATGGAAATCTTTTTCTCAAATACTATAACAGAATCACTTTTTGCAAATGGTAAGCTGTCTAAAGTATATTGAAGTCCTGTCTTAAAGTGAAAAGAACCTATTGAGGTACTTTTATTAATTTCAGAATCAAAGTAGAACGGGCTTAGAAAATAAATTTTCCTGTTGTTATTCAATGAACCGAAAAGGTATTCCGTATTTACACCAAAAGACAATTTTTTATTCAGCTTAATACCGCTTCCAATATGAAAATTGTTAAGTCCTCCCGAGCCCTGGTAATTTCTTATTTCATTGTCGCCAAAATCCGTTGTCTTATTTTCAGTAATAGAATATCCAACGCTGCTATAAGGAAGCAAGCCAAAACCGAGTGACCATTTTTGCGCCTTAATCGGAAAAGCAAAATCAAAATAAGAAAGCGAAGCAGTATGTGATCGATGAATGGCAGAACTGTTTTTAAATTCATACTGTTTAAAATCTGCACCGGCTTCATAGGTCGTAAACCATAAATTCGAATAGGCAGCAGGATTTCCATAATTGATAGACAAGGGCTGGTTCAAGCCAATTTCTGTTCCACCTAAAGCCAGATTTCGGGCAAAAGTAATAGAGTTTAAATCACCTATTCCAAACCTGGAATATGGAGAGTTGGTGCTATTTTGAGCTTTTGTAATTAGAAGCCCTTGAACCATCAGGTAATAAGCAAAAACAAGAAAAAACCTTGTAATGTAAATGCAACTTTTAAAATTTTTGTTTTTAGACATTTTTGGAAATTAAAGATTGGTATTCAGCAGTTTAGTGAAATTTTTCCTATTCGTTCGAAAAAATCAAACAGAACGGTTAAACCTTAAAATTTCATTTAAACCAATATTTACCATATCAGCGGCCGCAAAGATGCTGAATTTTAATTCTCCGGCAAAACGTTCAGCATGCCCCCCTGTCACAATTACTGTTAAAGTTTTATATATCTTTTTATACCGTTGAACAATGCCTGAGATTTCCTCTGTCATGCCATTGATTACGCCCGATTGAATTGCCTCCTGAGTAGATTTTCCTAGAAGAAAAACTTTTGATGAGTCATGTATTAAGGGCAGCTTACCGGTAAAATGATGCAGAGCGTTGAAGCGCATTTCCATACCGGGAGAAATGCTGCCACCGAGGTATTCCTTTCGTGCATTTACAACATCAAACTTAATACAGGTACCAATGTCGACTATTAATACATTTTTACCCGGAAATAAGAAAGCTCCTGCAACAGCATTTGCAAGTCTGTCATTTCCCAGTGTTGAAGGAGTTTTGTATTTATTCTTTATCGGAAGTTTGGTCTTAACCGACAAAACTTCAAAACCATTCAGGCTATTAAGGCAATTCAGCAGCGGTTTGTCAATATTAACTACAGATGAAAGCAAGATATTCTCAATAGAATAATTCTTAATTACCTTCTTAATGAAAGATAAGGAAAGCGTATTTGTTACCTTCCTAAAGGCAGGCATTGTATCCTCAAAAACAATTATTTTAGTCTGTGTGTTTCCAATATCGATCGTTAAATTCATTGCTCTATTTATAGTATGAAGAGGACAGTCCTGCTGTGCTTGATTATTTTCAAATTCAAATGTAAGCAATAGGCAATAGTATTGCGCAAAAGGATTAGTGTAAACTGAAAATCAGCCTGTAAGACCTTTTTCAGAAATTAGTTTCAGGTTTGAAGAGAAATAAATTTTGGAGGACATGATTTTTTCATACTTTTGCGGGCCAGAAGGTGATGTAGCTCAGTTGGTAGAGCAAAGGACTGAAAATCCTTGTGTCAGTGGTTCGATTCCACTCATCACCACTTCTCGCTCACCATTCCAAACATGAAAACCCCAAGCAATTCAAACAAGTTTAACATCGTTCTCCTTATCGATGATAATGACATCGATAATTTTATCAATGAACGCATGATAACGACCAACAATTTCTCTAGTAGAGTCGTTGTAAAAAACTCAGGAGAAGCTGCTTTAGAGTATCTGAAGGAAAACGTGGAAAACGAAGACCTGCTTCCCCAGGTGATTTTTCTCGACTTAAATATGCCAGTCATGGATGGTTTTGGTTTTTTGGCAGAATACGAAAAACTTCCGGATAGCATAAAAGGCTACAGTAAGGTTATTGTTCTTTCTTCTTCAATAAGTCCTGAAGATATTAACCGCGCTTCAACCAATCCGCTGGTTGTAAAATACGTCAACAAGCCGTTGAATGAAAAGTATCTGGAGGCAATCAACTTTTAAAATATTTGGCTCATAAAAAAGGCTGCAATTTCTTGCAGCCTTTTTTTATGCTATTTCCCAAATCAGCATATAAGTTTATTCTTTAATTGGATTGGCTAGTCTGCGAATCATGGCTTCATCCATTTTTACAAACCACAGAATATTGTTAGAGCCGGTATTGACAGCTTTAAAGTTTTCATATATTTCTGTGAGACGCTTTACTTTCTTTCTGAATTCTTCCGGTTTTATGGCAGCCTTTAATAATTTGATAAAGACAGCAGCAGAAGAAAACATGGTTTCGTCTTCGTTAATCTGACGTTTAACACTATGCAGCAACTGACTGCATAAGCCATCTTCGCCAAGAAAACAATATTGGAGTGCCTGAAAGAGTTTATATTCTACATCTGTGAAAAGGTACTTTTTCATTGACATTTCATTCCTCAGGTTATTTAATATTTTGGCCGAACCGGAGAAATTATTTTCATAAAAACAACCAACAGCAAGGAAGAGTCGGAAAGAAATACAAGGATACGGCTCTGAAATATCCGTCTCAAAATTTGTTTCCAATTCACTATTTATGTTTGTAAGCTCCTGAACATTTCCGTTTTGAAGAAAGCGTTCAGTTTTAGAGCGCAGAAACTGTGTGACATAAAAACTGAATACGGGCTTGAATGCTACTTCAGGAACGTCCTTATTAATAATGTTAAAGTAATGATCTGCTCTTACTGAATTTCCTGTACGCTGATAGTATTCAAAATAAAGATAATCTACCAGGAATTTGATGCTTTGATAAAATGTATCAAGCTCATATTTTTCAAAATTCTTTTTTATCTGCTGGAGAATGGAATCAACTTCCATTTCAAGTGACTTTAAATTATCCGGTTTAGTAAACAGACACAAATAATAAATCCGTACAATATTAAACATGACAAACAATCGGTGACCCTGATACAATTCAGAGATGTTGGTAAGTTCGCGCAAAGCAGCCTGAACAGCCTCTTTATCTCTTTCATCGCGTGTCAAAAGATAATTTCCTGAACGTTTTACAAAGTCATAAAATATATCTTCCGCTTTAACAACAGCCAGTGAATAGGCTACGTGTCTGTTGTACTCCTTTTCATAATAATTAAAATCGCCATTATACATACTTAATCTGGCGAGGGCCTTGTAAACAACAATTAATTCATTTGATAAATCATATTCAATGAGTTGTTTTTCCAGATTTTTCAAAGCCCGAATGGCTACTTCACGGTCATTTCCGAAGACCATGGCAGGAACAAGAGCAACCTTGTCCTTTAAAGCACTGATCGGATTTTTTACATTCTGCGAAAGGTATTGAGCAATTCTTTCGTTGAGACGTGATTTCAATGTATAATAAGTACTCGGATTCACACCGAGTTTCTCCATCATCGAATTCTCATCATGACTATCGTTACGAGCCGCTTCCAGGACGAGGTAGGGCTTATTGTTTTTGCGACCCGCTACTGCAGATAACAATTCCTGATATTCAGGCTCGCTTAATTTTTTAATTGTCTTGTTTAATGTTTCCATTATATCTGATTTGGAGTAATGATTTCTAAAGCTGTGTAACGGTGCTCTTTTGATTTTGATACAGTAGAACTGATTTTTTTAAATGTATTCAGCAAAAAAAATCAGCAAAATTTTACAAAACCGATTTTGCATTAATACTGCGTTTTGGCCGAAAAGTTATAAGGACTTAATTATTTAATGTGATAATAAGTCCAAAATGGCTTCTTTCCATAACTTTTTACTACAAAAAATTAAAAAACCTTACAGTTGTAAGAAGGCCGGATAAATCAACAAACTACACTGCACTATAAGAGTATATATTGCAAAAGTTACTAAAATCATAAGCAAATGAAAACATTTATCTCCAAATCACTTGACGAAATGCAAACTTCAGGAGCCTTTCGTGTTATCCGTTCGAAAGCATCATCGAATAAATTATTTATGTATGCATTAGAACTTGTATTGTTATATGTACTCGTTTTTGCAGCCATGAGTGCACTTGCTCAGGAACCGGCCGTTGCAGTAAAGCAATCAGGTAAACTTGAATTTGCAAAACAAAGTATCGTATACAATACAGGAAAGGTCTATCTGAATTGGGTAGCCAAAAGCAATTCAAACGATTGTATTTATGTAATCGAACGATCTGTTGACGGAACGGAATACGAACCCGTTGGTTTAAAAGAAGGAATTGGTTCTCCGCTGGAACTACTTTACAGCTGGGTTGACACCAAACCGATTTCAGGTACGGCTCAATACCGTATTAAACAAATCGACAACGAAGGTAAACTGGTAGCACAAGCGGATCCTAAGTCCATCGATGCTCCTGAGACAAATCCTCTCTTATTAGATAAGAGTACCCGGATGGTTCAGGTTAAATAATCAAATTTTTGCCGCTTAACCGTTGCAAAACTTCAATGCAATAACGGAGATTCATGTAACTCAATACTAACCATAATGCTGAAAAGGAATAAAGGAAAAACCTTAAAGGAGCGGCTCTTGCTGCTCCTCTTCATTTCCTTATGCTTTTGTGTACATTCCTCATTTGCAGCGCCTACCTTCCAGGTCGACCAAACAACAGGATGTGCTCCGCTTAAGGTTCAATTCACCAATACAACCACCTCAGCAGTTTCATGGTTTTGGAATTTAGGAAACGGAAATTCATCAACGCTTGCTAATCCATCCAATGTTTTTACTGTTCCCGGAACATATTCTATTAAACTTATTACCGTAAATGCAGCCGGAATTTCTGATTCTGTTTTGTATACTAATTTTATAACTGTTGTTGGCAAACCGACAGCATCGTTTAGTGCAAATACAACTTCTTCTTGTCCGGGTAATAATTTATTTTCCTTTAATAATACTTCCACCGGCGCCACGACTTATCTCTGGGATTTTGGAGACGGTACTACCTCTGCGCTAGCCAGTCCAAATCATACGTATACCTATTCAGGAATTTTTACCGTAACACTTGTTGCTGAAAATTCTTTTGGATGTCAGGATATAAAAATTCTTAACCAATACATTACCATCCATCCGAAACCGGATGCAACAATTACTATTACAGATTCTGCAAGCTGCGATCCTGCAACCCCATTTCATTTTTATAATAATGCCCAAAACGGTATTATATGGAACTGGTCATTCGGAGATCAGACAACTTCTTCTATTCAAAATCCTACGCATACTTATGCAGGCCAGGGTTTTTATCCTGTATCGCTAAGCGTGACTAATTCATTCGGATGTACGGATGTTTCGAATAATCCGGTAAATATAAGAGTCGGTTTTAAAAACTGGGCTGACTTTTCTGTCGACATTGACACCGGTTGCGCTCCGTTAACAGTTAATTTTTCAAATTTAAATTCGAATGTTGCATCCAGTGAATGGAACTTCGGCGATGGGACAAATTCTTTCCTCAATTACGGCTCACACACTTATACAGCAGGAGGAAATTATTCCGTATCACTAATAGTATCTACTACCACCGGTTGTGTTGACACAGTTTATAAAAATAATTTTATTACTGTCGGAGTAAAGCCAACAGTTGGATTCACGTATTCCAATTCATCGGGTTGTGCTCCATTGGCCGTTCAGTTTACAAACACTTCTACGAACTTTGCTTCCTGCCAATGGTTTTTTGGAGACGGTACATCTTCAACAGCAACGAATCCAAATCATGTATATACAAATGGAGGAACCTACAGCGTTACACTACAATGCTGGGGGCCGACAGGATGCTCTTCAAGTTCATTGAAGCAAAATGTTATTACGGTTACAAAACCTCAGGGACTCTTTTCTGCCTGGCCCCGGGTAGGCTGTCCTCCTTTACAAACAACATTTACAGCATTTTCTCCTTCTCCGGGAGTTAGTTACCGGTGGAATTTCGGAGATGGTAATACATCCAGCATTCAAAATCCGGTACACACTTACACAACTTCGGGAGTTTATGATGTTACATTAATAATTTCAGATCCTAATGGATGTGTTGACAGCATAGTAAAACCCGGTTTTGTACAAACTGTTAATTCAGCAGCAAACTATATACCCCCGCCGGTAACCTCAGGTTGTGCACCACTCACGGCTCAATTTTCGAATGCAAATTCAGGGGCAGTAGCCTGGTTTTGGAATTTTGGTGATGGTCATACTTCTACCCTTCAGAATCCAACACATATATATACTGTGCCCGGTCTGTATACTGTTTCTCTGACAACAACTTCAGCAGGGGCCGGTTGTTCTCAGACTATCAGTAATTTCAGCACTTTCAATGTAAAAGGCGGTTATGCGGGATTTAGTTATACATCCTCTCCTTGTCCGCCCTACGTAACAAATTTCACAGATACCTCTCTCAATGCAGTTTCCTGGTATTGGGAATTTGACGATGGCACTACGAGTACTGATCAAAATCCTTCGCATACTTTTGCTCTTCCCGGTTACCACAGTGCGTCCCTGACTATTACAACTGCCGATGGCTGCACCTATTCAAGTATGCAAAAGAATGGAATTTACTTCGCACCCTTCGGAGCTCAATTCTACGGCATACCAATGGACACTGTATTTCCAATGCCTGTACAATTTTATGCCAACTCCGTTGGAGCCACATCCTGGCTTTGGGATTTTGGAGATGGCTCTACTTCCACTCAGGCAGATCCATTGCATGTTTTTCAGGTTCTATCAGCATACAATGTTACGTTGACTATTTCAAATGGAAATTGCACATTGACCTATACGCCGCCGCCATTCAATTTTGGCGCTCCCGATTCTTCCGATATTGATGTGGGAAATAGCGACACTCCTTTGGTTCAAGAAGGCTGCGTCCCCTTGAATATAACATTTACAAAAAAAATTCCGGGATCCGTTTCATGGCATTGGAATTTTGGTGATGGTGATACATCCAATATAGAATTTCCAAGCCATCTATATTTAACACCGGGATTTTATACCGTTACGTTAACTACGCTCGACTCAACAGGAAATACTAACGTTTTCCAAATGGACAGTATAGTAAAAGGATACGGTCCAATTCCCGGATTCATCAACAATGCAACGTTAAGTTGTGCCAATACACAGATTGCCATAACGGATACTTCTTCGTTTGCGACGAACTGGTTTTGGAATATGGGTGATGGAACAACAGATACTATTCAAAATCCATTTCATGCTTATCCTTCTTCACTGTCTAACTTTGTAATTACGCAAACCGTTTCCGATACAGGAGGATGCAGTGCCAGTATTTCAAAAAGTATTTTCACGGATTTGGTAAGTCCATTACTTGCCAGCGAAACTGAAGTCTGCGGTCCGGATACCGTATTTTTTTATACAAGCCTGCAAAACTACACCTCTTATCTATGGGATTTCGGCGATGGACAAACATCTACTCTTTCAAACCCAAAGCATTTATATACTTCTGAAGGGACATACCACGTTAGCTTGACACTTGTTGATAATATTGGCTGTATTCATACTTATTTTGTAAGCCCTGACATAAAGGTCAACCTTCCTTTTGCTGATTTCTCTACAACAGGAGCTCGTCAAGGCTGCAATCGAATGGATATTACTTTTGTCAACAATTCGCAAAATGCCGACAGTTATCTTTGGAATTTCGGCGATGGTAATAATTCTACACAAACCAATCCTATTCATAATTATTTACAGGCCGGAGTCTACGATGTGTCATTAACTGTTTATCGCGGTTCGTGTACGCGTGTTAAAAGTTTTACTCAATACATTCGTGTGGATACAGCGTATGCAAATTTTTCTTTTGCAGTTAATAAACTTTGTGTTCCTATTACTACATCTTTTCAGGATTTAAGTGCTAATCCTGTATCCTGGAAATGGTATTTTGGAGATGGCGATTCTTCTTCAGTCCAAAATCCTGTTCACACCTATTATGTACGCCCTAACTGGCCATTTCTTGTGATGACAGATATTCATGGATGTAAGGACACTGTTATAGCTCCGAACTTTCCTGTTTTTCACGCATACTTTACTACTTCCGCTGATTCAGGATGTATGCCTTCCACAATTCAATTTAACAACCAATCATCAACTATGGCTACATCCTATTATTGGGATTTTGGTGATGGAAGTACTTCAACATTGCAAAATCCTTCACACACATACACACAAGCAGGCGTATACGATGTCATGCTTGTTATCAACAACCCTGTCATAGGATGTCCGGATACGATGTATGTCCCGGCAAAAATAAAAATACGTCAGCCGCATGCTGATTTTACCAGCACAAATCTTCCAAACTGTGCGCCCTCTATTGTAACCTTTACCAATTTATCTACCGATGCAACAAATTACCTTTGGGACTTTGGAGACGGAAGCACATCGACCAATCTTAATCCCACACATATATATAATTCGCCGGGAGTTTTTGATGTCAGTTTAGTTGCCCTTAATGGCTTAGGCTGCTCTGACTCAACCATCCGACAGCACTACATTCGTGTATTGGGGCCAATAACCAATTTCACGGCATCTTCCATGCAAGGATGCTCGCCTTTGCAAGTTTCCTTTACAGATCATTCTATAAACGCTGTTGACTATAGCTGGAATTTCGGTGATGGATATTCCGATACGTTAATAAATGCAGTACATACCTTTCAGGACTCCGGTTCCTTTTCAGTATCTCTTGTAACGCAAGACACAGCAGGTTGTACTTCCTTCTTCGAATTTCCGCAACCGGTAGTTATTCTTCCCGCACCGAAAGCATCCTTTACCGTAAGTGCTCCGGGAGGCTGCCTTCCATTTACAGAAAATTTCACCAATACCTCTACAGGTTATCAATCCATAAGGTGGAATTTTATGGATGGGAATACTTCCACTACAAGCAATCCTGTACATTTATTTGGAGTTGCCGGGAAATATGATGTTGAGTTGATTGCAACCAACCAATACGGATGTGCTGATACGGCGCATTTATCTCAGCCGGTCAATGTTGTTCCTTTTCCGATTCCTGCATTCTCTACAACAGATACTATTGGCTGCGCACCGCTGCATGCTGTCTTTCACAACAATTCCACTAACCTGGAAGGACCACAATACCTTTGGGATTTTGGAAATGGAGCAACTTCAACGGATGCAAATCCTGTATATGATTTCGTATATCCCGGAACTTACGATGTAGGCTTAACTATAACTAATAGCTACGGTTGTTCCGCTTCCATAACGTATTATTCCCTGATTCAACCGCAAGATTCAACTCCTCCAAATGAAACGGATATATTAAGTGTTTCCGTTTTGGATAACAGTTCTGTTAAAATAATTTGGGAAAACAATCCGGCTATCGACCTCGCCGCTTATGTTCTTTTTCGCTATGATCCGCAAATGAACTTTTACAGACAGGTCTTCACGGAGACGAACATGGATAATACAAATTATTCATTGACATCAGAGTACATAGACATCGGACTTAATACACTTCAAAATTCTTACACCTACAAAATACAGGCTATCGATATTTGTGGAAATACCATTCCGCTGGACATGTTAAAAGCACATACTACTATTAATATTTCTTCTCAGCAATCCGGAGAAAACATTCTCGTAACCTGGACGCCCTATCAGGGATGCCCGATTAATACTTATGAATTATACAGAGCAGCACCCGGTGAACAATTCCAGTATTTGTCTACACTGCCTCCTTCTTCGCCTTCCTTCCTGGATACCACCTTTATTTGTCCATCGCCCTATGCTTATAAGGTAATGGCTACAGACCTTTGCGGCAATACCTATACATCGTATAGTGACACATCCGTTACCATTCCATTGAATACTCTTGAGGGACAAATTGTAGATGTTGTAAGATCTACTGTTTATGAAAATCAATCAGTACTTACCGAATGGTTATTGCCTGCCGTACATCCAGAAAAGGTTACACAGTTTGACATTTATAAGTCGAATGACAATATTAATTTTAATTACTTAAAGAGCGTTCCTTCCGTTCAAACTGATTTAATGGATTACGATGTCGATGTTCAGCATGAACATTATTATTATAAAATTTTAGTCATTAACGCCTGTGATATTGCAGAAGATTTAAGCGGAAACACTTCAACCATTATCCTCAAAGGAGAAATGAATGAATTGCGCCAGGTTCATTTGAACTGGACACCATACGAAGGGTGGGCAAACGGTGTGGATTATTATATTCTGGAGAAAAAAGATGCTGATGGCCATTGGCAAACACTTAAACAAGTTGACGGAAGTTCATTATTCTATGATTTTCATGAGTAAAAGTCCGTGAAGTAAAAGAGTTTTAATTTTTCAATTTCAAATTAAGTCTTTGGTGTTTCAGCCAAATAATTTTTATTTACCATGACACTTTTCCTGATAGCCCGTTTTATTAATGAAATTTTTTTTACAAAATGAATTCCAACCCATTGCCGAAAAGGGAAGCCGCAATCCATAAATTTTCTTTACCTTCCCCCTGTGAGACGCACCATATTAATTTTCACTCTTCTTGTGTTTTATGTCCTCATCCAGTTTGGCTGGTGGGCTTTTCTTTTAATAGACTTAAACGATGAAGTTTATCAACACAAGATTGAGAATGTAGAATTAAGAGCCTTACAAGAAAATTTAAGAACTGATGAAATTTATCATCTCGAAAAAAAAATAGAGCAACGACGATGGATGGTCATTGGTGAAGGCAGTGTTTTTCTTGCTCTGCTTGTTTGGGGAGCTTTTATGATGATAAAAGCGTATAAAAAAGAAATGCTGCTGGCGAGGCTTCAGAAAAATTTTCTGCTTTCCATTACACATGAGTTTAAATCTCCCGTCGCTTCCATAAAACTTTATCTTCAGACTCTGCTTAAACACGACTTGGATAAAAAAAAAGAAATTTCATTTATCAACAGTGCTATCAGCGACACAGATCGACTTAACAATCTGGTAGAAAATGCGCTCATGGCCAATCTTATTGATCACGAAGGATATTCTTTCGGAAAAGAGGATTTAAATTTCTCCGCTTTATTACGTTTGCTGTCGCAAAAATTTCAACAGATGCCCGAACACAGCAATCTGACAAGTAAGATTGAAGATGGATTATATATTTATGCGGATAAAAATGCCATGACAATTCTGATTAATAATCTGCTTGAAAATGCCTGGAAGTATTCTAAAGACGAAAAACAAATCAGCCTTTCAGCCAAATCGCAGGAAGATAATGTAATTCTTGAAATAAGCGATAAGGGAATTGGAATAACGGATAAAGAAAAACTAATGGTCTTTGAAAAATTTTACCGCATTGGCAATGAAGAGACGCGACGTACCAAAGGAACAGGTTTGGGACTCTTTATTTGTAAATATATTGTCGAAAAGCACGAAGGTAAAATCTCTATTCAGGATAACGATCCTCAGGGAACGATTTTCAGGATAGAATTTCCGGTTTCCCATTCTAACCTCTAATATTGTTTTGTAAAATTGTTCTGAAATTATGATAAGTAATAAAGTAGTTTTAATAATTATGGATGGCTGGGGACACGGACCTAAAAACTCTTCCAATGCTATCTTTTGTGCAAAAACACCTTTTGTTGATTCTCTTTATAAATATCCCAACACTGAATTAAAAACCAGTGGAGAAGATGTTGGACTGCCGGACGGGCAAATGGGAAATTCTGAAGTTGGCCACCTGAATATTGGTGCCGGTCGTATTGTTTATCAGGACCTCGTTAAAATCAATTTAGCAGTTAGGGATCGCTCCCTATTTAGCAATCCCACGCTGATTGAAGCAATGAAGTATGTAAAATCAAGTGGGAAAAAACTTCACCTTATGGGCCTTGTTTCCGATGGCGGAGTTCATTCACATATCAATCATCTAAAAGCATTGTGTGATTGTGCTAAAGAGAATAATGTCGACAAAGTTTTTATTCATGCCTTTACGGATGGCCGCGATACGGACCCTAAAGGAGGATTAGATTACATCAAGGATTTACAAAATCATTTGAAAAAATCAACCGGACAAATTGCATCTATTGTAGGAAGGTATTATGCTATGGACAGGGATAAGCGATGGGAAAGAGTTAAGAAAGCTTACGACCTTCTTGTAAAAGGTACAGGCGTTCATTACAAAGACCCAATAAAAGCAATGGAAGATTCATACCGCTCAGAAGTTACCGATGAATTTATTCTTCCTGTTGTTATTACCGGAGAAAATAATCTTCCAAAGGCTGTTATTGAAGAAGGTGATGCAGTTATTTGTTTTAATTTCCGAACAGATCGCTGTAGGGAAATTACAACGGTACTGACGCAAAAGAGTTTTCAGGAATTTAATATGAATACTTTAAAACTCCATTATGTAACGATGACTA
The DNA here is from genome assembly GCA_031417395.1 of Bacteroidota bacterium. GTDB lineage: Bacteria > Bacteroidota > Bacteroidia > AKYH767-A > 2013-40CM-41-45 > JADKIH01. The sequence goes on along the minus strand of JANOVM010000050.1, from coordinate 16,424 downwards.
ATTACGATGGAACATTTGAAAATGTAAAAGTTATTTACGACAAAGACAATCTTTACAATACCCTTGGCGAAATAGTTTCAAAAAACAATAAGACACAATTGCGCATTGCTGAAACAGAGAAATACCCTCATGTTACCTTTTTCTTCAGTGGAGGCCGGGAAGAACCTTTTTCAGGTGAAGAAAGAATAATGATTTCTTCTCCAAAGGTTGCAACGTACGATTTGCAGCCTGAAATGAGTGCCGGTGAAGTTACAGATGCTGTTTGCAAAGTATTATCACAAGGTAAAATCGACTTTGTCTGCCTCAATTTTGCCAATGCCGATATGGTGGGTCATACAGGCGTATTTGAAGCCGTTGTCAGAGCCGTTGAAACCGTTGATGCCTCCGTAAAACGTATTGTAGAAACAGGCTTGCCTAAAGGATATTCTTTTCTGATTACTGCAGATCATGGCAATGCAGACTATATGATTAATGAAGACGGTTCACCGAATACAGCTCATACAACCAATCCTGTTCCGCTTTTTCTGGTAGGTAGTGAATATAAAAAAATAAATCCCGGACGTTTGTCCGATCTGGCACCTTCCATTCTAACTATGCTGGGCATACCGATTCCTGCGGAAATGACAGGAAAGAACCTTTTGGTAAACTAATTTCTTACCTTCGCTTTCCCAAAATTAAACATATGGAAACTACACAGGAATTTATCCGCACAAATGAAAAGCGATTCATCGATGAACTAATCGATTTATTAAAAATACCATCCATTAGTGCGGACAGTAAATATTCAAAAGATGTAATCCGCGCAGCGGAATTCATTAAGACAAAATTGGAAAATGCAGGAGCCGAAAAAGTAGAAATTTGTCTAACCAAAGGACATCCTATCGTTTACGGAGAAAAAATAATTGATCCAAAACTTCCAACCGTAATTGTTTACGGTCATTACGATGTGCAGCCGGTCGATCCGGTCAGTTTATGGGATTCTCCTCCATTTGAACCGGTCATCAAAGACAATAAAATTTATGCCCGCGGAGCCTGCGACGACAAAGGTCAGGTTTACATGCATATTAAAGCATTCGAGGGCATGATGAAAACAAATACATTGCCCTGCAACGTACGTTTTATGATTGAAGGAGAAGAAGAAGTTGGTTCTTCAAACCTTGGCCCTTGGGTGAAAGAAAATAAAAGCAGACTTAAAGGTGACGTGATTTTAATTTCCGACACTTCGATTATCGCTAATGACACACCCTCAATAGAAGTTGGTCTTCGCGGCTTGAGTTATATAGAAGTTGAAGTGACAGGACCTAACCGTGACCTTCATTCAGGTGTTTACGGCGGTGCGGTTGGAAATCCGATTCAGATTCTTTGTCAGATGATCACTTCACTGAAAGACAAAGACAATCATATTACCATCCCGGGCTTTTACGATGATGTACTTGAATTATCCAAATCAGAAAGAGAAGAACTTAACAAAACTCCTTTTGATGCAAATGATTATATGAAAGACCTTGGTGTAAATGAATTAGTAGGAGAAACAAGTTATACTACTCTTGAAAGAACAGGGATTCGTCCTACCCTCGAACTAAATGGTATCTGGGGAGGTTATATCGGAGAGGGATCAAAAACAGTATTACCGTCCAAAGCGAATGCTAAAATCAGCATGCGCCTGGTGCCCAATCAGAGTTCAGAGAAGATCACCCAATTGTTCAGTGATCATTTTAAAAAAATCGCTCCTGCTTCCGTTAAAGTAAAAGTAAGTCCGCATCACGGTGGAGAACCTGTTGTAACTCCGACAGACTCTGTTGCATACAAAGCCGCCAGTAAAGCTATAGAAGAAACTTTTGGCAAAAAACCAATACCAACACGCGGAGGAGGAAGCATACCAATCGTTGCACTTTTCGAAAAAGAACTTGGATTGAAATCTGTCTTAATGGGCTTTGGCTTAGACAGTGACCTTATCCACTCTCCAAACGAACACTATGGAATATTCAACTATATGAAAGGGATTGAAACAATACCGTTATTCTTTAAGTATTTTTCAGAAATGAAAAAATAAAATTTTGCTCATTATACGTTCTGCTTCTAAACAATAAATTAGAAGCGGAACGTAAAAGTTCATGAGCATCATTGAATACTTTTCTCTACTTTTACTCTCCGGTATTTTATTGCCAAATTCCTGATGTTTTCTCCAAATAAATTTTGCTTTTTCCTACTGCTATTTACTATAGTTATCTATACAGAAGCTGCGGCTCAAATACCAAGGTTATATGGAACGGTAAATGATGAAATGGGCCATTCTCTTCCGGGTGCAGGAGTTTCAATTTTATCTATTTCAGACTCTTCGTTGATTGAAACAACAGCTACAGATACTTCAGGTAATTTCAGATTTTCTTCTTTGGGTCGGGGGAAGTTTCTCCTAAAAATTTCCTTTGTAAGTTTTGCCGATTTTTTCACAACAATAAATGTTGATGACAAGCCTTACAATGCAGGCAAACTTTTATTAAAAGTAAAAACAACATCACTGAAAGAGATTAACATAGATGCTAAAACTCCACCGGTTCAGGCAAAAGGAGATACACTGCAATACAATGCCGATGCTTTTAAGGTAAATAAAGATGCTACAGCAGAAGATCTCGTCACAAAAATGCCCGGTGTTATACTTCAGGATGGTAAAGTGCAGGCACAGGGAGAGGAAGTTAAAAAAGTACTTGTTGACGGAAAGCCCTTTCTGGGGGACGATGCCAATGCTGCATTAAAAAATCTTCCTGCAGAAGCCATTGATAAGATTCAAGTCTACGACAGAAAAAGTGATCAAAGTTCATTTACAGGATTTGATGATGGCAATACGACAAAAACAATGAACATTATTACCCGGCCTCAATTCCGCAATGGAACCTTTGGAAGAGTCTTTTCCGGATATGGCACTGAAGATCTCTGGAAAAATGGTTTTAATGTTAATTTCTTTAAAGATAAAAGGAAACTTTCCTTACTGGGCAATGCAAATAAAATTAACGAACAAAATTTTTCTGCTGATGATTTACTGGGAGTGGTCGGAACAAATGCCGGAGGTAGGTCCCAAGGCGGAGGAAGAGGAAATTATGGTAACCGTCAGGGTGGCGGCAGAAATGTGCAGCAAAATGAATTAAGTCCTTTTCTTGTTGATCAGAAAAACGGAATTGCCACGACCTATTCTGCCGGAGTCAATTACACCAATCAATTGAAAAAGTTAAATTATACTTTCAGTTATTTTTTCAATCAAACGGAAAATACTTCAAACGGCGATTTATTCAGACAGTATTATACAGGGTCAGATGCTTTGAATTACAGTGAAACCAGTTCAGGCAAAACAAACAATGTAAATCACCGAGCAAACCTATCTCTTGATTATAAATTTGACACTTTGCGCTCGCTTTTAATCCAGCCAAAAATATCCTTTCAAAAAAACAGTGGCAATAGCAGTCAGGCCGGCATTAATAATGGCGTAAACGGACAATTAAGTAAAGCAACTACAGAATACCATTCCGATATTAACGGATACAATTTTTCATCCCCCATACTTTATCGTCACTCCTTTCTAAAAAAAGGGCGAACCTTTTCTGCAAATTTTAATCCTGCATATAATGAAAACAAAGGGGAAAGCGGATTAATTTCTTACACGACCTATACCAACGATACCTTGCCCACAGACTCGCTTAACCAGGTCACTGATCCCATTTCACATGGATGGAATAATAGCACTGAGTTAACTTATACTGAACCTTTAAATAAAGAAACACAACTATCTTTTACCTACAAGAATTATTACTCCATATCCAATTCAGATAAGCAGACCTTTTCTTATTCACCATCAGATGCTTTGTATAATCAGCTCGACACGTCGTTATCAAATACATTCCAAAATACTTATTTCTCTCAATCATTGGGGACCGGCTATCGATATCAGGTTGAAAAATGGAATTTCATGGCCGGTATTTCATATCAAAAAGCCTCCATGAAAAACGAACAAACATTTCCTTATATGGGAAAAACAAATAAAAATTTCGAAAACATCCTCCCCAATGCAATGTTTCAATACCGTTTTACGACTAAGAAGAACTTAAGAATTTTCTATAGAAGTAATAATAATACTCCTTCTGTAAATCAATTGCAAAACGTATTGAACAATAACAATCCACTTCAGCTGAGTATAGGTAATCCGTCTTTAAAGCAGGACTGGCAAAATTTTATTAACCTTCGTTATTCAGCCGTAAATTCAGAAAAAAATACATCATTCACCTTATACACGAACTTTTCAATTACCGATGATTACCTCGGAAATTCTACCACTATTGCTTCCGGAGATTCAATTGTTGTTGAAGGGGTTGTCCTTCCCAATGGTTCTCAGCTAAGCAAACCTGTTAATCTCTATGGATATTATAATTTCCGGTTTTTTGCCAATTACAGTTTCCCTGTAAAAAAAATCAAATCAAATTTAAATATTAATTCTAATTGGAGTAATACCCGAACTCCTTCACTGATAAACGGTGCTATTAATTATTCAACTATGACTGCAAGCGGTCTCGGCATTTCACTTAGCAGTAACATCAGTGAAAAATATGATTTTACAATTTCTTCCAATGCAGCGCTGAATAATATTACCAATTCAATACAGGAAAAATTAAACAGCAACTATTACAACATTAATTCGCGTTTAAAAATCCAGGTAATGCCGTGGAAAGGATTGGTTATTCAAACAGACTTAAACCATCAATATAATTCGGGATTATCAACAAGCTATAACCAGGAATATTTTCTATGGAATGCATCCATCGGATATAAGTTTTTGAAAAATCGGGTAGCTGAATTACGCATTAGTGCAATTGATCTACTCAATAAAAATACAAACATTACCAGAAATACAACAGAAATTTATTACGAAGACATTCGCTATAATCAACTGCAAAGATATTTCATGGTGACGTTTACTTACAATCTGAAGTTTTTTAAAATTGAAAAATAAGCAACCGTTTAATGGCGTAACTTTTTTTTGAAGTTTTCTGCTATAATTTTTTTTGATAATCAGTTTTTACTTCTGCCGGTTTACAATATACACACCGAATAAAATAGCTGTCATTCCAATAAAATGAAAAAGTCCAAGTGATTCATGGTCCCATAACCCCCAGAGAACAGCAACAAATGGAATAAGATACGTTACACTTGCAGCAGCCAGTGCTCCGGAATTTTTAATGACTTTATTGAAAATAATTGTGGAAAATGCAGTTCCCAGAACACCTAATATGGCTATGCAGAACAGGCTAAAGCCTGATCCTTCAGTATTTATTGTACGCGAAACGAAGTCAGTAGAAAATGAATAAATTCCCATTGGAATTCCTATAAAAAAAATTGCAAAACCTGAATTCCGAAGTGAATCGATTGAGGAAAGTTTATATCTTAGAATATTCACACTAAAAGCATAACAAATGGTTGCCAGGACAACAAATAAAGCAAATGAATTTACCTGGTTTATTCCAATCCCTCCACTCTTTCCCATAACTAATAGAAAGGCTCCCAACAAACCGACAGCCAGTCCAAGAATTCTGTTTTTCCCAACCTTCATTCCAAAAATTACAATGCCAACAATTAAAGTGAAAATTGGAGTTAAAGAATTTATCATTCCTGCTACTGCACTGCTAATACGGGTTTCCGCCAATGGGAAAAGTATAGAAGGAATTCCATTCCCCAATATACCGGTGGCAATTAAATATTTCCATTTTGATTTTTCTATTGTATTAAAATTTCTTACGACAAAAGGCAGCATAAAAAGGAAAGCAATAAAAATCCGGACAGAACCAACCTGGTAAGGCGTGTAAACAAGCAATGCCCGTTTCATAAGAATGAATGAACTTCCCCAGATAACGGCAAGAATGGCAATAAGAAAATAAGATTTGTTTTTGGCTTCTGTCACAATAGACTTACAATTGGAAAACCGATTTCAATTTATTATTTTTCAATAGAACTTTAAAACAAAGGAACATTAGAAAATTATTTTCTTTTCTTCTCATGAAAGGCTCCCTGAAACTCAGGATCTTCTTTTCTTCTCTGATCATCAATTTCTCTTAGCATCAATTGATTTTCTTCGTAAGGAGTTTCGGCGATTTCAACTTCCGCCGGAATTTCAAAAACAGGAATTTTCTGTCCAATAATTTTTTGAATTTTCTTAAGATGGTATTCATCGTTTGGCGAACAGAATGTTATTGAATCGCCAATACTTTTCGCTCTGCCTGTCCGGCCTATCCTGTGTATATAATCCTCGTAAACCAAAGGAATATCAAAGTTGATAACATGGGTAACATCCTTTATATCTATTCCCCGGGAAGCCACATCAGTAGCAACCAAAAATGGGATTTTTTCCTCACTGAACATTTTCATTGCATTCAGTCTGGTATTCTGATCCTTATTGCCGTGTATTATTCTTACTTTATCCTCTCCGTGTTTTCGGGCAATGTATTTGGTAATATTTGAAGCTGTGCTCTTCGTTTTGCAGAATATCATAACCTTACTATAAGCCGGATTAATAAAAAGATGTTCGAGTAAATTAATTTTTGTCCTAAGGTTTGGAACGAAAAAAACTTTCTGTGAAACTGATTTTACGATTTTTACTTCAGGCTCAATTCTGATTTCAACCGGACCAACCAGAAAATCCTCCGTAATCAATTTAACTTTTTCATTCCAGGTTGCAGAAAAAAGCAGGTTTTGTCTTTTACGGGGCATGACATCAAGCATGCGACCGATTTGCCTTTTAAAACCCATATCAAGAAGTCGTTCTGCTTCATCTAGCACAAAATAAAATACACTTCTAAGATTCAGGTGGCTTGAAAGATATAGATCCATCATGCGCCCGGGAGTTGCAATAATAACATCTACTCCATTCTTCAATGCATCTTTCTGCGATTTCATTCCCGTTCCGCCAACCAATGCAACTGAACGCAAATCGGTATAGCTTGCAAGAAGTTTAAAATGTTCGTTTACTTGTAGGGCAAGTTCATGAGTAGGAACAACTATAAGCAAACGGGGATCCTGACCTTGAGCAAATTTAATTTTATAAATCAGCGGAATAAGGTAAGCCGCGGTTTTTCCTGTTCCTGTCTGTGCAATACCCAATACATCATGTCCCTGCAAAATAAGCGGAATGGCTTTCTGCTGTATCAGGGTTGGTTCTGTGAAGCCAGCATCAGCAATTGCATTCCACAATTGCTTGTTAAGTTTAAAATCTGAAAATGATGCTGACATACAGGGTAAAGATAAATAAGTCCGGAAGTGAATAAAATTAAAAGAGGTACAAAGCTCTTAAAAAAATCAGACCGCTTTGCACCTCTTTTATGTAAGGTGTATTTTAATTAACTTTTTTTACCAAATTTTTGCGCGAAGTGAATCCGGACGATACATTTTATCTCCTTCTTTTATGTTGAAGGCCTGATAAAATTCAGGAATATTGCTAAGCGGTCCGTTTACACGATGAATTCCGGGAGAATGCGGATCGGTAATAATTCGCTGCATTTGAGTTTCAGGGCGAATCTCTCCTGCCCATATAGTAGCAAAACCAAGGAAGAAGCGCTGATCGGGAGTAAGTCCATCAATTTTAGTTGTTCCTTTGCCTTGTTCCGTACGTTTGAATGCCTGGTAAGCAATTGTAATTCCTCCAAGATCAGCAATATTTTCGCCGAGGGTTAAATTACCATTAACGTGAATGGTATCCAGTACCGTATAATTATTAAATTGTTCGATAATCATATTTGCTTTTGAAACAAACTTTGAAGAGTCCTCACTGGTCCACCAGCTGGTCAGGTTACCTTTGGAATCGAAATTTCTGCCTTCATCATCGAAACCGTGAGTCATTTCATGACCGATAACAGCACCGATGGCTCCGTAATTTACGGCATCATCAGCTGCTGAATTGAAGAAAGGAGGCTGAAGAATTCCCGCAGGAAAAACGATTTCATTGTTGGAGGGATTGTAATAGGCGTTAACGGTTGGAGGCGTCATTCCCCACTGCGTGCGATCCACCGGTTTACCTACTTGATTGATCATGTAATTATAATTCCATTGGGTAGCATTCATTACGTTGGTAAAAAACGAACCTCTTGTAACATCAAGACCTTTATAATCTTTCCATTTATCGGGGTAGCCGATTTTTCGGGTAATCGTATTAAGTTTTTCAATTGCTTTCTTTTTTGTTTCCGCACTCATCCAATCCAGTTTTTCAAGGCGTTCATTGTACACTGCAATCAGATTAGAAACAAGTTCATCCATTCTTTTCTTAGCGTCCGGCGGAAAATATTTAGCGGCGTAAACCTGGCCAAGTGCATCACCAACCATTCCGTCCGTCATCTGCACCATTCTTTTCCAACGCGATTGAATTTCTTTTTGTCCTCCGAGAATTTTGTTGTTAAAATTAAAATCTTCATTCACAAAATCATTGCTTAAAACATTTCCTGCAAGACTGAGCAAATGCCATTTCAGATAGGTCTTCCAGTCGTTAATTGAGTTAGACTGAATTTGTTTATTAAGTTCTTTAAGGAATTCCGGCTGACCTAATACAAGATAATCGTAAGACCCGGTAACATCAAGGTTCTTCATCATTTCCTGCCACTTAATAGAAGGAGTGAGTGAATCAAGTCCGGCAATAGTTACTTTGTTATATGTCTTGAAAGGATCACGAAGTTCTTCGCGTGTCATAGAAGCTCCTGCAAGTCCGGTCTCAATTCGCATAACAACCTGAGAATATTGCTCAGCAGTTTTCTCATCCATACCATAAAGGGTAAACATTTTTACCATGTGCTTCAAAAACTCTTCGCGAATTGTTTTTGAACGTGGATCCGGCTTGAAATAATAGTCACGATCCGGTAAAGACAGGCCTCCCTGCATTATTTGCGGTACATTGACTTCACTGTTTTTCGGATCCTGGTAGGCGTAGAAGCCAAACATTGGACTACCGCTCCATTTTTGAATTTTCGCTACGTAAGCAAGTAAACTGTTCATATCAGCAAGCTTGTCAATAGCATCCATTTCACCTTTTATTGGCGAAGCTCCAAGCTTTTCAATCGTATTGGTATCCATAGCACTGTAGTAAAAATCTCCGACCAACTGTTCAGGAGAACCTTTAGCAGCATCTGTTTTAGCAGCTGCTTCATCTACAATTGCATGAAGATTTTTCTTATTGTTTTCAGAAAGTATACTGAAAGTGCCCCAACGAACCTGATCGGAAGGAATTGGATTCTTTTTTATCCAACCTCCATTAGCAAAATGAAAGAAGTCAGTGGCAGGACTATAAGTAGAATCAAAATTAGCAGGATCGATTCCTGTTCCTTTTTTTGCTTCTGAATTCATGCAACTGTAAAATCCAAAGGAAGCTGCAATGGCACCAATGGCAAGAACTATTTGAGAATTTTTCATTGATTTTAGACTATTTAATTTTAAGCATGCAAAATTAGAATATTATCGTTGTCCTTTAGATTATTAACCTTAATTAACAGTATTCCGGAGGCTTTTTGTTTTACCAATGGCAGTTTACGATTTATGTAATATGCAATATTTAATGGCACTAAGTTATTTACCGGTTATCCGCATTGGAATACAAGTTTTAGATAACACATGATATAAAATTGGATTTTAATCAAAAAAGGCCTATTTTACTTTTAAAATAATCTTAGTATTTTGTTCATTGACATAATACTAAATTAAGATTAATTAAGTTTGCAATATGAATTTGTCACAGGTCCTTGTTTTAATTTTATTAATTCCGGCAATTATATCGTGTGAAAACGACCTTGAAAAGGTAAAGTTATATAGTAAAGACTTAAATTCGCCTCAGGAATCGGCACGTAACATTAAAATTCTTTACAGCGATTCTGCCAAATTACAGGTAGAAATTACGGCTCCTGTATTAAATCATTATGAAGTTGAATCTCCATACATTGAAATGCCTAAGGGACTTCGCGCTATTTTTTACAACGACAAACTCGAAGTAAAGAGTAAACTTGATGCTGATTATGGTATCCGTTATGAAAAAGAACAAAAGATGGAAGCCAGAAAAAACGTTACACTTGTAAATGAAAAAGGAGACCGCCTGAATACGGAACATCTGATCTGGGACGAGAAAAAAGAAAAATTATATGGTGATCAATTTGTAAAAATTACTACAAAAGATGAAATCATTTTTGGAAACGGTTTTGAAGCAAACCAGGATTTTTCAAAATATAAAATCTTTAATATTAAGGGAACAATTTCTTTAAATAACGAAATGCATGCTAAAGACTCTTGAAATTGCGTGGCTTTGTATCACACTTATCAGCATAGGGATTGCAATCTTCCAATTTTTTGAGGAAGGATGGCAATCTGCATTGTGGATGTTATTTGTAACTTTGATTTCTTTTATTATGTACACGATTAGAAGAAAACAAAGAATAAAATATGAAAGTAAGGATGAAAAGGAGTTGTATCATTGAGCACATTTCCTTTTTGTGGCAGGTTTGAAGTGTTATTAATTCTTCAAAATGTTTTCGCGTTTATTCCCCCCGTATACCAAATAAAATGAATGACTGGACCATCTTAATACTATGTCTTTTGGTATCGGCATTTTCCTCCGGAACTGAGATTGCTTTTCTTTCATCGAATAAACTTCGTATTGAATTAGACAGGAGCCAGGGAGTTTTTTCTGCGCGCATCTTATGGGACCTTGTTAAATCGCCTTCTCATTTTATTGCTACCATGTTAATTGCCAATAACGTGGCATTAGTGGTATATGGAATATTCATGTCTGAACATATAATGACCAGAGAATGGTTGCGCCTGGCACTTCCGTCAGGTTTACATGGAAATGGAATGCTTTTAGTTATCCAGACATTTCTGAGTACTATTATCATATTGGTTGCAGCTGAATTCGTGCCCAAGGTTCTATTCCGCATTAATCCAAATGCAATACTAAGTTTTCTTGCGCTTCCTATCCGCATTCTGTATTATGCATTGTATCCTGTTGTATGGGGTATAATGCAATTGTCCCGAATTCTTATGCGTGCCCTCTTTGGAATTGAATTTGTTGAAGAACGTCCGGTTTTCGGACGCGTCGACCTCGACTTATACATCCGTGAACTTACTACCCGGAATAACCAGACGGAAGAAATGGATACGGAAATCAGAATTTTTCAAAATGCTCTTGATTTTAAGGAAGTGAAAGTGCGTGAATGCATGATTCCAAGGAATGAAATTGTTTCTATAGATGTAAATCGTGAGGTAAGCGATCTTCTGAAATTATTTAATGAAACCAAACTTTCCAAGATATTAGTATATCGTGACAATATTGATAACATTATAGGGTTTGTTCATTCCTCTGAAATGTTTAAAAATCCGGAAGAGATCACTCACATTTTGCTTCCTGTTACCATCGTTCCCGAAGTAATGAATGCGCATGAAGTATTAAAACAACTTACGGACATGCATAGAAGCGTTGCTGTAATCGTCGATGAGTTTGGCGGGACAGCAGGCATGGTTACTGTTGAAGATGTCATTGAAGAAATATTTGGTGAAATTCAGGATGAGCACGATTCACCGGAAGAGACAGAAAAGAAAATCGGAGAAAACGAATTTCTTTTTTCCGGCCGACTTGAAATAGACCATCTGAATAAAAAGTATGAATTAGATATTCCGGAACACGAAGCATATGAAACATTGGGGGGATTCATTATTCACCATCATGAAAACATCCCAGAACCCAATGAAGAAATTGTCATTCCACCTTATTCTATTACCATTCAAAAAGTGAAGAATAACAGGATTGAACTGATTAAACTGAAGATACTTGAGGAAGAAATTTAATCAGAAAAAACCTCCTTTTTTATCATTCTTCTATTATTTTGACAAAATCATAAATCCTCAAACCCCGATAATCATTTTATAGCATTAATTATCAATACTATATAATAATTTGCTATTATAATAAATGATATTAAAAAACAACTTTTTATTATTATTCAAGTAAAAATATCCTTTCTCTGAAATTCGCTTTTTAGCTCATTTTCTAATGAAAAAAATCTTATCTTCGCAACCTCAAAAAATTTAATATCATTCATTTATGGCAATTATTGGCAGAATAAGAAAGCGCGTTGGATTGTTAATCGGATTTGTCGGTGCATCCATGATCCTTTTCATTTTAGGTGATCTGGTTACTTCAAACACAGGACTCATGAAGAGCAATTCTGATGTTATCGGTAAAATCGGTGGAGAGAAAATTCATTATCAGGAATTTGAGAAAAGGTATGAGACCCTTTTAGAAAACTTCAAGAAAAATCAGAAAAAGGACAATGTTGATCCGAGTAGTCAGGAAATGATTCGCGAACAAGCCTGGGGTATGTTTATTAATGAAAAAACTCTTTCTAAAGAATATGAAAAAATTGGTATTTCATGCAGTGCACAAGAGTTGTATGACATGTGTACCGGTAAAAATCCTCATCAGCAGGTTAAACAGGCTTTCACAGATCCAAAGACCGGTTCTTTTGACCCTGCTACCGTTGTTCGTTTCCTTAAAGATCTTCCAAACAGAGAAGAAAACATTCAGAGAGAATGGAGAACATTTGAAGATGCCATTAAGGAAGAACGCATTAGCGAGAAATTCAAAAACATTGTAAAGTTTGGTATTAATGTTACTGCTGAAGAAGCTAAAAGAAATTACGAAGAAACCGCACGATCTGCTTCCATACGTTTTGTAAGACTTGATTATAATACGATTGTCGATACTGCCGTAAAATTTGAAGACAGTGATTTAAATAGTTATTACGAAAACAACAAATACAAATACAAACAAGCAGAGACTATTCGCAAGGTTGAATATATAACCTTTGATGTAATGCCTTCTGATGAAGATCGCAGCCAGGCTCAGAATTGGATAAATTCAAAAAAGGACGAATTTGCATCTTCACCAAATGGAATTGCTTTTGTTAACCAGAATAGCGATAACCCTTTCGATTCATCGTATCATGCAAAAGGCACCTTGTCTCCATTAGTTGACTCCCTTCTCTTCAACGCACCAATGGGAACCGTTGCAGGACCCTATGAAGAGAACAGCATCTTTACAGTTGCCAGGCTTGTCGGCGAAAAAATGATTTCTGATTCCGTAAAGGCTCGACATATCTTAATCAAGATTGAAAATAATGATTCCGCAAAAGCGCTTGCAAAAGCCGATAGTCTTAAAAATGCAATTAAGAAAGGTTCAAGCTTTGAGATGCTTGCTATGATCTTTTCACAAGATCCCGGTTCAGGTTCCAAAGGAGGCGATCTTGGCTGGTTCCGCCCGGGAATGATGGTAAAAGAATTTAACGATGCCTGCTTTGATGGTAAGGTAGGTGACATGCCTATTGTTACTTCACAATTCGGGGTTCACTTAATTGAAGTAACCGCTAAAGGACCTTCTACACGCCAGATACAAGTTGCTTATTTGCAGCGAAAAATTGAGCCTTCTCAAAAAACGTACGATCTGTTGTATAATAAAGCAAGTGAGTTTGCAATGAAAAATACAACCGGTGAAGCATTTGACAGTTCAATTGTTAAGCAAGGATTGAATAAGCGAATAGCAGATAACATTCGTGAAAACGATAAGAATGTGCCGGGACTTGAGCAGCCGCGTGAATTGGTTCGTTGGGCTTATGCTGCAAAGAAAAATGATGTATCCAAGGTTTTCACTTTTGGAGATAAATATGTAATTGCTCACCTAACTGATATAAAAGATAAGGGATATTTACCATTAGAGTCTGTAAAAGAGCAGGTGACAGCAGAAGTCAGAAAACAGAAAAAAGGCCAGCTTCTTGCTGAAAAAATTACCAATGCAGGTGGAGGTTCAATAGATGCAATTGCACAAAAACTGAATGTAACGGCAGCCGATGCCGATAATATTAATTTTGCAAATGGATATGTTGCCGGAATCGGTAACGAGCCCAAAGTTAATGGCGCTATCTTCTCAACAAAAGCAAACCAGTTGACAAAGCCCATTATTGGTGATAATGGTGTTACAATTGTTATGGTTAAAAGCATAAATGAGGGGGTTACCACAAAAGACTTTTCAGCCAATATTAAACAATTAACGGATCAGAGAAAATCGAGAAGCGATTATGAATTGTTTAATGCTTTGAAAGATAAAGCCAATATCGAAGACAACAGGGGTAAATTTTATTAAGCGATTTTCATAAGGAATCATTCCTTCAAACAATAGTTAATGTAGTGCAAATGTCCGGACGAGATCAGAATTGATCCCTTCTGTGTGACATGAAATGCATTGATCTCCTTTTCGTGCAGCTGAATAAATAACGTTCCCATCCGGACGTAGCTCATTCCAAATCCAGCCTGAACCGTTATTGGCTGCTCCTTTTAATTTGTACATTACAGAATAAACCTGCAGCGTCCCTCCTTTTGTATCGTACACTTCTTTTACAATCAGGGATTCGTCGGGAAAGGTTGACGCCGATAGCGCACCCAGAGAATCATTCATGGCAGATTGTGCTTTAGGATTGAAAAGAACTCGCATAAAAGAGGTATGTGGACTTGAAGGGTCTGCAGGAAGTGTATCTGCTTTGTTTTTAAAAAAAGAAAAGGAAGAGGATTTTACGAGGTTATATATAGTACCATCCGTAACGACCACGCCTTCTCCTTTATCGGAAACACAAGAGTATAAAGAAATAACAAGAAGAGTAAGAATTGTGTTTTTGATTCCCATACAAGAATAAAGGTATGGAAATTATCAAGGTATTTTCCCAAAAAAAATTCCGGAAGAAAAATTCTTCCGGAATACTACGGATATGGGTTAAACAAAATTAATGCAAACTTTTTCGCTCACCGGAAACATGACAGCTGTTACAAGCAATACCTTTTTCTGAGATACTTTGTATCACTTGACCATCGGCATTAACTTCTTCAAACAACCATCCATCAACAGCGTTAATATCACCGGGAACCTTATACATAATATCAAAGCCGGTAATAGCTCCGGATGCATTGTGTTTCTCTTTTACAAGCATAGAATGTAATGGGTAATCTTTTTTTCCCTTAGAGTATGCTCTAGATGCAACTTCATTTGTTTTAATACTCCAGGTCTGATCCCCTGAAACTAATGAACGTTGTAAAACCGATCCTTCAGAAAGAGCAAGGGTGCTTAATGAGCTCTCTGAAATACCTGTGTTTTCGGCTGCATCCTTTGTGCAGGAAGTCATTGCAGCAATAGCAATAGCAATTGAAAGTAGCTTAGTCTTCATGTTTTTAGAGTTTATAAATTAAAAGTAAATGATTCACCTAAATAAAGTGTCTTGAAAATGTCACCCTTTTAAGCAAAGATGAAGAATTGAAAAATTAACGCAGTATTTGCAGCCTGTAAGCATCAAGCTTAATGAAAATAAATAATAAAATGGTAAAAGACCAAAGCGAAGATCCGCCATAGCTGTAAAACGGCAACGGTATACCAATAACCGGTGCAAGTCCTATAGTCATTCCAATATTCACCATCAAGTGAAAAAATATAATGCAGGCTACACCATAGCCATATATTCTGGAGTAAGCGGATCGTTGTCTTTCCGCTACGTAAATAATCCGGGCAAGTAATGCGGTAAATAAGCCTAAGACAACGAGGCTGCCGAGAAAACCCCACTCTTCACCTACGGTACAGAAAATAAAATCTGTGCTTTGTTCCGGTACTTGTTCCGATTGTGTAAGAGTTCCTTCCAAATATCCTTTCCCTGCAATTCCGCCTGAACCTATGGTCATTTTACTTTGGGTGATATTGAAGGTGAGATCACTATCATCGTCAATTACACCTACTGTTACTAAAACGCGTTCAGCCTGATAATCTTTTAAAACTTTGGTCATAATATAATCGGAACCATAGGTTACAAATGCTCCAATTAAAAGATAAATTATAATTGCCGGCCAAACAGGATGATTTTTTTGTTTGCGCACAACCATATACGAAAAGATCAGGATCAATAATCCAATTATACTTCCAATTAATCTGAATTCTATATTTTGTAAGGCTATTACCAATACAACAACAGCGATAATAAATAAACTGATAAATCACTTATCAGGAAAACCCAAGACGCTTTTTCTTATTGACAGCTTAGGAGCTATGTTAACAGCATTTATCTTGTTTGCAATAATGCGGCAGCATAACGATGTTGTAGGAATGCCTGAAACAGTGCTGACTTACCTTTCCATTATAGCAATATGCTTTTGTATGTATTCGACTGCTTGCTTTTTATTTTTAAAAATACGTTGGGCGCTTTTTATTAGGATTATTGGAGTTGCAAACTTGCTTTATTGTGCCTTCACAATTAAACTTCTCATAAATTACTTTTCATCACTTACAATGATTGGGACAATTTATTTCTTACTGGAGATTGTGATTATTTGTGAGC
>JANOVM010000049.1:0-4520 GCA_031417395.1 Bacteroidota bacterium | reverse complement strand
TCGAAAATCAAAAAAAACTACTGCTCATCAATCTTTTTTGCTTCTTCCTTCTTCGCAGGCTTCGGCGCTTCATTAGAAGCATTGCGCACTTCGCTTTCGATTCCACTCATGGCATCTTTGAATTCACGCATTCCTTTTCCTAAACCTTTTGCAAGTTCAGGAATTCGCTTCGATCCGAAAAAAAGCAATACGACTAGCATGATTACGAATATTTCTCCACCACCCAGGTTAAGAAATAATAAGGTTGAGGGTATCATCTTTTGAGATTTAATATCAAAGATAAGGAATTAATTAGCTAATTCGTTAATTCGTTAATTAGCTAATTAACGAATTAACGAATTAAATTTAAGCATTTTCTTTCTTGGCAAAGTCAACAACAATAGGTGTTGCAATGCAAATAGAAGAGTAAGTACCGATTACGATTCCTATAAGGAGAGCAAAGGTAAATCCGCGGATTACTTCACCACCGAAAATGAAAATCGCTAAAAGGACGAAAAATATGGTCAGAGATGTATTGATAGTACGACTAAGGGTAGCATTCAAAGCATCGTTAATAACCTTTCTCTGATCCTTTGCATGGTGATGAATACCCACAAATTCACGAATCCTGTCGAAAACAACGACAGTATCCGTCATTGAGTAACCCATTACCGTTAAAATCGCTGCAATAAATGCCTGATCGATTTCAAGGGAAAAAGGAAGAATTCCATTAAATATTGCAAAAATCGACAATACTATTAATACGTCATGAAGCAAAGCGACAACAGCACCGAGCCCAAACTGCCAGCGACGAAAGCGAACGAAAATGTACATAAACATTAACGCACATGAAATGATAATAGCCCAAACAGCTGATTTCTTAATATCATCGGCAATCGTAGGTCCGACTTTCTGGGAACTGAGCACAGTATAGCTTGTACCCTGAATAGTTTTCAAACCTTCGTTAAGCTTATCGGTCACCTTTGTTTCTGCATCAATAGACTGATCTGCGATAAGGTAACTGGTAGTAATTTTTACCTGATTAGAATTTCCAAAGGTCTTTACTTCAGGTGCCTTTGTAAACGGTGTTTTTAGGACATCTATAACATCTACAGTAGCAATTGGCTTATCGAAACGAACAACGTATGTTCTTCCTCCTTCAAAGTCAACTCCAAAGTTCAAACCTTTAAAAATAAAAGCAACGATTCCAATAGCGATAATAGTTCCGGAAATGGCATAATACAATTTACGACGCTCAACAAAATTGAAATGGATGTTTTTGAAAGCTCCTTTAGTCATACTGTTCCAAAACTTAATCTCTTTATTGCGGGTAAGCATCCAGTCGAAAATCAACCGTGTAATAAATATGGCGCAGAATAAAGAAGTAAGGATACCGATAATAAGAGTAGTTGCAAAACCCTGAATTGGTCCTGAACCAAAGATGTAAAGAATGATACCAAGAATTAAAGTAGTTACGTTCGAGTCAATGATAGATGAATAGGCATGTTTGAAACCATCACTCACAGCCAGGCGGATTCCTTTACCAAGGGATAACTCTTCGCGAATACGCTCAAAGATCAGGATGTTGGCATCCACAGACATACCAATGGTAAGTACGATACCGGCTATACCCGGAAGGGTAAGAACCGCTCCCAGGGATGCCAGAATTCCCATTACAAAAAATACGTTTGCAAAAAGTGCAATATCAGCTACGAGACCGGCATTGTTATAATACGATACCATAAAAAGAAGCACAAGGAGAAGGGCTATGACGAACGATAACAGTCCTGAACTGATAGCTTCTTTACCCAATGTTGGTCCAACAACTGTATCCTCCACAATTCTTGCAGGAGCCGGAAGTTTACCCACTTTCAGGATATTCGATAAATCATCGGCTTCTTCAAGGGTGAATTGACCGGTGATACTGGAGCTTCCTCCTGAAATTTCCTGGATTACATTCGGATATGAGTAAACATAATCATCAAGAACAATTGCTATCGATTTATTTACATTGTCCTTGGTAAGTCTTCTCCACGTTCTGGAACCTTCGGCATTCATGGTCATTCCAATTTCCCAGTTATCGGAGAATTGTCCTTTTTGTTTACGTGCATCTACGATAGCAGATCCATCCAATGGAGCCTGATTGTCGCGGCTTGGTGTGCGAATTGCTACAAGCTGCATTACTTTACCATCAACATCAACAGGTTTAATAGACCACAAATATTTAAATTCACGAGGGAGTTTGTTACGCACCTGCTCCATTTCAAAGATACGATTCACCTTGCCTGTATCTTTTGCAAGTGCAGAACCAATGACCGGACCTTTACGAAGTTCTGTCTGATTCTGTTCGTTTTGCTGAACAGAAGGCGCGAGAACTGCATATAGTGGATTCTCTTTTGCAAATTCTTCAAAGGTTTGCTTTCCGGCATTTGCAGAATCGCTTTTTGAAGTATCACCTTTTTCTTTTGGATTACTCAGCTGACTAATCAATGATTTGCTTGTATCAGCAGAAGCAGTAGCATCTTTTAAAGTATCCATTTTAGGAGCTAGCGAATCAGGATTTAAACCTAAAGCATTAGCACCACTGTCAGGAAGTCCAATTAATTTAAGAGTCTTGTTAATTTCTTCAAGGATGGGATAAATATCTTTGTTGTCATAGGTCTCCCAAAACTCTAGTTTAGCTGTTCCCTGAAGAAGTTTACGAACACGATCCGGCTCTTTAATTCCCGGAAGTTCAACGAGAATTCTTCCATTACCAAGTTTTTGAACGTTTGGCTGAGTTACTCCAAACTTATCAATCCTTGTTTTAAGAATTTGATAGGTACGGTCAAAAGCAGCATTGGCTTCTACCTGAATTACTTTTTTAACTTCTTCATTGCTGGAGTTAAAGGTTATCTTGTCTTGTAACTCTTTTGTTGCAAATATTGCTGCCAGTCGTGCATTTGGATCCAGTTTCTGAAACTCTTCCACAAAAAGCGTTACAAAATCTTTCTGGCTGTTCGACTGAGCTGACTGAGCATTAGTAATGGCTTTATTGAATGTGCCGTCTTTACTGTGATTAGCCATAGAACGGATGAGATCTACCAGAGAAACTTCCATGGTAACGTTCATACCGCCTTTAAGATCGAGGCCGAGATTGATTTCGTTTTCTTTGCATTTTTTATAGGTAAATCCAAACAATGGATAAACCTTTTGAGAATTCATTGAATCGATATAGGCCTTTTCTTTTATGGCATCGCCATTTGCGTATTCCCTGGCATTGTTCTCAACATGCTTGGTTACGAACGTAAAACTTAACTGGTAAAGACAAACCAGTGATAGAAGAATGGCAAATAACTTAACTGCACCTTTGCTTTGCATGGATTTACTGAAAATTTATGTGAATTAATTGATTTTTTTAAGAGCGTGCAAAGATAGAATAACACAGCTAATTTCCAATTTGTGTTAAAAGAGAAAGGCTGTTGTTTATTATTGATTATTAGGGTTTTATAAAGTGTGTTAGAAAAACATCTAATGTAGGTTTGAAAAAAAATGAAATCACAGCGTTTTTTATCAAAAACTTGAAAAAAGTTGGCGGTTTTAATCAAGCATAGAATTTTTTAAAACATCAATTCACAACACAAACAGCAGCTTTTCCAATCAAAATCCTTTATTACATAAACTCCCAAGCACTTTGACCGAAAACTTTGTAAAGTTCTATTAAGTGCACTACCTGCCGCCCTTAGCAGCAGGTAGTGCACTTAAGCACATTATATAAGCCGTCATCCTGCTAAGGACCTTTTAGAAAACTGGCAGAATATTTTTTATTGAAAACAAATATTATCAAAACGATTTATTAAAAGCCATAATATCCAATTTACAGTTTTGAATAATATAATACAATATCAATGAACATAATACTAACTGAATAACTAAAAAAGAAAACTTAAAAACCGGATTATTTTTTCGTGCTATTGGCGCAGTGGCATTGTAGTTATTCTCCATTCAACTTTTTTTCTGACAATTTAATTCAGGTTAGCAATTAAAAGCAGAAAAAGTCATTGCTATTCTTACAATTAGATAACTTTAACTATAAAATCGTTGGGTGTAACGATAATATTGCTTTTTCGTAACTTCGCCTGACTCTAAAAACATATACAATGGCTTTTGACCTCGAAATGATTAAAAAAGTGTATGCCGGCCTGGCTGAAAAAATTGAAGCAGCAAGAAAAGTTGTTGGCCGCCCTCTTTCGCTAACAGAAAAAATTCTTTATTCCCACCTTACCGGAAAAACTCCGCAGCAGCCGTATGAACGCGGTAAGTCTTATGTCGATTTTCATCCCGACAGAGTAGCTATGCAGGATGCTACAGCACAAATGGCTTTGCTTCAATTTATGCAGGCAGGCAGACCGCAGGTTGCTGTTCCTTCAACGGTGCATTGCGACCATCTTATCCAGGCGAAGTTACGAAAAAGCAATATTATCGTTACACCCAACGATTTTATAGTTAAAGTTATCTAATTGTAAGAATAGCAATGACTTTTTCTGCTTTTAATTGCTAAC
>JANOVM010000048.1:0-48252 GCA_031417395.1 Bacteroidota bacterium | reverse complement strand
CTTACACGCAAGCTTCCCAGCATGATGGCCAATAAGCTGATTTCAAAAATCTCCGGTGTGCATCTGCACGATTACGGGTGTACACTAAAAGCCTATCGCCGTGAAGTAATAAAAGATGTTCTTTTATACGGAGAGATGCATCGTTTCATACCGGTTTTTGCCAATTGGCAAGGTGGACGTGTAGCTGAAATCCCTGTTTCTTATCAGGCCCGAATACATGGTAAAAGCAACTATGGATTTGGTCGCACCTATAAAGTCCTGCTCGATCTCATTTTGATTCGCTTTCTACAAAAATTTCAGAATAAACCGATCCATTTTTTTGGCGGAGCAGGTTTTTTGAGTTTTTTTGTTTCCCTTATTGCTTTTTTACTGGCACTTTATTTCAAGCTTTCACATCAAAAAGATTTTGTTCAAACCCCATTGCCATTATTTTCGGCAATCTTTTTTGTTGTAGGAGTCTTAATGATATTTCTTGGAATAAATGCAGAAGTGCAAATGAGAACATATTATGAATCTCAAAACAGAGAGGTTTATCAGATAAAAGAAAAAGTAAATTTTTAATTCGAAAGCATCTAAAATTATTCGCTAATCATGTGTGGCATTGCAGGATTTTATGGACAAGGCAGCTTTGACGATGGCGGTCGCATGATTGAAAAGGTTAAATACAGAGGGCCTGACCACAGGGAGGTAATGCATAAAGAAAATATTTGTCTGGCTCATGCCAGACTAAGTATTATCGACCTTTCCGAATCAGCGAACCAGCCAATGTATAATGCACAGAAGACACAATGCATTGTATTCAACGGGGAGATTTTTAATTTTTTGGAATTAAAAGAGGAGCTTATTCGTTCCGGAGTAAAAGATTTCAAAACGCATTCCGATACAGAAGTTCTTCTTCTTTTATACGGACTGAAGGGGCCGCAGATGCTTAGCCGCTTAAATGGCATGTTTGCTATTGCCATTTATGACTTTGAGAAAAAAGAGTTGTTTTTAGCGCGCGACAGAATGGGGAAAAAGCCATTGTACTATGCTTCTTTGCCCGATGTCTTTCTTTTTGCCTCTGAATTAAAATCCTTAACCGCTCATTCTTCCTTTTCCCCGGAGATCAATTATGACTCGCTTAACAGATATTTGACTTTCGATTATGTGCCCTCGCCTGAAAGCATGCTGAAGGGAATATATAAACTGGAACCCGCCCAATATATGCTGGTAAGAGATAAAAAAGTCATTGAGAAGAAAAATTACTGGTCACATGATTTTACAACGACGAATTGCACGTTTGAAGAAGCAGTTTCCCGTTTTGACATTTTGCTTGATCAGGCTACAGCAAGACGGCTAATTAGCGATGTACCGCTGGGTATATTTCTAAGCGGCGGACTGGACAGTTCAACCATTGCTTATTATGCTCAGAAAAATTCCATGCGAAAAATAAAAACCTTTTCTATTGGATTTGAAGACAAATCGTACGATGAACAGGATTATGCCCGTCAGGTCGCAGACAAACTGGGAACGGATCATCAGGTATCAGTTCTTACAGCAACAGAAACCTTGAAGCTGATTGATAAAATCTATCCACTCGTTGATGAACCTTTTGCTGATGCTTCATTAATACCAACATACTATTTGTCGGCCTTTACAAGGCAGCAGGTTACTGTTTCCCTTGGCGGAGATGGCAGCGATGAATTGCTTGCTGGATATCCTACTTTCATATCAGACAGATTTAAAGGGCTGTTCAGTGCTTTGCCATTGCCCGTGCTTAAAGGCCTTTTATCTCTGGTAAACAAAATGCCTGCAGGTGATAAAAACATAAGCCTGGATTTTAAGATTAAGCAATTTCTAAGAGGTTTTTTCGCCGGTAAAAATCATATTCACCAGCTGTGGCTTGGCAGCTTTCTGCCGGAAGAAAAAAAATCAATGCTTAGGGAAGATGTTTACAATGCAATTTCCGATAAAAGTGGCTTGTCAATTATTGACAGGTATTACAAGGAAGCTCCCACTGCAAATGACTTTAACAAAACAACCTATTATTATTATCAAACCTATTTGCCCGATGACATTTTATTCAAGGTAGACAGAGCCAGTATGTATAATTCACTGGAAGTAAGGGCACCGTTTCTAGATGTTACGGTTGTGGAATTCCTTAATTCGCTTCCGGTATCTTATAAATACAAAGGGCTTTCAGGAAAATACATTCTCAAAAAAATGATGCACGGACGACTTCCGGAGAATATCATTGACAGGCCGAAAAAGGGATTTGGTATTCCTTTGTCGGACTGGATACGCAAGGATCTTCGGAAAAATATTGAAGAGTGCTTATTAAAGCCCAATCCATTTTTCAAAACGGATTATCTTCAAAACATGTTAAAGGAACACCAATCCGGAAAGACCAACCACAGAAAAAAAATATGGAATGTATATATGTTTTTGTATTGGCATGAAAACGTTTTTAAGAAAGGTTTTTAATGTTCCTTTCAGCTTGTTTTTATCTTTAACAAATCTTCCGGTGTGTCAATGGCAATACTTTCATAGGATGTTACTTGGGCATGGATTACATAGCCGTTTTCAATCCAGCGGAGTTGTTCAAGTGATTCTGTAATTTCCAGATTTGTTTTGGCTAGGCGTGAAACCTCAAGCAATGCAGAGGTTTTATATCCGTAAATACCGATATGTTTGTAGTAAGTAGAATATTTGAGCCATTCCTGCTCAGGAAAATTTCTGTTATACGGTATTGGGGAACGGCTGAAATAAATTGCTTCCATTCTTTTATTGAGAACTACTTTTACATTATTATGATTGAATAATTCATCCGTCGAGGTGATTTTTTTTACCAGCGTTGATAATCTTGTTTCCTTTCTTTCAAAAGTTGAACACAATAAATCAATCTGATCAGGATGAATGTAAGGCTCATCTCCCTGAATATTGATTACAACATCGTATATGGGATTTTCCATTTTTTCGATGACTTCAGCACAACGATCCGTCCCGCTCAGATGTTGAGGAGACGTAAGTATAGCCTCTCCTCCAAATTCATTAACGTGATTTAATATTCTTTCGTCGTCTGTAGCAATAACAAGTCTGGAAAGAAGTTTCGAAAGGAGGCATTGTTCATACACCCTTTGAATCATGCTTTTACCGTTGATATCAGCAAGCGGTTTACCCGGGAAACGAGTTGATCCAAAACGGGCAGGTACAATACCTATAATCTTCATTCAATATTATTTTTCGTAAAAGTAGAAAAATTGTCAGTGCGAAAAACAATGTTACTTAAAACCTAAGACCTGTTTGAAGAACGAATGTTCTTGGCGGCTGCATGTCCGCCGGACGCTGCATGTAAATATAATTGAGCAGGTTTTTAACAATAAATTGCACTTCAAAATATTTGGAAGCTTTGTACGAAACACGGCTATCAATTATCAAATCCCCTTTGCCACGGTATTTTAGATAATCGGCAATTCCTAAGCCCGGAGGAAAAGCAAAATCAAGCAAACCATTTCTTATGGTGAAAATTTTATCGATGTTTTGCATCCGGCTGTTGTAGCGGACACTTCCTCCCAGTGACCATTTCTTCCATCCCAGTTCTACATCTCCTTTAACCATGTGACGGTACCTGTATTTAAGAAAGTCCGAACTGTCGCTGCCGAGGTAGTTAAAAACACCAATCTTTTTTATATAGGCACTATCATAGGTAAGTTGCCTGGGGTCTAATAATGTATAAGAAATCATGGCTGTTAAGTGGAATTCTCGTCCAAGATTTCCTTCACCAACCATACTGAAATCGATACCCCGAATCCGGGTTTTACCAACGTTTACGGATTTGAAACCTGAATTTTGGAGGAAGCCAAATTCAGTAGCCCACTGTGCAAAAACAAATTCCATCATATTTTTGTAATCATTTTCAAAAACAGCAATGTCAATCATACCTTTCCAGCGGCCAATAGCATAACCTTGTTTGATTCCGGCTTCAACGCTGAATCCTTTTTCCGGCTGAAGGTCAATGTTTGGAAAAATACTAATACCACTTACATTGGTCCTGACAAACCGTTCCGCAACAGAAGGAAACCGATAGCCTTGTCCGGCAGATGCTCGCAGATAAGTTGCCTCTAAGAGCCTGTAGTTAATGCCAGATCGAAAGACAGGAGTCCATTTGTCTTTTATCTCATCCACCTTGCTTTGTTCCACACGCCCTCCGCCGGAAAATGTCCACTTCTTAACATTAAAATCTCCTTGTAAATAAGCTGCAGATTGATTGCCCTTATGATCACCAAACATTTCGCTATTAACCCTAGAAAAAATATCAACGATGCCGGTAGTAATTATGAGTGAATTTTCAAAGTGTTTTTGATATTGATATTCTGTATAAAACAGATCTCCCCGTGAATATTGATTAGTATTATTGGTATTGGTATTATTAAACCAGCGTGTTCTTATTTTATGGGAACTTCCATGGGAGCCCACATAAGTAAGTGATGGATCGATTGCCGTTCTGTAAGTCTTATAATCACTTAACGTATTCAGGGCAGGTAAATAAGCACCGGTAGTATCATTTTTCCATAGGAAGAAAAGCGTTCCTTTGGTAACGATTGTATTGACACTTAATCCTGCAGACAAGCCTTTCAGCTTAAAAGAATAACGTGAATTGAATCCAATTTTCCCACGCTCTTCATTTTCACCCTGCCTGTAGCCATTATCTTTAAAATAATTTCCTGAGGTTGTAAGTTCCAGCTTTTTGATTTTCCTGCTATGAAGAAAACTAAAACCCCGGTAAGAAGATAATTTCTCCTGATAATTCAACGAATATTTTTTATCGGTGGTGATGTACGCTTTATCGTATAAAGCCGCAAATAAATTTATCTTGGTCACAGGCGTATCTCTGGGATATGCAGTCCGGAAATTAATGACGCCATTTAGTGCCGAGGATCCGAACAACACACTTGAAGCTCCTTTGAGAACCTCTACCTGTTCGATATTTTCAATGGGAAGAAACGTCCATTTTGTATCGTTTGCATCGGCTGTAAGCTGTGGGAGATCATCGACAAGAATTTGTACACGGCTTCCTGCACCGTAGCTCCAGCCGCTTCCTCCACGAATGTTCACCTGACCATCGATAACATTTACACCGGGGATATAATCTACGGCATCCTCCATGGTTACTGTATTTCGCTTTTCAACCAGTTCGGGTTTCAGAACTTCCATTGAAACAGTTACATCTTCTAATCTTTGCTCAAATTTACCTGCAGAAACGACAATAGCTTTGATGAGCTGAGGGCTTGGATGCATGTAAATATTCAAAGCCAGGTTTTCCTTTACGGTAAGATAAATTATGTGATTTTGAGTTTCAAAAGAAATCATCTTGAATTTTACATTGTGAGCACCCTCGTCCAGTTGAATCCTGTAATTCCCATTCATGTCTGAATTTAGTCCTATGCTATCGTCAACAATTACTGTTACACCTGCAATAGGTTCATTATTTTTGAATGTGGTAATTTTTCCGGCAACACTCTGGGCAAAAGAAAATGTCGATTGGACTATTATATAGAGGGTAATAAAATAAGCTTTTACGACATTGCTGTTGCCGGTATGTTTTCTCTGAAGTATTTTGCCGTTTCGCATAGAGCAATAATAATAAAATTAATGATGAGGAATGACAGATGAGTTAAAATACAGACTTGCTTTGCACTTTTTACCGGGAATAGGTCCTGTTTCCGGCCGTGCTTTACTAAGTTATTGTGGGACTATAGAGAACATTTTCCGTATGAAAAAATCACAATTGGAAAAGGTTCCAGGAATAGGAAAAGAAAGAGCCTCGCTAATTCACAAAAAGGATCTTTTTGAAGGTGTAGATAAAGAAATTAATTACATGGAAAAAAATGGGATCAGGCCGCTTTATTTTCTGGACAAGGAATATCCGGCACGATTAAAAAATTGTGAGGATGCACCTCTGATGGTCTTTTACAAAGGTGTAGCCGATTTGAATGCACAAAGAATGCTGGCCATAGTGGGTACCCGCTTTATTACACCGTATGGAAAAGACATGACAGAAAAAATTGTTCAGGAGCTTGCGCAATACAATGTAACAATAATCAGCGGGCTTGCTTATGGAGTAGATGTACAGGCTCATAAATGTGCATTAAAACACACTATTCCTACCATTGGAGTTGTCGCTCATGGACTTGACAGAATTTATCCTTCCGATCATAAGATCATTGCAGAAAAGATGTTAGACTGCGGAGGATTGCTATCTGAATATGCAAGTATGACAAAACCTGACAGAAACAATTTTCCTGCAAGGAATAGAATTGTTGCAGGAATGAGTGATGCTGTAATAGTAATAGAATCTGCTGAAAAAGGAGGAGCATTGATTACTGCAGATCTGGCCAACGACTACAACCGTGAAGTATTTGCCCTTCCGGGGCGCAGTACAGATCATTTTTCAAAAGGATGTCATTATCTGATTCGGAAAAACAAAGCAATGTTGTTTGAAAATGCCGGCCATATTGCCGAAATGATGTTTTGGGATGATGAAAAAGGAAAAGTTAAAAAGAAAAATCAACTAGAGTTATTTGATACGCTATCCGATGAAGAAAGAACTCTTGTAAGGATATTGGGAGAAAACGGAATGACAGGAATAGACGCCCTTGCCATTTTAACCGATATATCCGTTAATAAACTATCTTCTCTGCTATTGAATCTGGAGTTTGCAGGACTATTAAAAACCCTTCCGGGCAAGCGATATGAGTTAGTGTAGCTTGCTAAACCTCTTGAATGTTCTCAGTTAGGGGTAAAAAAAAACGGCACTGAATCAGCGCCGTTTTTCTTTTACTAGAAGCTATTCATTAAGAAAGGTGACGACTAACAAGTTTTGTCATTTCAAACATTGATACTTGTTTTTTGCCATTGAAAACTTTGATCAGTTTATCGTCAGCATTGATGTTACGTCTTTGCTTTGGATCCTGAAGATTGTTTTTCTTAATGTACACCCACAAACGCTTAGTAACTTCAGTACGTGGAAGCGGTTTGCTGCCCACGATAGGCTGAAGAGCCATACTGATGTTCATTGGTTTCATAAAGGCTGCATTAGGCGTACGCTTTACTTTTGCTTTCGCTTTTGCTTTAGCCGGCTTTGCTTTTGCTTTCGCTTTTGCTTTAGGAGCTGCTTTTGCTTTCGCTTTTGCTTTAGGAGCTTTCGCTTTTGATTTGGCTTTCGCCGGTGATTTCTTTTTAGCTTTTTTAGTTGCCATTTTTAAAATGATTTAAGGTTTATCAATAGGCAAATCAACGAAGTTTTCATAGTTAAAACACATAAACTTAAATAAGTTTTCCACAATCGAAAAGAATTCTCATAGGGGAATCCTTTGGCTTTGCCCAAGTCTGGCTGACTAGAGAGCATTCGTTTTTACAGGAAGCAGATTTCAGCCCCCGGGCGGCATAAAATTTCATTCCGGCAGACTTTAAAAAAGCTGAATTAAGCCACCATCAAGGGATTCAGAATGAATTTCATTGAGAAGAATAAAGTCCCCTGAAGAAGTCAAAAGCGATTTTACAATCTTATAATTCATGTTTGGCTGCTATTCATAAATTGATTATTATTGTACAGGTACAAAAGAGCACCAACGTTATTCACAATTTGCTTTCGCTTTTGAACGAAAGATTTACAGATTTTATGGCAAATCTTTAAGTCAGGCTATAATTCAGAATGAAAAATAAACGATTCCTCCTATTCTTATCCTGTTTTATTTGCGTGAGCACTATTAATAGCTACGGCAATATCGTTGAAAAGACTTTTTTTCAGGATGGTATTTCGGCAAGTATTCAGCAGCATACATTGCTTACTATTTCACTACCCTTTTGGAAATCGTGGTGGCTTACTGCTTTCATGGCATTAATAGTGACGCTGGTGATATTTTTCTATATCCGTCTTCGAACGAATTCTCTTATCAATCAGAATATTCAGCTGGAAGAAAAAGTAAACTTAATGACCAATCAGCTTCAGGATAAAAACACAGAACTTTCAAATTCAATGGAGAACCAGAGGCGCCTTCAAACTCAGCTTATCGTCTCTGAAAAAATGGCATCGTTAGGTCAATTGACGGCAGGAATAGCTCATGAAATTCAAAATCCATTGAATTTTATAAATAATTTTTCAGAATTGTCGGTCGAGCTACTAGAGGAATTTAAGGAAATTAAGGAGGAATCAGAGAAGTTAGGCATTATTGATGACGTAAAACAAAATCTTGAAAAGATAGTTATTCATGGGAAAAGAGCCGATAGCATAGTTAAAAGTATGCTCCAGCATAGTCGAAAAGCTCCTGATGAAAAAATACCGACAGATATCAATAAATTAGTAGAAGAGTTTTTCGTTCTGGCATATCATGGCATGCGTGCTAAAGATCCCGGTTTTAATTGTGTTTTAGAAAAACTGTTAGAACCCGGACTTCCTTTAGTACCGGTAATACCTCAGGAGGTAAGCCGCGTTATATTAAATATTTTTAATAATTCTTTTTATGCAGTAGATGAACGCGGGAAAATCGAAGAAAAAAATTATAAACCAAAAGTTTCCATTTCCACACGCAGGACCAATGGCAATATCTTAATTAAGATTCACGACAATGGCAAAGGCATACCCCCTGAGATAAGGGAAAAAATATTTAATCCGTTCTTTACAACCAAACCTGCGGGAGACGGAACCGGATTAGGCTTGTCTATCAGTTATGATATTATTGTCAATGGTCATAATGGTGAATTATTTGTCGATTCCGTTCCCGGTGAGTTTACAGAATTTAATATTTCTTTACCCATAAAATAAGACTAAATGAAAAAGATCCTGGTTGTAGATGACGAACATGATGTAGAACATCTATTTTTACAGAGGTTCAGAAAAGAAATTCGAAGCGGTTTAATGGAAATGAATTTCGCTTTTAATGGAGAAGATGCTTTAACTTTTATTAAAAGCCTTAACCCATATGATGTTGTTATTGTATTGAGCGATATCAATATGCCGGGTATGACGGGCCTGGAATTGCTAAAAATCATTAAGAGTGAATACAAAACACTAAAGGTTATGATGATTACTGCCTATGGTGATGAAAGCAATTACAACAATGCAATTTCAATAGGGGCAGACGATTTTATGAGTAAACCTGTTGATTTTAGTGCTTTAAAAGAAAAAATATTAAACATTCAATAAAAAATAATACCCAATAAAAAATGGAAGGCCCAGCTTATATATTAGTTGTCGATGATGAACCGGATTTGGAACATCTGATTCGTCAACGGTTTCGTCAAAAAATTCGCAACAATGAATTTGTCTTTGACTTCGCTCATAACGGCAGAATAGCACTGGAAAAGCTTCGTGCGGCAGAGCAGAAATATGACATGATCCTAACAGACATTAACATGCCTGAAATGGATGGATTGACGCTTCTTGTTCAGCTTAAAGAAAACTTCAAAGAACAAAAAGCAGTTGTGGTAAGTGCTTATGGAGATTTGGAAAATATTCGTGTAGCCATGAACCGCGGTGCATTTGATTTTGTGACCAAACCCATTGACTTTACAGATCTTGAAACGACTATACAAAAGACTATTTCTGAGATTCGTCTGTTTCGCAAAGGTCAACAGGCTCATGAAATGCTTGAAGAGACAATTATCAAAAAAGAAATTGCTGAATTAGATAAAAAAAGGGCAGAGTTAAGCGAAAAATTCAAGCAGCAGTTTTTGGCGAATATGAGTCATGAAATAAGGACGCCAATGAATTCTATTATGGGACTCACGAATTTATTATTAAAAACAAATCTTGATGAACAGCAGCAAAAGTATCTTAATGTAATTAAGAAATCTTCAGAGAATTTACTGGTAATCATTAACGATATTCTTGATCTTTCAAAAATTGAAGCCGGAAAAATGGAATTTGAAAATATTTCCTTTTCCCTTGAAGATTCCATTGAAACTGTTTACCACACCTTGCTTTTTAAGTCTGAAGACAAGAAACTTTTTTTCAAAACTCAGATTGACCCTGCATTACCAAAGATAATTATTGGCGACCCTACACGACTGAACCAGATACTCATAAATATTGCCGGTAATGCAATTAAATTTACACTGGAAGGCGGGGTAACGTTAGACATTAAAGCTGAAAGCCGAAAAGGCGATGTATGCACAATCAATTTTTCTGTCATTGATACAGGAATTGGAATTGCACCTGAAAACATTGGAAAAATATTTGAAAGTTTCTCCCAGGCAAGCGGCGATACTACTCGTAAATTCGGAGGAACAGGATTGGGTCTTACTATTTCAAAACAACTGGTCGAATTGCAAGGCGGTACTATTGACATTACGAGCGAAGTGGGTAAGGGAACTACTTTCATTATCAAAATCCCTTATCTTGTTGGTCAAGAAAGCGAATTGGGGAAACGGAAAGATACCGCAAACGATATTGATGCTGCAGAACTTAAAGGTATACGGCTTTTACTGGTTGAAGACAATCCTTTTAATCAAATGGTTGCAGTAGATACACTAACCGATCTTATCGGTGAATTAACAATCGATGTGGCTGACAATGGAAAGATCGCTTTAGAAATGGTTCAACAGCAAGACTACGATGTAGTACTTATGGATATACAAATGCCGGAAATGGATGGTTTTGAGGCTACGAAAAACATACGCTCCCTACCCTCTCCTAAAAACATAATGAAGATTATGGCTATGACTGCTAATGTGACTTCAGAGGAAGTAGCCAAATGTTTTCAAAGCGGAATGAATGATTATATTTCCAAACCCTTTGAATCACAGAATCTACTCAATAAACTAGGGAAACTTAGAAATGAAAAAATCATCGCTTCATAATTTTATTGACCTGATTAAAAAATTAATTTTATAATTAATACTAAAAACATCAATCAAAAATAATATGGCTAATTCAGTTAATCTTACCTTTCTAACTTCATTTACAGGGGGCAATCCTGAAAAGATGAAAAAGTACATTTCCATGTTTTTAAATCTTTGTCCGGGACAATTAACCCTGATGAAAGAACAACTTGACGCAACGAATTACGATGGACTCCGGGGAACAGCACATGCACTAAAGCCTCAGATAACATATATGGGAATTCAAAGTGGAGAAGACCTGATTAAAAATATCGAAAAAATGGCAGGCACAAAAACAGAGGTTGAAAAACTCCCTGAAATACTTCAAAATTTCACTACTATTTGCGAACAAGCCATGGTAGAATTAAAACAGGAAATTTCATAACCTTATTTTCCTGTTACCCGTTTGATGAAAATATTTTTTTACTTTTGACGTTTACACAAAACCATGAAAACTTTAAAAAACATCTTTATTGTTGATGATGATGAAATGCAATCTTCCATGTTGCAAGATTATCTAAGCAAGTACTCAACCTTTAACGTCCATGTTTACAATAGCGGAGAAGATTGCCTGAAAAACATTGAATTAAATCCTGATGTTGTTTTCCTTGACTATAATTTTGACAAAGTAGGAAAAGGTGCAATGAATGGAGTTGATATCCTAAAAGAAATTAAAGCATTAAAGCCTGCCACAGAGGTTGTAATGTTCAGTGGACAGGACAGAATTGAAGTAGCCGTAAATACCATGAAATATGGTGCTTTTGATTATATTGTAAAAAGCGAAAGCGCTTTTCACAGGGCAGAAAATGTCATTTTTAATATCATAAAAAGGCTAAAACTTCAAGGTGAAGCCAGCTTGTACAAAAAGCTGACAATGACTTTTGGAATTGCTTTATTGGTAATGATTGTTGCTGTCATCGTCCTTTACAAAATGGGTATCATTACCAACAATCCTGGATGGATGTAATGCTTTAATTATTCCAATCCTTTTCTGCTTTTGATTATTTTGTATTATTTTGGGAAGGCTAAAAAAAATTAGCCTGTTTATATAAGCCTATGCCTAATTATCCCAATACCTTTAAATCAAAGCTGCCTGCAGTGGGTACAACGATATTTACTGTAATGTCTTCACTTGCAGCTCAATATAAGGCGATAAATTTATCTCAGGGTTTTCCTGATTTTGAAGCTTCAGAAGAATTAATTGCTCTTGTCAATCAATACATGAAAAAGGGCATGAACCAGTATGCCCCCATGCAGGGTATATTACCCTTAAGAGAAAGCCTTGTACAAAAAGCAGAGGAATTGTATAAAATCAAATATCATCCGGATACAGAAATTACTATTACCAGCGGTGCAACACAAGCTATTTATACTGCCATTACAGCAACTATTCGTGAAGGCGATGAAGTAATTGTATTTGAACCTGCTTACGATTGTTACGTTCCTGCAATCATTCTTGCAGGTGGTATACCTGTATATGTTTCGCTTAAAGCGCCTGAATATTCACTGGATTGGGAAAAAGTAAAAAAGGTTGTCAGTCAGAAAACAAGAATGATTATAATTAACAGTCCGCAAAATCCTGCCGGTTCGACCATTACAAGTGCTGACATGAAAGAGTTGGAGAAGATAGTTTCAGACAGAGATATTTGCATTTTAAGCGATGAAGTTTACGAGCACATTATTTTTGACGGGCTGCGCCATGAAAGTGTTATGCATTACCCTAAACTTGCTGAAAGAAGTTTTGTGATATTTTCATTCGGCAAAACGTATCACACTACAGGTTGGAAAATTGGTTATTGTTTTGCACCTGCAAATCTTATGCAGGAATTCAGGAAGGTTCACCAATTCGTTGTCTTTTGCACAAACTCTCCGATTCAGTATGCTTTGGCAGATTATATAAAAAATAAAAATTATTTAGGTCTTTCCGGTTTTTATCAGGAGAAACGCGATTACTTTAATATGCTTATTAAGGACTCCAAATTTAAATGCCGTCCTGCACATGGCTCCTATTTTCAATGTCTGGATTACAGTTCCATTAGCAAAGAAAAAGATACTGACTTCGCAATACGGCTGACGAAAGAATATGGAATTGCTTCAATACCTGTTTCTGCTTTCTATCATCAGGCCATAGACAACAAACTTCTTCGCTTTTGTTTTGCCAAGAAAAGAGAAACCCTTGAAGCTGCAGCAGAAAAAATATGTTCCGTGAAATAAATTCTTTTTTCAATTCTAAATGCTAAATTATTTACGTTAAAAAAAGCAAGATAACAGAAATGCAAGAACTCAAAGTATCGATCATTCAAAGCAACCTTCTCTGGGAAGACAAAGAGAAAAATCTTCTGGAATTTTCCAAAAAAATATCTGCCATCAGAGAAGAAACCGACCTTATTCTTTTACCTGAAATGTTTTCGACAGGATTTTCAATGAATGCTTCTTCTTTGGCAGAAAAAATGGACGGTCCTTCCGTTCAATGGATGAAAAAAAAAGCACTGGAGAAAAATTGCATTATAACCGGAAGTTTAATCATTGAAGAAAACGGAAATTATTTCAATCGCCTAATTTGGATGACACCGGATAGTTATGAATATTACGACAAACGTCATCTTTTCAGTCTGGCAGGAGAAGAAAAAATCTACAAAGCAGGAGAAAAAAAAATAATTGTTCAAGTAAAAGGCTGGCGGATTCTTCCCCTAGTTTGCTATGACCTGCGCTTTCCGGTATGGAGCAGGAGAAGCATAAAATCTGATTACGATTTATTACTATACTTAGCCAACTGGCCGGAAAAACGCATTTATGCCTGGAAACAATTATTAATTGCAAGAGCTATAGAGAATCAAAGTTACACCATAGGCCTGAACAGGTATGGAAACGATGGAAATCAAATTTTCCATTCCGGCGATTCGGCAGTAATAGATTTTATGGGCGAAAAAATGGATAAAGAGAGAAGCTCGGGTGAATTTAGTAAGACCTTTACACTATCGAAAGAGCCGCAGGATTTACTCAGAAAGCAATTTGCTTTCTTCTCAGACAGCGATAGTTTTGAGATTAAACTTTGATACGGAGGATTTCCCTTCAACCTGTAAAATAAATTAGTACATTCACTATTCAATAAAATCAAAGATGAAAAAATCAATACTATTCTTACTTCTGTTTCCGGTATTATCTTTTGCTCAAAGCAGTAACAGAATGTCCCCTCAGGAATTATCTGCCATGCCTTCCTATCTTCAACAGGCAAGTCTCCGGAACCATTCCGGTACGACACAACCGCCCGGAACACCCGTTAGAGCATCGGCAGAATGGGAAGAAATAGATGCATTAATGATTGCATGGACAGGCTATTCTACCATACTTTCTGAAATTGCACGTGCAGCACAAACAGAAACTAAGGTGATTATTATCTGCAGCGATTCAAATGCCGTAAAAAATACGCTTACCTCAAACGGTGTTCCTTTTACAAATATTAATTACCTGATTGCACCATTCAATTCAATCTGGTGTCGTGATTACGGGCAATGGAACATTTACCGTCAGGATGTAGATTCTCTGGCACTGATAGACTGGACCTACAACAGACCACGTCCGAAAGATGATACAGTGCCATCGTCAATTATGAACTATACCGGCTTACCCATGTTTGAAACAACTACCGCTCCTTACGATCTTATACATACAGGCGGCAATTTTATGTGCGATGGTTTTGGCACAGGGTTTTCATCCAAACTTATTCTCAATGAAAATCCAACTAAAACGGAATCGCAAATCGATTCCATAATGAACCGGTTCATGGGTATTGACAGGTATATAAAAATGGAAGTGCTTCCGTACGATGGCATACATCACATCGACATGCATATGAAACTTATTGATGAAGAAACAATTTTGATGGGAGAATATCCTGCTACCATTGCCGATGGCCCTCAAATAGAAGCCAACCTCCAGTATGTACTTTCCAATTACAATTCGGTTTTTGGAACACCATACAAAGTTGTACGAATTCCTATGCCGCCCGATGCAAACAATCTTTATCCAAACAATTCCAATGCAGATTATCGGACATTTACCAATTCTGTCTTTGTAAACAAGACAATAATACTTCCGTTTTACGAAACGAAATACGATACAACTGCAACAAGAATTTACGAGGAAGCTTTGCCCGGTTATAAAGTTGTTGGCATCGATTGCAACAGCATCATTCCTTCGCTGGGTGCCATACATTGTATTACAAAAGAAATTGCCGCAAGAGATCCTTTGTTAATTTCTCACCAGCCTTTGCATGATACCTACAATACTACTGTTCCTTATACAGTTGCAGCACGCATTCAGCATGCTTCCGGCATACAACAAGCTTACATTTATTATACAACAGATACTGCACAGCCATGGCAAAGCATTTCCATGAACAATACAGGAGGATACAACTGGTCAGGCGACATTCCGGCACAGGTTGGTGGAAGTACTGTTTACTATTATATTGAAGGCCGTTCAGTATCCGGCAAAACACAAGTGCGCCCTATGCCTGCACCTTCGGGGTTTTGGAAATTTAATGTTATGTTAAATTCAGGAATCAGTACTACTGCTTCAGTTAAAATCGATTTCACCGGAACTTTTCCTAATCCTTCTCATGGAATAACTTGTATTCCTGTAGTTACACCGGATAATACTTCCATAAGCATTTCTCTAAAGAATGTTCTTGGACAAACTGTAATTCCTGTTTTTAATGGTATAAACAACGGAGAGAAAAAATATTTTATGAATACTTCTTCTACTGCTCCGGGAGTTTATTTACTTGAAATGTTAACGAAAGATAGCCGTTACTCGCAGACAATAATTGTCAGATAGAAAATTGTGCAGACCTATTCAATGAGGTAATAAGGTTGTGGTAATGGGGGAATCGCTTTTCTACTAAGGTTATAAGGTTGCATAGTCGATTTATTTGATTCAATGGGAGATAGAATAGTGATTTGGCAACAGTTAATTATCCGTTGCTTCGAATCGTCATAATTCTTTTATCGATGACCGGCAAGGAAATCCCTCTCTACTAGGAAGCTCAGACACATCAATCTTACTGTAAAATAAACCTTATTACCTCATTTGTTTTAATTAATTTTATCTGAAACCAATTCTAAAAAAAATTGTGCAGACCTATTCAATTAGGTAATAAGGTTGTGGTAATGGGGGAATCGCTTTTCTACTAAGGTTATAAGGTTGCACAGGCGATTAATTTTATTCAATGGGATTTATTATAGTGATTTGGGAATCGCTAATTATTTGTTACCTCAGAGAGCCTTAATTTTATTATCAATTACCTTGCAGGAAATCCCTCTCTACCAAGAAGCTCAGACACATCAATCTTCCATTAGAAAAAAACCTTATAACCTCAGTAGAAAAAAAACTATTTTTCTGAAAAATCAGGTCTTAGATTTATTTCAACATCCCAATTTGATCTTACAATAATAGTTTCCGGATAGAAATCAATATACTCCGGCTGAAAATGTTTCATATAATTTCCCGTATCCCAGATTCTGTTTTTATTACGGTCATTGACTATTTTTATTCTATAACTTCCTGCATCGAGGAAATTAAATTCGCATACGGTATCCTTTTCAGCATAAAATTCTCTAAATACTTTTTCTCCGGTAAGGTCTACAAGTTGAATTAAACAAGGGTTGGAAACCTGCTTCTTAAATTTTATTTTTAAAGATCCATAATCTGTTTCACTGTGCGTAAAAAACGGAATTCTTAAACTATCGTTAGTAAAACCATATATATCTTTCAATGCCGAAGGAGGAATAAACAAGGAATAACCTGCTTTGCTTTTCCATGGGTATTTTACGGATAATTTTGTGTGTAAAGAATCCACATAAGCAAACTGAGGAGTTACGACTAAAGAATCTTCGTTCAATACTATCTTACTAAAATCGTAAATCACCAGCGGATGATTGCTTTGCAAATAAAGTGGCAGGTAAAGATGTTGTTGACCGGATGGAGGAGTAATAACAAGGACGTTGGTTTTTTTTCCACGGCCTTCCGGTGCGTTTTTAAATAAACGAAGAGTTACTGTATCTTTTGAAAAATTATTGTCGAAGCGTATACTTATAGAGTCAGCAGCTATATTTTGATACCATATACTAATTGTATCGCGCAAGACCGAATATTCTACTGAATAGATTGAAAGCTTTGATGTATCGGTAATCCATTTCCAAGGCAGGGAATCAGCGGTTGAGGAGAATGCCAGTACTGCTTTTCCGGGAAATTCAGAATATGCCTTTAAAAGCTGAGGCTTGAGTTTTTCTTTAAACAATCTTAGATTAACATTCTCTGAATTAGACCGAACTAATGTATCAGGATAGCCAATCGATTCTTCGCCCGCTGTGTAGAGATAATTTCCATCGGTTTCTTTAAGAGTAATAATTTTATAAAAACCCTGAGAAATATTACGAACTACGAATTCGCCTGAATCGCTTGTTCTGGCAAAATAAATCGGCCGTACAAGAAAAGGAAGAGAGTCTTCGCTTTTACGATACAGCATTACCAGAATTCCGGCTTCAGCCTTTTTATTAAAAGCGTTGTATACGTTGCCGCTAATGCTTAATGAGTCAATTACCGGTCCGGTAGAAAAAACAAATTGAAAATTTTCAAGTTTATTTCCTTCATTATTATCGGAAATCCCTTTACCGAAATTCATGGTATAGGTAGTGTTTTCAAGCAAGGTGTCCTGGAGGTGAATCAGCAGTGACTTCTTTTTTATTTTTGTCTCCGGGGTATATTTTAATAAAGGAGAAACTATAAGCTGCTCGCTAAGCTCAGGGGTATATATATATTCATCAAAATCGAAACGAATATCCTTTCCCCGGAAATCAGTGGAATAATTTTGAGGTTCGGTCGACAATAACTTAGGGGGCACAACATCTTTAAGTCCGCCACCGGGCGGCACCTGTATAGCACAGGAGTTTAAAAGCAATACGTATGTGAGTAAAAATAAAAGATGCAATTTTTTCATACCATTGAAGAAATTAATCCAGTAATTCTATTAAGATATTCTTCATCGACAACATCAAAATCAGCTAATTTCTCACTATCAACGTCGAGTACTGCAACAACAATGTTATCTTTTATAACAGGAATTACTATTTCAGACCTCGACAAAGAATTGCAAGCTATATGACCTGGAAATTTATCTACATCTTCCACAATAATCGATTGCTTTTTATCCCATGCTGTTCCACAAACGCCTTTTCCTTTTGGAATACGAACACAAGCTACCGGACCCTGAAATGGACCTAAAACGAGTTCCTCTTTTCCTCCGGTACTTCTGACAAAATAAAAACCTATCCAGAAAAAATCAAAAACCTCTTTTAAGGCAGCTGTAATGTTTGCTGTATTTGCAATAATGTCATTCTCCCCTTCTAGTAAAGAAAGGAGTTGAGGCATTAAAGCTTCATACTTCTCCCTTTTGGTTAACTTTTTATTAATAATGATTTCCTCAGCCACCGCTTTTTTCTGCAAAGATGATAAAATTCTTCGGGGATGGAAAAATTATGCGCAAGCCAGGGCAGCAACGAAGATTTCCGTTCGCGGGATTTTCAAGAGTGCCTCTGCGCAGGATATAAGGGTAGAACCTGTGGTAATAACATCGTCGACAATCAAAATCTTTTTACCCTCTACCTGACCGGGGTCTTTAACACCAAAAATATTTTCGACATTTTTATATCGCTCGAAACGGTGTTTACGGGTTTGTGTACTTGTAGCTTCCCGTCGGAAAAGTGCTGTAGTCGAGAAATTCTTATTAAGTCCGGCTGAAAGTCCTTCAGCAAAACAATCACTTTGATTATACCCCCTGAATCGTAAACGCGATTTATGCAAGGGTACTGGAATTATCAGGTCAACTTCCTCAAAGATTGAGTTTTGCAACTCAAGTCCCATTAATTTTCCGATTACTAATCCAATGTCCTTTCGGCCTTTATATTTTAATTGATGGATGAGCCGCTGAACGCGTTCTCCTTTGCTGAAATAATAATATGCTGTTGCTTCCCGTATTTTCACTTTTCCCCAGAACTGTTTTACCACTGAATTTTCCTTTTCCCTGTGAAACCCTGTCCGGGGAAGATGAAAACGACAAAGCGTACAAATGCATTCTTCACCATTAAACAACGGTCTTCCGCAAGCTGCGCATAAAGACGGGAACATCATCCACAATAAATCATCGGCAGGACGAAGTAATTTACGAATCATAAAGCGAAGGTTGCTTTTTTTAGCCCTCTTTACAACCCTATATAATAGGGGAAATGGTGAAAAACATAATTGTCAAATCAAAAGAAAGAGAAAATCCCAAAAAAATTTTACTCAAAATTAAAGTAAAGAAATTCGATTTAATTTTTCTTCAGGCAATAAATTGAAATCCTATTTTTGATTCCGTCTTTTTCAATTAATTTTATTTCCTGAGAGAAAGTAAAGTGGTCTTGTAATTCCTTAATGAATTTTTTTGCGAAAACACGATTGGGTTCACTGAGCAGGATAATGCCATCTTTTTTCACAAGAGATTTAAGAGCAATGATAATGGGAACAAACGATTTACTTTCGTAAGCAATATCGGAAGCTAGCAGGACATCGGAAGGTGCAACTTTTTCTATATTTCTCCAGTCAAGTAATCTCATATCGGGAGCTGAAACAATATTTAACTTCCAGTTATATTCGGCATACTGAAGTGCAGCAGGAAGGTAGTCAGTCATAATAACATTTCCACCAAGCAGAGAAGATACAATTCCGGGCAGGCCTAAACCACAGCCAATCTCTAAAATACTTTTTCCTGAAATCAGACTTGCATTTTCTGTTAAGAACTGCGACAGGCCAATGGCAGAGGGCCAAAGTTCTCCCCAGTAAGGAATACTTTCATTAATAACATCGGGATGATCCTTGCTTTTGCTTAATAATTCTTCAAACAACTTTTCAGGATCTTTTATTTGCGCAAGTTTCACAATGAGCTGTCCAATTTCTAATTGCAAAATTTCTGCCGGGTAAGATAAACTCATAATAAAAAAAGAAAAATTATGTTAGGGCGTTTATCTTTCTATAATTACCTTTTTGGTAACTTCAAAATTTCCTGACGAAACACGCATCCAATAAGCACCGGGAGCAATTCCGGAGACGTCAAGAACCGTATAATTTCCAACATGTGTTTGGGAAAGAATAAGCCTTCCGGTAACATCAAAAAGGCTATAAGTATAATTACCTGCAGCATGTGACAGCTTAACAACAATTGTTTCTGAAGCAGGAATGGGAAATATTTTCAGAATATCATTAGCAGAAACAGAAGCAATTGAGGTAGTTGATGTATCCTGATAATAGATCTGAACTCCTCCGCCATACAGACCTAAAAGCATATCGGTTAGAGAATCTCCATTCAGATCACCGCCGCTAACAGATAGATTATATGAAAATCGGTAGCCGGCCGAGTTTTCGAAAATTGAATCCAACAAGGTGAATGTACCATTTAGATTACCGTTAATATTTCCGTAGAGATATACTTTTCCTTTCATGCAGCTTACCATTAAGCGCAAATCACCATTTTGTTCAAAGAGGAAAGGAACTGAATAACCATCAGGATAACCGGCAGTTTGAACCTTGATTTTTCCAAGTGTATCAATTGTTGGACTGTTTGAGAAAAAGGGACTACCCGTTGAACCGGCATTGCGGAAGTATTTCAGCAGGCCATTTTTACCGCCAATCACTAAATCGAGTAAACCATCCTTGTCAAGGTCGAACAATTGAGGTGTGCTTGCCTGCCCAATGCTAATGCCCATGTAATTGAAGATAGGGTTTGCAAAAACCGCTGCAACGCCCGGGCCGGCTGTGTTTTGAAAATACCCAATTCGTCCGTTATCAAGACCCAGGATCATGTCTTCATCGTTATCGCCATCGAGATCTCCGAATGCAGGAAAGATCTGCCCGGGCAAATTAAGGATTTGCAAGCCGGCATAATCATCGGTTATAAACTCGAAAGAAGGTGCAGAAGAAGAGCCTGTATTTTTATACAAGGTTAGTCCTGTAGTATATGTTGTTGGAGATGTGGTGAGATTTTTATTGCCAATAATTAAGTCTTTTAATCCATCGGCATTATAATCAAACAAAAGGGGTGTTGCAGATTCACCGACATCGATCATTTCATTTTGAAGAAATTCGTTGGTCTGAAAATTAAATACGGGAACAGGATTCGTTCCTGTGTTTTTATACATCCAAACGCCTTTATTATTTTCGTATTCACTTTGAGTTACTACAAGATCCTTCAAACCGTCGTTATCAAGATCGAGATATGAATGCGTGGTAAAAGAATGAAGGTTAACGGAGGTATCGTACGAAGGAAATAATGTATCCTGAGGCGGAACCATATGAGCACTATTGGGTGTGCCGCCATTAATAACCAACAAACTGTTATTGGTTTGAGAGTCGCCTATAAGTGCATCTTTATCACCATCTCCATCGATATCAATTGTACGAATATTGGCATAGGTATCGTCACGCACTGCCAATTCATAAGAACCACCGCCTGTATTCTGAAAGCAGCTGATATTCCAGGATCCAACGGCAACATTTGCAAACAATCCTGATCGTAAAGCAAAATCTCCCCAGGCATTTGATACAAGAACAAAATCGTTCAGAGAATCACAGACACCATAATCTTCCATTGACATGTTTTTATAATATGCAAAAGCACCGGCACATTGAAACTGTTGTCCAAGAACATCCATATCACCGTCACCATCAATATCATCAAGATCGGGTACCAGATAAGAACTTGCAAAAATATTGAAGAGAATCGGTCCGCCGCCATCGTATTTCATTGTTGAATCTACAAGTGTAAAAACAATGTTGCTGCCTTGCGACTCGTTGCGAAACTGAGCAATACCGTTGTTGAGATAATTCGTGGTAAAAAGGTCCGGTTTATTATCGCAATTATAATCGTATAGATAAGCCCAGCCTTTTAAAACCGGAAAACGACTGGCATATTGTGGAGCATACTCCCAGCAATGAATTCCGCCTGTACCATTATTTATGAAAGTAAGAGATCTGTTATTACTGCGGTCGAAAGCAAAAAGGTCGGGTACATTATCTCCGTTCAAATCTATTTCAGAAAATACAGGAAAGTTTAAGCCTCCGGCCCAAGGTAATTCAAGGGGCAGATTTTTTATTACAGGAATAGAATTATTAAAGGTAAAATTGTTCTGGCTTTTGACACAAAAGCATGTTAAACCAAAAATCAGAGTAAGGATATATTTCATATGTAGTAAAGGTAATGTTAATACATTTTACGATCTATGAAATCAAGGAAGATGACAAAATATTAACATTCCTGATTACTAAAAGGTTTTTCTCTAAAAATGGAGTTACCCGTTAAAACAATTTGTCATCAAACTGGGGTAATACAACAAATAAAAAGTGATTAATTTTTGTTTTGCAAAATGTAGATTGCCAAATCAAGTTTCCGCATCAGAGAAGGAATCACACCCGAAAAATCAGAAAGTCCGGGAGAATTAAAATCGAGTGCTTCCCGAAAATTACCCAACAAATCCGCATGCGTATGAAAGAGAGAGCCCGGTGTAAGTTGAATCTCTCTGTATTGTTCTGCCACTCCTTTGATCATGGACTTCAATTCCATCTCGCTTAAATGATATTCAATAAGTTTTTCCCTTATAGAAGTTTGCTTAGGGCTTGCAAGAATCTTTTGAAAAGAATTTAATTGAAATTCACAAACCTTACGCATCAAAACCTGGTCTTGTTCAGAGAGCTTTAATTTAATCATTTTATTTCTTTCAAGGGCGCAAAGATAAAGGGGTTCAG
Source organism: Bacteroidota bacterium (assembly GCA_031417395.1). Taxonomy (GTDB): domain Bacteria; phylum Bacteroidota; class Bacteroidia; order AKYH767-A; family 2013-40CM-41-45; genus JADKIH01. The sequence goes on along the minus strand of JANOVM010000048.1, from coordinate 25,557 downwards.
GAATAAATCAAGAAAATATTGACATTTTATCAACAAATCAAATGCCTTTAAAATGCGCTGCTGAAGGGGTTTCCGGGATTATTTCGGTTGAAAAGTTTATGGAACAGTTTTTTTGAATTCCAGTTACTCTTATGAGAATGAAAAACAATGTTGCACTGCCGGACCTAATTTTTTACTATCAATTTATTGAATACCCTTTGGCCTGAGAGTATTTTTAGAATATAGGTTCCTGAAGGGAGATAATCTCCGAAGGTTAACTCTGATTTAATTTTTTTTCTCTCCATTAAAAGAGCGCCTCTTAAATCGTAAATAAAAAGATCGACTTCTTCGCCAGAGCGCATGGTAAAATTCGATTGAGAAGGATTTGGAAAAACAATAAATGTATTACCTCCCAAAGTCACAAGGTCATTCATTCCTACGCAACCGTCAAAAGTGACTAATACGGTATCCCGGTTAACACAATTAAAACTATTGGTAACGGTAAGTATGAAAGGAAAAGTTCCAAGGCCATACCCTGTAGTATCAACATTGATGGCAGAAGTGTGTGAGCCTGTCGACCACGTATATGAAGCAAAAGTTCCGGCAGTCAGGTAAGCTGATTCGTTGGAACAAACCGTCTGGTCGGTTCCCAAATTTGGATAAGGAATAGGATTAACAGTAATATTCTGGCTGCTTGAATTGCTGCAATTAAAATTATCGGTATAGGTATAGGTAATCGGGTGTTGTCCGGGACCGGCAATTCCTGTAAAAAAAATTCCTGAACCAACAGCATTACCACTGTAAGAACCACCGGCGGGACTTCCACCGGAAAGAGTAACCGGTCCCGTATTTTGGCAAACAGAATTAAGTGCTGAGAAACCAACAGGAGGGATTGTCCGAATAGTAATATTGGAAGTGTCAGAGCTGCTGCAACCGAAAGAATCAGTATAATTATAGGTAATGAGAAATGTTCCCGCTCCGGTTACAAGAGGAGAGAATTGATTATTACTCACACCATTTCCGCTATAGGTTCCTCCAACAGGAGTTCCCGCAGTAAATGTAAACGGAGGTGTATTAAGGCATGACGAAGAAAGAGTAGCAAAAACAACATTGGGCAGAGCTCTCACACGAATATATACTTCAGCTGTATCGCTGCAGCCGGAAACATCGGAATAAACATAACGAATCAGGTGCTGTCCTACTCCTGCTGTCAACGGAAAGAATCGTCCTGACGAAATACCTGTACCGCTATAACTACCCCCGGTCGGATTACCTCCGCTTAGAATAAACGAAGGAGTATTTATACAAACATCATTGAAAGCAGTAAGGATAACATTCGGTGTATTGATAACCAGTATGTTCGAAGTATCGGAGGAAACACAATTATGAATATCAGAATAGGTATAAGTTATAATCTGCTGACCGAGTCCTGCAGCTCCTGGATTAAACTTTCCATTGGAAACACCATTTCCCGAATATGTTCCGCCGGAAGGGCTGCCGGAAGTAAGTGTGTACAAAGGAGCATTGATGCATTTGTTGGAAAAACTTCCAATTGAAACATTGGGTAGCTGATATACAGTGATAGAAATACTTTTGGAATTAGTACAGCCGGTGGCAGTATCCGTTCCAAAAACATTATAGGAGGTATTGTTAATTGGCTTCGCCCAAACAATAGAATCTGTATCTGATGATAATGTTGCTGCGGGACTCCATTGATATGTATTAGCTCCCTGTACATCGAGTTGAACAGAATCTCCTCTGCAAATTCCGAGCGAAGTAGAGGATATTGTCATTGTAAAACCAAGGGCAAAAGCATTTGTCTCAGGGTAGTTAGTCAAAAGATAATTAGTTCCCGTCAGGCTACCATTGAATTCGAAGATTGCAAAATAATATTGCGTTCCTCCCTGAAGACCTGTAACATTTAGAGAAGTTCCGCCTTGATTGTATACTACATAATTTCCATTTCCCAGGTTGCTTCCCGAACCGAATAAGGAACCTGCTGTGTATGTCTGTGCATCAACAGGCAAAGCACTTACAGGAGCATTGGCCGAAGCAATTACAATCCTTTTGCTTCCATCACCGGCAACAAACGATAAGTCTATTTCATTACAAACGGTTGAAGCTGCCGTAAAAGAAGATGGCTGGAGAGTAGGTTCTGCAGCTAAAATAGCAAAAGCTCTATCATTAAAAATAAATAATAAGGAGAGGAAAAAAAATAAAAACGTATGTGAAGATCGAATACCCATGATGATTTTAGTTAATGGTACTTTATTTTTAGACTTTACAAAGTTAACATCTAAATTGCATTTTAATGTACATAATACAATAAATTTGAGGCTTTTGTTACATTTTTATGGCAAATCAATTACAGAAACAAGTAAAAATTTACGGATGAACGTATTCCTGTTCTGAATAAAAAATTTATATTTGAAAAGATGGAAAAAGGCAGTATTGCAGTCAATCTAAAGAGCTACAGTTTACTTGAAGTGCTGCAAAGTATTCAGTCTGTAATTAAGAATACGTATGGGAGTAAATTATTTTGGGTTCGCTGTGAATTATCGAGGATAAGTTTGCACACTCAAAGCGGACATTGTTATCTCGAATTAATTGAGAAAAATGAATCCTCTATCCTTGCCCAGCTTCATGGAATTATTTGGGCTGATAAATACAATGCAATTTGTGAAAAGTTTCTTTCCATAACTCAAACAAAGCTTGCAGCCGGAATAAAAGTTATGTTTCAATGTTCCGTTAGTTTTCATCCTGTCCATGGGCTTTCCTTGTTTATTACTGACATAGAACCTTCATTTACTTTAGGGGAAATGGCCAGGATGAAAAACGAGTCCATTGCAAAATTGAAAGCGGAAGGAATATTTGATTTGAATCGCAGACAGCCAATTTCTATTATTCCGGGAAGGATAGCTGTTATTTCAGTAGATACCAGTCGGGGATACCAGGATTTTATAAGCACGCTTGAAAATTATCCGAGGAAATTTTTAATCCAATGCACGTTGTTTGAAGCAGTGCTGCAGGGTGAAAATGCCGTTCCTTCATTTATCCGCGCCCTTAAAATTATTGAAGACCGGAAAGAAAATTTCGACGCTATCGTAATTGTCAGAGGTGGTGCCGGTGATGCCGGCTTGGCCTGTTACGATGATTATTCACTGGCAGCAACGATTGCACGAACAAGTCTGCCTGTTATTTCAGGAATCGGCCATGCTACCAATGAAACTGTCGTAGAAATGGTAAGCTTCAAAAACTGCATTACGCCTACTGCAGCGGCGACATTTCTACTTGAAAAATTCGAATTACAAGCCAATCGTCTGAGTGAGAATATTACTGTTCTCCGTAAAGCATCAAAGACATATTTCAGCGATGAAAAACAATCGCTGTCATCCTACATAGAAGTTTTTTGTCTTATAGTCAATCACAAACTAAGCGAGCAGGAATTTGAATTGAAAAGTTTGCATGCTGCTATGCCGTCATTTGTGAATAGCTATTTATTACTCTCAAGACAATTTTTAACTCAAGCCATTCATACCGTGGTTAATGCTAAAAAACTCGGAAATCATTTTGTATTTTTATCGGATCTTAACAGAGTTGTTGTTGAAATCAGGGAAAAAGCATTTTTTTTACTTTCGTCTTCCAATGAAGCCATAAAAAAACAAAACCTGAAAGAAGCAACACAAACGATTATAAGACAAAAAGAATTGCTTGAATATATTACCGGTAAAGTAAACCTGCTGGATCCTGTAAATACGCTTAAACGCGGGTATTCGATTACAAGGCATAATGGGAAAGTCCTTACAGATGCGCAAATAGCAAAACCGGGAATGTCGCTTGAAACTACTTTGGCAAATGGAATTTTGCACAGCACAATAGATAAAAAGAAACAGTAATGGAAAAAAGAAAAACGTATGAAGAGTCTTTTGAAGAACTTCAAACCATTGTAAAGGAAATAGAATCGGGAAGCATAGGTGTTGATGCATTAAGTGAAAAAGTAAAACGCGCAGGAGAATTAATAAAATTCTGTAAAGAAAAACTTTTTAAGACAGAGCAGGAAGTCAATGAAGTGCTGAAACAAATTGAAAAATAATTTCTTCCTCGTGAATCCTATCCCTTCCATCATTGCACAGTATGATTTTAATTTTCAGTGGGCTAAAAAGCTCGTAGAGGACGTAGACGATGATTTGATGACTGCATCTCCTTTTCCCGGTTTTGAAAATCATCCGGCTTTTACACTAGGTCACCTCGTTACAGGAAGCGCTTTGATGGCAGAAGATCTCGGAGGAACTTTTATTGTTCCCGAAGGATGGAAAGAACTATTTGTGAGAAAAGGTCCAGGCGACCCGACACTGCCTGAAAAAGATGCAAAAGCATATCCGGATAAAAACACTTTATTAAACGAACTAAGTAAACAGCACGAGATTGTTAAAGAACTGCTACTTTTCTCTGATGAAAATAAACTTAATGAAAAAATAAAATGGCGGTTCAATATGTATTTTCCTACAATGTTGGACTTGGTTTTTTTTATGTGTGTGAGCCATGAGTCTATGCACCTGGGACAGCTATCCGCATGGAGGAGAGCGATGGAATTGCCTTCGGCGTTGTCTAAGCTATAAGGTTTTTAAAAGTTTGAAGGACAAAGGACAGCGTTTAAAGACTGCTTGTGCTTTTTTACTTTATTCATTGCACTAAAATTACATTACCTTATCACAGAAAACTTTCTAACCCCTGCCCTATCTCCAGAAATAATCTGCAGAAAATAAATACCTTCATTAAGATTGTTAAGTTCAAGTATCGCTTGATTGGAAGATGGTTTTACAGTAAGTAATTCAACTATGCGTCCCTGTAAATCGGTTACACGAATTATAGCCGATTTTAAAACATTTACATTTCCGGAAATAATAAGTTTTTCGGAAGCAGGATTTGGATAAAAAGAGAATTCATCATCACCAATAATATTACCTGTACTAACATTCAATAAAATATTTATGGAATCTGAATAGGAACAATTATTGGGCCCACCGGTAACAGTTACCCAATAGGTTGCTATAGAATCAACCACTAGTGTTTGTGTGGTATCACCGGTCGACCATAAATAAGAAGTAAATCCGGCTCCTGCATCAAGTGTAATTGTGAAAACTGAAGGTACAATTGTATCATTACCCAGATTAGTTGTAATACCGGGAACAAGCATAATATCAATTGGTAAACGCTCACTTGGACAAGCGCCAATACCGCAATTAATGAATACAGATTGTATGTTTGTATTTTGAATTCCTTTCGTAGGCTGCTCACAGCTGAAATCAGTTGAATCATTATGATCAACGGAACCAAATCTTTGTAAATTTTCAGCAGTCGTTGCGCAAGTCGTTTTGCCGGCACCACTCCATTCAGAACCCAATGTTATTGTGTGTCCGTCTACAATAACATTAAATGTATCAATTGCCAGGTTGTTCCATGACCATGAGAAAAAATCAACAACATTATAATTATTATCAATAATCATTGTCCAGCCCGGATTGCCGATTCCCGGTTCCCAATTAAGGTTATGACCCCAATAGTTATCGGTAGAAAGATCAGTTCTGTATTGTACCTGATTTGCATTAAATGTTCCTAGTTTCCACGTACTGTCGGCTATAAGATTAATATTTGCGTAATCATCACTGGCAATTACCTGCCATCCTGTTGCATCGAAATTGGTACCTGATAAATTCTGAATTTCTATATAATCGTAGCTAAGATCAATTTCCGTAATTCTTAAACAACCGGAAGTACCGCTTCCGGTTCGTGCTTCTACATAAAAAATTGTATCTCCTGAAATTACGGGACTGAAATACTGTCCAATATGTAATAGGTTGCCACCAACAGGCTGATCGAACCACTCAAGTACATTTCCTGAATCAACAGCAGCGGTAATATGCACATTGTTGTCGCATTGTTGCTGTGGAGATACAACAACAGGCTCATTTGGGTGTCCGCCAAATGAAAATGTTTGCTCAATCGTGTCGTTCAGACTAAACTGATCTCCGGCAAGGGAAGTGTAAGCCTTTACGTTAATGGATGCTCCCTGAAATGTATTTAATGTTTGTGAGAAATATATTGTGTCAATAGCATTACCAACAAGTGAACCGCTGTATGTTTCAGTTAGCAATTGTGTTATGGATCCTGTTAAATCGGCTTTAACATCAAAGACGCTTTGAGTGCTTAGTCCAAAATTACGGATTACAATTCCAAAAACCGTTGATGAGTCACCGCACTCACCCGATACGGGGGAAGCAAAGGCCAAAGCCCCGAGGTTATTTGAAAGCGGCGAAAATTCATCGGCACCTATGTCAGGCGTCGTTAAGCTGCGTGGATCACCGTCAATGTCCGTTGAAATGCCGGCAATGGGTGTTGCTAAATTATTTATTACTGTACTTCCTGCATGCAAATCAATCACAGAAACAAATTGAGGGTCGCCGGAAACAGAATTTGCATCTAAACCGGAAGCAGACTGCCAGAGCGTTAAATTTGCTGCAGCACCGGTATCAACATAAGCCAGTGCCGGAGAATTCGCGCCTACATAAAGATCGTTATAATCCGACGAAATAAAATTTCCCAATCCACCTGCAGGAACATAATATGAATAACCGCCGCCTGAATTAACTAAAGCATTATTCTTAACAGTTAAAAAAGAATTACCGGAATTATTTAATCGAAATGCTGCATTGCTATTACCGGTTGTTGCCACATGGACCGTATTAAAATAAAAGTGAATTCCTGAGCATTGAGAAATATAAATACCGGATGCCGTTCCTAATCCTTGAGTTTGCAAAAAATTATTGGCTACAAGTCCTTCGGTTCCCGGAGTACTGGAACAGGTATCCATGTACAAAGCCTGACCTTGAGCTAGCCCTGTAATTTTGTTTTTTTGAATCTGATAATTATTCTGTAGCCTCCTTAAAGAAATACCGTGAAAGCCGAAAGCTGCTACATTTGTTGTAATTACGTTTCCATTAATTACAGGTGCGGATGCAAATGAAAGTTGAATCCCTCCCCCTGTCTGATTGCTGAAGATATTATCTGAAATGTTTGTTAAGGGAATTAATAATGTACTTGACTGTCCAATAATTCTTAAAGCATAATATCCATTATTAAAGACACACTTTGAAAAAGTAATGCTTGAATCATTTGGAGTGCCAAGTGGCAAACTGACTAAAGAACTATTATCGTTGGTGCCATTTGTCTTTCCCGATTGTATAATGCAATTCCTGACCTGGAGGAAGCGGCAGTTTGCGCCTATATACAGAACGGTTGCATAATTATTTATACCGGGACGCTGAATTGTAAGATTGCGGAAAGTGACATGGGTTGCAGCAGAAATAAAAATTGTAAAATTACTATTGTTCGAAGTACTTGATGAATCTGTAATAACAACACTTGTACTATCACCATTTTCTGCTTTAAAAATAATTGTATTTACTGCAGAAGAACCGGCTATTGCTCCAATGTTCAGCTTTCCCGGGTATATTCCGGGTCGAACATTAAACACTACGGGGCCACTGATACCGGACTGAAGAGCCGTATCTACTGCCTGCAGATTAGCATAATTAGGGGAAGCTCCTCCAACAGTATAAGTCCCACCGGCAAGTTGTGCAGTTAAATTTTTAAGTAGAACAAAAAATAAGAATAATAGCAATGAAGTTTTTTGAAATTTCATTTATTTGTCGTTTTTGATTTCTTAAAGAGAACACCAAATTAGTATATTTTTCTTTCGAATAAATAAGTCAGGAAATTAAATTCCCCTATAAAATTAACCGAATTTGCCAATTAATAAACTGCAATTACACTAACGCTGCCTACAGATCCATTTAAGGGAGGCGCAATTTTTGTCAATACGACTTCAACTTTTTCAATCCGGCCAATTTCCTTTTTCAATGCCTCTGCAATGCGGCGTGCAACATGTTCAATAAGATTAGAACGAATAGCCATCTCTCGTTTTACGATTTCATATACGATGCAGTAATCGACAGTATATAAAAGATCATCGTTCATAGAAGCTTTTGTATAATCCGTAAAAATTTTCAAATCTAAAGTGTAGTTTCCTCCAATGGCAGCTTCTTCGGGCAGACAACCGTGGAAAGCATAAAGATGTATGTCGTTTACAGATATTATTCCGTTCATCGTTTAAGTTTTAATGTAAAAATATCAATTTCTTAAAAGGTAATAATTTTTTCTCTGCTATCTTAAGGCAGTTTTTTCAAAGCCCTTTCGATCCGCCTGATAACTTCATCCTTTCCCAGCAAAGCAGCAGTATCAAATAAAGCAGGACCCATGGAAACGCCTATGAGTAATACTCTGAAGAGCTGCATATATTCTCCGGGCTTTACACCGGAAGCAATAGCTATTTCTTTGAATATGTTTTCTATAGACGCAAGATCAAATATTTTTAAATTGAGGTAATTCTGTTTTAACGTTCCAAAAAATTCTTTTGCTTTATCACTCCATTTTTTTGCAATAAAAGCTGCCTCATAAGTATCAGTAGGAATAAAAAAGAAATGACAAACACTCCAAAACTCATTTGTAAAATGAACCTTTTCACGGGTAATTCTCACTGCTTCTTTTACATAATCTAAATTTGAAATCAGCGATTCAAAGTTTGAAGGACAACTTTCATCAAAAATAATTTCTCCGGTTTTTAATTTATTTTGAATATCTTTCATTACAATCTTTGCAAGATCATCGTCAGAATGTTTTTTTAGATATTGTTGATTGAACCACTTTGTTTTTTCGGGGTCAAACTTTGCTCCGGCTTTATTTACTCTGTCGAGAGAAAACGCTTCAATCATTTCATCCATGGTAAACAATTCCTGATTGCCTTCAGGATGCCAGCCAAGTAATAGCAGAACATTAATAAAAGCTTCAGGGAAATAACCCTTTTCACGATAGCCGGAAGATAACTCGCCGGTTTGCGGATCCTTCCAATTCAAAGGGAAAACCGGAAAGCCAAGTCTGTCGCCGTCACGTTTACTAAGTTTTCCATTGCCGTCGGGTTTTAGCAAAAGAGGTAAATGTGCAAAAGCCGGCATTACATTTTCCCATCCAAGAAAACGATACAACAAAACATGCAGAGGCGCAGAAGGCAGCCACTCTTCCCCACGGATAACATGCGTTATCTTCATCAGATAATCGTCGACAACATTTGCCAAATGATAGGTTGGCATTCCATCACTTTTGAAAAGAACTTTATCATCCATTTCAATGGTGTTTACGACAACCCATCCGCGAATAATGTCATTCACCCGCAATTCTTCATTGGCAGGAACTTTTATTCTAATTACATAAGCATTTCCGGAATCTAAATGTTTCTTTACCTCCTCCACAGAAAGCGTTAAAGAGTTTTTTAGATTATTTCTTGTAATACTATTATAGGAAAAAGTCGATTTATCCGCTTCCATACCAAGGCGCACTTCCTCCAATTCTTCAGGAGTATCGAAGGCATAATAAGCATGGCCCTCTTTTACAAGCTGCTCGGCATATTTTCTATATATTAATTTACGTTCACTCTGCCTGTAAGGAGCATAAGGTCCGTCACCAAATCCAACACCTTCGTTGGGAGTGATACCGGACCACTTCAATGAATTAATAATATATTGTTCAGACCCTTCCACAAAGCGGTTTTGGTCGGTGTCTTCAATGCGGAGGATAAAGTCGCCGCCCATTTTCTTTGCAAAAAGATAATTGTATAAAGCGGTACGAACACCGCCCATGTGAAGCGGTCCGGTCGGACTTGGAGCAAATCGTACGCGAGGTTTTCTATCCATAAATGAAAATTATTGGGGAGGCAAAGATATAATCAATTTGTTAATGAAAGGATGCTAATTATTCCTAAATTAGTTGCAGCTAAGATCGCATTTTAACGGTCTATTTAACAGAACAAACTATATTTGCATACAAAATTGTCAGGCTAGTATCCTGCGGTTCCACAACATATGCAACAAAAAAATATTCCCAATAATTTAACAATGTTATTGCATTCTAAATTGAATTGTTTTTTACTGTTTACTCTCTTTTCCACTTTAAACATTCAGGTGAAAGGAGAAGTTAATACAGGCGATACCATTTTCAGGATAGACACCATTCATGAAATACGTCTTACTTTTTCGGAAAAAGACAATTGGGACACCTTGGAAAACCGATATAACAGATTCCATGATATCGATTCCCTCGATCGGTTTATGGCAATGGCTACTATAAAAATCGATGGTGTTTCTGTTGACAGTATTGGAGTTAAGCTTAAAGGCAACTACACTTATTCAATAACCTCGGGGAAAAAGCCAATGAAAATTGATTTTAATGCTTTTGTAAAAGGGAAACGTTACAAAGGTCTTCGAGCTCTAAATCTTTCCAATGAATTTCCCGATCCCAGTATGCTTAGAAATACGGTAGGATACAAAATTTTGAGAGATGCGGGTTTGATAGTTCCGCGTACTTCTTTTGCAAAAGTATATGTAAACGATATCTACAAAGGATTGTATTCTGTCATTGAACAAATAGATAAATCGTATCTAAGAATGCATTTCAAAGATGGCGAAGGAGAATTGATAAAGGGCGTTGCATCTTCCCTGTTCTGGCTTCCCGACGACACGCTTTCGTTCTGGAGGAATTTTGAAATAAAAAATAAAAACACTCCTGAAACCTGGTCACGGTTGATTGCATTCGCAAAGAAAATAAACACAACACCTGCCGAAGTATTTTACGACAGCTTATCAACTGATTTTGATTTCGACTCCTACATTCCTGTTTTTGCTGCTGATGTAATCTTTAACAACTGGGATAGTTATTTTTTTGGCCAGAATTATTACATCTACAGAGATTCAACAGAAGGTAAGTATCATTTTTTGGCATGGGATTACAATAATGCTTTGAATAAACAAGAAGACAAAGATGATTTTCAAATTCTTCCCGGCGGATCGAATTCTTATCTCCTTAGCCTTCCTTTGCCGGTGAAAATTCTCAACAATAAAAAATTAAGAAGCAAATACTTCGATGAATTGTGCAGGATAAATAAAATCATGGCATCCGATTCGATTAAAACTTTTATTTTAAAAATGCACAATCTTATCAGGCCGGCATTGCTGGAGGATACAGGCAAGGAAATGTCGATTCAGCAATACGACGAATCACTTCATAAATTCATAAGTTTATCCGATATCGGTTTTTCCGGTTTACTCAATTTTATTCATTACCGAAACATTCAGGTAAATAATATGCTAAATAAAGCAGGACATTCCTGTGAAAATCTCGAAAATAAAAAATAATTTAATTTTTTCATACTAATTTCCTTTACCAATCTTTAAGCTAATTCTACCAATTGTTTGGTAATAACAGCCATCAATTCTTTAAAACACCCCAAGTCGAAATTTTAGCTTTACATAATATTGCCCATTTTCCGGGCCTTTCCAAAGAATAATATTCAAATTCATTTTGAAAATTAACTTCAAAGAATTATATTTGATTAAGGAAAATTAATTCTGATTGTAGAAAATTATTTATAGACATTGTTTAATTATTTAATAGTTTATTGTTTAACATACTACACAAAACATTTTATTATAACATTAAAAAAAACTATTATGAAAAAATCACTACTACTTGTTTTTATTTGCACTTTACTCGCAGGCAATTCCATGAGTCAGGTAAATGCAATAACTCCATCAATACTTGGAAAAAATGTAATCAAATTTAATCTGAGCTCTGTTGCCATTGAGCACTATATGCTGCAGTATGAGCGGAGCCTGGGATTAAACAAATCGATTGGTCTTGGAATAGGTGTTTCTTCAGGAGTTGATCTTCCTTTCAAAAGTACTTTACTTGATCAATTTGGCGGAAATGATGATGCAAGAAGAGCAATTGAATCTACGAAGTTTGATAAATTAACCATAACTCCTGAATATCGCTTTTATTTCGGATTAAAAGGAGCCCCGCTTGGTTTTTATATTGCAACATTTGTAAGATATACTAAGCTTACTTTTACTCAGGATTATTTATTTACTCCAAGCAATGGAGTTGAACATTTAGCTCTCGTTACGGGTAAACTGAACGGTGTTGGTGGTGGTGCAATGATGGGCATGCAATGGGGGCTTGGAAAATCAGTAACATTAGACTGGTGGATTGTTGGGCCGTTTGCCGGTGTTATGGATGGACAATTTGACGGTGTTTGCGATATGAGTGATATGAATGCAGCTGATAAAGCAGATCTGGAAAAAGATATAGAAAGTATTGACATACCTTTATGGAAAGTAGACGCTACCGTAGCAGGAAATTTAATAGATGCAAAAATCACCGGTCCTTTTTACGGAGTTCGATTGATGGGTTTGTGTCTAGGGTTTAGATTTTAATTTTATTCCCGCTGGCTGGCTAGAGACAGATTGCAATTTTTATGCCTGCTAGAGACAGATTGCAATCTGTCTCTAGCGGGCGGGAATAAAATTATTCTTTAACGAAAACCCCGGTTCTTTTTCCTTTGTCGGTAAAAATAACTATGGAATAAATACCTGTAGGTAATAAAGAAATATCTACCTCTTTAAAGCGTTCGGATAAATTTAAACTAACTTCAACTTTTTGTTTTTGACCGATAGCATTAAAGACTTCTATTTGAAAATCATTTTCTTGTCTGTCAAATTCAAGGAATAAAGAATTATCTGCAGGATTTGGAAATACATCTATGCCCTCGGTAAAAATATTATCTATTATACCGTTGGCAAAACTTACAATAATTGTATCGGAAGCAGTGCAGCCGTTTGTAGCTGTTACGGCAACTGAATAAGCGTTGGAAGTTTGAACAGAAATTGTTTGTGTCGTATCTCCTGTTGACCACAAATAACCTGCAAAACCATGACCTGCATCCAGCTGAAAAACTGATCCTGTTCCAAGTACAACATCTACGCCCAGATATACTGAAGGAGAAACTTTGGGAAATGCAATACCATTGGCGGGATTACTTGTACAGCCATTAACTGTTTGAGTTACATAAAAAGTATCGGCACTGAGAACTGTAAATGAAGGCAATGTTGAATTATTACTCCAATACAAGGACCCTGTATATCCACTAGCCGTCAAAACAGAATATCCACAATTATTCGTAACAGTAACAGAGGGAGAAGAAGTGGTAACCTCATGAGTTATATCGCCTGTTAACGAATTGCATGCGTCAGCCGTACATGTATCGTTGTCATTAATATATACCAATGCATGAGTAATTGCTCCTGTAAGCGTATTACAATAATCATTTGTACAATAATTACTATCATCAGCATTTACTATAGTTAACGTTGCAACAATACTTGTATCAGCCCCACACTGGCCGACTATGCAGGAATATTGCTTACCATTCAACGATACATTTGGAGAGCTAATAGTAAGCGTATTGTTGACTGCTCCACTATAGATTCCGTTGGGAGTGGCTCCATTTGTTATTGGAATACCGTTTTCCAGCCATTGATAATTAAGCGGGACGGCAATACTAGTATTTCCATTTGCAGAAATACTAAAGTTTACTATACCTGCACCACAATTTATTGCCGATGCCGGTTGAAGAATTATGGTGGGAGTAATTCCTGTTTGTCCAAGAGTCAGTAATCCATTGTTTACTGTCCAATATTCGTAGGCCCCTCCGGCTACGGTAGTCCAATCCGTTAAATTCACAGACTTGCTTGCAGCAGGCAAGGTTGTTATGTTTCCGGGACCATTAACAACATATACTTTTGCTCCGGAATTCCAGGTAAGCGGTACTCCGGTAAGGCATGTTTCCGGCGAGGCACACCATTCTTTAAGGAAGAATGCTTTGCCGCTTCCGACAACCATTCCAATTCCATTTTCATCAATACAAACTGCAGTAGCTTCTGCACAGGCAATTCCTTTCACATCTACGAGGTTCTGGTCCTTAATCATGCGGGCTAAAAATGTCATCAATCTTCCCTGCCGGCCGGTAATGCCATTACTTGTAGTCCCTCCTTTGGTTAGAAAATGTGTATCACAAATTGTATTTGTTAAAAAAGGATTTTTTAAAAAATCGTTGTAATGAATACCGGTGCCTGATGCATATGGATTAGATAATGCATCGGGCGATAGAACATTCGTAATTCCATCGTAATAAATATATCCCTGAATAGCACAACCGGCACTCGTGCCACCTATGGGAGCATGCTTTACATTAGCCAAATAATCAAAGACAGTCCCCAGAGCTGTACCTTTGTAATAAGAAATATAATCGTTTTGATTCCCTCCGGCAAAAAAAATAGCTTCGGCTTTACGAACGGCTTGTACAATTGCTGAATCATTTGCCATTGCAACAGAAGCAACCAGGAAAGTTTCAACTGAATTTGCTCCGCCTAAACCATAGATATAGCTGTTGTATGCATTTGTCCCTGTAGCACGGATAACCACAAAATCTCCACCGCCTGATCTGTTAATCATCCATTTAATTGCAGCATCTACATCTGTTCCTCCGCCCATTAAAACAGTTCCTGCAGTACAAGTCGTTGTTATATCTGTTGCAGATCCAACCCTTCCGAGGCTTTGGGCATTTAGAAATGCTGGGCCGCAAAATAAATTCAAATAAAATAAAATAAATATTTTTTTCATTTTTTAATTTTCTTGCCCATTTCATTTTGAGAAATCATCTTACTAGTCAGCAAGAAAATAATTTGTCCCGGCAAAAAAGAATATTACTCTTTTACAAATAAGTTTGTTCTAATTCCTTTATCAGTGAAAACAACTATAGAGTAAATACCCTCACTCAAAAACGAAGTATTAACCTCCAGTATATGCTTAGCAACGATTGAAGAAAACTCTGCTTTTTGTTTTTGACCGATAGCATTATAAATTTCCATTTTCAAAACTTTTTCTTGTCTATCAATTTCAAGAAACAGGGAATTACCGGCAGGATTAGGGAAAACGTGTATTATTTTATTTGAAAATGTTTCCACAATACCGGTAACAAAACTCACATTAATTGTATCAGAATCGGTACAGCCGTTTTGCGCGGTTACGGTTACAGAATAACTGTTAGAAGTTTGCACTGAAATTCCCTGCGTTGTATCTCCCGTAGACCACAAATAACCGGCAAAACCCGGTCCGGCATCGAGCTGATGTACTGATCCTGCCGCAAGCACAACATCAGCCCCGAGGTTTATAGTGGGAGAAGTTTTGGGAAATGCATTTCCGCTGCCGGCAGGACTTGTACAGCCATTAACGGTTTGGGTAACAGAAAAAGTTCCCTGACCGGTGACATTAAACGAAGGCAATGTTGAAGCATTGCTCCAAAACAAGGTACCGGTATATCCACCGGCTGTCAGGACGGAATACCCGCAATTATTTGCAACGGTTACTATTGGAGGTGGTGGTGTAATATCGTCATGTGTTACAGATCCGGTAACAGAATTGCAGACATCGGCAGTGCAGGGATCGTTATCGTTTATGTTTGGAGCTATATGATAAACACCTGTAACAGGATCACAGCCATCTGATGTACAGACATTATTATCGTTGATATCTATTATGTCGTGTGTAATACTTCCTGTAATAGAATTACAAGCATCTGCAGTACAAGGGTCGTTATCATTAATATTTGGATAAGTGTGAAAAACTCCGGTGATTGAATTGCAACCATCTGTTGAACAGGCATCGTTATCGTTTGTTGCGATTAAAACATGCGTAATGGTTCCATTGGATGTATTGCAAGCATCAGTTGTACATGCATTGTTATCGTTACTATTCACAGAAGTATGGTAAACTCCGGTAATGGTATTACAGCCGTCGGTAGTACAGACATTGTTATCATTTGTATTAATAACATTGTGTGTAACAGAACCCGTAGAGCTATTGCAGGCATCGTTTGTACATGCATTATTATCGTTGATAACAACGGCAGTATGAAAAACACCGGTTATTGAATTGCATCCATCGGTAGTACAAGCGTTATTATCGTTATTGCTTAATACAACATGGGTAATGCTGCCTGTAAGCGTATTGCAGGCATCTGCAGTGCAGGCGTTATTGTCGCTGAAATTTACCGGGGTATGAAAAACTCCCGTTATAGAACTGCAACCGTCTACCGTACATGCATCAAAATCATCTACAATCAATACTGTATGAGAAACCGTACCGTTTAAAGAGTTGCAATAATCAAATGTACACGAATTATTGTCGTCAATATATATGGCAGTATGAAATACCCCCGTTATGGAATTGCAACCATCCGTAGTACAACCGTTATTATCGCTGGCATTTACGGGAGTATGAGAAATGTTTCCGGTTAACGGATCGCAAGCATCCACAGTACAGAAATTGTTATCGTTAATATTTATTGAAGTATGTGTTATAGCTCCCGTTGCGGAAACACAGGCATCTGTTGTACATGCATTGTTGTCGTTAATAGGAACAGACGCATGTGTAACTATACCGGAAACGGTATTGCAAACATCGTCCGTGCAGGGATTGTTATCGCTTATAGTAGCGGTTGTATGAAAAACGCCTGTTAAAGAGTTGCAGCCATCGGTTGTACAGGCATTATTATCGTTTGTATTAATGGCAGCATGTGTAATGTTTCCGGAAATAGAATTGCAAACATCATTCGTACAGGCATTGTTGTCGTTTATGGCAGGCAAAGGTGTATGCGTCAGAGCCCCGGTAACAGGATCACAAAAATCGGTTGTACAAACATCATTGTCGTTTGTATTGCTAATTGTTAATAAAACGGAAACGGTTGTATCTGCATTGCATTGAGAAACGATACAGCTGTATTGTTTTCCATTTAAAGCAACAGTAGGCGAAGTAATAGTAAGTGTGTTTGTGGTTGCTCCACTGTATACTCCATTGGACGTTGAACCGTTAGTAACAGCAACACCATTTTCAAGCCATTGATAGACTATCGGAGCCGAAATTCCTGTATTACCGACTGCATTTACGCTGAAAGTTACATAGCCGGCTCCACAATTCATAACCGATACCGGTTGAACTGTAATTACAGGATGCATATTGTTAACGCTATCGTATGCAGTATTAGGTAGGTATTGGCTAAAAGTACCATCTGAAGTAATTGTTGTATTTCCCCCAATAAGACAATCTGTTGAATTCCATTTTGTTATAGCCATTTTTAGCGCAAGTCCGGGTGGACTAGGATCTGTAGGGATAATCATATTGGGATAACTTGGAACACAGTTAAACGGCAAAGTACTCTCCAACCGAAAAGTAGCTACTCTTACAGGAACAGTTGTTGTAATTAAGGTTCCTGTCTGGCACGTTGAGCCCAGATTGGAAGATGTCTGAAAACCAAAACCCGTAGCACTCCAGGTTATGGGACCGATGGAATAACTGTTTAACTGAGAGGATCCGGAAACAAGAGTTACCGTCACAGTTGCCCCTGCAGGTATAAAAGCAGGGTTAAAGACAATACAATTTTGAATGGTCCGTAGATTAAAATCTGTACTGGTACTTATCAGATAAACATCTACATCATATTGAGTAGGGGACACCAATTGATCATGCGCTACATAACAATTGAATGTCTGTGCCCGGGAAAATAAAGGAGCAAGAATAAAAAATAAAGCAATTGGGCAAATGATTAGTAATCTTTTTATCATAATACAAAAATAGTGATTCCATTTGACAACTTAATATAATCCGAAAACAGATTCGCAAAATGGTTCAAATTTCCTTCTTTGTTAAATCTCGCGTTTTTTCGTGATCGACTGATTTTCGCATATTGATTTTAAATTTCAAAAGCAGTATGAGGTATAAAATAATTTATTTGCTACAAAATGCTTATTAATAAAGGATTTTAAGCGTATTATTAAATTTAATAGTTAGCTATAAATTTTTTTGTTTTATAAAACCAACCATTTTTTAGGAAACAGCATCACTCTATATTTATTAAAATTTAATTGCATAATGATTCCAATTCAATTACTCTTGTATAGAATAAATTAAATTCTTTTTCTCAAAAGAACAATATTCATTTTTCTAAATCACCTTTCTACAAAAAAATAAAACCCGCCAAAACCATCTAACCATGAAAATTTTTATTAAATCCATTTACAGTAAAGTCGTTCTTTTCTGCAGTGGGATTTTACTAACGCTTAATGCATCCGGACTGGTATCAACGTATACCTTTTCACAAAATTCAGGAACTTATACTGCTATTAGCGGAGGAACAGTTCTGGGCGATACGACGAATAACGATGATAATTTCGCTGCCCTTCCTATAGGCTTTACATTTTATTTTAACGGACAGTCGTATACTCAGTTTGGAGTCAATGCCAATGGCTATATAGCTTTTAGCAATCTTGGATTTAGCTCCAATACAGTTATTAGCACCAATTTTGGAGGCACTAACAATGTAATTAGTGCTTTGAACTACAATTTGCAGGGACAGACCGGTTCAGTGCTTCAGTACCTGACAACCGGTTCAGCACCCAATCGCACATTGGTTGTTCAGTGGACAAATTACAAAGCTTCTGCCGCTACAGGGGATGCTTTGAATTTCCAAATCCGTATTACAGAAACTACAAATGTCGTTGACGTGAAATATGGAAGCTGTGTTTCAAGCACACCACATACTGCGCAAATTGGTTTGCGTGGAAACAGCAATTCGGATTATAATAATCGTTATGTTGCCGATACTGCTATTACAAATACCTGGGCTACTTCTGCAGCAGGCACAATAAATACAAGAAATTGCATTATTAAAACAGGATTTGGACCGGCTTCAGGTCAGACATACTCCTGGACACCGGTGGTCCCGGCTGTGCCAATAACGATGACCTTTACCGCTGTCGGTACAACAAGCATGACAGTAAACTGGGTAGATAATTCAACGAATGATACCTCCTTTCTTGTATATAAATCTACAGACAATGTAAACTTTACGCTCGCAGGAACAGTTCAATCGACTACAAAAGCAACTACAGGAACGGTTTATTCCCTTCCATTTACCGGACTAATCACAGGACAACTTTATTATTTCAGGGTTTATTCCTTCGATAATGCTCCATCTGCTACATATTTAAGCGGAAGCCAGGCTACGTTGAATGGAACGATATGCGGTACATTTAAAATTGGACCCGGTCAAACTTACCTAACAATAAAGTCAGCGATTACAGCTCTTCAGACGAATGGCTTATCGTGTCCTGTTATACTCGAATTGAAAACTAATTATGTAAGTACGGTAGAAACATTTCCAATTGTAATACCATTTCTTGGATGTACTTCTACAAATACACTGACTCTTCGTCCGGAAACAGGTTCTGTTAATCTTACCATAGCGAGTGATTCTGCACAAACAATTGACCTGAGTGGTGCTACATGGTTTACTATTGATGGAAGAGCAGGAGGAACCGGCACGACCATTAACTTAAGTATAATAGATTCTTTATCTACCGGAAACGCTATTCGTTTCACAAACGATGCACAAAATAATACTCTAAAGTATCTTGGAATAAAAGGAGCTACTGCAGGATCAACGCAAAACGGTGTTATTCGTTTCTTTAACGGTGCCACTGCAGTAGGAAATAGTAACAATACCATCACCAATTGCGACATTTCTAAAAGCAATACTTCTCCTCAGGTTCTGCTTTATTCTTCTTCTAATACAGGAAACAATACTTCCAATACTATAACGAATAACCTATTCCATGACTGGTTTGTTGATGCTTCCGGAAATGCAGCAACTAATTATGGAATGAATATCGGTACAGGAAATACAACATGGACGATTTCGAATAATAGTTTTTATCAGTCAACAGCACAAACCTATGCGCTGAGTACAAATACGCATGCAGCAATAAACATTTCCGGTGGAGCCGGAAATGGCTTTACGATAAACGGAAATTTCATTGGTGGTTCGGCAGCAAGCTGTGCAGGAACGTGGGCAATTAACCAAAGCGGTAATGGTGCACCTCGTTTCAATGGCATAAGTATTAATGCAGATACGGTTTCATCATCAGAAATTCAGGGCAATACAATTAAAAACATTACTCTTGCTACTGCAGCCACCGGTGGCGGCGGCGGCTCTACCACAATCTTTAATGGTATTACTGCCAGCGGTGGTGATATTAACATTGGCACTACAACAGCAAATACAATTGGAAGCATTACTAGCAATAGCAGTATTGTAACAACAGCTTCCGGCAATGGAATGCAAACAGTAGGTATTAGTTCATCTTCGGGAGATAATGTAAGCATAATTGGAAATAACATAGGAGGAATATTCGCCAACGATAGCGTTGCAGGAATTAATACAAGTTTAATTGGCATTTCCGTTAATGCAGGAACGAATACCATTCAAAATAATATTATTGGAAGCTCCAGTCAGGCTAACAGTTTGATGAATGCACCGGGTGATTCGAGCACGGGCAACAGTTTTGTCACAGGTATAGCCGGCTCAGGAAACAACACCACCAGTCAGATAACAGGTAATATCATCAGAAACCTTACGAACCAATATACGGGTACAGGTACAATAGGATTAACCAGAGGAATATCAACAACAGGCGGTGTAAACACTATAAGTAATAATAACATTGAAAATCTTTCAAACACAGCCCGTCAGACAGGAACTAACGGAAGTGCATCCGTTCAGGGTATATCGCAGACTTCAACATCAGCCGGACAAGTTGTAACGAATAATATCATTCGTTTACTTTCAAGCAAAAGTCCTTTAGGAGCAGTTGTCGTAACAGGAATTTATTATAGCGGTCCAAACGGAGGAACCAACCTCATTGAAAAAAACCGCATTTATGGTTTGGGAGCTCCCCTGGATACGTCTGTCGCCATTATTAACGGAATACAGATCAACAATGGAAATTCAACTGTCGATAACAACATGATAAGCATTGGTACCGATACGCTGGGAGCCTCTTATACAGCTGCTCATGAATACAACGGTATTTTGAAAACTGCTGCAGGAAATGATAAATTCTATTTTAATTCGGTTAATGTTTCCGGTGGTTCTGTTGTTGCACGAGCAGTAAAAACATATGCTCTGAGAAGAACAGTAACAGGCATAGATACACTGAGAAATAATATTCTTGCAAACACACGTTCAAATTCAAGCAGCGGAGGTTCACATTATTCCATATCCTTAAACGATACTCTTACAATTTCATCAGACAAAAATGATTTGTTTGGAAATGGAAGCGGCTATTTTACGGGATCGCTAAATGGTGTTGATCAGGCATCACTCTTTAACTGGTTCTCAACTGCAAAAGTAGATTCCAATTCTTTGGCTGTTGATCCTAAATTCCAATCCACAGTAAATCTTCATATTAACAATCCGTCAGGATCAGCTCTTGAATCAGGCGCAGTTGCCATTTCCGGAATCACCACAGATATTGACGGGAATGTTCGTCCGGGACCTGCCGGTTCAATTAACGGGGGTGCAAGCGCACCCGATATTGGTGCAGATGAATTCGATGGCTTTCCAATAACCATCGACATGGGAACTTACGCACTTGTAAAACCCGGAACAGGATGTCATTCAGCAGCCGATTCAGTTTCTGTTTCTATTAAAAATTTTAGTAGTCTTCCTATCAACTTCGCTCTCAATCCATGTTCACTTTATGTATGGACAACAGGCACGAATCCTGTAACCTTCCCTGTTAAATATGTAAATACAGGAACACTGGCACCCGGAGCTGTTACAACAATACCTATTACTACATATAATATGTCCGCTATTGGATCTTATGTATTCAATGCTGCAGCTACAACTACAGGAGATGCCTTTTCTTCGAACGATACGCTTGCACCTGTTACCATAAACATTTTTGGCGGAAGTGTCAGTCCGACATCTGCAACCATTTGTGCAGGTTTGCCTGTAACATTAACACTTTCCGGACAAACACCGGGAGCCACAATACAATGGCAGAGTTCTACAAACGGAACAACATGGGTACCGGTTGCAGGAGCAACCAATTCAACGGTAACGGTTACACCGGGAGTAAAAACATATTACCAGGCAATCACCTGCGGCATTTATTATTCAGCACTGGATACAATTAACATTTCAACAGTTGCGCCTCCAACAGGAACAGCGGCAGCACCACGCTGCGGCGTTGGACCCATAACGGTAAATGCAACAAGTGCAAACCAGATTGCATGGTTCGACTCACTATCAGGAGGAACAGCCATTGATACAGGCTCTGCATTAACACGAACAGTATCTGCTTCCGGTTCATTTTATGCTTCAGCAATTGGCAATGTCAGCGCGCAAAAAAATCTTACAACTACATTCGCGCAAACCAATAACAATAGCGGTATTATGTTTACAATTACTGCTATCAATAACATTACTATCACTGGTTTTGACGGACATGGAGCCACTGGTACAAATACATGGGGAATTTATTACCGTAAAGATAATTTCCTTAATGTCGCAGGAAGCAATACCAATAGTAATGGTTGGATTTTCGTTGATTCTGTTTCCGGTGTAGTATCTGCAGGCTTAGGATTACCAACAGCCATTCCAATTAACATGTCCATTTTAATTCCCGCCGGTAAAACATATTCGTTTTATGTGTTGTTATTTACCGGAGCTAACATTTATAATTCAGCGGGAACCGGGTTAGGTAATATAAACACCTCTAACATTGATCTTGAGATGAAAGACGGTTACGCCGGACCTGCCTTTAATTGCACCTTTAATCCACGCGTATTTAACGGCATAGTACATTACAAAACCAGTTGTTTGAGTAATCGTATAGCAGTTAACTACACAGTAACTCCGCCTACTGCTATAAATGCTTCTGCTTCTACACAAACAGTTTGTTTCGGTGATTCAGTGAATTTTACAGCAACCAGTGCGAATTCGAATTATGATTATTTCTGGACACCGACAGCTACGCTTAGTGATAGCATTGGTAATTCTGTTTGGGCACATCCTACTGCAAATACCTTATATCATTTACAGGCTGTTGATTCAGCTACAGGATGTTCTGAAATAGATTCTGTTCTTATTTCGGGCAATCCACTACCTGTATTTAATGCTACTGCTATAAATGATACGATATGTAACGGTGATACCGTTCACTTAAATTCTAATTTACCATTGTCTTATTCCTTTGGAACAGGAAACAATTCAAACGACTCTATTACATATCCTGCACCATATGGAAACGCCAGTTTTGGAGCCAGACACCAATTCCTTGTTTTAGCAAGTGAAATGACTGCTGCAGGAATGACAAATGGTTATATTAACAGTTTAACATTTGATGTTACCAACTTACATGGAGTTGGCGCTCTTACAAACTTCACTCTTAAAATTGGCAATACAGCAGTAACAAATCTAACTGATTCGTTTCAAACTACTCCTATGTCGACGGTTTATACTTCAGTATCCTATACTCCTATTCTCGGAATTAATGCACATGCATTCTCCACATCGTTTTATTGGAATGGCACATCGAATATTTTACTGGAAACCTGTTTCAACAATACTACTTCAACCTATAATGCCGGTACGCGTCGCAGTACTACGACATTTTTTAATAGCTGCACCTATGTCCACAAGGACACTACTAATAACTGCGCTACGGATACGGGAACTGCAATTAACCGACGTCCGAACATGCGTTTTGGTTTACGAAATCAGTATACCATTCAATGGCTGTCATCGACTCAGCATGTTGTAGATTCTTTATTGGCCAATGCTTACTCTTTACCAACAGCATCAGCACTGTATAAAGTAAATGTTACAGATACTATAACAGGATGTTCCAACAAAGATTCAGTACAAGTTAGTGTTCAGCCACCACCTGTTGTATATCTTGGAATCGATACAGCGGCTTGTGGCTCCCTTGTGCTTCATGCGGGAAATCCGGGAGATACTTATTTATGGAATGACAGTACTACCGGTCAAAATCTTACCGTTGATACAACAGGTACTTACTCTGTCACAGTTACTCATTTGCAATCCTGTTCTTCATCTGATTCAATTGATGTGACCATAAATCCTTTGCCGGTGGTGACGCTTTCATTACCCTATGATTCAGTTTGTACGGGTGATGGTATACGCGTACTTTCCGGTGGAATACCTTCCAATGGAATCTTCAGTGGCGCAGGAGTTACAGGAACAAACTTTGATCCGGTAACAGCAGGTGCAGGCTTACATATAATTGGATACACCTACCTGAATACAGGTACCGGTTGTTCTAACACAGGCACAGATACTATTCATGTTGATGTCTGTGCTACTGTGAAAGGAATTAGTAACGATGGATTAGTTGGAGTTTATCCGAATCCTATGAATAAGGAAGTAACTATTGACCTTGGAAAAATCAAAGAAACTTGTAAAGTAGAATTACTTACCCCTGAAACCAAGGTGCTTTCGACCTGGATAATGAAAGGTGGTGCTTCTTATCCTGCTGAATTGAGCGAGTTTGCGAATGGTGTTTATTATTTAAGGATTAGTACTACTACGTCTAATTATGTGATTCGCATAATTAAACAAAACTAGAAAGAACAATTTTAATTAACGCCCTGAACAGAATTTAAATGTTCAGGGCGTTTTTATTTGGGTTAGGTTTATTGAAGAAATGCAGGTGGGCTTTTCGCTGTCGGAGATTAACCACGAAGGGCGCAGAGGTCCTGCGCAAAGACCTCAAATGCCAGTTAAAAAGAGAACAAAGAATAATACCTTACCTAAACTTTGTGCACTTAGTTCAAGTTAGAAATCGCTCAATAACCGCATTTCGGCTTCGCTCAATAACCGCTTTGACTCGCTCCATGAGCTAAGGAACTGCCCGCGCTAGGAGTAGTCTAAGCGCGAGCACCAACTTTGATTAAATGAACAGACATCTATTCGCGCGGACTACGACTTTTTTAGTTACCCCGCTAGGAGTAGTCTAAGCGCGAGCACCAACTTTGATTAAATGAACAGACATCTATTCGCGCGGACTAAGACTTTTTAATTACCCTGTCTTCATTGTGAATAAGTAAGTAAAGTAAGCTATTTATGTAAGATAATAAAACAACCTCTTTTTAATGCGTTGACTCCACATGTATTCTGAATTAGTTTCGTCGGCTGCGCTCTGGAATCATCCTTCGACTAAGCTCTGGAACCATCCCGGCTATGCTATGGAACTGCCCTTCGGCTGCGCTCAGGGACCGGGAACTTGTTCGTATATAGGCTTCGGCTGCGCTCAGCCGAGCATCTAGAAAACATTTAACATTTTCGCGGATATCAAAGAGAAAAAAACTCAAGGATAAACCAGAGCAAAAAAGATTGCACTCATCAAATAAAATATCAAAAAGTCTGAGTTTTCGACTCAATGCCAAAATCATTCTTATTTTAAGAATTATAATTCGATTACCTCAAGTCAAAGAAGCTCCTTCGAAGAATAATAATTAGATCAAAGCTCGGCTGAGCGTAGACGAAGCCAAATAAAAATACATTCCCGGTCCCTGAGCGCAGCCGAAGGGCTGACTCGTCCTGAAAAAAGTTTACAGTTTAGTTAGATAATCCTGTAATAGATTTACAGTTGTCCTTTAGTCCTGAAACCGGTTTACAAATGTAGTTTGTTTCCGGTAATAATTCTT
>JANOVM010000047.1:0-44250 GCA_031417395.1 Bacteroidota bacterium | reverse complement strand
ATGAACACTTAAAGCTAATAAGGAGTAACCATAATCCATTTTATGGATATACTTAAAAGCACTTTCATAATCAATTCCCGATTTATACTTTTCTCTGCTTAATCTTTCCAAAAAGAATTTAGCGGAATCGTCTGCAACGATTTCTCTTTCCATGCCAAGCAATACACTATCTGTTACTTGGGGAGGTTTTGGATATTCGGACTGAAAACGGGTATAGTCTTCTAAAATTTTAAATATGTATGTTTTAAAACTTGGGAAGTTAATGCAATATTGCTGCTGCTGTCCGCAACAAAAGAAACTAATACTGAAAAAGAATAATAGAAGTTTTGTTTTCAAGGGGAAGATTATTTAGTTCTTCCATCAACAATTTTGTCATATTCAGAGTCATTGGGCTCCCAAAGTTCAATTTTATTGCCCTCTATGTCTAGTATATGAACAAACTTACCATATTCAAATGATTCAATGTTGTCGGTAATCGTTACCCCTTCTTTTTTTAATTGTTCAACCAGAGCTTCCAGATTTTCAACCCGGTAATTGATCATAAATTCTTTTGTCGATGGTTCAAAATATTTAGTGGATTCGGTAAAAGGACTCCATTGCGTAAAGCCTTTTTTTGCCGGATCAGATCCTTGTCGCCATTCAAAGGTTGTACCGTATTGATCTGTTTCCAACCCCAAATGAGTTTTATACCATTCTTTCATTCTATTAGGATCTTTACACTTAAAAAAAATGCCGCCTATACCTGTAACTCTTTTTAAATTTGTCATAACGCTAAATTGACTTACTGGAAAATTTTACTGTGAAATTAAATCAAAATGTTGTTGCAAGCAATAGAGTAGGAATAGGAATAGCTGATTTTTTTAAAAAAATGTTGAAAAATTTCGGACAAAACTACTCTTTATTTACTTCAAAAAGGTAGCTTATCCAACGGTCGCCCTTGCTATTGCTTTCATCGGTCACTGTGACGATAACCTTTATGTTGGGAAATTGTTTTGAATTAAAATATACAGTGATTTGCTTATTGTCCTCACCCGAACTTTTTATGGGTTGAAATTTTAAACTGTCCAATTCAGCCAATACAGTACGGTAATGTGATTTAATGCAAGTTCCAAATTTTATTTTTGCTTTTCCTTTGTCCGGGGAGGAGAAACATGCATAATTCGGTTCCCCCAAAATTTCTTTTGAAGGATCTGGATTAATTTTATCTACTTTAAAGCAAACAGAATTATTTGATCCATTGAATTCATGTATGGTACTATCATGACTGAAGCCTTTTTTTAGTATGAATGAATTAAAGCATTCTATATTTCGACAATTTGCTTTTTCGATTAGTTCTTTAATAGTTACTGTTTGGCTAAATGAATTTGCAGTGAAAAGAAGCAGTAAAATAATAGTAGAAAAAAATATTTTCATTACAACGATGATTATTTAGTGATGAACCAAAAATTTAAATTACTGAATTTGATTTTATAAATCTAATAATTTTTAAATCAGACTAAATTTACAACTTGACCAAGGCAATTTTTATTATGGGAGATTATGTTATTAACATTTATAATGTTGAATAATAAGGTTTTTTACAGTATGTTTCCAGCAAAAATATAGAAAATATATTTTTATCATCGGATTTTGCTTATTCTTTCATTAAGGTAAAATTTTATGCATCATAACCCTTGCAATATTTTCAGCTCTTGTTTTAGCTTCGGTAGCTTTTTGCCCGTCAAATAAACTATCAACTGTTTGGTTGAAAATCATTAACCATTCGGAAAACTCTATTTCTGTCATGGGCACGATTTTACTCAAAGCAATGTGCTTCTCCATGGGGTTGCCCTCATAACTTCCTTCACCCAACAATATGCTTGACCAGAAGGAATACATTTTTGGTAAATGTTTTTCCCAATCTACTTTAATAATGTCAACAAAAATATGTCCTAGTATTGGATTGTTTTTTATTCTGTCGTAAAAGGTATTTACGAGTAGTATTACATCGTTTCTGTTTCCAATATCTTTAAGCACTAACTGCAATTTTCCATTTCGTAGATGTAATAACCTTTTTCCTTAATGGAACCTTCCCAGCTAGGTTTTACACCTTCAACGTGACAATGCTTGCATTCTCTTGAGTTTAAGGTTTGTTTCCCTTGTCCTTTTTCTCTCAAATATTCAATTCCATAGCCATAAATAAGGTTGGTGTCTGATACATCCTCAGGCGCAATTATGTCAAAATGCATAACACTACCGTCTTTCTTAGTTACATACGTGTCCCAAACTGATACTTTCATAGTTTATTTATTTTGTGTTTTTTTATCGATTTATAAATTTGTGATTATTTTATACGTCAGCTACGTCTAAATAATAGATTTATCCTTCCGAATGGCATTATGGATGTAAAGATAGTCAGTTTAATTCAGAATTTTACATTTTTATTTTTCAGCAATTCCGTAACCAATGTATTTCCAGTTATCCGGACAAAGCTTATTTAGAAGTAAATCATCGATACCGGAGAGCAGGTTTCTCTGACTTTCATTTCTCCCAAAAGTTGCCAGAACTCCTGTTGCCTTTAAAGAGAAAGATGAATAATCTTTTAGAAAATCATTAAACTCTTGGAGTGAAAGATATCTCCATGTATTTCCCCAGTTAACAAACACTTTTCTGAGCTGCCTGTGAAGGGGAGAGGCAATTAGATTTTCAGCAAAAAGTAATTTCCCTCCGGGTTTTAATGCTTTATGTATTTCCTTAAAAACTTTTTTTTGTATTTCATAATTATTGTTACTGCCAATTCCTCCAAGAATGGATTTAAATACAATTACATCGAAATGATTTTCATAAGGAATGTCAGCAGCATCAATGTCGCTGTAGGTAATAAGTTTGTTTACTTTATGCCGAATATGAAGTGGCTCTGCTGTGAGTTTTGCATCCTTTAAGTCTGAACAATTAACTTCTATCCCTTTTAAGGCAAGCCAAAGCGAAAGTCCGCCTTCCCGTCCACCTAACTCGAGGGCATTTTGAATCTTATTCCAGTTAATTGATTTATCCCAGTAATCAAGTGCTTTTGACCATGATTTTATGTCCCATTGGATAATGTCATTGGTTAACGCTTTTGTCATTCAATGAAAGATTGGAATTTTACAATAAATTTTTCTTACTGTTTTTGAACTATCATTTTAGTTTGATGACGCCTCCCGAAACCGCATAATAATATTTAGTAAATATACTTAAAGAATCTAGAATGCTTTCAGTTCAATTTGGAAATACGCAGGGAGGAATATTCCTGATCACTTAGTTTGTTTTGTTGCTTATTTCAATATATTATTTTAAATTAGAGGTTGTAAAGCAATAGGAAAATAGTTTTCGATTTTCAATTTATTTCAATGCGAGAAAATGATTCTTTAAATCCGTCTCTGATCCGGCAATGGATATTGAATAAATTCGATATACAGAGAATTCAAGAGGAACTTACTGCCCTTGGCTATGATCAAGAGTATATTTCCGAGCAAATCAAGGGATTCAAAAAAGCAAAAATTGCAAAACGGCAAACAGATGGATTTATTTTTTTGGCGGTAGGTGCAGTTTTGGGTTTTATCAGCTGTGTATTAACAATCATAAATCCTATTCCCTCGATTTACTATTGGATTCTTTATGGTTTAACTTCAATAGCGGTGATTTTGATTTGCGCCGGATTGTATTATTTATTTGAATAGGTATATAAACTCTGAGCGGTAAGTTTTTGTTAATGTAATTAAGTATTCAATAAAGTTAATTTATGTAATTGTTGTTAGGAATATAAGCCATAACTAACTATTTTTTAAAAGGTAATAAGGTTTTAAATTCTGAAAAAAAACTAAAGAGTACATTAATATTCAAGATTAGAATATTTGGAAATTCTAAGAAACGAAAAAATTATAAAATAAAAATTCATTTTAGATTTCACAAATCATTTTCGTTTGATGTATAGCTTCCTGAAAATTTATTTACTTGTTTTAACTGACTTTAAATTTTCAATAAATATTTTAACTCCTTCTTTGGGAGCTGTTGCAAGAATACCAAAACGATTTTCAAATTTGCTGCTGTCAAAAATATAATCCTGATCGTATTGGTATAGCATTTCAGGGAATTCCCTCATTACCGGAATAAAAATGCCCAGAAGATGTATCATCCAGGGAGCAATATTTTGAATTTTTGCTTCAACATTAAGTTCTTTTGCAATAAGCTCAATCCATTGGAGGGTAGTTAGTTTTTCTTTTGAGGTTGGAACATGCCACACCTGATTAAAAGCATCTTTAGTATTTCCAAGTATGGCTGTAGCTTTGGCAGCGTCAGGTGTATAAGTATAGGTGTGTATTTTATTTACATTACCAAATACTTGTGCCTTTTTGCCTTTAAGCAGGTTTTCGGCAACCATAATTGACAATGCGCTGCTTTTATTATCAGGACCATAAAAGTCTGCTGATCGGGCAATGAGAGCTTGGAGGTCATGCTTATCAACTTCATTCATTATCAATTGGCAAATCTGCATTCTTACTTCTCCTTTTTTACTCGGAGGCTGAATTACTGATTCTTCGGTCATGTGTGGCACTGCTGCTTTTGAATAGAGGTAAACATTGTCGAAAAAAACTAATTTGGTATTATATTTTTTGCAAGCCTGTATAACCGATTGCATAAATGTCGGCCAGGATTTTTGCCAAACACGAAGTTTATATTCAAAACCAATGGTAATATAAACTACTTCACTGCCGGCTATGGCTTTGTCTATTTGATTCAGATCATTTACGTCAGCCGGGAATAATTCATCTGAATCATTCACTTTTTTTGGATTTCTGCTCACCAGCCGAATCTCATTAGTAAAATTCTTCAATTCTTTTGCTAAAGGAATGCCAATGGCACCGCCGGATCCTAGTATTGTTTGCATATTGTTTCTATTGATTAATTGGTTCAATTAAATCCCAAAGATTGCCATAAAGATCTTTAAATACTAATACCTTCCCCCAAGATTCAACAGCCGGTTCCCGAACTATGCTAATTTTATTGGTTAATAAATTCTGATAGTCTCTTTGGAGATTATCTGTATATAGAAATAAGAATACACGTCCTCCCGTTTGATTGCCAACTCTACTGCTTTGTTCTTCAGTGGCAGCTTTTGCAAGTAATAAAGAGAATGCCGAATTACCCGGAGGCGCAATTAAAACCCATCTTTTTGCCTCACTTAGTTTTGTGTCCTCAATTAATTTGAACTTGAGTTTTTCTATATAGAATTTAATAGCTTCGTCATAATCGTTAACTACTAAAGCTATATGGGCAATGCTTTGTTGCATTTTTTTTCGGAATGGATTATAAAGCCATTGTTTTATCTACGGAAGTGATTAGCTTCTTTAGCCTGATCACAGATAAATAGCCTTACTTTATTAGAATTTCTGTAAGTTAGTAATTGTCGGTATGATTTTTAGACTAATCTGAAAATAAGTATAATGATAATGATAGTTAATAGACTAGTATATATTAGTTTATTGTATTTAGCTAACCAATTTGGAAGGTAAATATCAAAATTGTCTTTTGTTGAATTCGAATAACGACGGGCAAGAACTGTGAGCGGACAATGGTTTTTAAAAGCGAGTAATATCAGGCCTTCCAGAAAAAATAAGCTAAAGCCTATCCAAACCCATCGATCAATTTTATTAATCAGAACTGCGTAAAGTAAATAGAATATTACGACATTAAAGAATATCCAGATTAAAGTGTGAATAATTTTAATAAGAATCAATTTTGACAATGCCATTTACTTTTTATATAGATTTCTTACTTGAGGCAATAAAGCCATAAAAATAATTGCAATGGCAAAGAACATATAAAATGTGTGTGACCAATTTATGATTTTAATAAATATTATTTCGAATTGTATCCAAAGAATAAGTATAAATGTTTGTACTTGTAATTTTTTTCATGATAAATATAGTCTCCGGTAAATAGTAAAAATGTGAATGTTGTGGAAAACAAGAAATATAATTGAGATGAAAAAAAACAACCACTTTTTAAATGATAAATCCTTTTTTTGTAAAGGCAATGCAAATTATCTTCTTGAAAGGATTTAGGCAGCTTATTAGTAAGGAAATAGGTCCAAACCAAAATTGGCAAGGTTAAAAGAAAACAATTAGTAATATATTTTTGAATTACTTTCAACCCCGAGAATTATTTATTGAAGTAAGCAATCTTCAAATTCCTCTGTCTACTTTATTATTTAATTTAGGAACCGTTCGAAGATAGGTATAGATAGCTTTAATTTCGCTATCGGTTAGATAGATGTATGGCATCATAGGCTGACGAAGTGCAGGCTTATTTGGAACAATTCCATTTCTCAATGCATTAAGGAATTGTTCTTCTGTCCATTTTCCAAGTCCCGTTTCGTCATCAGGGGTAAGGTTTAATGAAGTTATTTTTGAGCCATCGGGTGCCGTCATCGTATTGCCGCCACCAAAGAAGCCTTCTGATTTTTCCGGGTCATGCATATCTAGTTTTTCAAAAGATTTAGAGTGGCATGTATAACACTCAAGCTGATAAAGGGTGAGGTACTTTCCCCATTCAAGTTGATTGTTTGTATCAGGGTCCAGGATGGGAGCTTTAGGATATTCAAATGGTTTGAAGGCAACCGTGCATAAAAATTTAGTAAGAAAAGATGGTTTTGAATCTGGCAATTCTGTTTTGCTCGCCTGAACTTCCGGCTTATCCGATCGAAGATAGGCTACAATTGACCTCATGTCTTCATCAGAAATGTGAATAAGCTTTGGCATATATATAGGAACATATTGACCTGTGAAAGGATTAATGCCTGTACGAATAAAATAAATTAATTGTGCATCACTCCATTTGCCTATACCGGTTTCTTTATCGTTAGTTATATTCCTGGTATTTATTGTTCCAAACTCAGGAATCTCAAACATGTATGTTCCGGTAAGCTTTTGTGTTTTGCTATTCATGTGACAACTTTGACAAAGCATAGAAGCGATTTTTGCACCGCGAGCTACTCGTTCAGGAGTAATTTCCACATTGGGAATTTGAGGCACATTAACCTCATATTTTGGTATTCCTCTAACAGCAACAAAGGAAACGAAGCCGCCGACAATTAATGCAATTACTAAAATTATTATACCGAGAATTTTGAAAAGCTTTTTCATGTTCTTTTTGTGTTATGAATGTAATGCAATGATATTGAAATTTTAATTTAATGTCAACACCAAATGCTTATTTTTTTAGAATGTTTGAAAATTCTTTTATATTTTATTTCATCCGGATTTACTTTATGCCAGGTGCCAAAAATTCTGTCCCAAAATGTGAATACATCACTGTAATGACTGTCAGTATACTTTTGTTCGTTTGAGTGATGAATTTTATGCCAACCCGGTGTTGAAAAGATGTATCGAAACTGAAAAAAATTAAAGATGCATTTGATTTTAAAACCGGATTAATATTTAATTTTTAATTATTTTTCCGATTTTCATTATGTTTTTGTCTAAAAATATTTTGTAGAAGTAAAAACCTTCTGAAATATCAGAAAAAATTAAAGTATTGTTTTCGTTAATATAGGATTTGGTAAAAACAATTTTTCCTGTTGAATCATATAAATAAAATCCAAATAGTTTATTTGATTTATTTTCAATGAATAATTCATTTTGCACCGGATTAGGGTAGACAGAAAAAAGTTCTTCTTTTGAATTTTCATTTTCAATTGCAAGGGGAGTATTAGACAAAGACAAATTATCCAAATAAAGTAAATTACAAACATTACTGCCTATACAAATGGTGTTTGCATTGGTTATTAAAATATGAATACTATCAGGAGGCACTGCTGCAAAATAATTCAATGAAATTTGAAAAGGAGTAAATGAAAGTGTTGAATCAAAAGTATATGTTCCGGAAGCAACTGTGTCCGAAAATATACCATTAAAATGTGTCAAAGTTACATTGGCTAAACCATTGGAAAGTCCTGTCGAGTCGCCCGTTATATATTTGAAGTATCCTTGTAAATATTGTGGACTGAAACCAATAGAATCATTGTATTCAATTGACTGATAAACGTAAGAATACCAATTGTGCAAAATCACCGAATAACTTCCGGAATAGCTATCAGTTGTCCGGCTTATGCCAAAATCATAATCCTGTGTCCAGCCGGTTAGTTTGCCACAAAATGGATTCGGAACTCCAAAGTCATTTGCTAAAGATTGTGTATAGGTTCCTTGATATAATGTATCCCACAATTCGAAGTTGCTGTTCTTGATTTGACTAAAGGTCAATTGTGAAGAGAAAAGTAAAAGAGATAAGATCGTATTTTTCATAATTCTGAAGTTTACCAAAGTAAAGTTAATGTACTTTTCTAAATTAATTGCAGATTTGCTTTTTTTGGTCTTTGCGAGATTGAATAATTGACAACTTTCTCCGACTTCAATAAATTATCCGACATATATGCAGTTGGCATAATCTTTTGGAATACGGTCATTTGTGCATTTATTCATGCTGTCCACCCTCTGGCGGATAGTCTTGCAAGAGGGGAAATCGAGGGGTCTCTTGCCAGGCATCAGCCGTATTTTTTAATCTATAAACTTATTATATAGTAAAAATGCCGAGTGGGTGTTTTGAGGACTCTTTGATTTTGATTTTAGCCCCCGGGGCAAAATATGTTTTCTTTGCAAGGTTAATACGTTTATCCAAAATATTAGAACATATTTCAGTTGCCAATTTCTTCTGAATATAACCTTATCGATATTTTCCAAACTCGCACATTATCCTTTTTACGTAACACATTCATTAAAGTCTTATTCCAAAATAATTGAATTAGCATTAATAGTTAAATTTATTTTTTGATCTACACCTACGTAGCAGGACTCCGGTAAAGAACTGTCTTCTATTTGTAAATTCTCGAGACAAAATTTAGAATTTGATGTACCTGAAAATGTAAATGTTTCCCAGTTAATTTCGAAACTTAATTTATTCCTTTCGGCTTTTATAAACTGAATGCATTGACTGAGCAAGTAAGAAAATTTCTACTGAAAATAGAAAAATAAAAATGCTGAAGGAAAAAAGTGTTTTCATAAACTTTCTTTAAAATATGGTAAAGTATAATTAAAATTATTTTTGTCGTTTGCCTTAAACAGGCTGCTTCACTCAATCTTTTCTTTTGAAACTGCAAAACAAAAAATTCTGTGTAGTTTGAAATGGAGTTATATGGTCTTCTGTTACACACTTTATTTTTTCAAAACTATGTTGCAATTGTTCTTGCAATTCCACCTCTGTATATTGGTGTACATCAAGCATACTGCATTTTTGTGGCCCTTTGTCAGAGAAAGTTCCTATTGCCATAAAGCCTTTTACTGCTTTTCGCGCCGTAACTAAATATTTGTCGATGTCTTCGTTGAGAGTAAGAAAATGAAATGTAGCTCTGTCGTGCCAGCAATCATAAATCGTAGTAGGCATGAATTCTGTTACATCGCTTATGATCCAATTTACATTCGCTGCTTTTTCTCTCAGCCGTTGTTTCGCTTTTGCTATTGCAATGGATGAAATGTCAAGCACGGTGATATTTTCAAATCCTTCATCAATTAAATAATCAATTAATTTGCTGTCGCCTCCACCAATATCAATAATGCTTGCCGTTTTGGGCAGATTGAAACTATGTATAAAGTCTAAAGAGGTTTTTGGCAGCTCTTGTGTCCAGCTTACTTCATGGGCTTGTTTAGTTGCATACACATTTTCCCAATGTTCTTTTCTTGATTCCATTACTTTGTTGTTGTCATTTTAGCAGGGGTTATGTATTTTGTATAATAAAAACCATTGTAATCGTAACCGGAATTTTCTGCAAGCAAAATTATATAATGGTCGTAACCGGAAGTGGAATTGTAAATTGTCCGGTAGCTACCGAGTTTTTTTATCTCTAATCCGTATTTGAAATTAGCATTACAGCTGCCTTCTTTGTATTCCATGTTTAGAGCGCAAATTTTAGCTGTGCTATTTCTTTTGAGGACAGATGTCATTGTTCTTGTATCTGTAATCCGGTTGTGATAATTGCCGCTAAGCGTAATTATTCTCCAGGATGGGTGTTGGTTTAATTGTGACTTTATTTTTTCAGACATGAGGCTGTCTCTTTCGTAAACTTTTCCTTCATTTTCATTTACATCAAAGAAGAATATGTTCACTTTTTTATTATTATTTAATTTTGAAATAAGGTTTGCCCAGGGAAAGGATTCTTTACCATCTAAAAAGGGCGGGTTATTGAAGAAATCGCTTTGATAGATACTGCTGTCAGTATTATGAGTTGTAAATTGAGTCATTAGACCCGGAGGAATTTCAAGACCTGCCAAAACACTATCTCCTTTATTGGTAAAAAGGTCCGTCAATCCGTTAAAAAATGGTGCTGATTCATTCGTTCCATGCATTTCTCCAAACATGATTATCTGAAACGGTGAAAGCAAGGTGTAAATACTTTCACTTAACTTTTCCGGATTGTCAATACGAATTGCGTGTTTTTTCAAATATGTTTCATCGTCCTGGCCGTTAACGTTTAGGAAATTGAAAATCAGAAAGAGGAATATGATTCCTTTCATTTTGTTAGATATTTGCAGGGAAGCTTGTGGCGTAAAGTATGGTTACAATCAAGGTTCCAAATTACTTGTTATCTATTGATAAAACTAGACAATATCGATGAAAGGTATTGTGTTGGGTGTGCATAATTGTTTGTTGTATTTATGAATTTTCTTAATTCTCATTTAGAATGGAAGGGATCAAAACTTATTTTTGGCTTTACTAATTTATTGCATTAAGTCGATTTTTTAAATATTTCAAAGATATTTTGCATTTTTTGAATCTCTAATTTTTTGCTTTTTTTGTTTATTTATTGCATGCATTTTTTTAACTTGCAGAATTCGAAATCTTATAACTAACCGGATATCATTAATTTAAAAGCAAAAAGATGAAAAAAACAGTTACCTTAAATTTTAGATTTTTCTGCTTTGCAATAGCAATATTGACTGTTAATATTTCTAATGCCAATGAGCTGACGACAGTCGTAACAACTGCTGTTTGCGCAAATCCCCCAACAACAAATCCGGGTGGCCCTTATTTTACTTGTGCTACTGTATTATTGAATGGATCAATTGGTGGCAGTGCGACCAAAGGAACGTGGTCGTCGCCATCAGGTGGTACTTTTGTTCCAAACGATACAACTCTTAATGCCGTTTATATTCCTTCTGCTATTGATTCGTCTTTCGGCTCCGTAACTTTAACGCTTACTTCCGATAATCCTCTTGGTGGTGATTGCCTTCCGGCTATCAGCAATGTAGTTGTTACATTTACTTTTAATACAATTGATGATATTAATATTTGTACGATAGATGGATGTAATACTGCAACCGGAGTCGCTTTTCACAATTGGGTAACAGATGGCGCACTCGGACAAAATGACAATGATCCGTGTACGGATGATTATTGCATAGCCGGTAACTCTGTGCATACACTTCTATCGACTATCAACGACAACAATGCTTGCACTACCGACGGTTGCGATACCAATACCGGGTTTGTTTCTCATGCAGCTCTGCCTGATGGTTCTCCAGGGAATAATGACAACAATGGATGTACTATAGACGTATGTACAAGCGGTAATACAATACATACCAATGTTACAGATGGCAATCCGGGCGATAATGATAACGACGCCTGCACAAATGATTGGTGTTTGGGCGGAGTAAATCAACATACTCTACTTCCCGGCATTGATGATAATAACAATTGTACCATCGATGTTTGTGATATTAATACCGGGGCTGTATCTCATTCTAATGTTCCGGATGGTACAGCAGGTGATACTGATATTAATGCTTGTACTGACGATGTTTGCATTAGTGGTGCTACGTTGCATACTATCATAAACTCCGACGATAATAACATTTGTACCAACGATGGGTGCAATACTTCAACGGGTGTTTATCATACTCCTTTAACGGATGGTTCCCCCGGATTTAACGATGGAAATGCCTGCACAAATGATTATTGCATGGGAGGCTCTCCTGTTAATACCCCTCTTCAGGGCATTAACGATAGTAATCCATGTACCATCGATGGCTGCGATACCGGTACAGGTATAATTTCACATATAAATGCAAGTAATGGTATGCCGGGTTTATCTGATTTCAATTTATGCACTGACGATGTTTGTTCTAATGGCATAACAATATATAATCCTGTTTATATAGACGATGCCAATGCATGTACACATGATGCTTGCAATACATCAAGCGGTGCTATTACGCATGTTTCCAATGTAGATGATTATAATTTCTGCACAACCGATGCATGCGATACGTTTACCGGTCCAACACATCTTCCGCTTACAGGTGTCACCGACGATGGCAACATCTGTACCTCAGGAGAGAATTGTAACAATGGTGTTTTTATTCCCGGTGTAGCAACTTTTGTTGACGATAACGATATTTGTACTTTTGACGAGTGCAATTCTATTACAGGGGCAATAACACATACTCCGGTTTCCTGGGATGATGGTAATGCCTGTACGCTCGATTATTGTAATACATTAACCGGAGTCGCTGTTCACGCTCCGACACCGACTGTTTTTATAGGAAATGATACAACCTTAAGTTCCGGATCAACATTAATTCTTGATGCAAGTGCCGGATATTCTTATTTATGGTCAACCGGTGAGACAACCCAGACAATTACAATAAACGGTCCTGGATTATTTGCTGTGACAATTATGGACCAAAATGGTTGTATCGGCAGTGATGATATTAGAATTACCCTCCCTACAATTATTAAATCTTTGATTGAAGAGTCTACTATATCCGTTTTTCCAAATCCGTCTAAGGGTCGTTTTAACATTCAATTTTCAGTCTCTGAAAAAAGCTGCCGAATAGAAGTCATCAATATCCTCAATCAGATAATCTATCAAGCCGAAGAAAAAAATATTAGTACATCTCAAATCCTGAAACTTGATCTGAATCTTCCAAAGGGTACTTATCTTCTTCGATTACTTTCCAACGATACTTCAGCTCGAAAGTACATAGTCGTAAATTAATACCCTTAACTTTTTACTTTACCCTTGTACTTTGTAATTAGTATTAAGTACTAGTGTTTCCCCTTCGCCGACAAATACCTCTCTGCATCAATAGCTGCCATACATCCGGTACCGGCTGCTGTTACCGCTTGTCTGTAAGTTTTATCTGCCACATCGCCTGCAGCAAAAACACCTTCTATATTGGTG
The DNA here is from genome assembly GCA_031417395.1 of Bacteroidota bacterium. Taxonomy (GTDB): domain Bacteria; phylum Bacteroidota; class Bacteroidia; order AKYH767-A; family 2013-40CM-41-45; genus JADKIH01. The sequence goes on along the minus strand of JANOVM010000047.1, from coordinate 30,995 downwards.
CGGCTCGTGCCGGGAATTGTTTGGATATAACCCACATCATCCATACCAATCCAGTCTTTGAAGATTACTGAATTGGGTTCATGACCAATGGCTACAAAGAAGCCTTGTACATCAAGCTTGCGCTCTTCATTGGTTTTATTATTTAAAACGATTACGCCATTGACTGTTTTATCACCAACGATTTCTTTGGTTGATGAATTCCATAATATTTCAATGTTGGGTGTGTTTTCTACTCTGTGCTGCATGGCTTTGCTCGCACGCATCTCATCCCGGCGTACAATCATATAAACTTTTTTGCAAAGTTTGGCAAGATAAGTAGCTTCTTCAGCAGCAGTATCACCTGCACCAACAATGGCAACATCCTGTCCACGGAAAAAATATCCGTCACATACAGCACAGGCAGAAACTCCAAAGCCATTATACTTTTGCTCTGATTCTAACCCCAGCCATTTAGCAGAAGCTCCTGTTGCAATAATTACTGTGTCGGCTGTGATAACTTTGTTTTCATCAATGATAACTTTGTGAATGGGTCCTTTGAAATCAACGGAAGTAGCATAACCATATCGAATATCAGCACCAAATCTTTCTGCTTGTGCTTTAAAATCTTCCATCATTTCAGGTCCCATTGTCCCCTTAGGATATCCCGGATAATTTTCTACTTCTGTGGTAATGGTAAGTTGTCCTCCCGGTTGCAATCCCTGGTATAAAACAGGCTTTAAATCGGCACGAGATGCATAAATAGCAGCAGTATAACCTGCAGGACCTGAACCTATGATAAGGCATTTAATGTGTTCGGTATTTGTCTCCATATTGAAGTGCAAAAGTAACACTTTTTTTACCAATATATTTCTACTAAAATTAAAGGAGTTTCAATTGTATTTTTTTTCAACAATAAAAATTCTCGAATTCTTGTAGAGTATGAGTTTGAGAATATTGATATGGTTTTATTTTGAAGAAATTAGTTTTTGAAAAGGCACAAATATTTTTGATAAACTTATTGTCCCGGAAACGAAGACATATTTTACCCCGGGGCTCAAATCAAAAATAGAAGAGCCCTTGGTATACCCACATAGTTTTATTACTAAACAATACGATTTTTAGATTAAAAAATAAACGGCTTGCGCCCTGCAAAAGACCCCTTGATTTCCCCTTTTGCAAGACTATCCGCCGGTGGGCGGACAGCACGAATAAATACACGAATGACCTTATTCCAATAGGTAATTCCAACCTCATATATGCCGGATATTTTATTGAAGCTTGCCCGGTTTCCATTATTCAAAGTCACACACTACCCAAATTCTCAAATTAACTAATTACCTTTACACTATGTCGTCACTTTTAAGTCCGGAAGAATTTCTTAATAAATTTGATAATGAAAAGTCGCTTTTAATAGATGCACGTAGTGAGAAGGAATACATCCATGCTCAAATTCCCGGCGCAGTTAATATTCCGCTTTTAAATAATGAGCACAGACACCTGGTAGGAATAGAATATAAAAAAAATGGGAGAGAAGCGGCAGTAGCTCTTGGCTTTGAATTGGTTGGCCCTCATTTTCATGAATTTATCAAAAAGGCAGATGAGCTTTCAAAGAAAAAAGAAGCAATGATTTATTGCTGGAGGGGAGGAATGCGCAGTTCTATTATGGCCTGGGTACTTTCAATGGCCGGATACAAAATTTCACTTTTGAAAGGTGGTTATAAATCGTTTCGTAATTTAATACTCTCTCAGTTTTCAATTCCTCGTCAAATTTTGATTCTCGGTGGTCATACCGGTTGTGGAAAAACCGATCTCCTGAAGCAATTGAATAAACTTGGACATGAAATTGTTGACCTGGAAGGCCTGGCCAATCATAAAGGATCTGCATTCGGATCTTTAGGATTACCGGACCAGCCTTCCAATGAACATTTTGAAAACATGCTGGGCTGTATATTGCGGAGAATGACGCAGGAAAATTTAATTTGGGTAGAGGCCGAGAGTCACTCTATTGGCAGAGTGAAAATTCCTGATGATTTTTTTACCCAACTTCAAAACGCTCCCTTAATTGAAATTATTGCATCCAGACAATACAGAATGAATAGGATAAAGGATGAATATTGTATTTTCCCAAAAGAACAATTAGCTGACTGCACAGAAAAGTTAAGTAAAAGGCTTGGGAATCTAAGATTGTCAGAAGCGCTCAATGCATTGTCGGAAGGAAGATTCGATGCCTGGCTGGAAATATTGATGGACTATTACGATAAAACATATTTGCACAGTCTGAATGGGAGAATTCCAAAACAGAAATCCACACTAACAATTGATGATTCTGATGATTTGAATAATATAGCAGAAAGACTTCTTGCTCTTTCCGGACAAATAAAATTAAAAAGCACTGTATGAATTCTGCAGAAATAAAAATTAAACTAACGCATTTCTCTCATGGTTCAGGTTGTGGTTGTAAAATTGAACCCGCTGCTTTAGAAGAGATACTTAACCGTGGAGAGCATCTCACTCCTTTCAAATCACTCATTGCAGGATATGAAACCAAAGACGATGCAGCAGTATGGGATTTGGGCAATGAAAATTATCTTTTAAGCACGACTGATTTTTTTACACCAATCGTCGACGATCCTTTTGACTTTGGAAGAATAGCCGCTACCAATGCCTTAAGCGATATTTATGCAATGGGAGGGAAGCCTGCTTTTGCTTTGGCCATACTTGGTTTTCCGGTGACAAAGCTGCCCGTTGACATTGCGCGCCTTATTCTTGACGGAGCCAAAAGTGTTTGTGCTTCTGTTGGTATTCCTCTGGCCGGCGGACATAGTATCGATATTCCTGAGCCTGTCTTTGGATTAGTGGTAAATGGTTTTGTTGCAAAAAAGAATCTGAAAAAAAATAATACAGCCAAAGAAAACGATCTTCTGTTTCTTACAAAACCCTTGGGTACGGGAATAATGGCTTCAGCACTAAAAAGAGAAAAAATTTCTGCTGATGATCTTGAAAGTGCCGTCAATGTTATGTGTAGAATGAATAGCATAGGTTCCAAACTCAGCGAAATGGAAGGTGTAAATGCAATGACCGATGTAACAGGATTTGGTTTACTTGGACATTTGATTGAAATGTGCGAGGGAAGCGGTCTTTCTGCTTTTATCGATTACAAATCACTGCCACTTATAAAGGGAGTTGAAAAATATGCCGATCAGTTTATTTTCCCCGATAACACATACCGCAATTGGAATGCTTATGAAAAAAAGGTAAAAGGAATTAATGGTCCCGCTTTTATTACACTGTGTGATCCACAAACCAGTGGGGGTTTGCTTTTTTCCGTTGAGAAGGAATCGGAATCAAAAATTGTAGCACTCTTCAAATCAGAAGGGCTTTCTGATTTTATTAAACCGATTGGATACTTTACAGCATTGGGGGAGTCTGTTGTGAGTGTGAAAGAGTGAGAGATTCGTTTGGAGTAGTACTATTTGATGTTTAGGGCGAAAAGGATACGGGGGTGGGGGCTTTTGTTACCGATATTTTGTCCCTAAAGGGACAACTCAGATGAGAAGTTTCGAACGCAAAGTCCTAAAAGATCTACTTTTGATAGAAGCTCAGCTGAGCGCAGTCGAAGCCTTATCATAAACGTAAAAACGGTCCCTGAGCGCAGTCGAATGGCAATTCCTTAACTTAATGACATTAGCATAGCGGGATGACTCTAGTTAACCCTTATGAACGCAAAGGCTACAAAGGATGTCCTCGCAGTATGTTATTGATATTACAGAAGTCCAATTTTTGTTAACATTATTATTATAGCAAAAACACCAAGGAACATCAAAAAGGCTAATTGCTTGCTTCGCCTAGGAATTGGCACCTCCTTGTTTGAAAAAAATGACGACCCTGCAAAAATAGACGTGATCGTTAATAAGAACCATTTAATGAATGTCCAAATTTTTTTCATGCCCGTTTATTTTATTTAAAAATTATAATCAATTATTATAAAGGTAATAAAAATAATTAAGCCTGCATTTTCAAATTTTCAAATTCCCAAATTCTCAAATTACAAAATCACCCCATCCCTCATCACCAACTTCCTGTCCGCCATTTCTGCCAATTCCTCATTATGCGTAACGATAATAAAAGTTTGGTTCATTGAATTTCTCAATTCGAAAAAAAGATTGTGAAGAGCTTTGGCTGATTCAGAGTCAAGATTGCCTGATGGTTCATCGGCGAGAATTACGGTTGGTCTATTTATCAAGGCTCTTGCAACAGCAACTCTTTGTTGTTCTCCACCACTCATTTCCGATGGACGGTGGGTTATACGTTCTTTTAATCCAAGTTTTTCAAGTAATTCGTTTGCCCTGACTTCTGCATCGTTTTTAGAATCTCCGCCAATTAAAGCCGGCATCATGACATTTTCTAAAGCAGTAAATTCAGGTAAAAGATGATGAGCCTGAAAAACGAAACCGATCTTTCTGTTTCTAAATTGAGAGATTTTTTTAGGAGAAAGTGATGATACTTCAACATTATCAAAAAAGACTTTTCCTTTATCAGCTTTGTCAAGAGTGCCTAAAATGTGCAGCAATGTGCTTTTTCCGGCACCTGAAGCGCCAACTATTGAAACGATCTCTCCTTCCCTGATTTCCAGATCAATCCCTTTTAGTACCTGAAGCGAATTATATGTTTTAAAAATGCCTGAAGCTGAAATCATATCGGTCAAAATTAAGAAATTGTTTGATCTTCAACGAAGAAGGATTTTTTTCGTGATAAAAGAGTTCATTTAAAATTGGATTTCTCTAAATATGCCTGATTTTGTGAAAATTGCCTGTTCATAATTTATGTTTTAATTCAAATATTTTTCGTTATTTGCAGTGTATTTTTGATAATATTAATTCAGCATAATGGCTGCCATACAAGACATTAAAAGTAGATTCTCTTCACTGGAAGAAAGGGTTCATAAATTGATACATTTGCATGAAGAAGCTAAAGCTATCAATGCTAAACTCATTGCAGAGAAAAGGCAGATGATTTTGGAGTTGAATGAAGAGAAAGAAAAAATCCGCAGGATGGAAGAAGGGTATAAGAACCTGAAGGAAATTGAAAAGAATTCATCCTACAACAGTATTTCAAATATGAAAAGGAAAATCAATGACATTATTCTTGAAATTGACAGGAATATGTCTTTGATTCAAGAAAAATAAATAGTTTAAATAAGTGATCACCCTCATGGGAGAATTACTATCAGTAAAAGTATCCATTGCGAATCGCAACTACCCTCTACGGTTAACTTCCGAAGAGCAGGAAAAAGTGCTGCGTGCCGCTGAAAATATTAATAAGCGTATCAAGGAGTTAGAAGAGGTTTATGCAGTAAAGGATAAGCAGGACCTTTTAGCCATGTGCGCTTTACAATTTGCCAGCGAAGCATTGGGTGCCAAACAAAATACCGGGGAATTAGATAAAGAGGTTTTGGAAAATATTTCTTCCATTGATTCATTAATTGACCGGTATCTGGAGAAGGAAAATTCTACTATCTGAGGTAACGTTCTTTGAATATAAAAGTTTGTAGCGAAAACATTGTTTTCCTAAAAACTTATTAATGCATACCCGCATTAGTTTCGATCCACTTATTAAACTCAACACTTCGATACCATTGGAGCCTACGCTCAATGACTTCGATGGCAGGCTGCTCCCGTTTCGACGGGATTGTGAAAACACAACAGCAGACACCAGAACGGTCAGGCCGCTCCACCCATGACAAAGGGGTTTATCTAGTCACGAAATTAGTGCGGGCTTTTTTATTTCAGATTTAGAGCATCAACTATTATTTACTCATCTGACTAATTAAAAAGAGTTTTAATTAATACTATTCATCAAATTCATAAATTAATAATATTCACTAACCATTTAAATATCCTCCTTTATGGACCAAAATAATATAGGTTTATTAATAGCAACCGACGTTGGCGCCCTTTTAATAGGTGCTTTTCTGGCTTGGTTTATTGTAAAACGATCGATGAAAGCTAAGGAATCTGTTGCAGGTGAAAAAGCTAAAATGATCGTTAAAGAAGCAGAAGCAGAAGCAGAAGTCATTAAGAAAAACAGAATTCTCGAAGCCAAAGAAAAATTCTTTCAGCTTAAAACAGAACACGAAAAAGTAATCAACGAAAAAGATAAAAACATCGTTATTGCCGAAAACCGTATCAAGCAAAAAGAAACAACTCTTGCACAAAAGTTAGAACAATCGCAGCGGAAAGAAAAGGAATATGAAACCCTTCAGGCTAATCTTAAAAATCAGCTTGACATCATTGAAGGGCGAAAAGAAGAACTTGGTAAGCAACATCAGCGTCAAGTAGAACAACTTGAAAAAATCAGCGGTCTCAGCGTTGATCAGGCAAAAAGTCAATTGGTAGAAGCCCTGAAAGAAGAAGCTAAGACGAATGCAATGTCTTACATCAAAGACATAATGGAAGAAGCCAAGCTTACTGCAAGTAAAGAAGCTAAGAAGATTGTCATTCAAACCATACAACGTGTAGCAACGGAGCATGCTGTTGAAAATGCCGTTACCGTATTCAATATTGAAAACGATGAAGTAAAAGGACGCATCATTGGCCGTGAAGGTCGTAACATTCGCGCCCTGGAAGCTGCCACAGGAATTGAAATTATTGTTGACGACACACCTGAAACCATTATCCTATCCGGTTTTGATCCTGTCAGACGTGAAATGGCCCGACTTGCATTGCATCAGTTGGTAAGCGATGGAAGAATTCACCCCGCTCGTATTGAAGAAGTCGTTGCTAAAGTGAAACGTCAGCTCGAAGATGAAATCATTGAAGTAGGAAAACGAACAACTATCGATTTAGGTATTCATGGACTGGCTCCTGAACTTATTCGTATGGTCGGAAGAATGAAATACCGTTCTTCTTATGGACAAAACTTATTAATGCATTCCCGCGAAGTTGCCAATTTATGTGCCATCATGGCAACAGAACTTGGCCTTAATGTTAAGCTTGCTAAACGTGCCGGACTTTTGCACGACATAGGCAAGGTTCCCGACGACGAGCCTGAATTGCCGCATGCCATTCTCGGAATGAAGCTTGCTGAAAAATACAAAGAAAACCCTGAAGTTTGCAATGCTATCGGAGCCCACCACGATGAAATTGAAATGAACAGTCTCATTTCTCCTATCATTCAGGTTTGCGATGCTATTTCAGGTTCAAGGCCGGGTGCACGACGTGAAGTTGTTGAATCGTATATAAAACGATTAAAAGATATGGAAGCACTTGCTTTATCGTATCCCGGTGTAGAAAAAACATTTGCTATTCAGGCAGGTCGTGAATTGCGCGTTATTGTTCAAAGCGAGAAAATCACCGACAAGCAGGCGGAAGTTCTTTCTTTCGACATTGCCAATAAAATACAGACTGAAATGACCTATCCCGGACAGGTTAAGGTTACTGTCATCCGTGAGACCAGGTCTGTCAACTATGCTAAATAATCATGCTAAACGATGAACGCTCAACGCATCGTCATCAGGCCGGGTTCTGAAAATGCTAACTATTGGAAAGATCTCTGGAATTTCCGCGGACTATTTTTTTTCCTTGCCTGGCGTGATGTTTTAGTTCGTTATAAGCAAACAGTCATTGGTATTGCCTGGAGTGTTGTGCGTCCGTTATTGACGATTTTAGCCATGGGATTTATCGGCTGGCTTTTCAACTCTTCACTTCCCGAAGGAATTCCACGTCTCTTACTCGTTTCCGCTGCAGCATTGCCGTGGCAATTTTTTTCAACTTCGTTTAGCGAAGCCTCCAATTCACTCATTGTAAATTCAAATTTGCTTACTAAAATTTATTTCCCCCGCCTTATTGTTCCGGCCAGTGCTGTCATCGTTTGTCTGATCGATTTTTTTATCTCTCTACTTGTTCTGGCAGGAATAATGGCCTGGTATCATTTTGTGCCTGATATAAAAGTGCTTCTGTTTCCATTGTTTTTATTGCTTGCAATAATAGTATCAATGGGTGCCGGATTATATATAGCTGCACTGAATGTTAAGTACCGCGATTTTCGATACGTTGTTCCTTTTATTGTTCAGTTCGGTTTGTATCTTTCTCCCGTTGCTTTCAGCAGTCAGGATATATATTCACATTCCTCCATTCCTGATTCGATTAAATTTATTTATTCATTAAATCCAATGGTTGGCGTAATCGATGGTTTCAGGTGGTGTCTTTTAGGCGGCAATATTTCTCTTCACATGCCGGGGTTTCTTATTTCAATTGTCATAAGCCTTGTAGTTTTTATTTTTGGAATCAGTTATTTTAGAAGAACTGAAAAATCGTTTGCTGATATTATATAAAATGGGAAAAACGGTTATTACGGTTGAACACCTAAGCAAACGCTACATTCTGAAGCATAGAAAGCAAGAGCGCTATACAGCACTGAGAGATGTTTTAACAGATAAAGCCCGAACTTTTTTTAAGAAAAGACAAGCAGGCGATTTTAAAGAAAGAGAAGAGTTTAATGCTTTAAACGATATATCTTTTGACGTTAAACAAGGCGATCGTATTGGTATTATAGGTAAAAATGGTGCGGGAAAATCTACGCTTTTAAAAATTCTCAGCAGGATTGTTTCTCCTACAAAAGGACAAATAGTAATAGAAGGAAGAGTAGCCAGCTTACTTGAAGTAGGCACAGGCTTTCATCCGGAGCTTACCGGAAGAGAAAATATTTTTCTGAATGGTTCTGTTCTTGGCATGACTAAAGCTGAAATAAAAAGAAAGTTTGATGAAATTGTAGCGTTTTCTGAAGTTGAAAAATTTCTGGATACTCCCGTAAAACGATATTCATCGGGAATGTATGTGCGTCTTGCCTTTTCTGTTGCTGCACACCTTGAACCTGAAATTCTCATTGTGGATGAAGTCCTTGCTGTCGGCGACGCTGATTTCCAGAAGAAATGCCTGGGCAAAATGCGTGATGTTACCGGCGAAGGAAGAACAGTTTTGTTTGTTAGTCATAACATGGGTGCCATTAATACGCTTTGTACAAGTGCAATCCTCCTCGACAAAGGCACCATTCAGGCAATGGGAGATACTGAAAAGATTACAGGAATTTATTTTAGCGGAAACATGTTCGGTTCCGGAGAATTTATAATCGGTAAAAATAACAGTAATGAAAAAGTTGTGATTGAAAAAGTAACTCTTAAGGATGGCAATGGAAGCGTTAGAAGTAATTTCCAGTTTGGCAGCAACATTGAAGTGGAAGTTGAGCTGAATTCTCTTTCAGAAATTGATCAACCTTATATTTGGATTGCCATTAAATCGGCCCGCGGACCTGTTACCAATGCATCCGGACTAATAGACGGGTATCGCCCTGCTAAATTCACTAAAGGGAAAAACATTATTAAGTGTACTTTTTTCAACGTTCCTTTATTACCCGATCAGTACACCATTCACATGGGTATTAGAGATTCCGGAGGGTCTGCTTCAATTACCGATACAAAGGATGTTGCTGTATTTAGCATCGTGACCGTTCTATCTGAAGTAGGTCTGAATCCTGTACTTGCTGATACACTTGCAGGAGATTCTGTTTCACCAATTATACCGTATCAATGGGAATTCAATGATGGAAAAAAATATATTTTCAACGTAAAGAACTATGTTAAATAATAAATCTGTTTTAATAACCGGTGGCACAGGTTCATTCGGTAAATCATTCGTTAAAATTATTCTTGAAAAGTATCCGGATATAAAGCGGCTGGTAATCTTTTCGCGTGATGAGCAGAAACAATTCCAGATGGCAATGGAATATCCCAATGATAAATTCCCGCAGCTAAGATTTTTTATTGGCGATATCCGCGATTACGACAGGATTCGAATGGCATTAAAAGGTGTTGATACTGTTGTTCACGCTGCTGCTATGAAACACGTTCATATTGCAGAATATAATCCAATGGAATGCATTAAAACAAATATCATTGGCGCCGAAAACCTGATTATGGCCTGCCTCGAATCAGAGGTAGAAAATGTTGTTGCTTTATCTACCGACAAAGCTGCGGCTCCCATTAACCTGTATGGTGCAACAAAATTGGCTTCCGATAAACTATTCATCGCTGCCAATAACATTAAAGGAAAGAAAAAAATTAAATTCTCCGTTGTGCGCTATGGAAACGTAATGGGTTCTAATGGCTCCGTAATTCCTTTCTTTCTTAAAAAAAGAAGTGAAAAAGTTTTGCCTATTACCGATCCTTCCATGACGCGATTTAATATATTATTGCCCGAAGCTGTCGACATGGTGATTTATGCTCTTGAAAATGCCTGGGGCGGTGAATTGTTCGTGCCTAAAATTCCATCTTTTAAAATTACGGACCTTGCCATGGCTGTTGGACCTGATTGCAAACATCCAGTTATCGGAATAAGACCGGGCGAAAAAGTTCATGAAGAAATGATAACATCTTCCGATTCCTTTTCTACCTACGATATGGGCAAATACTATGTAATTTTACCACAGCTAACCACCTGGAAGATGGAAGATTTTATGAAACATTTTAAGTCAACACGTGTTGCTGAAGGTTTTAGTTACAGCTCCGGTACCAATACAGAATGGTTGTCTGTAAAAGAATTGAGAACATTAATTAAACAAGAGGTTGATCCTGATTTTGAACTTTCTTAAAGATGAAACAAATTCCATACGGTAAACAATTTATCAGCGATGCTGATATTAAAGTCGTTGTAGAAGCTCTTCAATCGGATTTTCTTACTCAGGGTCCTAAGATTGCCGAATTCGAAAAGGCTTTTGCCGATTATGTGGGATCAAAATATGCCGTGGCAGTTGCAAATGGAACAGCGGCATTGCATCTTTCCGCTATGGCTTTGAATGTTAAACCCGGGCAAAGAGTTCTTACTTCTCCCATTACATTCGTTGCTTCTGCTAATTGTGTCAGGTATTGTGGTGGTGAAATAACTTTTGCTGATATCGATCCTAAAACATATTTACTGGATATTCATTCTGTAAGAAAGATACTTCAAAAATCGCCTGCAGGAACTTTTTCAGGTATTATTCCGGTTGACTTTGCCGGCAGAGCTGTCAATATGGAAGAATTCAGAAAACTTGCCGATGAATTTGGTTTATGGATTCTGGAAGATGCCTGTCATGCTCCCGGAGGATATTTTATCGATAGCAAAAACAAAAAGCAATTCTGCGGAAATGGCGTATTTGCAGACCTCGCAATTTTTTCATTTCACCCTGTTAAACATATAGCATGCGGCGAAGGTGGAATGATTACTACAAATGACAAGAAGCTGTATGAAAGATTGCTTATCCTAAGAACTCACGGTATTACAAGAGATAAGGATAATTTTATCAACGATAAATCCTGGGCTTCCGGAAATGCTGCGGGTGAAATAAATACATATCCCGCCTGGTATATGGAAATGCAGGAGCTGGGTTTTAATTATCGCCTTACGGATTTTCAGGCAGCCTTGGGAATTTCTCAATTGAAGAGAGCGGATGAAGGATTGCAAAAGCGAAGGGATATTGCTAAAAAATATGCAAGTGCTTTTGAAGGTGAGCAATGGCTAATTGGTCAGTCGGGTTTTCACGAAGCGCATGCTTACCACTTATATTTAATTGAAGCCAAAGACAGATTGGGTTTGTATAATTATCTAAGGACGAAAAATATTTTTACTCAGGTACATTATATTCCCGCTCATTTAATGCCCTATTACAAAGTGCAAGGGCATAAGGTTGGCGACTTTCCTCATGCAGAGAATTATTATTCGGCTTGCTTAAGTTTACCCATGTTTCCAACACTTACTCCTGAAGAGCAGGATTTTGTAATTCAAAACATTTCTAATTATTACATGCAATGAAAACAAAGCAGGAAGAATTTTGGCAAGGTGAATTTGGTGCTGTATATACCGATCGCAACTCTCGTTCATTAAATGAATGGAATACTTTTTATAAAGATACCTGGGGCATTACAAAGATTGAAATGAATGAGCGTTTTATCGGTCAACTCCCAAAATCCTCGAAAATTCTGGAAGTGGGCTGCAATACAGGAATGCAATTAAACGGTTTGCAGCAAATGGGATTTGAAAATTTATACGGAATAGAATTGCAGTCTTATGCAGCTGAACAAGCAAAAAAATACACTAAAAATATTAACATTATCTGCGGCTCCGGTTTTGATTTGCCTTTTAAAGATAACAACTTTGACATAGTTTGCACGAACGGTGTATTAATCCATATTTCTCCCGACAACCTTCCTTTGATTATGGCTGAAATGTATCGGTGTTCGCGAAAATACATTTGGGGTTTTGAATATTTTGAAGAAAAAGTAACGGAAATCAATTACCGTGGACATGAAAATTATTTATGGAAGGCGGATTATGCATCTTTGTTTATGCAGCAGTATCCCGATTTGAAATTAGTAAAGAAAGAATTTTATCCATATTCGGATAATCCATCGATTAAGGATTGTATGTATTTACTTGAAAAGCCATAAACAAATTTGCTTTGGAATTCAAAAAAGAAAATACTGGAATTATCACACAGGTACGAATGACAAGTACCCGTTTGCCGGGTAAGGTGCTTAAAGAGATTAATAACAGACCGCTTCTTGACTACCACATCATGAGGCTATTGAAGACCGGTTTTGAAATTATAATTGCAACAACTACTAATCAATCCGATGACTGCATCTGTGATTATGCTGTTCAACACAATATTAAATATTACCGTGGCAGTGAACTGAATGTACTGAGCCGTTTTTATGAAGCGGCATTAAAATATAATCTAAATGTAATTGTCCGTGCAACTTCTGATTGTCCGCTTATTGATCCTGAATTGATAAAACTTAACGTTGAGAAATATATCATTCTTAATAATCCAAACGTATACATGAGCAATTCTCTTGAAAGAACTTTTGCGCGTGGTTTTGATTTTGAGATATTTTCTTTTGATGCTTTAAAGGAAGCATATACAAATGCCCGGAATGATTCAGATTTAGAACACGTAACTCCGTATATTTGGAAAAATAAATCGGGGAAGATTGAGTTTATGCACATTCGTCAGGAAATGGATAATAGCAGGTTTAGAATAACTGTTGACACGAAGGAGGATTTTGATTTGGTAAAACTGTTAATAGAAAGGTATAAAGCTGATGAATTGTCATACAGTAAAATTGAAGACATTTTAGATCAACACCCGGAATTAGTTGAAATCAATTCTCACATAGGTCAAAAGGGAGCATGAGCCGGTGAAACAGAAAGTAATTTTTCGTACGGATGGCAGTACTGCTATAGGAATGGGACATGTGGTAAGGTGCCTTGCTTTAGCCGATATGCTAAAGGATACCTTTCAGATTGTTTTTGCTCTTCAGCATTCAGATGATATTGTTGTTAAAGCTATTCATGAAGTTACGGAATCTGTAATTCTTTTGCCCGTTACTTCTAATTACCGTCTGGATGCCAAAGAATTTGCTGAGCATGTACAAGCCGGTGACATCGTTGTGCTTGACGGTTATTATTTTAATACGGATTATCAAATTCAAGTACTTTCTAAAAAATGTAAGCTGGTTTACATAGACGATTTGCATTCATGGCATCATGCGGCTGATATAATAATCAATCACTCTGAAGGAATCAGTTATTCCGATTATTCTGCTGAACCGTATACTGAGATTTATACAGGTTTGAATTATGCTTTATTACGTAAAAAATTTTTTGAGAAGCCGGATAGTTTGCATACGATAAAAGCTGTAAGAAAGGTGTTTATCAATATGGGCGCTGCCGATGTCAATAATCTTTCTCAAAAATTTGTTGAAGCTTTATTGCATGTTGATGGAATTTCTGAAATTCATTTAATGATAGGTTCAGTAAATCCTCATTTGACAAAAATAAATTCATTGATCAGTGAACAAAATCAAATTGCCATAACGCTGCATAACAATATTTCATCTTTTCAATTACATGATTTATTATTGGAATGTGATGTTGCTATTTGTCCTGCCAGTACCATTGCACTTGAATGTTGTGCAACAGGTATTGGTTTACTTACAGGTACTACCGCAGAAAACCAACGTGGTATTTTGCTTGGACTCCATAAAAACAATGCAGCAATTGATTTGGGAGATTTTTTGAAACTGGATCGAAAAGAAATAACTGAAAATTTCAAGCAGTATTTTAGCAATCCCGAGTATTTTGATCAACTGGTAAGAAACCAGAGAAAATTGATTGATGGTAAGTCGCCGGAAAGAGTTGTTGCAATGTTTAATCGATTGGCCGGAAAACAGCTACGATTCAGGTTTGCTAAGGAAAGCGATGTGGATTTGTATTATAAGTGGACCAACGATCCATTGGTACGAAAAAATTCATACAATCAGAATTCTGTAAATTATGCTGATCATGTTAATTGGTTTAACAAGAGATTATCAAGCAGCAATTGTTTTTTTTATTTATTTTGTAATTTCGACAATATTCCGGTAGGACAGGTTAGAATTGAGAGTGCGTCTGAGAAAACCATCATTGGCATTTCCATTGATGAAAATTTCAGAGGTAAATCTTATGGAGTGGAAATGTTGAAATTGGCTACAGGCGATTATCTGAGAAAAAATCCCGGCTCAACTATTTTGGCTTATATTAAGGAAGAGAATATAGCTTCCAAATCTATATTTTCAAAAGCAGGTTTTATGGGCGAAGAGTTTGTAATTGAACAAGGTTTTAAAAGTCATAAATTGTATAAAAATTGACGAATGATTAAGGACATAAAGATTGCCCATCATACTATTGGGATCAATCAAAAACCATTTATTATCGCTGAAATGAGCGGTAACCATAACCAGTCACTTGACAGGGCTTTGGAATTGGTTGATGCTGCTGCTCATGCAGGTGCTCATGCATTAAAATTGCAAACGTACACTGCTGAGACCATCACTATGAAAGGGGCTTATACCATTGATGATAAAAATTCATTATGGAATGGAAAGGAATTATTTGATCTGTATTCTATGGCATATACACCGTGGGAGTGGCATGAACCAATCTTTCAAAGAGCAAAAGAAAAAGGATTGGTTGCTTTCAGCTCTCCTTTTGATGAATCTGCCGTTGATTTTTTGGAAACACTGAATGTACCTGCTTATAAAATTGCTTCTTTTGAAAATACGCATCATCCATTACTAAAGAAGGTAGCGGCAACAGGTAAACCGGTAATTATGTCAACAGGTGTTGCAACAATTCAGGACATAGCTGAAAGTGTTAATGTATTGAGAAAGGCAGGATGTAACAATATTGTTTTACTTAAATGCACCAGTACCTATCCGGCATCTCCTGAAAACTCTAACCTTTTAACCATTCCTCATTTATCTCAATTGCATAATTGTATTGCCGGAATCTCCGATCATACTATGGGAGTTGGTGTTTCCGTTGCAGCTGTTGCTTTAGGAGCCAGATTAATTGAAAAGCATTTTACTTTGAAACGTTCCGATGGGGGAGTGGATAGCGCTTTTTCATTGGAGCCGGATGAATTGAAGTCATTGGTACTGGAATCGGAACGCGCTTTCCTTGCTCTGGGAAATGTACAATATGGCATTCAACCGTCTGAAGAAAAAAGCGTCGTATTCAAAAGATCTATTTATGTTTCCAATGATATGAAGGCAGGTGATTTAATTACCATGGATAATATTAAAGTTATTCGTCCGGGTTATGGGTTGGAACCTAAATATTTCAGTATTCTTATAGGTAAAAAAGTGAATAAAGATGTGAAGAAGGGAAACCCCTTTACCTGGGATTTAGTGGGATAAAAATTCCATGCGCATACAGAGTCTTAAGTGAGTTAGAATTGCAAAACACAAATGAAAGAGTATTATCAGTTAAATGGTTTTTCTTTACCCGGATTTCTTTCCCATCCATATAATGCTGCTTATGGCGACAATTATGTAGCTGCATTGTATTGCGGGTTTGACGAAATTCCAAAACCGGTAAATGGGGAATGGCAACACGGGTGGATTGGTCCTGAAAGAAATATTCACCCTGAGTTTGTTATTGGTAGTGACGGTCTCTCCTGTACAAGAAAATATAAAAGCTATTTAGTTGCCAGGAAGGATCAGTCTGTATATTTAAGAGAACACGGTTTTAAACACGTTTCTTCTATTGGCTTGCCGATTATATATACTGAAAAACCAATTGTAGAAAGAAATCAAGGAAGTTTATTGGTTATGCCTGTACATTCACTTTCTGATACAGAAGAAAGCTGGAACGATGAAGAATACGCTTCATACATTGAAAGTATTTCTCATCACTTTTCAGAAATTATATTATGCGTGCATAAATCATGTTTAAATAAAAACAATTGGATTGGCGCATTCAGCAAAAGGAATATAAAGTTCGTTTTGGGTGCTGATCCCGATGATTGTAATACTTATAATAGACTTGCAATTCTTTTCAGTCGTTTTGAATATGTAACATCTAACGACATGGGTTCACATTTGGCTTATGCTGCTTTTTTTGGCGCCAAGCCCTCCATCGCCGGACCGCGACCACGCTTCGAAAGAAAGGACTTTGAAAAAACACTCATTTATTCTAATGCTCCTGAAGTTCTTGACATTGTTGAAAAATGGTATAAAGAAGAATTTTATAGAAAAACATATCCTTTTTTTTATAAAGCGCCACATCAGGCTGAGCAAGTAATATCGTGGGCTGAATTTCAATTAGGTCTGGCTGAAAAAAAGAACCCTCGTCAGCTAAGAAATATTCTGGGTTGGACCGTTATAGAAAGAGTTTTTTTTAAAGTAATTCAACCGCTCATCCACAAATAAATTCATGAAGGCATCCATTATTGTACCTACCTATAATCGTTCTGATCAGCTTTTCAGAACACTTATGAGTCTGGTTAATTTGGATTTTGACAACAAAGCATTTGAAGTTATTGTTGTGGATAATGGATCGACGGACAAAACTAAAGAAGTTGTTTTCGATTTTATAAAAGCAAATCCGTCGTATTCAATTCGTTATTTCTATGATGATATTCCCGGTTTATTGACCGGCAGACATAGAGGAGCCCGGGAATCTAAAAGTGAAATTCTGGTTTTTATTGACGATGATGTACATGCAGATAAAGGATGGTTAACTGCCATTTGTAATAGTTTTGATAATAATGCTAATGTTCATCTGGTTGGAGGGAAATGTTTACCGCTTTACGAAGCAGAGCCGCCCAAATGGATAAATTATTTTTGGAATTATTTTCCTGATGGCAGTAAAATGTTAGTCGATTTAAGTTTATGCGATTATGGAGAAATTGAAAAATTGGTATCGCCACTCTGGATTTGGGGCCTTAATTTTTCAATTAGAAAAAAAACACTCTATGAATGCGGCGGATTTCATCCCGACTCCATTCCAAAGAAATGGCAGCAATTTCAAGGGGATGGTGAGACAGGTTTATCCATAAAAGTCCAAGAAATGGGATATAAAGCGATGTATAATCCCAAAGCCATTGTCCTTCATGAAGTTCCTACGGAGCGGATGTCATTTACTTATTTTGACAAAAGAAAATTTTATCAGGGTGTTTGCAACTCATACACTGAAATACGACTTAATAAAGGCGTTTTCGATTCAAAAATAAACTATATTTTTACCAAAATCTTAAAGCCTGCTGCCGGAAAAATTATCAGGCTCTTTACAAAGAAATCGAATACTATTAATTATAGTAAATTGACTCAACAGGAAGAACTGGAAAAGGAAGCGCTCGTGCTTCGTTTTAAGAAGATGGAAGATGCCGGCTACCATTTTCACCAAAAAGCTGCAAAAGAATCAAGAGTTGTCCTTGAATGGATATTGAAAGAAAATTATTTTGACTACAAATTACCTGAACAAAAATGATTGAAAGAATAACTCAGGGAGATCATCTCCTGGCCATCATTATTCGAAGTACATTCCACCAAGAAGGAATTGCCTTTTTTACTGAAAGCAATTTTTCTCAGCAATTGGGTTATATGAATCGCCCAAAAGGTTATGTCATAGAACCTCATAGGCATAATCTTGTATTAAGAGAAGTTGTGCATACTCAGGAAGTATTGTTGATTAAATCAGGAAAGGTGCGCGTAGATTTTTACGACGACGATCAAAATTACCTGGAAAGTAAGATTCTTAATAAAGGTGATGTTATTTTACTTGCGTACGGTGGACATGGTTTTGAAATGCTTGAACCCAGCGAAATGATTGAAGTGAAACAGGGACCTTATGTTAGCGATAGAGATAAGGTTCGGTTTGAGCCTGCCCCTTCAGCAGAAATTAAAGTAAAATAATTATGTCCGCTAATTTTAATTTATATTCTAAATACTATAATCTGTTGTATGCTGATAAAGATTATCAGGGTGAAACTTCGTATATTAAAAACCTTCTGCAAAAATATTTCCCTTCAGCAAAAAGTATTTTAGAATTTGGTTCCGGAACAGGGGTGCATGGATTAAAATTAGTCAGTGAGGGTTATACTGTTTTTGGTTTGGAGAGAAGTGAATCAATGGTTGCTGAAGCAAAGTCAAAAGGGTTTTCATGCCAGGTTGCTGATATTAGCAATTTCAATTTAAATAGAAAATTTGATTGCGTTATTTCTCTCTTCCATGTAATTAGCTATCTCACAAACAACAATGACTTGTTAAAGTGTTTTCAAAATGCGCATTCACACCTCAATGAAAACGGAGTATTTATTTTTGATATATGGTATTCTCCTGCTGTTTATCATCTCAAAGCAGTTCCAAGAATAAAACGCATGAAGGACAAGGATATTTCTGTTATCCGTTTTGCAGATCCTGAAATTAATATCAATTCAAATGTGATTGACGTAAAGTTTACGGTATTGGCGAAAGATTTACATACCAATGAGCTTAATGAATTTACAGAAAGTCATCCTATGCGCCATTTTAGTATTCCGGAAATTGGTTTGCTGGCTGAATGCACCGGTTTTGAAATTGTAAAAGCGGAAGAGTTTTTAAGCGGTAATGATCCCTGTGAAAATACCTGGGGCGTTTGTTTTATTCTTAAGAAAAAGTGATTTATGGGAATTCCTGTTAATACTCCATCGCTGAATGGCAATGAAAAAAAGTATTTAATTGAATGTATTGAATCCGGATGGATTTCTTCTGAAGGACCTTTTGTAACAGAGTTTGAGAAAAAATTTTCAAATTATATTGGCAGGAAAACGGGAATTGCAGTAGCGAATGGCTCTGCTGCACTTGATATTGCTGTTCGTTCCGTGGGAATTACCCCCGGTGATGAAGTGCTTATGCCGACCTTTACTATTATTTCACCGGCAGCATCCATTGTTGCTTGCGGAGCAAAACCTATTTTAGTTGACAGCGATCCAATTACTTGGAATATGAACGTCGTCGACTTGGAAAAAAAGATTACTAATAAAACCAAGGCCATCGTTGTCGTTCATATTTATGGTTTGCCTGTTGATATGGATCCGGTTCTTGAATTGGCTCGTAAATATAAGTTGAAGGTAATTGAAGATGCAGCTGAAATGCATGGCCAGACGTATAAGGGAAAAAAGTGTGGGACTTTCGGTGATGCAAGTGTTTTTAGTTTTTATCCGAATAAACATATTACTACAGGAGAAGGCGGGATGATTCTGACGGATGATGAATCAATTGAAGAAAAATGCCGTTACTATCGTAATCTCTGTTTTGAACCTAAAAAAAGATTTGTACATAAAGAATTGGGTTGGAATTATAGAATAACAAACCTGCAGGCTGCTCTTGGTCTTGCTCAATTAGAGCAGTTGGATGTCTTTATTAAAAGAAAGAGAGAAATCGGTCGCCTGTATGCTACTCTTTTGAAAGATCTGCCGGGAATGCAACAGCCGCTTACATCAACAACTTATGCTGAAAATATTTATTGGGTTTATGGTTTGGTTGTTAAGGAAAATTCGAAAAAAACTATTGATGACATAATCGGTGGCTTAACAAATAAGCAAATTGGCACACGTCCATTCTTTTGGTGTATGCACGAGCAACCGGTATTTTTAGATAAAGGCTGGTATAAAAATGAAAAATATCCAAACGCTGAATACATGGCCAGAAATGGATTCTATCTTCCAAGCGGATTGGGATTGAAGGATGAAGAAATTAAGTTTGTTGCTGATTCTTTGCTCGAAATTGTTAGATAAATTCTTTAAAAACGTACAAATGGTATTTATACCATTTTGTTAATATTATTAAGTGAATAACAAAATAAAAATTGGTGTTTGGATTTTGTCAGAGTATAAACCTCAGGCCGGGGGAGGATTTTCTTTATACGACAGATTAATTGGAATGATCGATGATTATAATTTCCCGGATGATATAGAAATTTGTTTTGTTGGTCATAAACCCTCATCGGATTTCAAATTCAAAAAGAAATATGTTTCCGTTTATTTTTTACCTTTTAACATGGGTTTCATTCGGGAATTGGTAACAAAGTTTTCTCATAAGTTTAAATTTATTGGAAGGGCAGAAGGCAATATTTTAAAACGGAATAAAATTGATTTAATCTATTACCCTGTTCAGGGCTTTCGCAAGGTAAATTGTTTTCCTTTTGTTTCGGCGAATTGGGATATTGGACATCTTTCCACTTATGCTTTTCCTGAATTTGCTTCGAATAATCGTTTTGAATTTCGCGAAAAATGGTATTCAAAAGAAATTTTCAAAGCATTAATGGTATTTGCTGAATCAGAAGCAGGTAAAGATGAATTAATTAAATTGACGGGATTAAACCCTGAAAGAATTGGAATAGTGCCTCTTATTGCCGGAGGAATAACGGATTTATCTGTTAGTGAAAATTCAATGAACGATTTTTTAATTCTATATAACATTAATGCCGGTAATTTCTTTTTCTATCCTGCACAGTTTTGGGCGCATAAGAATCATTATAATCTGATAGAAGCCTTTCGTAAATTTGTTAAGGAGTACCCTGACACAAAATTAGTATTAACCGGATCAGATAAAGGGAATAAAAAATACATTGTAGACTTCGTTCAAAAGGCAGGCTTGGATTCGAATGTAATATTTACCGGCTTTATAAGTGATGAATGTCTTTTTGCTTTTTATAAAAAAGCTTTAGCACTTGTTTTTCCGAGCTTATTGGGACCAACAAATATGCCTTTATTGGAAGCTTCTTTGCTTAATTGCCCGGTAATATGCTCCGATCTTAAAGGGCACAAGGAAATGATGAAAGACGGTGCACGATACTTTAATGGATTGGATGCAAATTCAATATATGAGCAGTTAAAATATATTGCTCTTGAAGCTAATAGAAATGATTTATTGTTGCAAGCGAAAAACGTATTGAAATCATCAGCGTTTACTGCTGAAAATGCTATGAAGTCATTCGTTGAAAATTTCTCCAAGCTTAAAAATATCAGAAATAGCTGGGGCGAAAATGATAAAATCTTTTAATTAAGAAATATTAAATGCTTTTTTCAATTATCATACCTTCTTTTAATCAGGGCAAGTATATTCGCAAAACACTCGATAATTTAATTGATTTAAAAGAAAAGTCAATTAAAGAGTCACTCGAAATTGAAATATTATTATTTGATAATAAATCTGATTCAGATGTGCAGAAAGTAATTGCTGAATATACACCGCATTTTTCGTATTGTGAAATTGAAAATGACAAAGGTCAATTCGATGCAATCAATAAAGGAATTTTAAAATGTAAGGGCGACTATTGGACCTGGCTTAATACGGACGATTATATTCATATTGAAGGGTTTCTTTCTTTGGCCAAAATACTAAAGGACAAACCGGAGACTGACTATATTTATGGAAGTATTAATTATATGGACGAAAACGATAAGTTTCTTTTTACAGTTAAATCCACACCGTTGTCGTTGAATACATTAATTCATAATACTCCCGGTATATATCAACCCGGCTCTTTTTTTAAGAAATCGTTTACTGACAAAATCGGCTTGCTTAAGCCATATCGATGCTGTTTTGATTATGAATATATCTTAAGGTGTTTTAAAAATAATGCCAAAATATTTCAATGTAATTTTCCTGTGGCTTCTTTTCGTTATTATGCACAATCAAAAACAGGTTCGCTCATACCTGTTTTTATAAAAGAGCAATTGGTCATAAGCGCCGATTACGGAAGAAGGGCATTGAGCTTTCTGACAGTATTATCTTATTTGCGTTTATTGAAACATAAAATATTTCCGGGGAAATGAAGAAAGTTCTTTTGCTCGGCAATGTAAATTCTTCTCATATTCAGAAATGGGCCATTGGAATAGCGTCCCTTGGATATCGGACCGCTATTTTTTCTTTATCTGCACCTTATTCCGACTGGTATTCTGAACTTAATATTAGTTTACTGAACAACGATTTATTTTTGAAAAACGATATTTATTTTAAAGGAGATTTTTCAAAATTGGAATATTTGAAGTTTAATAAATATCTGAAAACTGCCATTGAATCATTTTCACCTGATATTATTCATGCTCATTATGCAACCAGTTATGGCATACTTGGAGCTTTGTCGGGGAAACATCCATTTATTTTATCTTTCTGGGGTACTGATGTTTTTGATTTTCCTAAGCGTTCTTTCATTCACAGATTATTTATTAAGTTTATTATTAAAAAAGCAGATCATCTTCTTTCAGCCAGTGAAGTCATGAAAAAAGAAATCCATAAGTATACTGAGAAATCAATAGAAGTTGTTCCTTTAGGAATTGACACAGATACTTATTTTAATTTCAAGAAACGTGATAATGATACTTTCACTATAGGAATAATTAAATCTCTTGAAACGTACTATGGAATTGAAAATCTAATTAGGGCGTTTGAAATTATAGTTAAGCAATACCCAAATAAAAAATTCAGGTTGTTAATTGTCGGAGATGGATCAAAAAGGGAAGACTATAAAAATTTGGTTAAGCAACTTAAGATTGAAATTTTGGTTGAATTCCCCGGTAAAGTGAATCAAGATGTTGTCCCTACTTTTCATAATAGGATTGATCTTTTTGTTTGTCCTTCTTTAATCGAAAGTTTTGGTGTTAGCGTTCTTGAGGCTTCAGCTTGTGAGGTTCCTGTTATAGTTTCCAATGTTGGAGGCTTGCCTGAAGTAGTAAGACATAACGAAACGGGATTAATACTTCCAATAAATGACGCAGAGAATCTCGCTAAGGCAATTAGTTTTTTCATTGATAATCCCGTGAAACTATCAGAATTTGGAAAGAATGGAAGAAGGTTTGTGGAAGAAAAATTTAACTGGAAGAACAATCTACAACAGATAGATTCTATTTATAAACGATTTTATACTTCTAGCAAAAAGGTTTTGTGAATTTTAAATTGGATAATTCTAAAATCATTCTCATTTTAAGAATTATTTTTCGATTACCTCCAATCAAAGCAGCTCATTCGAAGACTATCAATTAGATCAAAGCTCGGCTGAGCGCAGCCGAAGCCAAATAAAGATTTAAAAACCGGTCCCTGAGCGCAGTCGAAGGGTTGATTAATGAGCCAATGGAAAGTCCCAGATTGCAGCGGAAGTATGCTTCCAGAGCTCAGCCGAAGGACGGTCCCAGAGCGCAGTCGAAGGGTGGTCATTAACCCGATTCAAAATTAACTTATTCAAGTCATAAAGGCTTCCCGTTCCATTTTAGTATTTCCTGTTTAATTAATAAAATAATTATTCCCCCTAATTTTATAAAACCCATTCTAAATTGCAAACTCCCACCCTATGATTTTTTCAGATGGCAACAGTTCTGAAGAAATCAACGGATGGGAGTTATTTTAATTCCATGCCGATTCTGCATAAAATCTGCATTAAGAATTAAATTTCCCCGTAAAACATAATTTGTTTATTACTAATTAAAACTGATTTTACTATTGGATAATAATTTTTGTTGTTTTCATGAAGTTGTTATTACTTATCTCCAGATAATAAATACCCGCAACTATTCCTGTTAAATCTATTGTTTTAAATAGTGTACTATTCGAATGTAAAGCTTCTTCCAGATAAATGACTCTTCCTTCTACGGAGACTAACTTTAAAATTATTTTCTTTGACTCAATATCGGAAAC
Source organism: Bacteroidota bacterium (assembly GCA_031417395.1). Classification (GTDB taxonomy): domain Bacteria; phylum Bacteroidota; class Bacteroidia; order AKYH767-A; family 2013-40CM-41-45; genus JADKIH01. The sequence goes on along the minus strand of JANOVM010000047.1, from coordinate 6,985 downwards.
TGCTATATGGATTTTTTCTCTGGCAGGGTTCGGATAAACTATTATCCCTTCGAATGGATCAATGGGTTTTGCTGAAGTAATCATATCAATAAATACGCTTTCGCTTTCTGTACAACCAAAGCTATTCGTAACTGTTACAGAATAAGAACCAGTTATAGAAGCTGTAATTAACGAAGTGGAATCACCGGTTGACCAGTTATAGTATAAATATCCTGATCCTGCGAAGAGAGTTACACTTTGTCCGCTAGGGATGTTCATGGTATCCGGCCATAGATTAAGCATCGGTGTTGGATAAATTATTGCCTGGGCTGCTATAGGGGAATTACTACAAAGTGAATTTCCGGTCACATAAAAAGTAGTGGTCTGTGAAATGGACGGTGTAGTAAAAGATGTTCCTATGCCAATTATATTTCCTCCGGGATAATCATACCATTTTATTGAATCAGGAATAACATTAGTTGTTGCAGTAAGCAAAATGCTGCCTGATCCACAACCGGAGCCGTCATTAACAGCAGAAATGTTTATACTCCTTATGTTTGCTACTACAGGCACTCGTATACTACGGCAATTATTTCCTGCTTCCACATAATAGGTTGTTGTGGTTGTAATTGTTGGAGTGATAAAATTATTCCCGGTTCCTGCTTGATTGATATCTGTTGCACTGTTAAACCAGTATAATTGTTCAGGTGAGCTTGCCTGAAGAACAAGTGCTCCCGTACCGCAACGTGAATTATCTAAAGTTACCGGTGGCTGAGGTGATTGCAGAATGCTAACATTTACTGCAATACGTGAACTGTTGCATCCGAATCCTGCATTAGCATAAAACGTTGTTGAAGCATTCACTATCGGAGTTGTAAAGAATAAACCAGTTCCAATCACTGCCCCGCCGTTTGGTGAATCATACCAATTTACCTGTGATGCAGAAACTGCCCTTATTACTGCTGATGTTGCACTACATGCTATGGTATCAAACAATAGTGGTGGAGCTGGTGGAGAAACAATTTGTGCTTCAACCGGTACTCTCTGACTCATGCATAAGTTCCCTGTTTCCACATAGTAGGTTGTTGTTTGAGTCAGAATAGGAGTAGTAAAACTTGATCCTGAAGCTAGCAGATTTCCTCCTGTTGGAATACTGTACCAGAATATTTGTTCCGGAGAAGTGGCAATAAGCGTAATCTTTCCTGAATTACATCTTGAAACATTTCCTGTAACCGGTATTGCAGGGCTAGGTATTATTGTAGCTGAAATCGCTGTTCTGCCGCTTGCGCAAATTCCATCGGTTGTCTCTATGTAGTATATTACAGAAGCAGTTAATATCGGAGTAGTATACGAGGATCCCGAAGCAATGGCAATTCCACCTGTCGCTGTGTTGTACCAAGTAATTGGACCACTTGCTGTAGCCATTAAGTTAACAGTTCCTGTATCGCAGCGTGAATTACCTGTTGCAGTTGGTGCTGCCGGAACCGGATTAATTATTGCCTGAACACTATTACGGGTTGTTGCACAAGCACCATTAATGGCTTCAACATAATATGTTTTAGAAGAGGATAGAGTAGGAGTTGTAAAACTTAATCCTGTAGCAATTGAAGATCCTCCTGAAGGAACCGTGTACCATTTTACTTGTGCAGTTGAAGATGCAATAAGTGTAACACTTCCATTTCCACAACGCGATGCATTTGTAAGTACCGGAATAGACGGCATGGTATTGATAGAAGCTACTACAGAAATACGGGAGCTCCTGCAATAATTGCCGGTTTCAGTATAATAGGTAGTAGTTGAACTTATCGATGGTGTGGTAAATGAATTTCCCGTACCCAGTAAGTTGCCACCTGAAGGTGCATCATACCAATATATAAGTTCAGGTGATGATGCATTAAGCGTTAAGCTTCCGCTTCCACATCGATTTATGTTTGAAGTCATTGGTGGGGCCGGTGAACTAACTGTAATTTTTACCGGTACTCTGTTGCTTTGACATAAATATCCATTCGATGCATAATAGGTCGTTGTGGAAGTAATAACAGGCGTATTAAATATTGTTCCTGTATAAATGGGTTGTCCCCCGCTTGATGAAGTGTACCAGTTTACTTGTTCACTGGCAATTGCGGTAAGTGTTATGCTTCCGGAAGAACAAATTACTGTGTCATTTATTATTGGATCCTGTGGTATTGGATTTATACTTGCTATTCCCATTACTCTCACACTTGGACAACCGTTATTTGCTTCTGCATAAAAAGTATCTGTCACCGAAAGGGTTGGAGTTGTAAAAATATTTCCGGAAGCCAGCTGACTTCCTCCTGTTTGTGAATTAAACCAGAATACAGGCGCAGATGCAGCAGCAGATAATGTAACGGTGCCGTTTCCGCAGCGGGAACCATCTGTTACAACCGGTTCTGCACTTGCATTTATAATAACATGAACTTCTATTCTTGGACTGGCGCATACGCTTCCTGCTTCAATAAAAAAGGAAGTATCATTGTCAATCACATTCGTAGTAAATGAATTCCCTGTCTTTAATAATCCTCCTCCTGTCGAAGCATTATACCAGCGAATTTCTGCTGTATCCGTAGCAGTTAACGTTACAATTCCCGGTCCGCATTCCAAAGCATCTGAAGAAACGGGAGATGCCGCGCGTTGAATAATTTCAGCTAAAGCAGGCGCTGAATTACTCTGGCAAATATGAGCGGTGCGAGCATAATAAGTTTTTGACTGCGTGAGATATGGTAACGACAATGTATTGCCGGACCCTACCTGGTTTCCACCAATGTCAGCATCATACCAGAAAACAGAATCCGTAGAAGTTGCTGTTAAAGTTAACGGTCCCGCTCCGCAACGGGAAGCATTTGTAGTTACTGGAACAGGCTGCTGACTCACTGTAGTAATCAAAACAGGAGGTGTCAATGCAGAACAACCATTGGCGCTTATATTGACAGTATATGAGCCTGTCTGATTTGCAAGAAAGGTTGAATCGTTGGCACCTGAAATTGTTGTACCATTTTTTTTCCATTCATAAGTGCTTCCTTGAAAATAGGTAGCCATTAAAAAATTATTACCACTGCCACAGCTGGTTGTGCTTCCTGTAATCGTAACAGGAATAAGTATGGATGTTGAATAGGCAGTACCGGGAGAACCTCCAATACATCCGGCAAACCAACTGGATGGATCATTGGGGTTTGCTGTATTGCTTGTTAATTCACAAGTATAGCCTTTTCCATCCGGTAATATCGGCCACGGTGCTATATCCTGATAGTAAAATGATAGATAAATATTGTTTTGATAATCAAATAGCCTTACCTGATCGCTGCTATTGTTCAAGTTAAAACCCGTAAGTCCTATCCAATTGTTCACGTTCGGAAACAAAGTTTTGAATTTAACGCTATCTTCTACCACAACTAAATATCCATTTGCTGCAATTGTTGTGCCCGTTGGGAATAAGAATTTATGGTTGTCATTCCCATCGCTTAACTTCCATCCGGAAATATCCAAGGATGTCGTGCCGTAATTATGTACCTCAATCCAATCTCCGCTATTGTATGTTGAGTCTGCATTATAATTAAATTCACTGATGCAGAGCTTGGGAGTTACAGGTGATCCGGTGAAGTATGCAGTGATTTGATCGTTCTGACTGAAGTTATAAGTTACTGAGGAACTATAATTATTGGAAGTTATTGTATTTGTTGAATTCCAGTGATTGAATGTATAACCCGGATTTGGAATAGCTGTTATTGTTACAGGATTTCCATTAAAATAATCACCTGTCCATGGATACGAAGGAGGAATAATGGTACTGATTTCTATCTTTCCCGCTCCTGCCGGTGATGCATCTAATGTAAGTGTGACTATTCCCTGAAGTGAAAACTCTGCTTTAATAAAATCTTTCATTTTACCAATCCTGCTGTTCTCAAATGAAATCATACTGTTAATTTGAGAATTCCATGAACTGGTGCTGCTTCCCCATTTAGCAAAATGTGATGTCATGTCATAACTCATTGTGTCTTTGTATGAATGCATAACATTATTGACATTTGTTGGGAGAAAAATGGTGTTCATCAAGTCCGCATAACGGTTAATAAAATATCTTTGATATGTTTGATTTTTTAAAATGGCATCAAACATTTCAGATGAATAACTGAAAGCTGCAGGATTCCTGGCTTTAGCTAATCGATTTTCAGTAACAGCGCCCCCCAATCCAAGTCCAAAATCTAAATCATATAATAGATATCTCCATTTAGCGCTGGCACTTTTTGGTTTCCACATTTGTATATTGTTTGTCCAGTCTCCAATCCAGTCCCCATTGTTGTAAAATGTTTCTGCAACAAAATAATCAGTATAATTTTTTAAATCAAGTGTTGAATTTATGTAATCGTAGTATTGCTGTGTGGTAGGTGTTTGTGTAGTTGCATAATTATACAGGTTCCAATAGGAAGCATCACTACCTTCCTGAATTTGAATTTTAGCACCTGATTCTTTTAAATAGTCAATGTGGTCTTTGTCATATCCAAAATTATTTTTCATCCAATGGTTGTCATGGTTTTCATTGATGTGATAAACTCCCCAGTATTCTCCATTCAGATATGCAATCGTTGGTTCTGTTGCAAGATATCCTGTATAAGTATTCTTCATAATTCTTTCCATCATGGCATCCCTGAAATGAACTAAATTCCAGTCTGTTCCTGAATTTCTTAATACGATATCGTCTATTTCTGTAATAAAAGATTTATCCGGAATTAAGGGGTATGAAAAGGAACTCGTGCCATAATGTGATTTTAATTTGATCTCGAAACTCTTTTGAGGTTTTGCTCTTGAATAGTTTCCGTATATTCTGATATCGGCATCAAAACGTACTACAAGATTTTTATTTTTATCGAAGTACTCAATCGTTGCAGGCTTTTCCCAGTCTTGCCAGAAGTTAGCGCCTTTATAAGGTGAAGAAGATGCTGCATTGGGTCCCAGGACATAAATGCCCGTATTGTAATCCCACAGATTAAGCGAATCGGTCGTAATAGAGAAACTTGAGAGATGAGTAGATCCATTGATTATAAATGTATTTGTGACAGTTTGACTTGGTAAATATCCGGTGGCAAAGACACGCGCACGAAGCGATGTGGTGGAAGTGATCGTTATTGGCGCACTATACAACTGACTGGAATCATTTGGCGTATCACCATTAGTGCAATACCTGATTACTCCACCCGGCGTCGTTGTTATTAAAGTAATTGTCTGCGTTGAATTGTAATATCCTCCTTGTTTGGAAAATATAGGTGACATGGCATAACCCAGATAACAAACAGAAGAATAATTAGATGCTGCAGGAGTTGGTGTATTCGTATAGCATAGGTTAGAAGAACCATCAGGAATTCTGCAATAGGAGTTATCGGATAAGACTGTTGAATAGGTAAGTTGATCGTGAACACTTCCGGAAGGGTTGTATAAATATATTTTTTCCCCGGTACGACTAAGTTTAAAGTTTGCACTAAAATAATCTTTCGGTGGAACTTTAAACCACGATGGAATTGTGCTAAATGTTGAGCCCGGAGAACTCATTCCAAAAAATAAATACGGTATGGATGTTAAATCATCCGAATTGGCCGGTGAATTATGTACTTCAATAGCCAGAACATTTGATCCCTGCCGAATGGCGGATTTCAATACTGACTGAGAAATATAAAATGAATCGAGTGGAAGTCCTCTAAATGATGATGCTTCCCTGCCGCTGCTTGCCAGTTCATCCCATAATGGTCTGTATCCATCAATACCAATATTCGCGCGTGCTATTTCAATACCATTTAAATATGCCACAAAACCATCGTCGTAATCCATACGGAATACGCCTTTAAAAATTTTTGATGTGTCAGGAATAGTAAACGTCTTCCGCATCATAACGGATACACCTACAGGAATTGTCGTATTGTCATCGCCATCTCCAAAACCAATTCCTCCTGTACCGGATGACCAGCCGGATTCATTAAACCCAGGGTTTCTCCAGTTTGTATCAATAGAAGCGCTTCCTGAAACATATTTCCAAGTAGTTCCCGATGATACAGCCATCTCCCAATGATCTACTAATAGAGAATTGTTATGTCCTGATGTAAATACAAGTACTTTTCCGCCTGCAGAAAGATTATAAGAAGGAAAGGTGAATTTATTTTTCTTTGTTGTGTCATCTGTTAGTCCATACCCGGTAAGATTTACCGACCCTGTACCTTTATTATATAATTCAATCCAGTCGTCGTACTTGCCATTTGTATTGGTAATGACCGATACATTGGACGGACACAACTCATTAATCTTAATTTGCCCACTAGCATTATTGAAAAAGCAAATCAAAACTAATACTGCTAAAGATAATTTTCTTAGTATAAAAATTCCTCTCATTCTATATTGTTTTCTTTATTCCCATCCAGGCATAAAAGTCTGAAGGGGGAAAATATGCCCGGAATCAGTGGGAATAAAAAAAACAATGGTAAATGCCCCTAAAAAATTGGTGAAACCTACATAAATGACGACTTAAATTGCATTCAAAACCTCAATTTAAAGCGTGTTTTTCACGAAAAAAAAATAAATCAGGTGCATTTACCATGCAATCCTTTTATTCTTAATTTAAAAGTTAAATCTTTTTTCAAGATTCAAACAATACTGATTGCAAATCCTGCACAGCCTGTAATTAATGCAACAGAAGTATAACTAACCCCAAATCCCGAAGGGATGGTAATGAAAATGATATTAATGCAACAGAAGTATAACCAACCTAAATCCCGAAGGGATGGTATTATTATAGAAAAAGAACATTCCGTGAAGAATATATTGAACTATTAAAAAAAATCGAAATTGAATTCAATGAAAAATATTTATCTGAATGGATTGAATTATAAAATCATATTCGTATAAATGTCACCCCTTTGGGGTTTTGTTCTCTCGGAAAAAAATGTTCTATAATAATACCATCCCTTCGGGATTTAGGTTAGTTATACTTCTGCTGCATTAATTT
>JANOVM010000046.1:0-24590 GCA_031417395.1 Bacteroidota bacterium | reverse complement strand
AATTTTTAAAGAAACTTCTTTAAAAGCAAAGCCACGTGTCGGTCAATTGCTAAAGTAAATTGCTCAGCGTTTATAAGTTCAGGCTGAATAAATCGGAACGCTTGTGCTCCTTCAATTTCTTTTTCAAAATTAAAAGGATGTTTTTCAAGCTTTACTGTAAACGCTCCAACAGGCTTCATTCGGTAATAAACGCTGATAACTTGCTTTGTCGGGTCAAAAACCGACTCAACAAAAAAATCAGTTGTATAAAAATGGTCTTCAATTTGAAATTCGCAGCCTGTTTCTTCCATCATTTCACGTTTAAGGCACTCCAATGTTCCTTCGCCAAATTCAAGTCCACCACCGGGAAATTTTGTAATATTTCTTCCCTTAATATGCTCATCGCTGACCAGCAAGCCCTTTAAAGGGTCTATATAAATGCCATAGGTTCTAACTACAAAAACTTTTGCTTCCATTTCACAATAAAGATATATCTTTCTAAACTATTTATCTCAAATATGTTTTCTAAAAATATGATCGAAGAAGAAGTATTAATTTCTGGTGCAGGTCCTGCAGGTGCTGCTGCATCACTTTTTTTAAGCCAATTAAAAATACCTCACACTATTGTAGATAAAGCGAGCTTCCCCCGAGATAAAATTTGCGGTGATGCACTGAGCGGCAAAGTAGTTCACGTTTTAAATAAAATTGATCCATCCATTGTTCAGGAACTTTCAACTATTCCGGGAGACTATACAGGAAGTTATGGAATATGTTTTTATGCCCCCAATGGAAAGAAGCTGGATGTACCATTTTCCATGAATCCGGCCATGCTAAAAAACGCTCCCGGTTTTATTGCACGAAGAATTAATTTCGATAACTATCTTTTTAACCGACTTGATAGAAACTATGCTACTGTGGAAGAGTCAACCACTCTGTTGGATTTGTCCCGTGATGACAAAAAGGTAATAGCAACATTGCAAAATAGCAAAGGAACTTTTCAAAAAAAATTTAATTTAATTATCGGAGCAGACGGAGAAAGATCTATCGTTGCTAAAAAACTAGACCCGCATAAAAAAAATCTTAGCAGCTATTGTGCAGCACTAAGAGCTTATTATCGGGGTGTTACCGATACTCACGAAAAAAATTATATTGAACTTCATTTTATTAAAGATCTTTTACCGGGATACTTTTGGATTTTCCCGATGAATGATGGTACTGCCAATGTAGGAATAGGAATGCTCAGCGAGGTTGTGGCTAGAAAAAAGATTAACCTCAGAAAGAAAATGGAAGAAATTATTTCTTCTCATCCTGCCATCAGTGAAAGATTTAAAGGAGCAAGTCTTGAAGGTTCTATTCAGGGCTGGGGACTTCCATTAGGCTCTGCCAAACGTTCACTTTCAGGAGATAATTTTATACTTACCGGAGATGCCGGTTCATTAATCGACCCCTTTACAGGTGAAGGAATAGGAAATGCACTTTACAGCGGCATGCTGGCAGCTGAAACAATTGCCAAAGCTGTTAAAGAGAGAAATTTCAGTAAAGAATTTCTACTGGAATATGAAACGAAATTATATAAAACCCTCTCCGACGAGTTGAGGTTGAGCCATGGAATTCAAAAGCTGGCTAAGTTTTCCTGGTTATTTAATTTCGTTGTAAAGAAAGCTTCCAAAAATAAAATGCTGCAGGAAACAATAACATGCATGTTTGATGATTTAGATATACGGTCACGATTGAGAAAACCTGCCTTCTATTTTAAATTAATCTTCAATTGAATTTTCTGAAATCATTTCACAAAGAAATGTAAGCTGGAATAATAGCATAAATTAATAATAAATTAATAATAAATTAAATTATACTTCGAACTGACTGGTTTTATGAGTTGAATAAAAGTACTTCGACTAGCTCAGTAACCATAAATAGTAGCACCGCAATTAACTCGAGCACGCGACTTCGTCCACCACGGAGCGCGGAATTAACGTACATTTTTCCGAGCAATCGAAAATAACCGAATAAAATTCGTTAGAACCTTAAAGTCCGAATCGTGTACGAAGTCACGTGCTCAATCTGCTAGCGCTTTAGAAATCCCCGAAAGTAGTTGAAGCTACACAGGCTAGCACTGAAAATAGTATAAAAGCTGGCACTGTCTGAAATCTTCAGGAATGCTGAAGTGCGTGCTCCTACGCAAACATGAACATGTCGAATACGAATTGAGGTGTTTCCTTTATCGAAGACTTGAAGCGGATACCCTTTCTTCGGGAATTTATTTTTATTAAATGATTTGAATTTATTCAATTTGAATTGAAATCAATGCTTTATGAAACTATTTTAAAAATTAAAGTCAAAATTATCCCTAATCTATTGCCATTTAATTTTTTTTATATATATTTACTAGTACTTTTTAATTTGCCTATTTTCTTTAAACGATGAAATGTTTATCAAGTATTTTACTAGTTCTTCTATCAATAAATTGTTTTTCACAACCCATAATTGATTGGCAAAAAGTTTATGGCGGTAATTCAAATGAATTTCCTTACAAAATTATCAAAACATCTGATTCTGGTTATTTGATTGGCGGTTTTTCAAGGTCGGATTCTTCTTTTGACAAATCAGAAAACAGTCGAGGAGATCAGGATTATTGGTTACTAAAGATTGACTCAACAGGCATAGTGCAATGGGATAAGACTTATGGAGGAAGTGGGACTGACTTTTTCTTTTCGTTGGAGCAAACATACGATGGCGGCTATATCGTCGGTGGAGAATCGCAATCTGGTATTTCGGGTGATAAAACCGAAGTCAACAGAGGTTTAAGTACTTGGGATTACTGGATTCTAAAAGTTGATATGTTAGGAAACATTGAGTGGCAAAGAACTTTTGGAGGAACAGATGACGATTTTTTCTGTTCTATTAAACAAACAATTGATAGTGGTTATATAGCAGCTGGAACTTCGTGGTCTGATGCTAATGGAGACAAAACTGATAATAAAAAGGGAGGCGGAGATGCTTGGATTTTGAAATTAGATAAAAATGGTGATATAGTTTGGCAAAAAACTATTGGGGGTAATCAAACTGATGGAGTTCATGCATTAGAAATAACTACTGATGGAGGTTACATTATTGCGTGTTCATCTATATCAGGGATTTCTTATGATAAGACTGTAAACAATGTATTAGGTACTACTGATTTCTGGGTATTTAAATTGGATAGTAACGGTACCATAAAATGGCAAAGGGATTTTGGAAGTGATTCAACTGACGTGCCATATTCTATAAAGCAGACACAGGACTTAGGATATATACTCTGCGGTATTTCTAATGGTAAAATTTCTGGAAACAAAACGGATTCCTGCAGAGGATTTACTGACATCTGGGTGATTAAAATAGATAGCGGTGGATTATATCAATGGGACAAAGTCTATGGTGGTAATAATGTTGACTATGCTTTTACCATTGAAAATATTTCACAAGCTGGATATCTGATTGGTGGTTATTCTAAATCAGATATTTCTGGCGAAAAAACGGAAAATTCTAGAGGAAAAAGGGATTATTGGCTAATTAGAATTGATACAATAGGGACGAAAACATGGGACAGAACCTTTGGAGGAAATCAGGATGACGAATTGAATTCAATTTACTTGAATGCAGATGGAAGTTATATGCTTGTTGGATATTCTTGTACAGATATATCTGGAGAAAAGACAGTACCTTCAAAAGGGCTTTGTGATTATTGGATATTAAAAACAAATGTCGATGTTACATTAACGCCAGATTTAGAAAATCATTTTGATTTTTCGTTTTATCCCAATCCAACCTCTGAAATATTAAATGTTCAATTCTCTGAATTGAAAGAGAATGAAATATTTATTTTTGATATGTTGGGTGTTCAATGCTTCCAAACAAAGAATAAAACAAAAATTTTTCAATTAAATCTTAACTTTCTTTCTCCTGGAATTTATTTAATTCAAATTATTTCTGACAACAATAAAGTTTATACGAGTAAAATTATTAAATACTAAGAGTTTAACATTTTAATAAATAAAATCATGATAACTTATGCTACTCGAAACATTATTAAATTTTTGTTTCTATTTTTCTTCGCTATTAGTAATCAAAATGTTTTTTCTCAAGATCTCGAAGAAGAACCTGCTGAAAATCCTATTAATCTTTTTGATTATTTAGGAAATGATGGATGGTATTCTTTACCACCGGAAATTCAAATTTCAATTACTGAGTTTTTTGATTTATATCGTGAACAACTGGGAATGCAAGAAAATGATGAAATGATTCGATTAAATCCTGACGAGGAAATTTTAGATAATATACCAATTTTCTATCAACAATTTTATAAAGGCTTTGAAGTTGAAAAAGCTATTGTCATGATTATTACAGAAAATAGTTACATTAAAAAAATGAAATGCAATATTGCCCTAGGGTTGTCATTTGATGTAAACGGAGACATAATATCTGAAAATGATGCTTTATCAAAAGCACTTGAAACTTTAAACGCTGAGGAATACGCATGGCAAAATTTAGATAACGAAATGGGATTGATCATTGATCAGAATAATTTGAATGCAACTAATTATCCAACGGGAAAATTACTTATTGGTAAGGCTAACGGGATAGAAATAATTCCAGAGAGTTATATGTTCGCTTGGAAATTTGATATATTATGTTCGGCTCCAAGAAAGCTTAGATCAGTTTATGTTGATCCACTTAATGGTCAAGTTACTACTGGATGTGTCCAAGGTGAACTATCCGCAGTCCCAATGCCAAATTATAATTTTGATTTGCAACCTAATATAAGTGATGAATTCGATAATACACTAAATCCGAATTTATGGACACATAGCGAAAATTTTGCATGTATAAATGGAGTAAATTATTCGGAAAACTTTGGAACAACGGGCGTAAACACCCAGGTGAATTCATATACGGGATGGCAGAATACTTCAATCACCTATCAAAGCACTTCTACTAATCAGACTGAAGTAAGTAATACAAATGCATCGTCCGGGTATCCAGGAGTAAGTGGAACCGGAAACATTTACTTTGCGACATCAGGAGCGAATAATTTTATCATATCAGGAATCGATACACATGATAACACCGATATCAAACTTTCATTTGGATTGAGAAGAGATGCCGGTTCCGTTAATGATCTTTTCAATATAGAATATAGCACGGATGGAACGAATTTTACTCAGATTACCATCACTCAGCCCATAACAAATAATACTTGGTCATATCAAGTAATTTCATGAGTAATTCCTGCTACAGGAAATTTATATTTGAGATTTTCGAAGAATAATTCTGCATCGTTCAGACTTGATGATGTAAAACTTGATGGCTTTTCAATTCAAGCAGATAAAACACTTCCTAATACTAATAATACTATAAATAGACAAGTATATGACCAATATGGATATCAAACAGATGTACTTGATTTATTTACTTTTGGTGAACCTGTTTCTATTCAAGGTTGTTACCCTTCAAGAGATTTCGACTTTTCAGGAGCATCACTCATTACCATAAATCATGCATGGTATTCATATGGTTATTTTGAAATTAGATGTAAGTTTCCAAAAAATTTGGATGGTAGAGACGCACAACAAAATTTTTGGTTAGTCGGGATGTATAATCAATCAGACTGGCGAGAAACAAATAGTGGAACACCAATAGACAACTATAGTGAATTGGATGTATTCGAGCATGATGAAATGGACGGGGGAATAAGAAACGCAAATCATTATTCTACTAATACACACATGGGTGGATTTTACTCTGCCTGTCCATTAGGTAACAATTACAATCCCGAAGTCTGTTTTAATTTAAGTGAGGAATTTCATACTTACGGTATATTTTGGCAATTAGATAAAGTTACTTTTTATTTTGACGGTTATCCATTACAAGATCCAAACGGTCCCAATGGAATCCACTCTATTACCGAGGGTTGCAATCCATCAGTGGCGAGTCAATCTATTTCGGATTTAAAAATGATGTTTGTTTCGATTGATCATGCAATAAGAGGTTGGGCAGATAATGGCTTCTTACTACAGTTAAACGAAAGTTATGATTGGGATGTGGATTATTTTAGGTACTATAAAAAGAAACCAGATATCGACGGGCCGCATGCTTTATGTCCAGGAAATACTACAACTTATACAGCTTCAATGTTTGGAGTAAATACTACTTCCGATGAATACACGTGGAGTATTACAGGGGCAGGTACTATTTTAAGTTCAACAAATAATACTGTTACGGTTCAAGCTAATAATTCAAACTCTGCATTTGACCTAACGCTCATTGCCACTGAAAATGGACCAGGATATGATCATAGAATAGCTCCACAAACATGGGTTCAATATAATTATCAATTACCAAGGGTTTCTACTAGAACTATTTCAATTAATACATCTATTTCATCGTCTCTCCCCTTACTGCTTGGTTCAATTCAAACACAAGGCTTTCCAAATACATGTTATAAACAAGTCATCACCGATGAAATAGCTGGAGCTCAGGAGTATTGGTTTAGCGAAGATGGTTCAAATTATGTACAAGGCAATAGAAATTCTTATATGGATTTTTATGGTACCCCTCACTATTATTGGTCTTATGGTGTATTTCCTCCAGGTTATTTTACTATATATGTTAAAGTTCTTACTGTTTGCAATATATGGACTTTGCCTTTGGCATTTAGTTTGGGATACAACGACCCATCATTGTACTGTGCTGGTGGTGAAGTCCAAAGAATAGGAAAATTTACCGCAAATGGCGATGACGAATTTTCATATAACTATCTTAATGTTTATCCTACCGCATCAACGGGAAACACGACCATTGAATGTAGTATTTCCTCAAATGTTGTAATAAATTTAATAGTGTATGATAATTATGGTCGATGCGTAAAGACTCTTATTAGTAATACTATGTTGCCCTCAGGTCAATATTTGTATTCATTAGACACTTCAGATATGCCTGGTGGAATGTACTATTGTACTTTATTAACAAATGAGAGTGTCTTGAATAAAAAATTTATAGTAAAAAAATAGTTAACAATATATTATTTGAAATTGATCTTTCAAAACTTCGGAATGAATTACATTTCTTAAGGTATGAATTGAGTAATCAACAAAAAACACTTGGCTGGTCAAAGTCTTAAGCGCGAAAAAGGAATTCTTATCCACTTTATTGCCATTCATTTAAAAATCGGAGTATTAATTAATTCTTCCCATCCAGATATTCTTTGTTGAGCCCTTCAATTACCTGCCTTGTAATATTAAGGGTATCGTTAGCAAATAGTATCCCTCCGCCTTTTTGGAATCCAAGTATGTAACTGTAATTGTGATCCTTATTATACCTGGTAAAATATTCATGCAATTTCGAATATAATTCATCAGAGGATTTGCTTTGTTCTTCATCTAATTTCTCAACCATTATGTCTTTTTTCTGCAAAAGCTTTTGCTGACGAATGGTCAGTTGTTCTTCTACCTGAGCACGCTGCTGTTCTGTCATGGCACCGCCTTGCTGCTGGTATTGCTCCATATCCTGCTGCAGTCGCTCACTTTCAGTTTTCAATTCCCTTTTAATCTTGTCTTGTGCATCCTCAAATTCTTTTTTCTTGTTTTTATAAAACTCATATTTATCAAGCAAAGAGTCAGAATTTACAAATACAATTCCCTGAGGCGCAGTGATGGAAACGGCTTTGGGAATCTCAGATAAAGCCGGTGTTTCAGTACTACTTCCTTTAAAATGTAAATAGTATAAATATGAAACTGCCAACAGCAAAACTATGTTTAAAATCCATGAAAGGTTTCTCATTTTTTCTTATTTTGGGTCCAAAGATAAAGGAATATGATTGAATTTATAGACTTTTGTCCTTCAATTAAATTATTGCTAAATTGCAGCTTCACTAAGAAAATATTACTTCTAAGCCATGAATAAACTTATAATTATTTCTGCTTTTCTTCTTTTAAATGCTTGTTCAAAGGATTCACCGGAAGTGCCAAATCCGGCTGATGCTCCACCTGTATCCGCTGTTCCTTTAAGCTTTAAACAGAAAATATTAATTGAAAATTTTACACAAGCCACGTGTGGACAATGCCCCAAAGCGAATTTGATTTTGGATTCCCTAATTAAATACAATCCCGGTAAGGTTTATGGCGCAAGTTTTCATATCAACGATATTATGGCCGACAGCACGCTAAACAGTCCAACCAGCGGATTAAACTATTTCGATTCCCTTTTTAACACAACAGGAAATTATCCTGCGGGCATGGTTAACCGCGTAGCATCTTCTCCTGCTGATCTTTCCTCAAGTTTATGGGCATCTTCTGTTATGACGGCTTTAGGGCGAATTCCCTCTTGCGGTGTTGCACTTGAAGCTTCTACCATTGATAATAATACACTAAAACTAGTTGTACATGTTGGTTTCACTGCAGTGCTGGCAGGCGATTACCGTATTCACATTTACATTGTTGAAAACGCTGTCCAAAGCACCAGTACACTTTACGATCAATTGAATGATTTCAGTATTAATGGCACAACACCTGATTCACTTTTACCGCTCTATACTTTGGACGACACCATCCATGTATACAATCATAAAAATGTTGTAAGAAAGGTAATCTCCTCTAACGGATACGACGGGTCTCTTATACCTCAGGCACTCATGGTTAAAGGAAATGATTATGTTATTAATTACGATATTGATCTGACAGGTATAAAAACAGGTAATTCATCCGTTATAGTTTTTGTGGATAAATATGCTCAAAATCCTTATGGGCATTGGATAGAAAATGTACAATCTGTTCCTATTGGTGAAAACAAGGATTGGAATTGATTTGTTGTCATGGAATTTATTGATCCTGCAATTTCAGCTTATGCAGAAAAGCATAGTACGCCAGAATCCTCTGCCTTACAAGAATTAAATCGTGAAACCCATGCAAGGGTTTTAATGCCACGCATGCTTTCAGGCCACTTACAAGGTCGTGTTTTAAGTATGTTTAGCCATATGATACGGCCAAAACTAATTCTCGAAATCGGAACTTATACGGGTTATTCTGCCATTTGTCTTGCAGAAGGTCTAATCCCTGAGGGTCATTTGCATACTATCGATATAAACGATGAACTGCAGCCGCTGGTTAAATCCTATATTTCTAAAGCAGGTCTGGAAAATAAAATCACCACTCATTATGGTAATGCTGTAAATTTAATTCCTGCGCTGCAAGGACCGTTTGATTTGGTTTTTATTGACGCTGATAAAATAAATTATTCCAACTATTATAAATTAGTTTTTGATAAAGTCAATTCAGGCGGATATATTATTGCCGATAATGTCCTCTGGAGTGGGAAAATTCTGGAAGATACCGGCAAAACCGATAAAGATACACGTGCCCTGCAAGACTTCAACGAAATGATCCGCAATGATAAAAGAGTTGAAAATGTTTTGTTTCCGATTAGGGATGGGTTGATGGTGGTTAGGAAGGTTAGTACTTAGTACTTGGTATTTAGTACTTAGTGCAAAGTGCAAAGCAAAGTGCAAAAAAGAATAATGAATAATGAATAAAATATTTTAAACTAAATACTAAGTACTAAGTACTAAGTACTAATCACAAATGCTAATAGACCTCCGCTCCGATACCGTTACGCGTCCCACTCCGGGAATGCTGGAGGCTATGTTTTCGGCGAAGGTTGGGGATGATGTATTTGATGAGGATCCTACTGTAAAAATTCTGGAGGCTAAAGCGGCAGCATTGTTCGGTAAAGAAGCAGGGTTATTTTGTCCGAGCGGGACGATGACGAATCAAATAAGTATTCGTGTTTTAACGCAGCCGCAACAGGAAGTAATTTGCGACAAAGGATCACATATTTACTATTATGAAGGAGGAGGTGTGGCTTCCAATTCAGGCTTATCGATGCGACTGATTGAAGGAGACAGAGGAAGAATAAATGCACAACAGGTAGCCGATAATATTAATCCGCCCGAAAATATACATCAGCCTTTTACATCGTTGGTATCGATTGAAAATACCTGTAATAAAGGAGGAGGAAGTTTTTACACCTTTCAGCAGATGAAAGAGATTTCGGAAATCAGCAGAAAAAATAATCTCTTTGTTCATCTTGACGGAGCAAGGATTTTTAATGCTATTGCTGAAACAGGTGATTCTGCGCTTGAGATAGGAAACTTATTTGATACGGTTTCTATCTGTTTGTCAAAAGGATTAGGAGCACCGGTAGGATCGCTGGTCTTATCTACGAATGAAAATATTAAAAAAGCCAGGAGAGTCAGAAAAGGATTCGGCGGTGGAATGCGGCAATCCGGATACCTAGCAGCTGCAGGGATTTATGCTCTTGATAATAATATTAAACGACTAAAAGAAGATCATCAGAAGGCTAAAACTATTTCAGATAATCTTCAGGCACTTTCTTATATTAAAAATGTTCTTCCGGTTGATACCAATATTATTGTCTTTCAGTTAATCGATGAAAAACCCATTGCTCACTTTTTGAATTATTTGTCAGAAAATAATATTAAGGCTCTGCCCTTTGGAAAGCAGGTTGTGCGTTTTGTCACTCATCTTGATTTTACGGATGACATGCTTCAGACACTATTATTGGTGCTTAAAAATTACTGATACAAAGTTACCGGAAGGCTGATTTACAGAATAGAGGCGACCTTTGGCTTGATAAATAAATTTTCTTTTTATATTGCAAACACTTTATCAGAATCGCATAATACAAACAAATTGCATGAAATATACTTATAAACCTTGTCATGTAACCGATATTATATCTGAAACAGATATGGTAAAAAGGTTTTTCTTTAAGGTAGATACTGAAACACCTTTTGATTTCAAACCAGGACAATTTATTATGTTTAATCTCCCGATTGACTCAAAATACACTAACAGAAGCTATTCTATTGCTTCTCCCCCTTATGCGAATGGCACGTTTGAACTTGTTATTGTCCTTAATCCGAAAGGGTTAGGAACACCATTTTTATGGGATAAAGTTGAAGTAGGCACGGCATTGCCCGTTTCAAAGGCGCTGGGGAAGTTTTCTTTGTACGAACCAATAACGGAAGACCTGTGTTTTATTGGAACAGGTACAGGAATTGCGCCTTTGCGATCCATGATTCTTCATATCTACAGAAATAATATTCCTCATAAAAACGTATATTTAATTTTCGGAAACCGTTGGGAGAAAGATATACTTTACAGGAAAGAAATGGAAGAATTGGCTGCAGAAAATAAAAGTTTTCATTTTATTCCTGTCTTATCAAGAGACAATCCGGGCTGGAAAGGAAAACAGGGATATGTTCATGCCGTTTACGAGGAACTTTTTAAGGATAATAAGCATGTTACCTTTTACCTATGCGGCTGGCGCGACATGCTTGTTGAAGCACGCCAGAAACTTGAAGCCATGGGGTATACTAAAAAGCATATCAAATTTGAATCCTTTGATTGACATTGTAAAATTAAATTAGAATTATTTATTCTTCGAATGCAAAAAACATTATTACTTTTCACACTACTATTTTTAACCTTTCAATTGAAAGGGCAAAAAAACGGAATTGTAGGTGTAGGAATTTCCGGAGGAGCAGTTAATTATAAAGGCGATCTTGATTATGACCTCTCTTTGAAATTTACAAAACCCGGTTTTGGAATACATTTGCTATTGCTGCCATACAGTAAATTTAATTTCAGTCTGAACTATTTTCATGGCAAAATTGCCTGCGATGACTCTAAGGCTGATGATCCAAACAAGTACAGGAATCTTAATTTTTATTCCGACCTCGACGAGCTTTCTTTAATAACAGTTTTTCGTTTCCAGGATCCTAACAGAAGTTTTTCCGCTCGAGTAAAATTGATTCCATATCTTTTCGTAGGAATAGCTGCTTTTCACTTTAATCCGAAAACAAAATTTAACGGCATAGAATACGAGCTTGAGAAAATCGGTACAGAAGGACAACATCTCAATAAATCAAATCATGCTTATCCTAAGCCTTATAAGCTTACACAAATTTCATTTCCATTCGGTGGTGGTGTTAAATATAAAATTGCAGGTCCACTTGATATAGGTCTTGAAATGGGTTTACGAAAAACCTTAACGGATTACCTTGACGATTTAAGCGGAAGTTATCCCGACAAAGCCCAGCTGCTTCAGGAAGAAGGCGCTATTGCTGTATATTTATCCGATCCGTCAAACGACCCAAAACGTCCGAATGGAAGGGCGAGTTTAAGCAACAGAGGCTATTCGAAGAAAAAGGATTGGTATACGTATTCTAATTTAAGTATTACGTATTATTTTGTTTCTAAAATTTATAAATCAAGACAGCGGTATGTGTTTTGAAGAGTGGCTTTTGTATTTAAGCTTTTGATTTGTTGCTCCTGCGCAAATTCCTTTCTAAACTTTCCGCCTTACGGCATTGGGATAAATATTCCTGGATTTCCTCCCTGGTAAATCTTTTTTGATAATTTTTTGTACCTTCCATACCTTTTGTTTTGAAGCAAAGAAAAAACAACTATGAGATTATGCACAATATGCGCTTGGTCGGATGCTTACCATTTTTGAACATCCGCTGGACGTTTTCTTCTATATGTTACACTCTAACGCTTGTGAATTCACAAGTCTGCATTTTTGTCTCGACATTTTTTAAAAGTTTATGAATTACTTTCCGATTAAATATAACTTTACAATATCAACAGTCTCGAATATTTAAAAGAAGGGGCTCTTAGACTCCATCTCTTTGTTGTAATTTTTTTTTCAAAAACTAATCTTTTATAAAATTCCCCAATCCATTTTGATTATATTTAACCTTCTCTGATATTCGTCCTTTTTAAAAGTAAAAACACTAACATTATAGGAAATATTGACTATTTTGTTAATTTTATTTAATAAAGTACTATTAAAAATTGATAAATTGCACTGCTCACCTTCTTCTTTAAATAATTCGAAATAAAAATCAAATTCCTCAACATTGTTTTTTACGAACAATTCATAATTTACAAGTAAAAAATCAATAAACCATTCTTCATATTCTGCCAGTAATGAATTATGTACAAATGCGAATTTTTTTGGATGCGTAAATGTAATCTTACCAAATTCAAATTCCTCCTCCTTATTAAAAAATTTTTTATCGCCAGGACTAATTTTATGGAAAATAAAATATTCACCCTTAATATCCTTAATAAAATTATCTGGTTGCAATTTATCACCATATATATTTAAAATTATACTATGTATCATTTTGTTTATTTTTTGTAAAAATGTTTTGTTCTTACATAAATTTTATTATTATACCTACCACGCAAAATAACTTCTTTTGTTTCTTTTTCTAAATAAAAATCTGGATTTTTTTCACCTTTCAGTTTTTTTCTAAAATCTTTAACAAATCTATCTTTTGCTTTTGTTTTATGCCAGTTTTCCCCTTCATCTAAAAAACCCTTTACCTCTTCATCATTCATTTTGCTAGTTTCTTAGCTGCGACGGATTTCGCAAGGATCAATTTGTCTTTACAACTCTCGAAGATAAATAAATTTCCGATGCTTCGACGGACATCCGTCCGTTGTTTTGAACTGTGTGATATTCCAGCCAGCCGGCAGGCAAGTATCCGCTGTTAAACGCTCATCGTATTTAATTACTAATAATATTTGTATAAGGCTATTAAGCAGAAAAGAAGTTATTACTCGACGAAGTTATAACGGGTGGAATCAAACAATCAATCTCCAAAACATTTGGCAATCCATAATAATTCCGGGCTGAGCTATCCCGATAATTATCGGGAAGGTAATCCTGTTCGTTGTAAACAATTTTATCAATAACCGGATTACGATGTATGTATCTAAGTTTTTGCCCTGCCTGCCGAAGTGCAACGGCAGGCAGGCACGTCACTTTTTCTGTAAACAATTCAATTGCATGATTTTTATCCCTCCACACTTTATAATTTTTATTTTTTGGGTGTATCTTTCCCGCATAAGCGAATTTGTCAAGCAACCACTCTCTGCGACTTTCGGGTGCATTTTCGATTAGTAGTATTGCATTCTTAGAAGTATGACGTTTGAAGTCCCGGACTACATTATCCAGGTCAAATGGTATTTTGGTATTCGCTATCACGTGAAGGTGACTCGGCATCAGGCACCATCCAAAAATGTTCAGCCCTTTATTTTCCTGACAGTATTTCAGCGAATCAACAATCAATTGTTTCTGACTTACACGTGTGAACAGATCAATCCAATCAACAACTGTCATTGTTAAGAAATATGTTTTATCTTTATAGATGTTGTAATGTAAGCCTCTTCCCATATTGTAAATATTTTTGACAAAATTAGGAAGCAGTTATATTCAATTTCATGCACTTTTGAGTTTCATACTTATATTATACTGCAAATATTTAATTAAAATGAATGCTGAAAGAAAACGGCCGATGTTTATCTATTCTCCACTTCAGATTTTTAAATTATTCACAGACGATGAGCCTTGAAAAGTGGATGAATATCCACAGCTAAAAAACAACGGACGAATGTCCGTCGAAGCGCGACCGTACTATTGGCTGAGGCAGGGAATTAGTACGTTGCAGCAGGAAATCATTTATTTCAAAATGATTTCCCGAAAAATATTACCTTTCGGAAAATAATTTATTGCTCATTTCATCAAACGAATGAATATTGAAGATATCCAAAATATTTGTAAAAAATTCTCCGCTGTAACCGAAGACATAAAATGGGAAAATCACCTTTGCTTTAGTGTGGGGGAGAAAATATTTTTGATTACCTCGCCTGATACAATTCCCGTAACAGCAAGCTTTAAGGTTTCTATTGATACTTTTGAAGAATTATCGGATAAAGAAGGATTCAAACCTTCTCCTTATCTTGCACGATATCATTGGATATTTACAGATGATATTAACCGTTTGAATAAAAAAGAATGGATGAATTATCTACAACAGGCTCATACACTAGTAGCTGCTAAGCTTTCGGTAAAGAAAAGGAAATTACTTAAAATTGAACTCTAAATAAATATTATTAACCATGGCATTACAGGAAGAAATGGAAGTACAGGGAAATTACCTTTTCAAATACAGAGGTACGTTTCCAATTATTATTTTAGTCTTGGGTTTCGTTATATTCCTGCAAACTGCTATGCATAAAAAGGATTTTCCGGAAACGAATGCGTTTATGGATACTTATTATATTTACATCTGTCTCTTCGTTGCTCTTTTTGGCTTGTATATTAGAATTTATACTGTTGGTCACACGCCTGCAAATACATCTGGCAGAAATACAGAAGGACAATTGGCAGATACTTTAAACCAAACCGGAATTTATTCCACCGTCAGACACCCATTATACCTCGGAAACTTTTTCATGTGGGTGGGTGTTGCAATGCTTACGGAGAATCTATGGTTTATTGTTGCTTTCATCTTTATCTATTGGGTATATTATGAAAGAATCATGTATGCTGAAGAACAGTTTCTAAGAAACAAATTCGGACTTACTTATACAACCTGGGCCGGCAACACTCCCGCCTTCTTGCCGAGGTTCAGTCAGTTTGTTAAGCCAAGTCTTCCGTTTAGCTGGAAAAAAGTATTGAAGAAGGAAAAGAATGGTTTAGTAGCTGTCTTTATGTTGTTTTTCTTTTTCTATGCTTCCGGACAATACATCTTAGGTGAGAAAATTGATAACCCTTTTCTGGCTTATGGTTGTGTTGTTTCAATTGTACTTTATCTTGTTTTAAAATATCTGAAAAAATATACAAAGGTGTTTGATGAAGAAGGTCGGTAAATTAACTAAGAAATAATTTGCGAATTTTTAATTCATATCCAAAGCGATTGTAAACCTTATTATTTTCTAACAATAATTAGTTCCTTATACATTTACCTTATTACCATATTGAAATAAATGAGGTAATAAGGTTATTGATACGTTAGTCCATTTCTCTACTAAGGTTATAAGGTTATCGATAAGCTAGTCCTTTTCTCTACTAAGGTTATAAGGTTATCGATAAGTTAGTCCCTTTATTTATTAAGTTTATAAGGATATTGATAAGTTAGTCTGTTTCGTTACAAAAGTTTTAAGGTTTTATATACCGAAAATAATCTAAAGAGAACATTAATATTCCAAATTTGTAGTTTTTGTAAACTCTAATCGAAAGAAATTGAAAAATAAATTTCATCAAAAGTTTTGCAAATCAATTTAGTTTGAGGTATAAATTTCCTCTTAACTTTGCATTTTAATACCTTTGAAAATTAACTTAACCGAGCTGCTGAAGCATAATTCTATGAGCAAAGAACATATATATACGACAAATATTGAATGGACTGGAAACAAAGGAAGCGGTACAACAGACTATCTTGCTTACTCGAGGGATCATATTTTACAAATAGACGGAAAAGCTGATCTGCAGTGCTCTTCCGATTCCATTTTTCATGGCGATAAATCAAAACATAATCCTGAAGATTTTTTTGTTGCCGCATTATCGGCTTGTCACATGCTTTGGTATTTACACTTATGTGCCGATGCGGGAATCATCGTTGTAGACTATAAAGATCAGGCTGCAGGCACGCTGCTTCTCGACTCAGTAAATGGCGGCCGTTTTGTTTCAGTCACGCTAAATCCAGTTGTAACTGTTATCAACGAGTCAATGATTACACGTGCCCGTGAATTACATAATGATGCTCATAAAAAATGTTTTATAGCGAACTCCTGTAATTTTCCGATTCAGCATAAGCCTACTATTCTGGTTTCTTAAGAGATTTTATATATAATTTTGTGAAAAATAGATGCGAACTCACAAATAAAAAATAGATGCATTCGTGCATTCGTGGCAATACTCCCCCCTTAATTCTCTATAAATATCGAGTTAATTTGATTTCTGTCAAGAAAAAGATCAATTAATTTCTTGCTGAATATTTTTTTTCTACATTTAGCGGGTAAACTACAACTATGAAAAAATATACTTACATCTTATTGCTATCAGTAATTATTATATCCTGCACGCAAGGAAATAAAAACAGTATGAATGACACAACCTTACTTCCCGATTCCGCTTTTAGTAACTATAAAGAAGGACTCGTATTGCGCTTTTGGGAAATGTATCCAACTTGGGCAAGCTCTGTCGGTTTTCACAAATACGATAACGTATTAAACGTTCCTGACAAAACACAACGCGATAAAGAGCTTGCATTTAATAATGCCGAACTTGACTCTTTGAAAAAATTTGATTCAAGCAAGCTCAACGACAATAATAGAACCGATTATTCCCTGATTGAAAACCAATTGAAAGCTTCTGTTTGGGGAATAAATGAAATGAAAGGTCATGAATGGGATCCTTCCAGTTATAATCTCGGAAGCACCTTTGGCGATATGCTGAATAATACATACGACAGTCTGGATACCCGCCTTCAAAATTTTTATCAGCGTATGGAAAAAATTCCTGCCTATTATGAAGCTGCCAAAAACAATATTTCCAATCCTACTGTCGAACATACGCAGCTTGCCATCGATCAGAATACCGGCAGCCTTGGGGTTTTCGATAAAGACCTTAAGGATGCCCTCGGACGCAGCGGACTTAGTGAAGATGAAAAGAAAAAAATTACTGATCGCGCAGAAGCATCTTCTAAAGCAATAAAAGATTATGTTGAATGGTTGAAGAATTTAAAAAATGATCAACCGCGGACATTCCGTCTTGGAAAAGAATTGTACGCCAAGAAATTTGAATTTGATATCATGTCGGCCTATTCTCCGGAAGAAATGTTTCAAAAAGCTGTTGA
Organism: Bacteroidota bacterium; assembly: GCA_031417395.1. Lineage (GTDB taxonomy): Bacteria > Bacteroidota > Bacteroidia > AKYH767-A > 2013-40CM-41-45 > JADKIH01. Next base: position 6,841 of record JANOVM010000046.1, on the reverse strand, counting down.
TCGTAAAAATGAACTTCATCAAAAAATGGCTGAGATGAGTCTTCAGTTATGGCCGAAGTTTATGGGCAAGCAGCCGCTTCCAACCGATAAATTAAAGTTGATTCGAATAGTAATAGACAAACTCTCTTTAAATCATGTAAAGCCCGATTCCTTTCAAACAGCTATTGAAAAACAATTAAAAGATCTGGCTGCTTTTGTAAATGAGAAAAATCTTATTTATATGGATCCCTCACGTCCACTAGTTGTACGAAGGGAACCTGATTATATGGCAGGTGTTGCAGGTGCATCTATTAATGCACCGGGGCCTTATGATAAAACAGGAAACACATACTATAATGTTGGAAGCCTTTCCGGCTGGCCGAAAGAAAAAGCAGAAAGCTATTTACGCGAATACAACGATTACATTTTACAAATTCTGAATATTCACGAAGCAATCCCCGGACATTACACACAATTAATTTATGCTAATAAATCACCAAGCATTATTAAATCAATTCTGGGTAATGGTTCAATGATTGAGGGATGGGCAGTATATTCAGAACGCATGATGCTGGAAGAAGGTTATGGTAATAATGACCCTGCCATGTGGTTAATGTATTACAAATGGAATCTTCGTGCTACTTGTAATTTCATTTTAGATTATAGCGTGCATGCTGGAAACATGTCAAGAGAAGAAGCTATGAAACTTCTTGTCGATGAAGCCTTCCAGCAAAAAACGGAAGCAGAAAATAAATGGCGCCGTGTTTCACTTACACAAGTTCAACTTACTTCATACTTTAACGGTTATACAGAGATCTACGAATTCCGTGATCTTATGAAAAACAAATTAGGCAATAAATTTAATCTAAAGGAATTTCATGAGAAATTTTTAAGTTTTGGCAGTGCTCCTGTAAAGTATGTAAAAGATTTAATGCTTAAAGAACTAGAAAAATAAAATTCAATTGCCTCCGGCTTCAGCCGGAGGCAATAAAAAGGGGTAGGAAATGATTTTACTTTCCCTCTCTTATAATGACGAAGGGATTAAAGAAGTTTTAAAAAAGGGGGATTAGAAGCTCAACTGTTTGAAGTTCGCACTCTCTTTGTAGATGCCAATTAAATTCATTGTTTTGTCATTTAGTTGTTACAATATTCGTGATGATGTGATTTTTATGTCAGCATGTTTCCATGCTGCATCAAATCGGATTTTTGTTTCATCATATTTCTTTTTGTCGCCAAGTTTATCGTAGGCGCTCATCAGTCCCTTTAATGCCCAGCCGTTTTCACGAAAGGTTTTTAAATCCTCATCATAAACTTTTATTGCTTCCTGAAATTTTCCTGCCTCGATTAAAACTGCTCCCAAATGATGGCGACTAGAAAAGAACCAATCAGGCGGTTCGTCATAATTCAAGGCGTCTTCTTTTGCAACTGCTTCCTGTAAACGAATAATTGCGGTAGAATAATTTTTTTCTTTTGCATTAATTTCTCCGTCCAGAGTTTTGGATGCAATCACACATATATCAAACACACTGTTAATGCCCCAAATTGTTAAATCTTTAATCGTAGTATCGGTCATGATAGCTTTCATTTCTGCAAGATGCTTCTTTGCATCAGCAATATTATTTTGAGAAAGCATTGCCATGCCTTGTGCATAATGATAAATCACAGTTGGATATTTTAAATCCTTTTCCGGTGCAGATGAATGAAGTATATCATTCCACAAACCAAGCTTAGCTTCCACAAACCAAGGGATAGAATAATAATGTTGCAGCGTTGCCCAAGCAGGGTCAAGCATTAATTTTTTATGTGAGTGACTTGAAGTTGCATTTGCTCCTGTCATCGCAATTTTACTTTCACCGCAAAGTGTGGCACATGCTGAAATGAAATGATAGTTGTGTGGATAATATGCAAGCGGATATACGCCTTGTGCATGACATGCTTCCACATACAAACTGTCAACAAGAACCGCTTTTTGATTGGCAACAACACCATCGTGATATTTTCCTATTCGTATGTAAGTATGCGAAGGCATGTGAACAAGATGCCCTGCACCCGGAACTAAATCACGAAGCAGGTCGGCACTCGCAAAAGCTGTTTCGGCATGTTGCGACATTTCGGTTGCATGAATATAAAAATGATTTGCTCCTGCATGGTGTGGTTCTATCTGCAAACACTTTTCAAGCACAGATAAAATCTCTGGCGTCCAGGGTTGAATAGTTCCATCTTTTTGATAAAGATTCCAGGGATGTAAATCCATCAGTGATTCAGCGAAAAGAGAAGCCACAGTTATATCAGCAGAATATTTTTTGTAAACCTTACGCATAGCTTCGGCATAGGATGAATCAAGCAGCGGACGGGCAATTGTAGTGTCATTTGAATAGCGATGTGTTAATGCATCAATCAAATCCTTTTCTTTCTGCGTGCATGTTGCGGAAAATGATTTTGCTTTTTGCATTGCATCATAAGCCCTTTGAAAATTATCTATCTCCATGCCTGCATTGTAATTTGGTCCTAACACATAAGCAAATCCCCACCAACACATAGCACAAGTTGAGTCCTGTCTTGCAGCTTCAAAAAATGAACGCCCTGCTTCGGCATGATTAAAAGCGAAAGACAACATCATGCCTTGGTCAAAATATTTCTGTGCTTCTGAATTGTTCGTAGAAACAGGAAAATGAATTCCATCCAATCCAATAAAAAGAGGTGCTTTTTTTCCTGATGAATACCATGTCTTATCCAATACTTCAGGAACACAACAACCATTTTGTGTTGCGTTGGAATCCGCTTTGGTTGATGCAGTTTTATTTTCTATCTGCTGATTGCATGAGCAGAAAATAATATTAATCCAAAGTAAGTAATGGAGATGTCGCATCATGTTATTTTTTATTTGTCTTGCACTAAAGTAAAGCAAATTAGAATTCCGAAAGTTTGAGTTGGCACGGTCACCCAAGCATGACGCATAACGAAGAAGGGATTAAAGAAGTAAAAAAAAGAAAGGTTTAGAACCACAACTGTTCGTTTACCTATACTGTTCATTAGATGCTCAACTCTTTGTTTACCTCTCAAAGCCCTTCTTTTTTTTATTTCTTTTAATCTTATGTGCATGTTGCACCGGAACTTTTATTTGGCGTTCAATTGTAATGGTGTTTGTATCTGCAATTTCTTCCGTTGGTTCATCAAACAAGGATGCTTGCTTATCAATCTTTCTGTAAAAAGTATTTCGTTTCAAAAACAACTTATTCAAATAGTCAATTTTTATATCACGGTAATCATAAATTGTTGGAGTAACTTCTGAACGCTGAACTCTGCCGAGGACAGCAAACACATCTTCTCTGCATTTGAAAACAGATTTGAAAAGTTGGATTTGATTTGAGAGAGCTTCATTCATTTAAATTACATGAGTTCAATAAGGTGTTTTGTTACTAAGTCAAACGCCTCGTCTTGATTATACTTTTCATCAGGTCGCAGCAAAGCAACAGTATCACCTAAAAATTCTGCATCAGCTCTTTTCGCATCCATCTGCATAACAAACTCTTTCTTAGTCGGAATCGGTTTCTCCAAAGAAAATTTCATGTATTCTTTGTAACACTTTACAATTAAATCAGGATTCGCTTTTGAACTTGTCAATGCTTTCCATAGGTCAAATAAATCTCTCCCTTTTCTTCTTTGATATAAAGCACGAAGTTTTGTTCCCAAAAGTTCTTCAAGTTTGTAGGTAGTGAGTTGGCATTCTCCCTGAAACCATTCTGATTTAACATTGAAAGATTTCTTCTCCCAACCCAAAATGGAAAAGTGTTCTCTGCAATTTGTTTCTATTTTGAGTTTCATTTTTTGAACTGGTGGAAACTCTGATTCAAAACGGTAATAAACTGTGTTGTTGCCTTTCTTCTGAACCACATTTGATTTGCCAAGAAATGAAAGTGCTTTCTGCAAATGTTGGATTGTTTCTTTTATTGGTTCTGCACGGACTTGCACCAAATCAATGTCCTCTGAATATCTTGGCTGTGGTTGCAAGTAAAGTTTATGCAAAGCAGTTCCACCTCTGAAAGCTAAGCTGTCAGCAAGAAAATCGTCTTTGAATATTTCAACCAATGCTCTGCAAATCACAAGGTCTTGTTCTACCTGCTCGTTTGTTTGCCAAGGAACATTATTGCTCCATTCTGTTATGTATGCTTGTGGAATCATTAGTCAATTTCAATTTCTGTGTTAATCATCAGCTTCCATTTTTCACTGAGAACTTCTTTGCTTTTCTTGCCTGAAGCTTTTAGTGGAATCAAATAAAATTTTAGTCCTGCTTTTTTGCAGAGTGTAAAAATTTTGTCAGCAATTTCTTTCTTGTTTAAAATTTCATCTAAGACAAAACCTAATCTTTGTAGCGATGAAACGCTTGCATAGTTTACCAATTCTTCGCTTACTTCATTTCGTTTTACTGTTTCAAGCAACTCGTTAATTACAGTTGATGCCCTGTTAAGTCCACCAATTTTCTTTTCATAACTAATCAAATCAATTGCTGTCAGCAACGGATTTGATATGTTGATATACCCTGTTTCAGTTTTCTTTTTTTCAGTCAGTGCTTCAGGCGGAAGTTGTCTTGTGCTGATGTAATTTATTTTAAGTCCTTTCTTGACAGTGGCTCTTAATACAGGATAACTTGTTACAATAAAATATTCCTGTGGTTGTTGGTGTGATGCACCGTGCAATGCTGCTGCATTCAAAAGTGCTACATAGTATTTGCGTTGAAGAAATTTCATTAGCCCGTCAATAAACATTACTGTCGGTAAAATTCCTTTTGAAGAATATTGTGGTGGAACAATTACATAGTAACCTTTGAAAATAGAAACTACTTTCTCCTTTTCAGATAATCGGTCAAGAACTCGTTTCAAAGAAGTTTCGCTGTCGTTTTCAAAACTTTGTTTGAGTTCTGCTAAACTGAATGCCAACTTCCCTTTTGACTGGCATTCTTCAACCCAATACTCTAAGCGTTTGTAATTGCTGTCAGAAACCATGTGAGATAATTTTTGCGAAAGATACCGCTTTTCGGTGCTTTACGCAAAATAATTCTAAATCAATTTTTCAACTTGTTGTGAACGATACTCCAATTGCTTCATTAAAATATTTGCAAGCTGTGTCGATGTCGTCTTTGTGTCGTGCAAAGATGTTCCCCATCATTATTAAAGCGTATCCATTTTTAGGGTCCCACTTTAAAGAATCGATGAGGCAGTTTACTGCCTCATCTTGGTCTCCTTCTTCTGAGAGTATCTGTCCTAAGATTCGGTGATACTCTGAAATGGTCGGATTTTCCTTGATGAGATTTTCTAAAATGGGTTTGGCTTCGCCAAACTTTCTCTTTTCGCAAAGTGCAACGGCCAGTCCTATGTGTGAGAAATTAGATTTCATTTCTCTGATGACTTGGTATTGAACTTTTTTCTGATAGGAATATTAAATTCTTTTTCAGCAATATCAACCATAGTAGAAAAGGCTATGGCTTTCATTTCCGCTTCTTTAAGTTGTTTTTCCAACTCAGCAATCCTTTTCTTTAACTGAAGATTTTCAAACAACTCCGGATCAGATGGCTCGGCCGGTGGTTTTTTACGCATGACTTTATTTTTGGAAACCAAATTAAACTTTTTATGTTTAATTTCTTTTACATAGCCTAACTTCCGCATCCATCGCATCAACTGACCCCGTTCTTCTGCCTCGCCGGTGTATAATTCCCAGGCATATTGTTTGGTCCAATTGTTCTTGAGCATCTCCTTAATAATAGAATGACGCTCCGTTTCTGAATAAAACTTTCCTCTTTTTTGAATGATTCTTTTTTGATTTTTCTTGTCCATTTTTACACGTTTTAGTGTAAACCTATTTCAGGACAAGTCATTTAATCTAATGTTATGCGTTCGTGCTACTGCTCGTTCAAGGCACAAAAGTTTGAGTTATGCAGTGGATCTATTTCGTGCAATCGTATTCCTTGCAGTTCTTTTCTTACGCTGTTCTTTTCGCAACTTAATAAACGAACTGAATTCTTTTCGCTCTTCGTCAGTCCATGGTTTGTCCAGAACAGTGAAATCAACATTTTTCGGTTCTCTGATTAGTCCCATTGTTTTTATTTTCTAAAATAATGATTAATTAATCTGTTTGCAGCTGGTGTTTCTATCATCATTTTCGTTCCTTTGAAATGAGTTGCAAAAAGCGTTTCTTGATAGTGATTAATCAAAATGGTCTTTGCATCAAAAGCAATATAGCCGTCATAACCTTTTTCAAAAGAAAGTTTGCAAGCGAAAGCAACTAAGTTTCCAGGAATGCCTGTGTAAATTTTTGTTTTGCCTTTGTTGAACTTTGCACTTTCAATCAAGTGCATGTAAATGTGGTCGCCTTGGTTGCTTAAACTTATAAGCCCTTGAATGATTTTCGGATTGTCTTTGATTACAAGTTTGTAAACTTCTCTGTCAATGAGTTTAATTTGCTCTTGCCACTTAAACTGCCAATCAGCCTTCTTTATTTGCTTGATGTCCTTAGCGAAAAGTTGAAAAATATCAGTGTCAAACACATCTCCAGAAACTGTGTTCTCAATGGACTTTGTCAGCTTGTCAATCTCAATGTCAACTAATATTTTATTCTGCTTTTTCACTCTTCAAAGATACGACAAAGCTGTCAAAAAATGCTCATTTAATACACTGATGTTTCAAGTTAGAAGGTCGCCAAGCATGACGCATAACGGTTTCCGCGCAGCCGCCGGGCAGGCAGTTTAGAATTTACATTACAAATTTAAAATTTAAAACCTTTGAAAAAAACCCCGTTTACTATGATGCGAAGTAATTAGTTAAAATAGGAGAGTTATGCTGCCTGGCGGCTGCGCGGTGTTATGCCC
>JANOVM010000045.1:0-72035 GCA_031417395.1 Bacteroidota bacterium | reverse complement strand
CGAGTATCATGCTTCCGGGATGTGCAACGTCAGAATAAAACATTGCATCGTGGGGATATCCCGAAGTCGTTGAACTCACTTTACCGGAAACTCCACATACGGCATAAATGGTTCCGTCAGATGTACGTGTTTGCTTGAAATACGGTCCGCCGCCTGGTTGAACAATGTACGATGAATTAAATGAGCTTTCCGATCCGTAATGACCTTTTATCAGATAACTGCGTTCGTAGGAGTGACTGTGCCCGCTTAAAACCAAGTCAACACCATTTGCCTCCAAAAGCGGAATAATATTATTTCGCATATCGATCAGTTCGGTTTCCGAATCTGAATTGTGACTTCCTTTCGTAAATGGAGGGTGATGAAAATAAACTACCGTCCATTGCTGCGTGTTATTGCTTAAATCATCTTCGAGCCATTGATACATGCTGCTCGATACATCGTTATACGAGCCGTAACTGTCGAGGGCAATTAAATGAACGCTTCCATAATTAGTTGAATAATATTTTTCTGTTCCCGAAGCGGTTGGTAAATCGAAGATGTCGAAATACGGAAATGCTGTAGTGAGCGATGCCGCACTCTGATATCCGGATTGAGCATAGTCGTGATTCCCGAGTGCGGGATAGACGGGAATGTTTTTGAATTGAAATGGATACACATTGAAAACATTGTTCTGATATTCATTGTCCGTGCCGTAGGTGTAGGCATTATCTCCCAGCCATATCCAGCCGTTCACAGTCTGCCCTGAGGTATAATTCACGAATGCATCCCTGACATCTTGCTGATTGGAATTTCCTGTACCGAAATCTCCGGTTACCCAGAATCGCACAGGGGTTGGATCATTATCCGGAGGGGCAGTATAAAAGAAGTTGTCAGTTGTTGCCTGTAATGCGGAATCAATTACCCCAATTGAATAATAATATTTCGTATTGGATTGAAGATTTGTCAAGGTGATAGAATGTTCTGTTGTAGGAAAAGGCTGATTAGAAACACTCAATAGGTTTCCTGCCTGGGTTCCGTATTTAACTTCAGAAGTGCCTGCAACGTCTGTTCTCCACTTGATAGTAACGCTGTTGCTGGTAGCGACGGTGAGATAGGGGCCACGGATTAATCCCGCAGCAGATATAGAATTAGTGCCCGGAGTTGTAAACCATCCGCTTGGAGAAAAAGAGCTGGTATCTGTTCCGCATACTGACTGTACAATAAATTCATAATTTGTATTTGGACTAAGTGTCGACAGAGGCAATGTAACAGAAGTTGCGACCGTTGTGATGGACGCAGAATAAGGAGCTGAAATGTTCCTGATCCTGTACTGAAAGTTATAGGAGGTGGCACCCGGTATGGTAACCCAATAAGGTGAAACGGAAGAACCGTTTTGCAATGTGCCAAACCATAATACGTCCGGAGTTCCACAAGTGGATTGTGCCGATATATTAAGGCCGGAAAAAATGAACGCAATAAACAATAGATAATTATTAGCAAATATCATTATAATTAATTAATTTATTTTCTTCAAATAAATAGTAAAAAACTGGAGTTTGCGTGAATATGCCTAAAATAGTGATGTTTAAATGACTATTTTTATATATTAGTTAATTATATTCTATTTATTACATTATTTATAGAATAATTAAATTTATTTAATTTAATTAATTTTAATTCAAGATCAATATATACTGCGAACGGGAAGGTTTTGCGAATTATTTAATTAATAGCAATAAAGTAGATAAGAATAGTATTTACATTTAAATTTCTAAACGGGTTAGGTACCACCCTTCGACTGCGCTCAGGGAACGGGGATTAACCCCACTCGAAGTAGTCTAAGCGCGAGCACCAGCTTTGATTAAACGAACAAAAATCTATTCGCGCGGACTACGACAACCGTTCCCAATACCATGAACAGTAAAGGAATCATTTATTGAATTGCATTTTTTATTTTTTGATTGAAATAGCATAAGTCGTAGTCCGCGCGAGCACATTCCATTCATTTATTATGGAATATTGCTCGCGCTTAGACTACTCCGAGCAGTGCTATGAATTGTCAATTGAAATCGCACAGCACAAAAACAACGTCGAAGCAGATTACTTTTTTATAGTTGAGTGATGAGCAAATTCGGCGCAGCTGGAACCAAACCTATTCGAAAAAGGGGACTGAGTAGCTAAATAAAATTAGGTAATAAGGTTGATGTCTAAGGGAAACGATTTTCTACTTAGGTAATAAGGTTGCGCATTGGATAAATTTGATCTGCTCTGGGATAGTCTGGCACAAATAATAATTTCTTTTCCGTAATAGCTCTTCTAGGTGACTATACTCATTTCAGCGATTATTAGCGAAGCGGGATTCCGCCGAGCAGAGAGACAATATGAAATTTATTTGCCAGCATAAAGCAGTTAATTAATGCAATAATATTTTAATTTGACTCACTTCAATTAATATGTCTTTTTAATCATATTGATGAGTGCAGACCGCTGTGCAGACAAATCCTGAGTATTACGTATTCGGGTATAATTCAAGATTGATTTATAAGCACCAGCTTTATACTTTCATTACCTGACCAGCAACTTTCCTGTTGCATAAACATTGCCCTTTTCATTCAGGACTCGAATAAAATATACTCCTCCCGGTTTGTCCGATAGATCAATTGAAGTTTGAGGCAGGAGCTCTGATTTACTATTAATGATGCGTCCCATTGAATCCATAATTTTTAAATTATACCGGTTCAAGTCAACTATGTTTTTAAGATCTATGGTGAATCGGTCACCGGAAGGATTGGGAAATATATTTAGTGTTTGGATTGGTTGAATGTAAGGTTCATTTACCGAATTAAGAATATTTGGAATTATGCCAATGTGGTTTAATGTAGTCGATAATGAATTGGTAAATGCTCCGCCAAAACAAATTGAATTGCCCCATACAGCCAGGGAATTAATTCCGCTGTCGGTTAATAACATGGGCAAACAGCTCGGTGCACCGCTGCTGTTTGCAATAAATTCCATAAGGTTGTTTCCGTAATAAAGGCCATTCGTACAAGTGAATGTTCCTGCACAAAATAATTTTTGATTTGCAGATAGCAAATGCTGAACAGAAGTTCCGCTAAAATTATTCATAAGAAGAGCAAATGGATTAAGCATACATTCCCAGTTAAGGTTATCAAATTTTGCAAGCGCACAGGTATCCGGTCCAAGTGCAACATCACATGCAGCATACAGCGTATCGTTATGGATTTCGAAATCATTCACAGGTGTTGAAGTTCCGAATCCGGAAGTTCCCATATACACACCATCGTATGTAGCAACATTTCTCCGTAGTGCGCCTGTTGCTAATTCAAAATTTCCGCCAATGTAAAGAAGGCTATCTTTTACTTCCAGAGTTCTTACGCCTTCACCGTATAAAAAGCCCTGGGTAATGTCCTGCCATGAAGTTCCTGTCCATTTAGAAACAAAGCCGGTAAATTTTCCTCCTGCATAGATTTCATTGTTATAAACCGCCAGACTGGTAACCGTACTATCCAAATTTCCCATCGATTGCCATTGTCCGGTTTGCATATTATAAACAGCAACATTGGAAACCGGAATGGTCCCAGCCAATGTAAATTCTCCGCCGGCATAGAGCATATTATTTTTAATTAATAGTGTATTTACATTTCCGTTTAATCCTGTTCCAAGACCAATCCAATCCCAACCGGCAAAACCGCTTATATATGCAGCAACACCGTTGCACGAAGAACCGGTAGTCGATGCTGTGAATGATCCTCCTGCATAAATAATCTGACTGCTTGAATCTATAACGATAGAAGACACTGTTCCATTTAAACCGCCTGTTAAATCTTGTACAGTAAATGAAACCGGATATCCGGGCTGTATCCATGCAAGTTCGTCAAGGGTAAATCCGTTTTCATCGGCCCATTCTTTTACTCCTGAAGTTTTTATTTCTTTTACATAAGCGAATTTATTTTCAGTATCGATTGCATGAGCAAGTGACACTGCTCCGCTTTGTTTCATTAAGTAGCCTACAGCACAATAATTACCTTTTCGGTCAATAAGAACAGGGTTCTTGTACGGTAAATAATCATTCACAGGGAAAGCGCGGTTGTGCCAATAGCCGTTCAATTCATTTAGAAGTGTTAAGCGTTTTTGCTTCTGAGAAGAAGATAAATTTTCTGTCGTTCTTTTTCTCAATGTTTGTTCAACCAGCATAAGGTGCGTTGCAATACAATCGTCAAAGGATTTATTTTGACTCAAATCTAAAGTAGCTGCCAACTTCAGTCCGTCGTCCTGGTATTTCCACTCAGAATTAACCTGACTTAACATCCGATAAAAAAATTCGTTGCCATAACTGTTTAGCGATATAAATAGAATTAAGGGGAGAATTAGCTTATTCATTTTAGCAGATTTTTAATTAAAGTTATATATTTTTTCATTAGGAAATGAAAAGTAACAAGTATTTAACAAAATTCAAAGAAAGCCTGGATTAAACATTGCATTGTTTTTCAATTATGATTAAGGATGCAATGAAATCCTCCCAAGATTATTTTCGAAGAGGCTGAAGTCCGATGATTCAATCATCCAATCGCCCGTTAGGTCTTCATTGACATAGCCGGTATTAAATAACATAATACTATTTTCAATATCGGAACGGTCACTTAAATTTATATTCCCATCCTGGTCAACATCGCCGCTGAAGATTGCAAAATTTCCATCGGGAAGTTCTGCAAGATTGTTTCCGTAAGCCTTGGTTGCAGCTGTTGTAAAATCATAATAGATGACTGAAGTGTCAATATAAACCGGTTCATTGCTCCAGGTTGCAAGTGAATTACGATGTTTAACCGCAATGTATAATGTTTTATTATAAACTTGTGAGGGGAGTGTGAGATCAATATAACCCATTGTGTCTAAAGATCCGGAAGCTGAATAAAAGATTGAAAAGGGCGTTGTAGAATTAAGCAGTTCTACTGAAATGGAGTCACATACGTCAGGAGAAAGAATTGGATTAATTACTGCTCTCATTCTGTCTCCTCCCATATAAAACCCTTCTATAAAAGCCCGCATTTGTAAAGTAACAGTGCAGGGAGCATAAGGAATATTAAATACACATTTCATGCACTCAGGAAGATTGGCTAAAGAAGGTGGTCCGTTAAATATAGAAAATCCTTCGTCCCATTCCCATAGAGCATAAGGAATTTGAAGACTGTCAAGATTGGTTTTTACACATTCTGTATACCTGCAGCGGCTGCCGTCATTTGGTATAAAAGCGCTATAACTTCCGAATTCACCGCACCATACAGGCACATTATTTACCAAACCAAAATTTGCAGCAATACTCAAAGCATCGGAGATGGATTGGCAGGTTCCTGCTACGTGATAATAATTATAAGCACCTTCTCCCTGTGTACCAATAACCAATGGATTCATGGGCGGCATGGTTGCGCTGTCGTATGGAAAAGGAATTCCGGTAGTACTCAGTTCAGGTCCGCCCCAGGAAGCTCCCTGGTGGGTAAAGATATAGGGTTCGTAGAAATGAAAATTGTATATAATATTGGTATCGGGCAAAACACCCATTTCGTTTAATTTGTACAGACTGTTCCATTCAGTTGCACCGACTATGAATGTATGGTTTGGTAAAATAGGCCTCAAAGCATCTATTATGGCAATAGCCGCCGTGCGCCAATGAGAAGTAGTGATATTATTAGGCTCATTATACAGTTCAAAGAACACTTTCTGGGGGTTAGTATTGACATAACGGTTGGCAATTTGTTTCCACAGTGCTACAATGCGCTTTTTTTCAGAATTAAAATTAGAATCGTATAATACACCATGCTGGTAAACGATAATTAAATTCATGTTAAGCAAGCCACACCAGGTAATGACACTGTCAATGTTCTTGAAATAACTTACGCTGTCGAATGTATAAGGCGAGTGTCTGTCTTCCCATTTATCGAAGGTAACGGGAAGACGCAGCGTTTCGAAACCCATCGAATCCATTAACAACAATTGCTGCTTTAAATAGGGAAGTTGTGAAGCATCGAGGTAATCAGAATAATTGATGGCAGAATTTCCCAGCCAGTATTGTTCCAGCCACGAGAAATTCATTCCATCTTGCAGGGTAAGAGCTCTTTGACTGGCTATGATACCGGCAGTTGCATTAAATGCAATGGAAAAAAAGAATGTAATGATCAAGACAAGTTTCATTGCGTTTCAAAAACAGAACAAAGTTAACAGATTATAGCTTATTCATAACGATACTAACTAAAAAAGAAGAGCCAAACTACTTAAATTATCGCCTTCCGCTATTTTGCATAAAATAATTTATGCCCTTAATGCTACAAATATAAAATTCCGAACAAAAAAATTGGCGGTTAATTTCATGAGCTTTACCCCTGACCAATTGCTATTAACAAAATAAGCGTTTGCAGTAAACTATTAAACGTAATTTTAACATCAAATTTATTTTCACTATGAAACTTCTTTGTACAGCTCTTACTTTCTTAATTCTTATAAAGTCTTCCGCTCAGGATTCGTATCACCATAATGGTAATAATGTTTTTAAAGTCGATTCGATTAATCACGTTGTATGGGCAAAAGATTTTTCCGGAAAGGTAGTCCTACAATCGCCGGATTCAAATATTGTTTGTGGTTTGGTTTTCGATAAAAAATTTATTTTCGTTTGGGTGTTACAGGGAAATAGTAATACCATAGGCGGTACATTTTATTCATCCATTCATGTGTTAGATACAAGCGGGAATTTGATATCACGGCAATGTGAAATATTCCAGCCGGCAAATGGAATTTATGCAAATGGATTTTGGCCTGCTCTAAAGGGCGGGGCATGGAAAGCATATGATTATTCCCCCGGTTTTACTCACCATAAATATTTAAGTAAAGTTGATTCAACCGGTGGGTATGATCAGTCATGGGGTATAGAGTTTTTTAACGCCACATACAATAATATAGATGCGCTTTTGACTATGTCAGATTCCACTTATTTGGCTTTTGCAGATTATTGGTCCCCTACAGGTCCTGTTCCATTGACAATTGTATGTGCGAAATTCAACGAAGCAGGTCATTTGATCTGGAATAAAAAAATCGAAGGGGTGGTATACGATGAAAATTTTACCCTTAAGGGAGCAGTAACGGATAGCTTAAACAATATCTACCTGGTTGGAGAATATGACAGTTGGTCTACCTCACTAAAAGGAATTTTTGCAATTAAGCTTAATTCATCCGGACAGATTTTGCATTCTTTTCTTTACCCTGACATAAATCTTTTTTCAAATGTGTACACAAATGTTCTTTCTTTGCATGATTCATTGCTCTATTTTATTTATAATGATTCTATAATTACATTTGACACTTCTTTCATGAATACCTGCCTGAATCCGGCACCTAATTTCCAGGTTAATATTTCAAGTTTTCAACCTTTTTATAATGGTCCTAATGGAATTTCATATCCTGTGGCAAGTAATTACATGCCCGATACAATATCAATGAATTTCACTCCAATTAATCCTCAGATGCAACCTTTTTATTGCTTAAGTTTAAATATAAATGAAATGGATGATAATATTGTAAACTTTTGGCCAAATCCGGTCGAAAATCAAATCACAATTAAAGGTTCTTCCGCTATGAAGCAAATTTCATTTCTTGATCTCGGGGGAAGGCTAATAAAGGAAATATTTTTTAATTATAAAATTAGTGAATCAACTCTTAAAATAAATTTTCCGAATCCGGCGGTTTATTTAATGGTAGTTGATTTTGTTGATGGTAAAAGAGTATTTAAGAAGATTGTTTGTTTTTAAGAGGAGGATAATACAAGTTAAAAAGAACTAATCGAAGTAATATTATAAAGGATAATTTACTTTTTTAGAGGTGCTCCAACAGGTAAATCACAATTATGACCCGGTTCACCGTGAGGAGGATTCATTCCCGGCGGAGTAGTTCCGGAGGAAGCTGGTACAGGGATTGTTTGAATTTGAGAAGGATTAATATTGGGAGATGAATTATCGGCAGGTTTATTCGGATCAACATTGATCATTGTGGGAGTTGCAGGAGCATTTTTTCCGGGTGGTGAATTTAACGGTTCGCCTACTGCAATATCACAACGGTGTCCGGGCTCACCGTGAGCAGGGTTCATGCCTGAGGCGGTTGGTGCTGCACCTTGCATTCCTGATTGATCAGCCGGAACCCCAACCTGTTGTGTTGTATTTACAGACTGATTGCTATCCGAATTTCCGGCACCCGCATTGATTTGCTGTTGTTCAGTTGAAATTTCCTCTGTACCTACATTCTTTGTTTTGTCGTTATTGCATCCTGAAAATACAATAAATCCGGCAATTCCGGACAGTATAATTAATTTTTTCATTGCTTGAATATTTGGCAGGCTGCAAATTGTTTTTCTGCTTTGCCTTTTTAAATTATTTCGTAATGTAATAAATAATTTTTCAAAATGATTTTTTATTTTAGTTATTTATTGATTATCTAATCCATCGATGCTTAAAAAGTAAATAGAATGATAAAAAATGAGAGACTATTAAACATTTCATAGATTCGATAATTTGGATATAAAGCATAAATTACGGATTACGATCCCAAATTCAAATGTTTATTTTATCTTTGAATTACCTAAAACACACACATTATGAAATTTGTACTATTTACTTTTAACATTTTAGTCTTTTCATTCCTTGCATCTGCAAACTGGAATCAAAGGGCAATACTACCGGCCAATGGCAGAGTTATTCCAAACTCATTTGTTATAAATGATAAGGCCTATGTTGGCGGCGGATTCGACTCATACATTACCTATTATAATGATTTATGGGAATACGATCCGGCTTTAAACACCTGGACGCAAAAGGCTAACTCCCCTGCAGCTATTGGTGGTGCCTGTAGTTTCAGCGTTTTTAATAAGGGCTACCTTGTATGTGGCTGGATTAATGGTGCGAATACCAGTGGAGTTTATGAATATAATCCTGTCTCGAATACCTAGACTACAAAAAATAATTTCCCCGGAGGTGCAAGATATTCTGCCAGTGTTTTTGTAATTAATAATACTGCATATATAGGCCTTGGGTATTCGCCGCTTCGAAAAGATCTCTGGGCCTATGATGCCATTAATGATTCATGGCTGCAGAAGACTGATTTCCCCGGTTCAGCTCGCCAAGGCACTATTCATTTCGCAATAAATGGAATCGGCTATGTTGGATTAGGACTAAGCAACGGTTCAACTCTTGCCGGATTAGCTGATTTCTATTCATACAATCCCGTAAACGATTCGTGGATACAGCTTGCAAATTTTACAGGCCCTGCACGGCATACTGCATTTTCATTTGTAAGGAATGGCAAAGCCTATGTTGGTGGCGGACTTGACGGAAATCTTCCAAATGTTCCTTTCAATGATTTCTATCAATTCGACCCAAACACTTCAAGCTGGTCACCAATAGATTCCTTGCCCGGTGATCCCAGGGAGAATGGAACTGCATTTACAATTGGTTCTTGTGGCTATATTTTCGGGGGTGTAAATTTTACAACTTCCACCTGCGGTTACTTTTATAATGACCTGTGGGAGTATTGTGGTACTGTTGGGATTGAAGAGCAAAGTGGATATTCGGACATTTCCGTAAACTACAATCAGAATTCCAATACATTCGTTTTAGATTTTAATTCACACCAATTTAAGAAAGGACTGTTGACAGTTTACGATGTTCAAGGCAAGTGCCTGTTATCGGCAGATGTTTATCAAGCGGAAGCAGAATTTCTATTTAATCATGCTAAAGGAATTTACTATTACCGTTTAATGCTAGATAATAAAATCATTAAGTCGGGTAAAGTATTAAATTAAGTTTTTGATTTTCTGTATAACCAGCTTTGAGGTAATGGATGAATTGCATACCTTTGATAGATTTAAATTTTTATTCTAGTTTATTCTTCTATATTTTTAATACCTAGTTAACTTAATAAAATGGTATCGATTCACTTTTTTAATTGTAATTTAGTGAGGCAGCTATATGTTTGCAAAATCAAAAATATATTACTGTTAATATTTTTTATTTTATTTATAACAAAAGCTAAAGCCCAATTTCCTATTCAGCAGGTATATGATGTACCTTATTATTGGTATAATGATAATCATAATAGGATAATGATTAAAGATTCATTCATCTACGAAGGCGGCAGTTGCCTTCAAATTAGAAATATTTTAAGTGGGAAGACAGAGTATCGATGGACAAACCATTCAAAATTAGTCATGTTATTGCCTTATAAGTACGGGAATTACATATACCTAAAAGATAACTCATACATTGGAGTATATGATACTTTATTAAGCGATTACGTAAATATAAATACCGGACCATCTGCAATTTCTAACGTTAACAGTATTGGAATTTCTCCTAATGGTAATATTTGGGCAGGGGGATATCAAAAAGTAGGAATTTTTAATGGAACAAGCTGGCAGTATTATCCATACAATGGTAACGGCAATGTAAAAGTAATCAATGACACATCAGCTTACATAAGTGGCAATCCATTTATTTATTTTCATAATGGAGTTTTTGATTCACTATTTACCATGCCTCAAAATACTTATTTCCGAGATTGGGACGTTGATTCTCCCGGAGGTTTGTGGATTGCAGGGAATAGAAAATTAATACATGTTCAGGATACTGTTGTAACCTATTTTGATAGTACGAATGCACCTATTGGCACAGAACTGTTTAGAAAAGTAGTAGTTGGAAAGAACGGTCATGTCTGGACATGTGGAGATAAAGGAAATTTATTTGAATATGACGGAGCGAATTGGTCTGTTCATTCATTGATGGCAGGATTTATAAATATAGATAATTTTAATCTTGATTCGCTCAGTCGTCCTTGGGTAATTGCCGGCGGATCTTCCAATTTATATTGGGGGATGAGTATTTATGTTTGGAATGGAAGTAGTTTTAATTCTCCGGTGTACTTTAGATTTATGCCTTATCAAGACATTAAAGAAATTTCACCAAATGAAATTGCCACAGTAGAAGGTGTTTTTAATTTTGGCTATAATTTCCAGGTTACTCAATTTCATGGTAATCCTGATTTTCCGGAAGCAACAGATGTAAATTGTTTTAGAAGATATTCGCAATACTCTTCAAACCAAAATTATCCATATGGAACTCATACAGGAATATATAATTCAGATGGGACAGTTGCTGCCGGTCTTGATACATCGATGCTGCCAAATGATACAGTAAATTATTTATTGAATGATTATGGAAGTGACTATATCTGTACGAATAATGGCTTGTTAGTATATAACGGAGTTTTTTATAATACCTTTAATTCCTCAAACTCCCCACTGCCATCCAATTAAATTACTTTCGCAACCGTAATGCAGAGTCAGCCATACAATATACTATATATTGGTACAGATAACGGAATTGCAATTTATGCAAATGGCCAATGGACCGTTTTAGATTCAATTAGTTTAGGGCTTAGTAACTTTTACGTAACAGGAATACTTCCTCCGGTAAATGATACAATCACATACATTTCAACAATGGGCAGCGGATTGATAAAAATATTCCAATCCGGCGGATTTGAAATTCTAAATTCTACCAATGGTAATTTTCAGGATGATTCTCTTTATTACGTTATGTTAGCAGAACTGCCGGCTTGTGTTACTAATATCATGATCGGCACAAATTCAAATGGTATTGCTTTTAATAATTATTGGAATAGTAGTTTTCAATACTATAATATCTCCACCGGCTATCCATTCACACAATCGCGGTCAGCAGTTAATAATGGATCGGACATTTTGATAGGCACCAATGCAGGCCTTTGGATTGCCACGCCCTGTGGTGGAATAAGCGAAAATTCCATTTCAGATTACTTGACTATTTATCCAAATCCCGGTAATGGAGTATTTACGATTGGCCAACTTTTCTTATCGAAAATTGAAATTTATAATATTATAGGGGAAGTAATTTACAAAACTGCTACGACGAATGAGAAAATTACTATAGATTTAAGCATACAGGCAAAGGGAATTTATTTTATCAAATCGACAGACAGAGACAAAAAAGTTTCTATTAAAAAACTTATAATAGAATAAGATTTTAGTTTCGGCAAGGGGCGATTTTATTTTAATGGTTCGCATTCACATAGCCTTTTTCCTTGTTTTGATTTTGGAAAATATGAGACAATAAACCGGTTCAATAGTATTTCTGTTATGAGAATTCACTTTTCAAAATTATATATTCCTTTTCCTAAGTAGCCCTAATGACATGGCTTTCCTTTTATCCTTTTTTTCTCAGTTTACTTTATTAATAACTTTTAATAAATTTCTAATTTCAAGTCAAATAAAACGGTAATTTCAAATAATGCCATTGAAAGCGAAATTATTTAAGAATGTAGCTTACTATTTATCGTAAAGTTTATGCTAATATCAGAAAACAAAGTATGGAAAGCCCTTTCGGCCCATAGTAAAGGGACTCCCCATCTAAAAAATCTTTTTGCAGAGGACCCAATTAGAGCAGAGAAAATGACCCTTGAAGCCGAAGGCATTTTATTTGATTATTCAAAAAACCGGATTAAGGATGAGACATTGCCTTTGCTTCTCCAACTAGCCAATGAGGCCGGTCTTCGTGAGCGGATCGAAGCAATGTTCAGAGGGGATAAAATAAATATTACAGAGAACAGGGCTGTACTTCATATAGCATTGCGTGAAAAACGGAATGCATCTATTATAGTCGATGGGAAAAATATTATTCCTGATGTGCATGCGGTTCTCGACAGATTGGTTGCTTTTGCCGATAAGGTTCGTAACGGTTCGTGGAAAGGTTATAGCGGTAAACGAATAAAAAATATCGTTAATATTGGAATTGGCGGATCTGATCTTGGTCCGGTTATGGCCTATGAAGCACTAAAACATTATAGCGATCGCTCTCTAAATTTCAAATTTGTATCTAACATCGATGGAACTGACTTTGCAGAAGCCGTAATGGATCTTGATGCAGCAGAAACTCTTTTTATTGTCTCATCCAAAACCTTTACAACCATTGAGACAATGACGAATGCAGCTTCAGCTCGTGAATGGTTGCTTCAATCATTTCATGGAGAAAAGAAAGCAATTGCAAAACATTTTGTTGCCATTTCCACCAATGAAGCCGAAGTAACTAAGTTTGGCATCGACACCGATAATATGTTTGGATTTTGGGATTGGGTAGGGGGAAGATATTCCATGGACTCAGCTATAGGATTATCTACCATGCTCGCTATCGGACCGAAACATTTTCAGGAAATGCTTAACGGTTTCCATCAGATGGATCAACATTTTTATACAGCGCCATTTGAAAGAAATCTGCCTGTATTAATGGGCTTACTCAACATTTGGAATGTAAACTTTTTAGGAGCTGAATCAATTGCTGTTCTGCCCTATGAACAATACCTTAAACGATTTCCTGCCTACCTTCAACAACTTATAATGGAGAGTAACGGAAAGCAAGTCACTCTTGCCGGAGACAAAGTCGATTATCATACATGTCCAATTTACTGGGGTGAGCCGGGCACAAACGGACAGCATTCTTTTTATCAATTGATTCATCAGGGTACTCGGTTAATTCCCTGCGACTTCATTGCTTTTGCAGAGCCGCTTAATAAAATTGGAAAACACCATGATATTCTGATTGCAAATGTTATTGCTCAAGCAGAAGCGCTCGCTTTTGGAAAGACAATTGAAGAAGTTAGGGCAGAAGGAACACCAAAATGGTTAGAGCCCCATCGTGTCTTTGAAGGCAACCGTCCTTCAAATTTTATTATGGTGGATCGTTTAACACCTGAAATGCTGGGCAAATTAATTGCGCTTTATGAGCATAGTGTTTTTACGCAAGGAGTCATCTGGAATATTGATTCCTTTGATCAGTGGGGAGTGGAACTGGGTAAGGTTTTGTCGCAACGTATAATTCAGGAAATGGAAAGTGCAGGTACAACAAAACTGAAACATGATGGGTCTACAAATAATCTCATTCACCGGTACATTTCTAAAAAGAAATCATGAATCAACAAAATGAAATAACCCAAACGTTAAAATAGTTCTTTCTAACGTTTCAAATGAATTTACTACTTCACGATTGTAACAGCTCCAATATATTCATGTGTTTCTCCCGATACTTCTGTTGTGTAAATTTTGTATACGTATACATCGTTCTGGACTGTTAAATCATGACCCTGAACTTTACCATTCCACGGACTGTGAGGATCTCTTGTGTGATAGATTTGTAATCCCCATCGGTCGAATATGTACATTTCGAATTGGCTGATTCCGGTAGATATAGGAATAAATCCATCGTTGATATTATCTCCATTGGGAGTGAACGAATTTGGTATATAGATTATGGACTCTCCATTTATAATTATTTTTTTATAGGTCGTATCCGGACAACCGTGGCTTGAAATTGTAATGAGACTTATCGTATATTCTCCTGTATCTTTATACGTGTACAATGGATTTTTTAAATTCGATCTTCCCGAATTATCTCCGAAATTCCACAACCACAGTGCAGCATTTACGCTTTTGTCTTCAAATGAAATGGGAGCATTGATTGTTGCGGGACTTTTCGGAGTAAATGAAAACGAAGCTTCAGCGAAAGGAAAAACACTGACGGCATTTATAACATTAAATGTAGCTGAACATCCGGCACTGTCAGTTACTGTATGGGAAACATTATAATTACCGGGTTGTGTGTAAGTATGAGTAACATTCTTATCATTCGAAAACGTTCCATCCCCAAAATTCCAGAAAAAGGTGCTTGTAACATTAGAATTACTCTGATCAATGAAATTAACTGAAACCGGTATGCAACCGGTAGCATTAGATGATGAGAACTGCACAACCGGTTTTGATTTTATCATTACAGGAATAATTGCTGTTGCAGGTTGTAGCGTGCAATTATCCGACAACGTCACAGTATAGGAGGTCGATTGGGCAGGTGATACAACAATAGAAGGGCCCGTCATTCCATTGTTCCAAGAATAACTGTACGGTCCACCATTGCCACCATTAGCCTGAACATGAAGTGTAACCTGATCACCTTCGCAAAGTATAGCAGTTGTCGGAGGTAAAAGCTGCAATGCCGGATGAACCGTAACGATGATATTGGCAAGTGTTGAACTGCAACCATTCGTATCGGTAACAGTGATTGTATAATTAGTGCCAACACCAGGTGAAATAGTATACTGTTGTGTATTCGGGCCGTTCTGCCACGAGTAAGTATAAGGTGATGTTCCTCCGGATGCATTGACACTAAGGGTAACCTGCTGACCAATACAAATTGGTGCAGGATTGTTAGCTGACAAGCTCAACGCCGCCGGCGAGTTAACCGTTGCCGATGCATTTGTATTACATCCAAGCGCATCTGTAACTGTTACTGTGTAAATTCCCGGCATTAAATTATTTACACTTGAAGTATTTGCTCCGTTATTCCATGAATACGTATAGGGTGCTGTTCCTCCTGATAAACTTGCAACAATACTGCCATCACCGGAACCATGGCAGCGAACGTTATTCGTTGCAAAGTTTGTGATAATCTGCGAAGGTTGTCCTACAGAAATTGTTGAAGTTATCGAACAGCCGTTTACATCAAGAACATTTACTGAGTAGGAACCCGCCTGTAAGTTGTTTATCGAAGATGAATTGTTCGTTGAAGGGGTCCAGTTATATACGAGCGGCATTATTCCTCCAGTAACTAATACAGATATGCTGCCATCCGACGAACCATAGCATGTGGTATTTACTGCATTTGATGACAATGTCATTCCATTTAATTCAGTGACTGTGGCCGAAACACTCGCTGTGCATCCATGAGCATCGGTTACGGTGACAGAATAAATTCCTGCACCAAGGAAATTAGCCGAAGACAAAGTGCTTCCTGATGACCATTGATAGTTGTACGTTGGGGAACCACCTGCAGCAACGACGATTGCACTGCCATCCTGAGCATTACAATTCGCTTGCGTAGTTGATGTATTTAACGATATAGCAGGCGGCTGGCCTATACTTACTGAATAGGAAGAAGTGCATCCATGATTGTCTGTAACGCTTACGGAATATGGACCGGCAGCCAAATTATTCGCCACCGCTGTGGTCGACCCGGACGACCAGATATATTGATAGGGAGAAACACCTCCTGCAACATTAGCCGTAGCAATACCATCCGACGACCCATCACACAATGCAGGAGTTACATTGGCTGCTATTGACAGAGCCTGTGGTTCGGTAATAATCACGGGGATGGATGTGATACATTGATTTAAATCTGTTACCTGCACAATATAGTTACCTGCTATAAGATTCGATGCTGCAGCAGAATTCCCTCCCGAAGGTGACCATTGAAATACATACGGACCGCTTCCACTCGAAACATTTACGGATGCTTGTCCGTCATTTCCACCTTGACAATTTACATTTGAAGCAGAAGCAATATTAACTATTGGCCCATTAAAGTTAGAGATTCCAATCGTTGCGGAATAACTACATTGTCTGGAATCTGTAATCGTTGCAGTATATGATCCCGCAGAAAGATTGTTAATGGCAGGGGTTGACATACCTCCGGGATTCCACAAATAGTTGTATGGTGGATTTCCTCCGGAGACTTGTAGTGTCGCAGAGCCTTGTGATTGTCCGCAAACTGTATTTATTGTGTTATTTGTTACTGTAATTGCTGAAGGCTCGTTGACAATACCTTGTGAGAAAGTTGTGCATCCATGGCTATCCGTGATTGTTGCTGAGTATGAACCGGCGATGAGATTGTTGAGATTGGGTAAACTAATTCCTGACGGATTCCATGCATACGAGTAAGGACCTGTTCCTCCAATAATATTTACGGAAGCCGATCCGTCAGATTTGCCGTTGCAAGAAACATCCCCTGTGGTGACAGTTGAAATCAGTTGCTGTGGTTCGGAAATATTTACGGAAAGGTTCTGCAAACAGCCATGTGTATCGGTGACAATAGCGGTATGCGATCCCGAACTTAATCCGCTTACAGTTGCAGTGGTAAAGTTTGAGGGAGACCATAAATACTGATATGGTCCTGTTCCTCCGGTGGCAAGAACCGTGGCTTGTCCATTTTGTTCACCATAACAATTTAAATCAACAACGGTTCCTGACGTAACATTAAGGACATTCGGTTGAGTGATGTTAAAAGTTGCACTTACGGTGCAATTATTTGCATCGGTAACCAGCACGGAATACAAACCTGCTGCTAATCCGGTTGCGGTAGGTAACATACCGCCTGACGGACTCCATTGGTATTGGAGCTGACCTGTTCCTCCTGTTACTGCAACAGTAGCTGATCCGTTGTTATCATTAAAACAAAGCACGTCAGTTTGCAAAGTAGCTGATAATTGTGGCGACGGTTGTGCACCAACATTCATTGTTGCTGTTATACCACAGCCAAATGAATCGATAACAAGCACACTATAGGTTCCGGAATCTAAACCAATCAGTGCTGATGTGGCTCCACCCTGATTCCAAAGAAATGTGTACGGTGCTATTCCTCCACCAACGTTTACATTTACGGCACCATTTAAATTCCCGCATGTCGAAGGAATTACTGAAGGCGATATTGTAAGGGGAGAGGGTTGTGTAATATTAAATAAATGTGTGGCAGTGCAACCCGTAGCGTCGGTAATTGTTACTGAATAGTTGCCTGCTGTAATTTGAAGCAATGACGATGTTGAATCTCCTGTATCCCATAGATAGGAGTAAGGGCCACTTCCCCCGTTCGTAACTATATAAGCAGAACCCTCTGCCACACCGTAGCATTTGACGTTTGTGAAATTAGCCGAGTCTATTATCGGAGCAGGCTCGTTGATGGATAAAAGGGTTGTAATAGTACATTGATTTGCATCCGTAATTGTTATAGTATACAATCCGGTAGAAAGCCCTGAAGACGAAGATGAATTTCCTCCTGTTGGTGACCATGAATAGGAATAAGGACCAATACCACCGCTTGCAGTAATTGCACCGGATCCATTATTGGAATTGAAGCATGTAGAATTCGATACCGAAAGAAGAGTGGTTGTCAATGAAGGAGGCTCAGTGATTGTTGTCATTGAAGAAGTCGAACACCCGTTATCATCGGTCACTATGACGGAATAACTGCCGGGTAAAAGATTCGTTACCGATGAGGATGATGATGTTATTCCCGAAGACCATGAATATTGATAAGGCGATATTCCTCCTGTGGTAGAAACGCTTGCTGTTCCATTTGCTGCGCCATTGCAGAGAATCTGGGTGCCGGCCATTGTTGAAGATAAAGGTAATGGCTGATTAATATTAACCGGAACCGAAATGGTGCAATTATTCGCATCCGTTATTGTAACGGAGTAATTACCTGCAGATAATCCGGCAGCTGAAATTAAATTTCCTCCTGTTGGCGACCAATCGAAGTTGTAGGGCGATGAGCCGCCTGTTATTGCTACAGTTGCTTCTCCGTTGTTGCCACCACTACAGGAGACCGGAATGGTAGATGCAACAGAACCTGTTAATAGAGGTGGTTGTGACAACAAAGAAGTGGAACTATAGGTGCATCCTTTACTGTCCGTTACAGTTACGCTATACGTTCCCGCAATTGCATTTGTTAAGGTAGCACTTGTGCTTCCTCCGGAAGACCATGCATAACTATAAGGACCGATTCCTCCCGAAACATTTGCGATTACACTGCCATTGGCTAAGCCATAACACGTCGGATTCTGTGGAGTTACACTCATGCTTAATGAAGGCGGTTCATTGATGTCTACTGAAATCACACTAGAGCAATTGTTTCCATCGGTTACAGTTAGTGTGTAAGCACCTGCCAGCAATCCATTTGCATTTAACGAATTTCCTCCTGACGGAGACCATTGATACGATAATGGGTGTACGCCGGTTAATACAGAAACTGAAGCTGACCCCGTGCTGTTCCCATTGCAATTGACCGGTGTTACTGAACTGAGTGCAAGTGTAGGTCCGGTCAAATTTGAAACTCCTATATTATCGGATGTTGTGCAGCCGTTTGCATCATTGACTACAACCGAATATGCACCTGCAGCGAGTCCGCTAATGGATGAGGCTGTGCTTCCGTTAATCCATTGATACGTATATGGGGGAACTCCTCCTGTCACTACGGTCGTTGCTGTTCCATTTGCAGAGCTGCAGGAAGTTGGTGTACTTGATGTAGAAATTAAAAGAGGCGTGGGTTGTTGAATGTTTATAACGGCACTTAAGGTACATCCAGCGGCATCGGTTGCAGTTACTGAATAATTCCCGGCAGTTGCATTCGTTAGTGAATTATTTGTATTTCCGCCGGGGGACCAGAAATAAGAATAGGATCCCACCCCTCCGGAGAGAGTTATTGTTGCTGAACCGGTATTACTTCCATTACATGTTGCAGCTGCTGTGTTGATAGTAGAACTTAATGCAGGTGGTTGCGATATGTTGGCATTAATAATTTGAGTACAAAGGTTTACGTCGGTGATGCTAATAGTGTATGGGCCTGCAGGCAAGTTTGATGCTGAAGAGCCCGTGCCGCCTAAAGGAGACCAGTTGTATGTATACGGTGCAACGCCTCCTGCAACACTTATTGCAATAGAACCATCGTTTGCGCCATTGCATGTTACATTTGCTGACGCAGCTATGGATGGAATTAAAAGAGGTGGTGAATTTACTACTACGGTCTTCGTAGCGCTACACCCATGCGATTCAGTAACGGTAACTGTGTAATTTCCTGCAGTCAATCCGGAAATCGATGAAGTATTAGCGCCTCCCGGCGACCATAAATAGGTAAACGGTGCTGTGCCTGATGCAGTAGCTGATGCTGTTCCGTTACCCGGAGCGGCACAGGCAGAATTCGTTGCGTTTACGACGACTGCTGCAGAGGCTACAGTAATTGAATATGAATATGTCCTCAATCCATTCAACGGGCAGGCATTATCTTTTACAGTCACTGAGAACGTATATGGTTGTGTTCTTACATCTCCAAGTGAAGGTGTCCAACTGAAATTTCCTGTAGGAAATGGATTACCGCCGGAAGTAAACGTAGCTCCGGTAATCCCATTATTCCAGCTCATCGTTACTGTTTGTGCCGGATTAGCATCCGCCGAATTGATATAAAAATTTATTGGTACTCCGGCGCAGGCAGAGATGGTGAAATTCGTTGTGCCATTAATACCTGTTGCAGATGGTAACTGGTTGGTGCATGGTATCGTCCATACCTGAACATCACGAATGACAGAACCGACCAAAACACCATTGCGGTATTCTTTTACTAAAATAGCTGTAATGCTGATCTCAGGTGCTGTAGCATTGATTGTAATGTCTCCATTCGTGGTGTTTAATGCGATTCCGGGAGAAGATGAAACAAAGGATGTTGCTGTGTACCCCGGGAGAAAGGAGACGTTTGTACCCGGGAGTTCCTGAGGAGAAATGAAGGAATATACAAGGCTGTCGCCATTAGGTTCTATAACTCCATTATTATATTGAAAGGGTTGACCCATGCAAATGACAGACATAGGTAGATTGGTAAAAACAGGTGAAGAATTTGTTGGTGCTGCTATATTATTAAGTGTTGCCTGTACATAGGTTCCTGGCGCTCCTGCACAACCGGGTGTGGGAACTGTCGTTATATCGCAATTGCGGCAACAGCCGTCAAAACCGAAAACCCAATCGGAGCATTGTGCTGATAAGGTTACTGTTCCTGTATAAACGTATTTTTTAATTCCTAAGTATATTCCTCCGTTACAGGTGGTAGTTGCCGAACTGCATGGACTGGTAATTTCAATTCCTGTACCTGCTACGGGTGAAAGATTAACATTATTGTTTTTATTACATGAAACAGATGAGTATCTAACGCCGGGGTTATTCGGAGCAGGAATAGGACTTGCGCAATCGCGATATATAGTGAGTGTAATTTCATAGGTATTTCCGGATATCCATTTGTAGGATATTTCCGCACCGACCAGATGACCGGCGACTGCCTGACGGGGCATCAATACAATTACAAATGCCATTAAAAGAAAAATTCTGCAATTCGTTTTTGTATAATTATAAAAATTATACAAATTCAAATAGCTTTGAAAAATAGCCATGATTTTATGTTTGAGTATTTTCTTAAAAAAGTTTAAAATCCGGAATTAAAGTAATTGTTTACCGATCAGAAGCGTAATCAATTGCGTGAATGCCGATAAATAGATTGCTAATGATCCCTTTTGCTCGTTTAATGGGAGTAAAATCGTGGGGTCTAAATTTGATTTACCTGTCCACCAGCCATACCGCAAACTCCGGTTTCAAAAGTATCAATCCATTCATTTGATCTCAAGTATAGCAAAGATCATTTTAACGGCAGGAAATGTAAGATTCGGCATCAACAATCCTCTAAGCACTTTGGATATCAACGGCAATATGGGAATGAAAGTTAAAACCTTTCAGGTCGTTGGAGCCAACAATCCTGACAATTCAGCAGTAGTTTGGATTTATTCTTCAGGCGCAGGTACTGTAACATTACCTGCTGCAAATACATCTGCCAACAGAGTTTATGCAATTATCAACCAACAACTTTCTAGTGTTTCAATTTCTACCTATAAATCTATTGCTATAGGAACCTCGACTACACTTGGAGCCAATACTTCTCTATGGTTGGTTTCCGATGGTTCGGGCTGGTATCAGATAAAGTAGCTGCAAGCTATGAGTTTGGAAAATTGTGAATAGAGGATTTGTGCCGGGCACTTCAAATGATTCTTTTTATAAATTAAGTTTCTTTGTTCTTTCTTTAAGTAAATTAAAAACTTCTTCTTTACTGCGAGGGTTTTCAGGATTAAGTTCAACATAATAATTTGATAAAGTAGTATAACTTTTTGTCATAAGCAGAAGCCAGATTAAAAAGTAATCAAGTTTCTTGAATACTAAAGCATCTTCCATTTTATATTTTTCAAAATTATTTAAAAATTCTCCCGGCATTTCTGTCCAGTGCATCCACGGATAGAGATGATGTCCTATGTGGTAACCGTCGTTCCAGCATCTTTTATTATATCCGGAATTAATGCACGTAATACTATTTCTATAGCAATTGTCAGGCGCTTCTGCATCGATGAAAGCATGCTGTGCCCAGTTTCCGGCCATCATCATAAATCTGGTAAACACTAAAGGAATCAGAAATACAGTTACGGATGCTTTCCAGTTTACAAAAAGTAAAAATATAATGAACAAAATGTAGATTCCTTCACCTATAATCATTCTTCTGAAAATTTTCTTACGTTTTTTGTGGAGAAGATAAGCGGATAGTTCGGGAATTATAAAAAAGAAGAATCGAAAGAAATATTTAGTGAAATCTATTATACTGTCGCGCCTGCATTTCATAGTTGAACTTAAATCAGGCGGCAAATTATTTTCCGGGTGGTGCATGCCTATATGATGAGCGAAATACGTTTCGGGCGTGAGGCCGAAGAATGGTCCCAGTATCCATGGTATTAAATTATTCAGGAATTTATATTTACGTTTAAACAGCATCTTATGTGCTGCATTGTGCTGCATCAGAATGAATGGTCCCATTAGAAAAATTACATTATAAAGGAAATATGGAATTGCAAGCCACCAATGAAATATTCCCGGAAAAAATAGTAGTAAACCACAAGGTATAGTAGTCAGCATTACTAAAATAATAAAATATAGAAAAGCTAAATTCCTTGGGTCGTTAAGAAGGGAAGATAAAAATACATTTATCCGGCTCAGGTTTTTATGCGGAAGGTAAACCGGATCAGTAATTATAATTGGAATAGCAGTATTCATCGATAGTAAATTATTAAAGGTAAATAATATTCATTGGAGTCCAAATATTTAATGAATAAAGATGCGCTTTTTAGTTATTCTGCCAAAACGAATTCCCAATTCTGCTGAAATAGCAGTACTATGAAGATTTACATCAGCTTTTATCCCTGCATCAAAGCCGACAAAATGCTTAGATGCAAAGTGCAATTTAAACTCTGCCGGAATTCCTATGGCGTTTATGGTGCGCGTACTTAACTTCTCTTGTTTGTAATCTCTGTTTATAATGGTTTCCCATACACGCTGCACGGTAAAATCATGTTCAATGTGCACCGTAGTCATGTAAGTAAAATGAGTCCAGGAAACTCCCAAAGAAAAACTTGGGTTCCATTTTCCGGGTAAAATAATGCCCGACAAAGCTGACATTGATTCAACGGTAAAATGATTTTCACTATTTGTTTCATAGAAAGAATATTCTCCGCTTTCGCTATTTTCATAGCAGGTATGTGATTTATTATACTGAGCGATGAAAAGTAGTTTTCCACTTCTAAAGTTAAAAGTCATACTACCTGCAGGTCCATGGTTAGCATAACCGGCATTAATTTCACCCCAGAAGAATCTGTCCGGTAGGATGGTTGTATCCTTAACGGCTGAATGTTGAATTTTTTGCTGGAACGGCAAATTGGATTTGTCAAGGTACAGATTATTATCTACCTGACACTTGCTCAATACAGGGCAGAGAACGAAGAAGGTAATGGCGAGATGGTTGATAATTTTAGTTTTCATCTTATTTATATTTTATAATTTAAGAAGCAAAACTAATCCTGCATGCGGCCTGAACAAAATTGATAAATATGAAGGAAAAATAAAAGTCAGCAAAAAATGACTAATAGAACATGTTCCATTTGATTTCATATGCCAAATCAATTAAAATTACTCAAGTGGCTGTTCCATTTGCAATTTTTGCAAAAGAAATATTTAAGAAAATGAAATTTTGTGTTATTTAAATGCAAGTTAGAACATTTTGTTTCTTTTACGATCGATCTTCAAATTCTATTTGAAGATCGAATCCCTAAAATGAAAAATGTGATTGACAGAGGTGAGATCCTTCTTGAGAAACAATTTACCTGAATTTTATTAATTCTTAAAAAAGTTTTAATATTCTTACCTTCGACAACCTGCACAACTTGTTTTAAGTAAAGCACTGCGGATATCTATTATTCCTTTCTCCATTCATTGTTGTATATTTTTATTAAATTTCAAAAATTAATATCCAACAATGGTTTTCAGCAGTGTTTTGTTTTTATTGTATTTTTTACCGACATTTTTAATTGTCTATTACATAGTTCCAAAAAATTTTAAAAATCCTGTTCTTTTATTAGCAAGTATATTTTTCTACAGCTGGGGAGCGCCACGATTTATTTTTGTAATTCTCGGAACAACTTTTATCGATTTCTATCTTGTCAGGTGGATGTCCCTTTCAATGTCAAGGTTTAGACGAAGAGCGCTTTTAACATTATCCGTTTCAATTAATTTGGGATTGTTGTTTTATTTTAAATACTCAAACTTCTTTATTGATAATCTAAATGCTGCTTTGTTGGTAGCCG
This sequence comes from Bacteroidota bacterium, assembly GCA_031417395.1. Taxonomy (GTDB): domain Bacteria; phylum Bacteroidota; class Bacteroidia; order AKYH767-A; family 2013-40CM-41-45; genus JADKIH01. The sequence goes on along the minus strand of JANOVM010000045.1, from coordinate 47,657 downwards.
GAATCAAAGAAATTGGATGGGCTAAACTCATATTACCCATCGGTATTTCTTTCTATACATTCGAAACGATAACATATGTAGTCGATGTTTACCGGAGAATACATAAACCGCTGACGAATTTTTGGGACTATCAATTGTACATTATTTTATTTCCTAAACTGATTGCCGGACCAATTATCAGGTATAACGATTTAGCAGATCAGATTACAGACCGTTCGGCAAACGATACACTTGATAATCGATTGACAGGCTTTTATCGTTTCATTATTGGATTGGCAAAGAAAGTTCTTATTGCCAATCACATGGGCTTGGTAGCAGATTCCGTTTTTACGAATGACTTTTCAGGCATAAACAGTTACACTGCATGGATGGGAATATTGGCTTATACTTTCCAGATCTATTTTGATTTTTCAGGATATTCTGATATGGCTATTGGTTTGGGCAGAATGATTGGTTTCCGTTTTGCTGAAAATTTTCACAACCCATACATTTCAAAAAGTATAACTGAATTCTGGAGAAGATGGCATATTTCATTAGGGTGCTGGATGCGAAATTATTTATACATTCCTTTAGGCGGTAATAGAGTTAAAACAAAGAGCCGTTTGTACTTTAATCTCTGGCTTGTTTTTCTTGCCTCCGGATTGTGGCATGGTGCTTCGTGGAGCTTTGTTTTATGGGGCGCGTACCATGGAACATTCCTGGTCATGGAGAGAATATTTCTTTTACGAGTGTATGAGAAAATTGGCAAGATAGCAAGTGCAATGCTTACATTTTTCATTGTAGTAATTGGTTGGGTATTCTTTCGTGTAGAAAATATTTCAGAAGCATTTTATTTTCTTAATAAATTGTTTGCTTTTAATTTTAATTACATACCTGATTGGGATATTGAATTCTTAACCTACTTTATCATTGCCATACTGTTCTCATTTTTTGCCTTTTCAAAAAAAGGACAACAAATACAGGATAAAATATTTGTGGAAGAGTACTCGCTAAAAAAACACGTTTCAATGTCATTCATTGCTGTATGTCTTTTTGTTTTGTCGTTGAGCTCAATTACATCATTTGGTTTTAATCCTTTTATCTATTTCAGGTTTTAATATGGAGAAGATAAAAAAATATTCAAAGAGAATAATTTTCACAGGATTTCTGTTCTTGCTGATTATCTCTTTTATTCAGAATCAATTTTCATTCATCAATGTCGGAAAACTGGAAGGGGCGTTTATCCCTAAGAAGAAGCCTTTATTTAGCGCTGCCGGTTGGTTTTCGGGTAAATATCAATCCGAGGCCGAAGAATATGTCAATGAGACTTTTGGATTCAGAAATTTATTGGTTCGATTGAATAATCAGATTGCTTTTAGCTTTTTCAATAAAGCCAATGCCGACAACATAGTTGTTGGCCGCAATAATTATCTTTTTCAAAGGCCAACTATTAATGCATATTATGGAATGGATTTTTTGGGAGTTGAACGAATTGAGGAAAGGACAAAAAGATTAAAATTCATAAGCGATACATTATCAAAACTAAATAAAAACCTGATTATAATTTTTGGAACCGGTAAAGGTTCTTATTTTTCTGAGTTCATACCTGAGAAGTTAAAAGTTAAAAAGGGTAGTACAAATTTGGAATGCCAGTCTGAGTTTTTCCCAAAATATGGACTTAATTATATTGATTTTAACCGATATTTTATTGAGAATAAAAACTCATCAGAATATCCTTTAGTTCCTCAGTATGGAATTCATTGGAGCAGATACGGCGGTTTTCTTGTTACTGACTCTTTACTGCATTACATAGAATCAATCCGCGGAATTGATTTACCTAACATTGTTCTTGATTCAATTGAGCTGCGAAGGCCCGAAAATGAAGATTATGACATTGCAGGAGGCATGAACCTTTTATTTCGTCTTGAAAGTTTCACAATGGCGTATCCGAAGTTTCACTATGAATCTGATTCCGGGAAAACAAAACCTTCAGTTTTAGTTATTGGTGATAGCTATTATTGGGGCATGCAGAATATGGATATTTCAAAAGCATTTTCCAAAAATCAATTTTGGTTTTATAATAATAGGGGTACAGCCGGTGCTTTAAAGGAATTGGCTTCGGAGACCAAATTCAGCATGGCACAGGAAATCAATAATTTTGATATTGTAATTTTAATAGCGACTGAATCAAATATGCCTCAGCTGGGATGGGGATTTATTGAAAGTACCTATTCTTATTATAAAGGTATTTCAATTACGGAAGGTGATCAAATCAATTTTCAGGATGATGTAGCTTATTTTAAAGAAAAAATAAAAAGGGATAAATCAAAAATGGAACGCATCACAGAAATGGCAAAAAGCAATAATATTAGTGTAGATTCCATGTTGACTTTACGGGCAACGATTAGAGCTAACAACAGAAGGAGTAACATTAAAAAAGATGGCTTTTAGTTTATTTAAGCCAATACCGGATTATTTTAAGACATACACTTTGAATAATTCCGTATTTTTGAAAAAATTTTCACTTATTAATAAAATATAATTTCATATGGCTTCAATAAGCAAATTCAAGGCGCATCCCTGGCATGGAATTGATCCCGGAATAAATACCCCGGAAGAAGTTACCGTTTATATTGAAGTAGTTCCATCCGATACTGTTAAATATGAAATTGATAAAGTAAGCGGTTTTTTAACCATTGACAGGCCTCAGAAATTTTCAAATGTGACACCTACATTGTATGGATTTATACCGCAAACATATTGTGGTGATTTGATTGCTGCCCATGACTCTCAAAAATCCGGAAGAACGATTGAAAAGGGTGACGGCGATCCTTTGGATATTTGCGTTTTTTGTTAACGAACAATATCCAACGGTGGTATTCTGCTTCATGCAATTCCAATTGGCGGTATACGAATGATTGACAAAGGACAGGCAGATGATAAGATTATTGCTGTGCTAAAAGGTGATGAAGTGTATGCCGGATGGTCTGATTTGGAACATGTACCGGAAGCGATGATTAACAGGTTAAAACATTATTTTCTTACCTATAAAAACATTCCCGGTACTGATATGCCAACTGTTGAAATTGTAAATATTTATGGGAAAGAGGAGGCGCATGAAGTTATAGAGACATGCATTGCAGATTATAAAGCAAAGTTTGGAATATCGTAGTCATTGAGATGGTTGAATTAATTACAATCAAGCATCAGGGAGTAGTAAGGCTTTTCTCGATAACCACTAAGGATTGCCACGAATGCACTAATATATTCGTGCATTCATGGCAATTATCTTTAGGGATAGAAAAATATTCCAATCGTAAATAATCAGAATTTTACTGATAAAAAAAATTAACTGTGTAATGCAGAAAAATTATTTCTTACAAAAGCAATCATTTCATTTTCTGTTAAACGGTCACCGCTTTTAACAAGAATTTCTTTTGAGCTGAAATGTTTGTTTTCGTGCATGAAGTTTTTTAATTCTTCCTGCGCTTTTCCGGGACCAAAAAGCAAGATTGCATCATACCCTTGAATGTGATTGGTTATTTCTTCAAAGTATTTGTGTAATTCCTGTGCTGTTTTATTATTATGTGTTTTTTCACTGGATCCATGATCTTTATGATGCTTGTTCACAATTTTTTCAGCTATTGTATATTGGCCGTGAATACTTTTATCGGCAGTACTGATTACCAGGGCTTCTCCATGGTCCACCCAGACTCCTGTTACTTTTTTATTTGTATAACTCATATATTTTATTTTTTTCAAAGGTAGGTAATTGATGTTTAATTAAAATGATTTATATCATATAGAAATTTAATAATGGAATAGCGGTTTTCCGGCAATTTTCACTTTATTCTAAAACTACTTTGTCCTTACGATGAAGTATGGAAAACAAGACACTTGTAAGAAGAATCCCGCCAATTACTGAAAGAGAAACAGTGATAGGGATTTTATAAAAATCAACGAGTATCATTTTAACACCTACAAATACCAATATTGCTGCAAGTCCATAATGCAGGTATTTAAATAAATCCATTATTCCCGATAATGCAAAATACAAAGAACGAAGTCCAAGGATTGCAAATACATTGGATGTGTAAACGATGAAAGCATCATTCGTTATGGCGAGAATAGCAGGGATGGAGTCAACGGCAAATATTAAATCAGTGGTTTCAATTAACAATAGTACAATGAAAAGCGGCGTAGCGGTTCGTTTTCCATTTTCAATTATCCAGAATTTATTACCATGATATTTACTAGTTGCCGGGAAAAATTTTCGGAACAATTTAACAACGGGATTATGCTCAGGGTCAATTTTAGTTCCTTTATTAATGGCTAGTTTTATTCCTGTTATTACAAGGAAGCCGCCAAATACATATATGATCCAATGGAACTTGGCAATGAGTGCAATACCGGCTGCAATAAAAATAGCTCGCATTATCAGTGCGCCGAGAATACCCCAAAACAAAACTCTGTGTTGATACAAAGGAGGCACTTTGAAATAAGAAAACAAAAGTACAAAGACAAAAATATTGTCTACGCTAAGTGATTTTTCAATAACATACCCTGTTAGAAACTGCATGGCAATTTCACTTCCTTTATAATAATAGATTCCTGCATTAAAAAGTAAAGCAAGGCATATCCATACGCCACTCCAAATTAACGCTTCTTTAACTTTTATTTCATGATCTTTTCTGTTAAATACTCCAAGATCAAGGGCCAGCATTAGTAAAACAAATGCATTAAAACCTATCCACAATCCAATTTGCGTCTCCATTATTTTGATTTAGTTAATTCGTTTTTAATTTTATCCGAAATGATTGTAAAATCATTTTTCAGTAAATCCATTTTTTGTTCTATAGATTGGAGGTTTTCAATTAAGTCGGAGTTATTTTTGCTTTTTAGTTTTAAAAGGGCCATTTCACGCTCACTTTCTGACATGCTGTTCATTACAACACCAATAAACAAATTTATGAAAATCATGGAGCCAAGTAAAATGAATGAAATAAAATAAGCAACGGCTGCTGCCGGCTGGCCATTGGATGATAGGCAAAGTTGACGATAGTTTTCATAGCCATAATTTGCACAGCCGTACATATTTATCTTTAAAATTTCAACCCAGCCTTCCAGTGTTACTACGCTGAATAATGTCAACATAGCTACGTGCAGACTGCCAAAATGAATGGGATCATTTTGCCCAAAAATGAAACAACCTGCCACTGCATAAATATAGAATAATAAAGTCAGAAGAATTATTACATAGGAAATGGATGGTAAACTCTTTATTAGTGTGTTTACAAGCAGTTGAAGTTTTGGTAATACGCTAATTAATCTAAGAACACGCAACAGTCTCACAATTCTCAGCATACTTACGAATCGTAAATCGGATGGTAAGTAACAGAGTATTACAATTATGAAGTCAAAAATGTTCCATGGGTCACGGAAATATTGCTTGGGATTTTTACCTTGCGCTAATAGCTTGAGAATTATTTCTATTGTAAATATTAAAATTATTATTCTATCTAATTTCAGGAAAATCTGCTCGTAGTTAATTAAAATTCCGGAATAGGTTTCAAGACCGGTTAGAATGGCTGACGATATAATTGTTAAAAGTATGCCATATTTGAATATAGCAGATTCTGTTACTCTTCGGGCAAATAGAAACATTTTTATAAAGGCTTAACTTTAAATCCTGACCAAAGCACTTTTATCACAGGAATAAGTGTTAAAATAAAAAAACCTAATACAATATAACCTATGTAGTCTATGACATCAGGGTGATTCTTGCCTAAGTAATAGCCAAGAGGTATTAGAGATGTTACCCATAAGATACCTCCTGTTATATTTGCCAAAGAAAAATACTTGAAATCCATTTTTGTTATTCCTGCCATAATAGGTGCAAACGTCCGTACAATGGGTAAATACCTTCCCAGTATAAGTGTAGCTTTTCCATATTTTAAAAAGAAGGCATTCGTTTTTTCAACATATTTTTTTTTGAAAAAGAATGAGTCTTTTTTCTGAACAAATTTGTTTCCAAAAAACCTGCCTGTAAAATAGCCGGTATAATCACCCAGGATTGCCGCACAAATTACAGACAGCGTAAGTGTCTCTATACTGACATTCAAATCCTGTGTTCCGCATAGGATTCCTGCTGTAAACAATAAGTAATCTCCCGGCAAAAAGAATCCGAAAAACAATCCGGTTTCGGCAAACACTATTATCAATAACAGTGTTAATCCTCCGTAATGGATTAGTTTTTCGGAGTTCATGAGAGTTTCAAAAAATTCCATCAATTATTACTCTCTGTTTTTTCTTGATAAAAATCTACTTTTCCGGTTTCAAGATTATACATACCACCTACAATAGCAATTTCACCTTTTTCTTCCATTTCTTTTAGTATTGGACTTCTCTCACGAATATCTTTCATAGTCTTAAGTACGTTTTGTTTTGAAACCTCTTCAACAAATTCATGATTTTTGGAATTTTTTTCACCACTTGTTGGTGTGGATTCTACAACCGGTGAAATTTGTTTGATTACACTGGTAAGGTTGCCCATTTCAACTTTATCGCATGCACCTTTAACGGCTCCGCAATTAGTATGTCCAACAACAACAATTAATTTTGCACCTGCGGCTTTGCAAGCAAATTCCATACTGCCAAGGATGTCTTCGTTTTCAAAATTTCCTGCAATACGGGCATTGAAAGAATCTCCCATGTTAAGGTCAAAAATTAATTCAGACGATGTTCTGGAGTCTAAGCAGCTAAGGATAACTGCATATGGGTATTGACCTTTTGCAGTTTCTTTTACCTGAGCTTTGTAATTCTTATTTAACATTTTGTTTTCTACAAAGCGTTTATTTCCTTCTTTTAATTTTTGTAGTGCTTGTTTGGGATCCATAGCGGACTGAGATTCTTTTGTTTGTGTACCGGCAGTGGAAATTCCGGTTTTCCCTTTTTGTAATTCATTTTCACCGGAAATTGCATTATTTGCAATGAAACTTAATCCGATAATTGATAAAATTAATTTGTTAGTTTTCATGGGTTATTGATTTGTTTTGGGGTTAGATTGGGTTTAGAATAATTTAATTTAATTTAATAATATGTTGATGAATAATTTATACTGATATTTAAAACAAACCCTGCTGTAGTTATAACAGCAGGGAATTGTTTAACAAACACAATGCGATGAATTAGTTAATCAGGCAAACATCGTTTCTCGCCCAACTTCTTCTTTTAAGATTGTTTTAAGTTTTGGAAGGAATACAAACATGACACCATTCTCTACATGCCAGCTGGCTTGTGACTTGTTAATATTATCCGGTAATTCAAACATGCGCATGAATGAATTTCTTAAAGGAATTTCAATACGATGATATTGTTCTCCTTGATTGTACAATTCCAGTTTTCGTTTGCCGGTTATCATTAAAGATGTGTCTTTAATATCAATAAATACATCTTCCGTTTTGTAGCCCGGTATTTCAAGCGACATCTCTAAATGGGATTCTGATTCAACCACATTTGCACGTGGGAAGTAGAAGTTGTCCTCCATGTAATTCTCCAGCACAGGAACGTTTTTCACAGGAAGCATCACTTTCTCTGATTTAATAAGCGTGATGAATAGGAAGCCGTTCTCAATGGTAATGGTAAGGTCTTCTTTTTTGTAAGGTAGTTTTAAGTCATAAACCCAGCGGAAAGAATTTATTCTTTCTTTGGAGAGAAGAATTTTTAATTTTTCAGTAGCATTTTCTTTTCTGCTTCCGGATACACTTAATCGCGACCCCATAGCATATACTGCAATGTCTTCATGAGTATATCCAGGAACTTCGAGAACGATTTTAAGAGTTTCTCTTGTTTCAGAAACGTTTACTGCCGGGAAATTAGAAACCTTATTGAATGTTTCTTTGTGATTTGGTTTGCCTTCTATAACAGGAATTAAATTTGAAATTTTCATTTTTATTTTGCTTTTTAATTTTAACCTTCAGTTTCCCTGTTGCCGGGTGCATTCGTTATTGAATACATGGCAAATTAACGGGCTTAACCTTAAACAAATCTTAAAGCCCGGTTAAAAAGTCATTAAATGCTAAAGGGAGGGGAATTTGAGGGAAATGGTTGTTCCCTTATTTATTGCCGTAGAAATCTGAATATCACCGTGATGAAGTTCCACTATTTTTTTCGCCAAAGCCAGACCAAGTCCGTGACCGGGTATGCGTTTTGCATTTTCTGCCCGGATTAGAGGCTTGAAAACATTATTTAAATATTCATCAGGCATACCAATGCCATTATCTGAAACCGTCAGTTTAATGGTATTTGATTCAATATCCAGGAAGACATCTGCTGCTTTGTTACTGGAAAATTTACAAGCATTATCCATAAGGTTAATTAGGACAGATTTTAACAAATGTTCTTTGCCAAAAAGAGTTAACGATGTTTCTTCTTCAGGAAATTCTCCAAAGTGAATATTAATCTTATAATCATTTTTTCGTTTTAACAATTCTTTACGAGCTTGTAGAAGCAATTCATCCATTCTGACATTTGCGAATTTCATGAGTGAAACATCGCGGCTTGCCAGTGTTAAGTCAAAAAGTCCTTCTGAAAGTTGGTTTAAATCCCGAATATCATCTAATATTGAATTCAACACTAATTCATATTCAGCGGTTGTACGCTTATTAAGCAATGTTACTTCAAGTTGAGCAGTAATAGTACTTAGTGGTGTTCGCAGCTCATGAGAAGCATTGGAAACGAAGTTGCGTTGTAATTGAAAGGCAACTTCCAGTCGTTCGAGTAGTCTGTTAAAAGTTTTTGCGAGTTGGGCAATCTCGTCTTTGCTATTTCCTTCGCTAACGCGCTTATGCAGGTTGCTGATAGAGATAGTGTCAACTTCTGTAACAACTTTAGAAATAGGCTGCAAAGCTTTTCCTGCGAAATACCTTCCTGAAATGAAAATTAATACCAGTGATACTAACCATCCTGTAAAAAGAATTAATTTTAATTGATACAATTCATTTAGATATTCTTTTTGGGACTCAGCAATAAATATCAGTTTGTTTTTTTCTCCGCTTAGCAATATTCCAAATCTTAAAGCATCATTCGTTGAAGCAAAGGCTTCTTTGTTTATGAGTACTTCGTTTATGAACTTGTTTTCAAATGGATGATTGATGCTGTCAAAACTATTGTACTTAACGGAACCATTTTCATCCAGAATTAAAATTTTTTCTTTTAGAATGGAGTTAAGTAAATTTTTATTTATGACGGAAACAAGATCAGAGTCTATAACGCCATCTTTTATGATAAAACTCGAAGTAAGGACTACCTTCTCTTTAAATTTACTTATCGATTCACGCCCAAGAAAATTGGCAGTCGATAGATAGATTATTATTGAAAAAAGTAAAAGAAGCGCACCTACAATTAAAGTAAAACGAAAAGTAAGTTTATTTTTTATTGTCATTCAGCTGCTTCCTTTAGAATATAACCGAATCCAACTTGAGTATGAATTAGTTTATTGGGGAAGTTTTTATCGATTTTCTTTCTTAAAAAATTAACATATACATCAATTACGTTTGTTCCTGTATCAAAGTTGATGTCCCACACTTTATCAGCAAGTTCTCCGCGTGAAATAACACGTTTCTTATTTCTCAAAAAATATTCCAGCAATGAAAATTCTTTGGCAGTGAGATCAATACTGTTTCCGCCCCTTTGAACAGTTTTTGTATTTAGATCAAGTACTAAATCGGCAAAACGCAGAACATTCGTTGCTGTCTTATCATCGGTATTACGTTTGGATAAGGCTTTTACCCTGGCCAGCAATTCTAAAAACTCAAAGGGCTTTATTAGATAATCGTCAGCGCCTGCATCAAAACCTTGAAGTTTATCTTCTGTGCTTCCCAGTGCAGTTAGCATGAGAACAGGAGTGTGAATATTATTTTTTCTCAGTTCGGAACATATTTCAAACCCATTTTTGTAAGGAAGATTGACATCAAGAATAATTACATTGTAGTTTCCGCTTTTGGCGAGTCGTTCTCCTACATTACCATCGTAAGCAATGTCTGTTTCAAAACCGTTTTCTTCGAGACCTCGTTTTATGAAGGAGATTAATTTGGGTTCGTCTTCAACTAATAGTAATTTCATTTTATGGTATTAGATAATAAATTCCGTTTCCAAATTTATGAAAATGGGAGTAGCTTGTCCTAAATTATTTAAATAATTGCAAATATCATTTTAATAAACTTTTCCTCGTTGAGATACTTGAAATTTAATCGTATTTTAATGATAATTCAATTCTGCAAATAGATATGGAAACAATTGTTTTGAGAATTTGAAAGTTGAAAAATCATCTTTAAAGCAGGCTATATTTTTTTGAGACATTGGTGTGTTTAAATAATACTTCCTTCGAATTTGGAATGTAAAATTCACCAAACCAATAAAGCAGTTACTTCTACTAAAGGACTATTGACTCCCACAAAATCTCAACACTATTAACTCCGAAAACACTGATAGCAATTGCTATGGCTCCTTCAAAATTGTTGCGGGCTTTCGTGAGAACTCCCTGTTAATTGTTGAAATTTGGAGTCCTAATTTAACGCTAAAGGTACTAAAAGTCCAGGAAACGATAAAAATGGCCTCAGATTTAAATCTTTCTCTATAATTTTTTCGATTTCAGTGTTTCAAATTTTCAAATAATTGTATCTTTATGTGACATTTAGAATATTGAATGTGTATAATTTATTTTAACCATTTTTAAAAAAACAAAAAAATGAAAACAATTAAAATTATCAATCAATCATCATTTATCATCATTGCATTCATTATGCTACTAGCCAGTGCGTGCAAAAAGGAAAATACGATTGCTCCTCTAAATTCCAGTGTTACTGAAAATGCAGATGTTAGGGCGTTAAAAATGAACTCAGAGGTATTTTCACCTAATGCAAACATGTTTGGTTCTACCTACGGTGAATGGAGTGCAAATTGGTGGAAATGGGCAATGGAATTGCCCGTTGTGCCTAACCATCCGTTTAACGACGACCCGGGATTTGATGTAACGATGGGCCAAACGGGAAAAGTATGGTTTCTTGCCGCGCCATTTGGGACTGTTGTGCGCACCTGTACGATTCCTCATGGCAAAGCATTATTTATTGCTTTGATTAACGCTGAAGCGTCTGACCTGGAAGGATTGGGGAGTACCTATGCTGATCGGCTGATCAATGCAAATTCAACTGCTGATCTAATTACCAATGTAACATGTACTGTGGATGGGATTTCTGTCAGTAATATTAACTCCTATCGTGTCGTATCACCGGAGTTCACTTTCAACGCACCTACTCCTTGGATTTTCGGAAGTACCGGTGGTTTTGGGACTTCTGTAGGGGATGGATATTTTATCATGACCAAAGTATTAAAAAAGGGAAATCATATAATTCATTACTCGGGTGAAGTTCCATTATATAGTCTTACACTTGATATGACTTATAACTTGACAATTTTATAGAAAATTTATTTATTCCCGGTGATGCATTTTTATTGACAAACCCACTTGAGTTTTAATTAAAACACAAGTGGGTTTGTCAAATCATTACTTATTACATAAAAGTTTTTGATTTAATATCTATGGATCACTTTATTTTTGAATTGCTAAGACAAAGCACTTTTCAAATAATACTTCTTTCGAATCCGGAAAGCAACATTTACCAAAGCAATTAACGCCGGTACTTCTACCAACGGACCAATAACTCCTACAAAAGCCTGTCCGCTATTAATGCCGAATACCCCAATGGCAACAGCGATAGCTAATTCAAAGTTGTTGCCTGCTGCTGTGAAAGCAATTGAAGCACTTTTTGAATAGTCGGCTCCCATTTTTTGTCCCGCAAAAAAGCTTACCAGGAACATAATGACAAAATAAATTACTAATGGAATAGCGATGCGAATTACATCCATAGGGATCTGAACAATTAACTCACCTTTTAAACTAAACATTACTATAATGGTAAAAAGTAATGCAATGAGCGTTATGGGAGAGATGAAGGGAATGAACTTGTTTTGAAACCAGTCGAGTCCCTTCATTTTAATGAGAGCATAACGGCTTATTAATCCTGCGGCAAATGGAATTCCCAGATATATTCCAACACTTTTTGCAATTTCAGAAATCGTAACATTTACTTCCAGTCCTTTTATGCCAAACAGAGGAGGCAGAACGGTAATAAAAATGTAAGCATAAACACTATATAACAGTACTTGAAAAATACTGTTCAAAGCAATCAACCCTGCAGCATATTCTCTATTTCCTTCAGCCAATTCATTCCACACAACAACCATGGCAATGCAGCGTGCCAGTCCTATGAGAATTAGACCAACCATGTATTCGGGATAACCTTGAAGAAAAATTATTGCTAAGGCAAACATTACTATAGGTCCGATAATCCAATTGAGCAATAGCGATACACCTAAAACCTTCGTATCGCGAAATACTTCGCCCATGTTTTCGTATTGCACTTTAGCAAGAGGGGGATACATCATTAATATTAATCCAATGGCAAGAGGTATATTTGTTGTACCACTTGAAAGCGAATTAATGAAAGTAGAAGAGGAGGGAAACAAATAACCTATGAATACTCCAATAGCCATTGCCAAAAATATCCAAAGCGTTAGGAATCGATCAAGGAAATTTAATTTTTTTCTTTCCAATGCAGGAGCACAATCGTTGTTTGTCATTTATTTCGCAGCTTAATTTTTAAAATTAAATCTCATGAACTTAAAGGATAAAATATTAATGCTGGTATCCTGTTTTAGTCGGCAAACCGGCTTCTTTCCAGGCATTCATTCCACCTTCCATATTAGAAATATTGGTAAAGCCTTTTGTTTTTAAAATATCAAAAGCTTCTTGACTTCTGCCGCCTTTCTGACAAGCGAGAATTACGTGTTTGTCTTCCGGTATTTCTGTTAAATTCAGTCCAAGATCGCCTAATGGAATATTTTTTACATTTCTAACATCGTATGATTCTTCACCCAATTCTTCGGGCTCACGAACATCGATAAGCAGAGCATCGTCCTGCAGAAGTTTATATGCTTCGGCTACTGTAATATTTTCTTTTATGCTTTTTGGTTTTTTTTGTGTTGAATTAGTGTTACAAGAATAAAGGAAAATACATGCAAAAGCTAGGATTGAAGCGATAGAATTTTTCATTTTTTTAATTGAGTTAATTGTTAGGTTTTATGTTTCGTGTAATAAATTCTTTGCAGTAATCTTTAATCATATTCCTTACCTGGCGGAATTTATTTTTTATTTCTTCATCTTTACCGGTTGCTTTAGCCGGGTCAGGAAAATTTTGATGAAATTTTATTGCATTGGTTGGAAAATACGGGCACCTTTCTTTTGCATTATCGCAGACTGTTATTACAAAATCAAAGTCAATATGCTTGTATTCGTCTATATTATTTGAGGTATGATTGGAAATATCAATACCCTCTTCCTTCATTGTTTCAATGGCTTTCGGGTTTACTCCATGCGTTTCAATTCCGGCACTGTAAACATCAGCGTTTTCTTTTGCGAAGTATCTTAAATATCCTTCTGCAATCTGGCTTCTGCAGCTGTTGCCGGTACATAGAACAAGTATTTTAGGTTTCATGCCTTTTTCTCTATATAATTTATTCGTACATATACGAAGAGGTTTGAAAAGTATTTATGGTAACAAAATTTTATTTATCAAAAAATCCTATTAACAATCCTTTTGCAAGATTCCAGTTTTCCCGGTTAATACAATATTTTATTTTAGGCGTCATTATTTCTCCCTGTATCAAACCTGCTTCCTTTAATACTTTTAAATGCTGCGATAGTGTACTATTGGCAACAGGAATTTCTTCGGCCATATCGCCATGATAACAGCAGCTTTGTTTGGATAATAATTGTAAGATTGATACTCTCACAGGATTAGCAAGTGCATTGCCAAATTTGGCAATTAGTTCCTGTGTATTCGTGTACTTTTCGTTGACTGCTGCCATTATTCGCATTACGTATTGTTCGTAAAAATACGAATCATATGTTAATCCTGCAAATTTCATCAAGAAAATATCCTGCAATTTTTATTTTTCAATTTTAGAGGGTTGTAGAAGTTTATTTATAAGTTAGCTGACGTAAAAAATATTTTTTACTTTTAGACTACTCAAAACGATTATTAAAGCCTTTATCATGAAAGCAAAAATTACTCTTTACCTGACCTCTCTTATTTTTTTCTTAAGCTTTTCGTTTCCAGTTCAAGGTCAATGGCAACAGACCGGAGGCCCTTTTGGCGGCGGCATTTACTCTTTGGCATCCGATGGAACATACCTTTATGCAGGCACTGTTGGCGGTGGTTTATATCGGTCTACTGATTCTGCCGCTTCCTGGCAGCAGCAGTCGTACAGTGATTTAATATTTATTTTTAATACACTTATTGCTGATGGATCTAAAATTTACGCGGGTACAGGGAATGGTTTTGCATACTCTACTGATAGCGGGGCAACATGGACATTTTCCAATAATGGAATGGGAGGCGGTTATGAGGTGAAGGATTTATTATTTATCGGTAATACTCTTTATGCAGGGACTTCCGGAGGTGGCGTATTTTCTTCTGCTGATAGTGGCGCTACATGGACTGCATCAAGCAATGGATTAAATGCAAGCATTGTGTATTGTCTCTTATCGAATGGAAGTGATTTTTTTGCCTGTACCGATAGCGGCGTTTTCTATTCAAACAACAATGGAGCAAACTGGTCAGCTGTCAATACAGGCATTACAGGAACTGTTGTTCGATCCCTGGCAGTTTCTGGTTCTACTATTTTTGCCGGTGTTGATGCCAATGGAATTTTTCAGACTACTAACAACGGATCCTCATGGAGCCCAACAGGAAGCGGACTTCCTGCAGGTTATTATTATAACGATATTATCATACACGGTGCAGATGTTTTCACGGCAATTTATGGATACGGTATTTATACTACAAATAACCTGGGTTCAAACTGGACGCAGGTAAACACAGGAATCATCGATACCAGGGCTCGCTGTCTATTTTCAATGGGTAGTAAACTTTTTGTCGGTGTAGATTACGGAGGAGTTTATAGTACGGTGAATAATGGAGCGACATGGACACAATCTTCGGATGGGATGAAATCAGCCTATTGTTCAAATCTCCTTCACAACGGAAATGTATTGGTTTCCACTTCCAGAACCGGGTTGTATACTTCTGTCAATTCAGGAAGCAGCTGGCAGTATTCCAACAATGGTTTTCCCTTGTATGACCAACAGGGTTTATTTGCTTTTGGCCCAATGTTGTTTTCAGGTACAAATTCTTCGAATGTTTTTAGGTCAATTGATAATGGACAAAACTGGATACCTTCCGGAGTCGGTATAACTAATTCCAATGTATATACTTTTACATCAAGGGCTAATAATCTTTTCGCAGGAACATTGGGTGCCGGTGTATTTGTCAGCAGCGACAGTGGAAATTCATGGACCGCTGCAAATAATGGGATAAGCAGCCCTATGATTTCCTGTTTAGCTTCCGAGGGAACACATGTTTACGCAGGAACAGTCGCAAACGGCATTTTCGTTTCGGCAGATGACGGAAGTACATGGACAGCAGCAAATAATGGTCTTGCCAATTTAGATATAAGATGCTTGACGACAGATGGAACAAATGTTTATGTGGGAACAAGTGGCGGCGGAATATTCTTAACCGGCGATCATGGAGCAAGTTGGGTTCCTGCAGGCCCCGGACTTCCCTCTCAGCAAATAACAGCTCTGAAATATTTTTCAGGTTTTTTATTTGCCGGTGTATACGGTTATGGTGTATATATTTCATCCGATATGGGTGCAACGTGGCTTCCATTTTCAGATGGGCTTACCGGAAAATTTATAGACGCTTTTGCTTTTGATGGTACTACGGTTTATGTAGGAGTTTCTTATAACAGTATCTGGAGTCGTCCTTTTATACAAACAGGACTTAATAATTTATATTCGGTAAGAGAAGAAATTGAAGTATTTCCAAACCCCGTGAGCGATAATCAGTTTGTAACAGTAAAATCAAGAGTGCCAGTTTCAAGGATTGATATAATAGCAATAAACGGAGTTATTGTAAAAAATACGACTATGGGTTCATCAATACCATCTTCATTACAAGTCGATATTGGCGGTCTCTCTAAAGGAATTTATTCGGTTCGTATATTGACTCCCGGTAGGGTGGTGAATAAGAAACTTGTAATTTATTGATTCAACTTAAGAGGATGAATCAGTCAGGGTTTTAAATTTTTAATTCAATTAAATTATTTTAAGGATGTAATGCCTGAATAGTAGCGTAAACATTGTTTTCCATAATTGCATAATCTTCTGATTCAACAAGTCCATCGCCTGTAATATCTTCTAAACTATATCCGCTGAGGGTATAGTATACTGCATTTTCCATGTCTCCATAATCCTGTGCTTCAATTATGCCATCTTTGTGACCCAATCCTGTCAGGAAATGAGAAATAT
This sequence comes from Bacteroidota bacterium, assembly GCA_031417395.1. Classification (GTDB taxonomy): domain Bacteria; phylum Bacteroidota; class Bacteroidia; order AKYH767-A; family 2013-40CM-41-45; genus JADKIH01. The sequence goes on along the minus strand of JANOVM010000045.1, from coordinate 31,186 downwards.
CTCCACTGTAAAATGCCCAGCCTGTTAGATCTGAAGTTACTATTTGATTGTTGCCATATGCTTTGTTTTGAGAGGTAGTGAAATCGTAACTTGCCGAAGCTGTCATAATTACGGGAGCAGCACTCCAGGTTTCAAGGGCACTTCTGTGTTGCACACGAATGTAATAAGAGTTACCTGTTATTACTGAAGCATTAAATGTTACACTTACATTTCCATTAATTTTTAATATTCCGTATTGTCTGTTTACTTCAGCATAAGTTGTTGGATTCATTGCACTAATAAAAACAGTATCTACATCTGAAGAATTAGAAGAAATAGAATTAATAAACAGACACCCGCCGTTTGCATTGTTACGCATTAATCCGCCTCCACTGTAAAAGCCTTGAATAAATAATTTTAATGAAAGGGTTACCGTTGGTGCAGCAATAAAGTTGAACGGTGTAGCGCCGGTAGCGGTTCCGCAGGTTGTTGATACAGTTATGTTTCCGGTTGAGGCTCCTGCAGGAACCGTTGCTGAAATTTGTGTAGTACTATTTACTATAATAGAGGAAGTTACTCCATTAAATTGTACCGTTGGGCTATTGACAAAGCCAAAACCATTAATGATTACCGTACTTCCTGCAGTTCCTGATAATGGTGAGAAATTAGCAATTACCGGAGCGGAATTAACAATCATTGAAATGTTATTAGTAGTAGAAGGACTGCCGGTGACACATGTTGCATTACTACTCATTACACAAGATACTTGGTAATCAGGAGCAGGAGAATTATCTGAATAGGTTGTGCTGTTTATGCCAACATTTAAACCATTTTTTTTCCATTGGTAAACAGGAGTACTACCCGGGTTTACCGGAACAGCAGTGAAAGTAACATTCGTACCTGAGCAAACAGCGCCGGAAGGATTAGCAGAAATACTAACACTTGCTGCAGCATTTGGATTTACTGTCATTGTAATGTTATTCGATGTTGCCGGACTTCCTGTGGCACAGGTTGCATTACTCGTCATAACGCACGTTATTTGATTGCTTGTTGCAAGTGTATTGTCTGAATAGGAAGCGCTGTTAGTCCCAACATTTACACCGTTTTTTTTCCACTGGTAAACAGGAGTAGTGCCAGGATTTACCGGAGCAGCAGTGAAAATAACATTAGTACCCGCGCAAACAGTACCTGAAGGATTAGCAGAAATGCTAACACTAGTGGCAACATTTGGATTAACAGTCATCGTAATGCTATTCGATGTTGCCGGACTTCCTGTGGCACAGGTTGCATTGCTTGTAAATACGCACGTAATTTGATTGCTTGTTGCAAGAGAATTATCAGAATACGTTGTACTGTTCGTTCCAACATTGACACCATTTTTTTTCCATTGGTAAACAGGAGTAGTTCCCGGGTTTACCGGAGCAGCAGTGAAAATAACATTGGTGCCTGAACAAACAGCGCCGGAAGGGTTTGCAGAAATGCTAACGCTTGCTGCAACATTTGGATTCACTGTCATCGTAATACTATTCGATGTAGCCGGACTTCCTGTCGCACAGGTTGCATTGCTTGTTAATACGCAGGTTATTTGATTGCCTGTTACAAGACTATTATCTGAATAAGTCGTACTATTTGTTCCTACATTGGATCCATTTTTTTTCCATTGGTAAACGGGTGAAGTACCCTGGTTTAAGGGAACAGCAGTAAAGGTAACATTGGTACCTGCGCAAATAGTTCCGGACGGATTAGCAGATATACTTACACTTGCCGTGCCATTGGAATTAACTGTCATGGTAAGAATGTTGGATGTTGTATTAGCAGTAGAAGGACACGGTGCAGTGCTTGTCATTACACACGTTATCTGATTCCCTGTTGCAAGTGTATTGTCACTATAAGTTGCACTGTTTGTTCCCACATTAGTTCCGTTCTTTTTCCATTGATAAACAGGTGTTGTGCCACCATTAGTTGGAACAGCTGTAAATGTAACATTCGTTCCTGCGCAAATTGTTACGCCTGTATTGGCGCTGATAGAAACAGACGGTATAACACTTGCACCTACATTCACTGAGATCGTATTTGAAGTTGCAGTACATCCGTTTGATGCAGTCTCTGTTACGTAATAATTTCCGGTAGTGCCGACTGAAATATTTTGTGTGGTTGGGCCATTCGACCAGGTGTATGAACTTGCAGCTGTTGCATTTAATGCCACCGTATTGCCCTGACAAAATGAAGTGCTTCCACCTGCTGATATGGAAGGTGCGGTTATAGCATATTTTAAAGTGATATCGTCAATTCTGAATTGGGTGGCAGAATTTGTTTGTAAAAACTGTATTCTGAGATTAGGTGTTGAAGGGATTGTTCCTGTTGCAGTCCTATAATTCCATAATGCAACTCCTATAGGCAAGGTTACATAGGAAAGTGGAGTATAGGAAATCCCATCGGTGCTTACCTGCACTATTAAGTCAGAACTGGTAGTGTTTGCATTATTTTTGTAAATGCCGAACGATAATTGCAGATTACTCAGTCCGCTTGTATTAATGTTTGAAATGACAACGTTTTGCCCGGTTACATTAGATATAAATAAATTCCCACCACCGGAGGCACCTGAATATCCTGAAGAAGGACTTGTTGAACTTACTACACCGTTTCCGGAAAAAGTAAGGGGATCGTTGTCGAATCCATTGGATGTTTCGTAAGTGTTAATGGGTGTATCAGAGGTGATTGTTCCTATTGTTTCGGTAAACACAGGCAAAGGATGGGAAAAACTATTTACTACAACTTCTGCAGGTGCTGAAGTTGCAGTGCAAATAAAAGCATCTGTTATTGCGACCGTGTAGTTACTTTGTACAGTTGCTGCTATTGACTGAGTAGTAGCACCGTTTGACCATAAGTAAGAAACTCCGGTTGATGCAGTAAGCGTAACAGAATTGCCCTGGCAAAAAGTAAGCGGCCCGCTTGCAGTAATTAGTGCGGGTTGATTACAGGTTTTCCAGCAATAATCAATTGTTGCTGCAGTAGCAGCAGCTCCTGCATGCGGTAAACTAAACATGTCTTCAATTGTTCGCAGAATATTGTAATGATTAATTACATTCGGATAATTGCCGTGTTGAACCTTTTCTCCGATAAATAAAGTTAATATATGAAGTTGTGACTTGTAATCATCTTCATCAAAAGTCAGAATAAGTACACTGTTATTCGATTTCGCCCATTGAATATAGCCGTCAAGATTAGTTTGCAGCCAGTTATCGCAGTTTGTTATTCTTGCCGGATCTGATCCGTCGTGCATATTATTGAGTTCATTGGGAACTACAAAGGAAACAGAAGGAAGTAAATTATAATTTGTCGGAAAGGAAGTAAACGGTTGATTCAGGGTGGAGGCTATTCCGTTAGTAGGGGCACCCTGCCAGTTAACCCATGGATTATGTTTACGATCGTAAGGTGGTGATGATACGCCTGTATATCCGACTGAGGGAAGACTTTCAGCATATCCAATAAAGGTTTTAGAAGCAGCAATTAGTTCGGCACCAAGATTTGGAGTTATAAAAGGCAGAACAGGAGGTAAGCTATTGCTTAACCTTCCCTGATTAGATCCGGAAAAGAGCTGAAGGTAGTTTGGCTGGCTGGCATTAATTAAACCAAAAGACTGTGTAAATAATGCTGCTTTACTGTCATTAATGAGACTATTAATATACGGAGCAGCCGAAGAGCCTACTACCTGATTGTATGAATGATTTTCTAAAATTACTACTACAACTTTATTGGCAGCAGGAACCAGAGCAAGTACATTTTTATTCTGTATACAACAAACTAAAAGTTGAAATGCAAGTACTTTAATAGTAAAAGAAAAAATTTTTTTCAAGTAAATTATTTTTAAACGTCCCGCATGCCTTCAATGTCATAAAAAATCTTTTCAAAAAAGCGGGAATTAATTTGACAAATATAAAAGTAAGCATAATAAACCGATTTGATGTAAGAGTCGAGAAATAAATATTTTTTTGTAGTTTCTGACTTAAAAATTTACATTACATTTCTTATAATCAAACACTTTTATTTTTGAATAATTATTTTTTTAATTTCAGACCGGTTCTTTGAATTTACTTCAATAGAATATATACCATTACTTAAATTTTTAATATTTACTGATTGCTGATTTTCTTTCAGTTGTTCTGATTGAACCAATTCTCCAATTGAATTAAAAATATTTAATGTGCAGTCTGAATATTTTTTATTGTTGACGGAAATTACCAAAATCTCAGAAGCAGGATTGGGAAACATTTCAAAAGTTAAATCAGAATTGTTTTCTTCAATACCAACACTTCCTCCATTGGATGTTTTTAAAATTTTCCCTGTTTCTCCAACAGCATAACCGGTATTAACATCGACAAAGTAAACTGAATTTAACGTTTTAGTTGTTCCACTGGTTTGACTAACCCAATTCAATCCACCATCTGTTGTTTTTAATATTTTGCCATTATAACCAACAGCAAAACCATCGTTTAAGGTGCCCTTGGGAGCAAAGCTTACAGAATACAGAACACCTGTTGTTCCGCTTGTTAAACTATTCCATGGAGTTCCTCCTGTGGTTGTTTTCAGAATTTCACCGCTGTTACCAACGGTAACTCCTGTTGAGGCATCGGAGCAGTATATGGAATACATTGCATAACCTGTAGGAATGCTTTGCAAAGTCCAAGTAGTTCCGCCATCCGTAGTCTTGACTATTTTACCATTGGTGCTTTCACCTCCTGCTGCATAGCCCGTATCTGTGTCTAAAAAATAAACTGAGTTTAACCATTTATTGGAGTTGCTGGTCTGTGGCGCCCAGTTTGCACCGGCATTTGTTGTTTTATAAATTACTCCGCCTGTGAGATATCCTCCTACAGCATAGCCAATCGTTGCATTCGGAAAATAAATTGAGCGAATGGACTCTGTTGTTCCTGTAGTTAATGGATTCCATGTTGAGCCTCCATCAGTAGTCTTGAGAACAATACCTCCGCCACCACCTACATAACCCGTTAGCGGATCAGTAAAGAAAACGGTATTTAAAATTGTAGTTGTTCCGCTTGTTTGAGGCGACCATGTGGAACCTCCATTCGTTGTATTGAGAATGGTTCCATCCAATCCTACAGTCCACCCTGTATTTGCATCAACGAAAAATACGGATTTCAATTCTGAAATGGTTCCACTGGTTTGTGTTATCCATTGTGCTTTTGAACTAATTGAGAAGGCAATTAAAATGGTTAATAGAGAGGTGATTTTTTTCATTTGATTTTGTCAGTGATTTGAGTGCTAAATTCGCACGATTATTTATTTATTTTTTCAAAGTTAAGAAATTTGTTTCATTAAGCACTACAAAGATTGAAATTGAAATGAAACAGAAAAAACACCAGCAAAGACAGATATTAAAATCGTCAGGCTGGTGTTTTATAGAGTTGATTAAAAAGAAGGCGCCCTAATGAGGCTATGCTATTTTCAAATAATTATTTTTCCGCTTTAACCCCAATTCCTAGTTGCGCTTTTATTTTTTCTACATCATTTAGTATGGAAGAATTGTTTTTCTTTAAGAGTAAATTTTCTTCTTTAATTTTTTTCAGTTCAGCCTGCAGTGAAGCAATGGTTTCATTCTGTTTAAGATTAAGTGCATGCTCTTTAAGTAATTCGTTAAGCATTAAAGGAGTTAACAATTGATAGCGGACAGTATTAATAACTCCGTCTTTATCTGTGGCTATTAGATCAGGATTAACTGCAGCTGTTTCTTCAGCAATTAAACCGTACTGCAGGGAGTTATCTCCGTTTGCAAATTCTTCTTTATAGTGAAAAGTTACGGGGCGCAGACGGTAAATGTCATTACTGACATCCCCCATATCTTTAATATCTTTTTTAAATTTGCGAGATGAAAGAATTGTACCCAGCTGTCCAAGTGGATTTATTAAAACCGGTACTGAACCTGCAACTGTTACACCGTTAATTCCTGCAATAAAGTTTTTAGTATGTGTGCCGTTAGTTCCTATGCGGATAGTGGCGGCATCAGCAGCAACTCCCAGGTTTCCTATTGCGATATTGTTATTACCCGTGGTTAAATTTAATCCGGCATTCGTTCCCAAAGCAGTATTCCCCGAGCCGGTGCAACCAAAAAGTGCCTGGTATCCAACCGCTGTATTTTCATCGCCGGCTAAATTATTAAGAAGCGCAAGGCTTCCTAAAACTGAATTTTTCGATCCGGTTGAATTTAGTTTTAATGCTTCTTCACCGCATACACTATTGTAGTTTCCGCTAATATTTTGGGAAAGAGAAGTACCGCCGATTGAAGTATTAGCGAAACCAATGGTATTTGCTGCAAGCGCAGTATATCCTACTGCTGTATTGTCGCTTGCAGTGTTTGCATTAAGAGCAATCGCTCCAACAGCGGTATTTAAATTTCCCGTTATGTTATTAGCCATAGCAGTAAATCCAACTGCCGTATTATATAGAGAACTAGTTGTTAGATGGAGTGAGTAAAATCCGTTTGCTGTATTACCCTGGCCAGTAGTTTGCGACATGAGTGCCTCAAACCCTATACCGGTGGAGTTGATTCCAAAAGTATTCGAATTACCTGAATGAAATCCAAAAAATGTGTTTGCATTACTAAATTGTGCATCAATCCTTCCTGCTTTTTCATTGTTAATCCTGAAATTTATTGGAAAATTATCAGTGGTTCCGATAAAGTTAGTACCATCAACAGTACCTGCATTTCCAGTTAATGACCAACAAGTGTTAGTGGGAACATTTCCATAAACTCCTGTGCCTAATAATACCTGTGTTGCTGTACCGGCAGCTAAAGGCGATAGTGTTCCATTGGCATCTGCTTTTACCATGCGTAAACCAGTTCCTGCTAACGAGGAGGCTCGTATGTTTCCAACGACATGAAGTTTTTCAGCAGGAATAGCAGTACTTATTCCTAAACGGCTATTTGTATTATCCCAGAAAAAATTTGCATTATTTTGAGTGTAGATTCCACCTCCCCCTGCAAACACTACTGACCCGCTTGTAAAAGCAGTTCCTGTTCCTGAACCACCATTTGTAACAGGTACAGTACCTGACAAAGAGATAGAAGGAGTAGCTCCTCCGGAAGAAGAAAGAGGAGAAGAAGCAGAAACATTCGTTACAGTACCCCCTGAATTATTATCGCTTCCCGGAGACCAGGCTATACCATTCCATTTAATAACCTGTCCTGTACTTGCACCAATCGTTGTTCCCAAAGGTGAGCCATTTATTTTAATAACTGATGGAGCAGGGTAATTTCCTGAAAGATCTCCTGATGCAGCACCTCCGGCTTTTGAAGAATAGAACGAATAAGCAACACTCAAAATCTGTTGTGTTCCCATATCGACATAGGTAACACCGCCCGTTGCATCCAGTTCTACCTGCATAAATTTATTATTAGTTGACCAGTCAATTCCGGCAAATGTTCCCGAAACAACAGTTCCTTGTCCAATATTTATAGTAAATAAGCCCAGTGAATTGGTCGTTGGCGAATGAGTTTCTTTGAAGATGACAGTTCCGCCTGCCGTTGCATCGTGTATGCTAATTCGAATTGAAACCAATTGATTAATAATTAAGTTTGAGGCATTGTCGCGAGCTACTGCCTGGTAGGGAATTGCCTGGGGAACCTGGGCATAATTACTTTTCATAGAGAGGCTCATAATAATGGCCAGAAGAATTTTGTAGTTGTTTTTCATGGTGTGTGTTATTGGTTTTAATTATTTGAAGTTGATGAAAGCAAATTGAAAATATATTTTTTAAATAGTGAAAATCGTTACTAGAGGATTAGAATAAATTAAAAATGCTCACTGTTTTATGTCGATCAATATTCGCTTGAATATTGTTTCTACAAGCAATGTATCAAAAATATGTCAAAAATAAAAGTAGAGATGTGTTTAATACCTTCTAAAGATGCCCTATTTATTGAATTATGGGAGTTTTAGCCTATAAATAGAAGTTTACAGAATTAATTGACATCTGCATTGTTATTATTTAGTGCAAATGCTCCGAAGTAGGAATTAAAAAGCAAGTGATCTATCCTTCCTGATTTTTCATTGTTTACTCTGAATGAAAGCGGGATAGTATCGGTAGTGCCTAAAAAACTTATTCCATGCTTCTTAAAAATTATTAACTATTTAAAAGTTGATATTTTAGGTTAAAAATGTCTGTCCATTAAAATTTTAATGATGAGAGCGCATGCTCACTAATTTTTGCAGTAATGCAATAATTGTATTAAATTGCAAACAGCGGGATTTTAGAAAGTGTTTTTCAGAAACATGTAATACTGATATATTTCACATTAGTAAAAGTTAATTTTTTGCTTAAAAAGGATGAAAAAATTACAAATAATAGTAGGGGGGTACATTGGATTGTATCCAACAGGAGGCGCTACTCTCGATTATTTGCAATATCCTCTTGGTTTAAGTCTGCTTGGACACGATGTTTATTATATAGAAGATACCGGTCAATTTCCGGTTTTTCAAAATGATGGCAGCGCCTGGAATGACCCTACCGGCTGTGTGAATTATCTGAAGGGGGTAATGGAAGAATATGGCTTTAAAGATAAATGGGCTTACCGGGATGTCGTCACTAATAAATCGTATGGATTATCGGACAAAGAAATAAATGACGTTTGCAAATCGACGGATGTTTTTATTAATGTTTCCTGCTCGACTACAATGCGTGACGAATATCTAAAAATACCTAACAGAGTATTAATTGATTCCGATCCAATGTTTACACAGATTCAATACGCTAAGGAATTGGAGGGAACTTCCGAATTAAAAACCAGAAGGACGAAAGATTTATTTGACACACACAATCACCTGTTTACATTCGGTGAAAATATTCATTCTCCGGATTGTAAGATACCTGACTTTAATCTCAATTGGAAAACTACACGTCAGCCTGTATGCATGCATTTATGGGAAAGCGAACATTTAATAAAAAACGGTTCTTTTACAACTGTAATGAATTGGTCTGATACAAAGAGAATTTTTTATGATGGATGTGAGTGGGGTCAAAAAGATATTGAGTTTGAAAAATTCAGAAACATCCCGGCTCTTTTTCCCGAGATTGATTTTGAGATCGTAATAAATACAAGGTTAAATGAAGAATATGAAAAAAGGGTTTCGAAACTAAAAGATATTGGTTGGAAAATACTGGAGCCCCGAAATACAGTGTCGGGTGCTGAAGATTATAAAAAATTTATTCATAATTCCTTTGCGGAATTTTCAGTTGCAAAAGAAACCTACGTGAATTCAAAAAGCGGATGGTTTTCATGCAGGTCGGCCTGTTACCTTGCTTCCGGAAAACCTGTCATCACCCAGGAAACCGGGTGGTCGTCCTATATTCCCTCCGGAGAAGGATTGTTTGCATTCTCAGATGTAAATTCCGCTGTGAGTGCAATTCGTGAAGTAAAATCCGATATTCAAAAGCATTCCAATGCAGCAAAGTTGGTGGCAAATGAATATTTTAACAGCGATACAGTGTTAAGTAAACTTTTGGAGCAATTGTAATTAATAAATGATAGTACAGAATTTTCAGTTATTAGTCCCGGGTAAAAAGCTGGTAAACGACTGGTGTGATTTTCCTGTTCCCATGAATATGGAAGTTGGCGCAAATACCATGATTGATTCTTCCTACTGTTTCGAAAAATTTTTCTCTAAAAAAGATATAGGATTAAAACTTGGCAATAATATAACCATACAAAAAACCAACCTGGCCACTGAAATAAACGGATACATTGAGATTGGAGATTTCAGTTTTATATCCTGTGCAACAATTGTTGCCAATGAAAAAATCATTATCGGTAAATATGTATTTATTGGCATAGGTGTAACTATTGTCGATACCGATTTTCATCCACTTGATCCGGCACAAAGATTAAAGGATACAATTGCTATTTCCACAGTCGGAGAACGTACAAAGAGGCCGCCATTCACTTCATTGCCTGTCCATATTGAGGATGATGTATGGATTGGATTTAATGCTACAATCTTAAAAGGTGTGCGAATCGGAAGGGGATCCATCATACAACCCGGATCTGTTGTTTTGCGCGACGTTCCGGAAGACTCTGTAATGGAGGGAAATCCTGCACAACTAATAACAAGTCGAAATGGATAATCCTGCAGCACAAAATACATATTACGACAGCAACGGTAATCTGGCAATTGAAAGCGACTGGTTTCCGGGAAGTCTGCCTGAAAATGTTTTCCTGGATAATATGTCCTATCCGGATTCTGCATTTTCTTTTACAGGGTTTCACTCCGGAAAGAAAAAAAGTTTTTTTCTCGGTTATGCAAGCGGTAATTATGGCAGAAGTAATTTTATGGGAGGTGAAAATTGCGAGATTAATATTGGTAAATTTGTGGTTTTACAAGGTACAAATATCATTAGCAATAAATCTGTTTTCATTAAGGATCATTGTATGTTTTCCTGGGGGTCGGTTATCACCGATAGCTGGCTGCACATAGAAGCATCATCAGCAGAGGCAAGGAGGAAAATGCTGATTCAGGCAGCAAACGATAAAAACCGGTATCTTGAATTTCCGCATCCTAAACAGGTTAGAATAGAAGAAAATGTCTGGGTTGGATTTAAAGCCGTCATTTTGCCTGGGGTAACACTGGGAAGAGGATGTGTAATAGGATCAAATTCTGTTATTGATAAAGATGTTCCTCCCTATGCAGTTGTTGCCGGTAACCCTCAAAAATTAATTCGATTTCTTGAACCAAATGATACAGAAGTGGTAAAACAAGAAGCATTAAAGGAGCTTATTAAAACTGAATACAAGATAAAATGAATTACTCCGTCTTTCAGATTTTAAAAAGAATTTTAATACAGGCACGTCCGTATTGGCCGCATCTGGCCGGAATTTTTTTGCTAAGCCTCATTGCATCTCCCATTGCATTACTGAAACCGCTGGCTTTAAAAATATTAATCGATAGCGGATTCGGTTCTCTTCCGCTTCCGGGATTCATTACGTTTTTTTTCAAGCCGGCATCCGGCTATTCTTTTAGTACAATTGTTTTAATTTCTGTTGCCTTGGTAATTATTGTTGCCATCATTGAAAATATTCATATTGTTCTTTCCTGGATTTTAAATACATTCATCGGTGAGAAACTGGTATTTAACCTTCGTTCTATCTTGTTTAATCATATTCAACGCTTATCACTTGCTTACCACGATAGCAAAGGAACATCCGATGCTTTTTACCGACTTCAATGGGATACTACCGCTATTCATGTTTTTTTGATAGGAAACATTTCACCTTTGGTGTCCTCTATACTGGTGCTTGCCGGTATGATGGTAGTTATGTTCATCATCAACTGGCATTTTGCACTGATCGCTGCCTGTCTTATACCACCCCTTTTTATTTTATCCGGCATATCAACTAAGCAGATTAAACGAGATTGGAAAAAAGTTAAAGAAGATGAAAGTATGGCTATGTCTATTGTTCAGGAAGCATTAAGTTCATTGAGAGTTGTAAAGGCTTTTGGCAGGGAAGACAGCGAACAAGAAAAATATATTAGCAGTGCCGATAAAGCTGTTGCCGGACAGGTTAAAGTAGCCTGGAAAAGTGCTAAATATTATTTTATTGTTGGAGTTTTATTTGCTATAGGAACTGCGTTTTTCATATACCTAGGAGCTGATTATGTCAAAAACGGCAGTATGACATTAGGTGAACTGACTCTTGTTTTAGCGTATCTGACACAGATAATCGGCCCTATGGAAAAGATAAGCAAAAACCTCAATGACCTGCAGTCTTCAGTCACCAGTCTTTCCCGTGTTTTTTTTCTTCTTGATAAGGAAAAAGAAGTAAAGGAAAATCCTCTTGCAGTTCACCTTGTAAAAGCTAAGGGATCCTTTGTTTTTGATAACGTTTCTTTTTCATACGGAACGGATAAGCCAACACTAGATAATATTTCTTTTAAGGTTAATCATGGTGATAGAATCGGCATAATGGGCAGTACCGGGGCCGGAAAATCAACGTTGATCAGTTTATTAATCCGTTTCTATGATCCAACTTCCGGAAATATATTACTCGATGGACAAAACATACGGAATATCAAACTTTCAGATTATCGAAACCAATTTGGAATAGTACTTCAGGAGCCTGTTCTTTTTTCAAATTCAATTGGTGAAAATATCCGGTATGGATTTTCAAGTGCTTCAGATGATAATGTTATTGAAGCTGCAAAAGCCGCAAACGCTCATGATTTTATAATTAAAAGCAAAGATGGTTATAATACACTCGTAGGGGAAAGAGGCATGCAGCTCTCAGGTGGAGAAAGACAAAGAATTTCACTTGCGCGTGCTTTCATAAAAGATGCACCAATTTTAATATTAGATGAGCCAACAAGTTCTGTAGATGTTAAAACAGAATCACTTATTATGGAGGCAATGGAAAGACTTATGATTGGCAGAACATCCTTCCTGATCACACACAGGCTGGACACTCTCAGTACTTGCAATACTATCATTCATCTCGAAAAGGGCAAAATCGTAGATATATTAAATAATGCCACTCCCGAATTACTGGAATTGAAAAAAAAGAAATATTTTGATACTTTATGAACAGCACTAGTCTAATAAATAGTATTCTGAAGCTGCTAGAGAAATTTCAGCAGATTACTTTAATAAAAAACAGTTATTGAGAATTTTCTCAGTCAATTTGAAATTTAAATTATCTACTCGTGCGAATACTAATACTTGGTTACATTATTCGGGGGCCGATTGGAGGTATGACATGGCATCATCTTCAATACGTTGTAGGGCTTAAAAAGCTGGGACACGATGTGTATTTCCTGGAAGACAGCGGGGATACACTTTATTCCTGTTATGATCCGGTAAGACATGTAACCGATACAGATGCAAGCTATGGCTTAAAATATGCTGAGGGTGTTTTCAGAAATGTAGGACTTGAAGACAGGTGGTGTTATTTTGATGCACATAGTAATTGCTGGAAGGGTCCATTAAAAAATTCTATAAAGGAAAAAATTTCTAATGCAGAAGTATTGATAAATTTATCCTGTTCCAATACACCCAGAGAGTGGTTTGCGAAAATTCCAAAACGAATACTTATAGATACTGATCCTGTTTTTACTCAAATCAGAAATCTGACAGAAAAAAATCGTAATGAACTCTCTCTTTCTCACAATGCATTTTTCACCTTCGGAGAGAACTTCGGCAAACAAGGATGCGGAATACCCGATGATGGTTTTCCCTGGATACCAACGCGCCAGCCTGTTGTAATCGATATGTGGAAGGTAACACAAGAAAGACCTGCTGCTGACTGGACTACCGTTATGCAATGGGATAGTTATCAGCCGGGGTTATATAATAAAACAGAATTCGGTATGAAATCTCTATCATTCAGAAAATTCATGAACATTCCCGAATTTATTCAGGATGAGCATTTCGAATTAGCATTGGGAGGAGAACATGCACCTGTTGAGGAACTGAAATCGAATGGATGGAAAATTATCAATTCATTGGATATTACTCAAACACCGGAAAGTTATGTAAAGTATATTCATGAGTCAAAAGGAGAATGGAGTGTTGCCAAAGACGGTTATGTAAAAAGTCTCAGCGGATGGTTTAGTGAGCGAAGTACATGCTATCTTGCATGTGGAAAACCTGTAATACTGCAGGATACAGGGTTTTCTTCGATATTCCCTACAGGTAAAGGTATTTTTGCTTTTGATGATATGGAAGGCATAAAGGAAGCAGTTAATATTATTAAAGGTGACTATCATTTTCAATGTACTCAGGCACGAAATCTTGCAAATGAATTATTTGATTCGGATATGGTACTAAATAATATACTTAATTCCATATCCTGATTTGCAGCGAAATACTGCATAATCAGTAAGCATGAAATAATAAACCCATAGATACATTAACTGTAAAATCCGATTCTCTCAATCAGGGATCAGCCAAAAAAAGGATTCAAATAGCATTCTTTGATTATCTTTAGGATTAATGTATTTCGTCAATTTCTATTTTTGACAAATGCAGGTTTTCAGAAGGACTTAAATGTTGTCCATTTAGAAACACAGCATCATTTTTTGTCAAAACTGTTTTAATGATTTTTTCTGATTCAATAGTTCCGGATAAATTCAAAAAGGCCTGTTTTAAATTATTCATGGCCCGGGATGTGGATAAAAATAAATTTATTCCAATTAACAGTCCAATGAGTCCGGTAATCGAACTAATAATCCATTCTCCGTTAAACAATGCAAAAATACTTAGTACGGAAAGTGCAATAGGAAGAATAAAACCCGAAAGCGATGGGACAGTTTTACATTTTAATTTAAGATATTGTTTTCCCATTCCATGCTCTTCAATGGTAAGTAAACAACGGCTTTTAGCGAACAAGCCATTGCTAACCTGCAGGTCCCATGCATCGAATTCGTCACCTCTTCGGACTCTTGTCCTGAGTGTTTTAAGATTATTTTCCATTAAAGACAGCCAATCCTCAGCAGGCTTCCATTCTTCAGACCAATGCGTATATATTCTTGATTTGATATTAAATGAATTTTTTAAATTTAATTTTATACCTCTTTTACGAAGAGGGGTAAGTCCGTTGGTAAATCTTCCATACAAACGGGCTACCGGTTGAATAATGTGTAAGAGGACAATTAATAGCCTGTATTTTATTAATTTCTTTTGGTGCGGTTGAAGGGAGGAATTATTTTTTGCACTTATGAAAGCCTGAATAAAAACAACTGTTATGCTAAGAAGAAAGAACGGCATTAATAAGAACATAGGCTTCCATAAAAAACCCAACAAGCCGAGTAATCCTAGTAAAGCAGAAAACAAATACCATTCAGGCATTAGTGGAATTGAAGTAATAAAGCTTCCGGCAGGTTGATATACAGACTGAAATAACGAAGTACCCCAGGTGCCATGGAATATTTTATCTTTTTGAATTTTAATCGGCATGGTAAAGCCATTACCATATATTCTTCCTGCCCATGTAATATGACCGAAACTATTGTATTTTTCAGGCCATTTTGCTTCAAGCAAAGCTTCAGCTTTTCCATAGCCCTTTTGTTGTTTCCAGTAAGCTTTTAAAGAGTTTCTTCGCAGGTGCCAGACAAGGGCGGCAGGATGAAAACCAATTGTTCCACCTGTTTCCTGTATTCGCCAGCAAACATCAACATCATCGCCGGCCGAACGATACGTAGGATCAAATCCTCCAATGCTCAGTAGATCACGCTTTCTGAAAGACATATTGCAACCGGGTACATGTTCGGCAATTTCATCCGATAACATCACATGAACGGGTCCACCAGGAGAATTAGCAACGCATGTGGAAATGAATTCAGATTCTACCGGTGCAAGGTTAGGTCCTCCAATACAGGAATGAGTTGAATTATTAAATGCATAAGCAAGATACTGCAGCAAATGAACATCCGGGAAAGCGTCGTCATCAATGTAGGTGATAATTTCTCCTTTAGCATTATACATACCCGTATTCCTGGCATTACTTAATCCATGATTCGATGTGTTAATGAGTGAAACAGGATACCTTTTTATTATTTCTTTTGAATTATCCGTTGAACCATCGTTAACAACAAGAACATCGTAATGCGGGTAGTCGACTTTTAAAATACCTTCAAGGCATCTTTCTATTGTTGACGATCCATTGTAAGTACAAACAATAACAGTAATATGCGGCAAATTATTATTATATCTGAAGGGAACTTCCTTCAAAGCATTCGAAAGGGAAGCAAGTGCAGGCTTTGGATTTCTTTGCCGGTCACATAAACCGAAATCCCAGTCCGTAATCTCAGTACCGCCCCGCCACCATTCATCTGTCCAGGCAAAAACAAAAATTCCCGCGCACCCTTTAGCAAATATTGTCTCAGTTTGCCAAACCAGCGTTTCAGCCTGTTTTTCAAGACCGTTTCGCATGCTATCAAGGCCTATTTCCGCCAATACAAGAGGCTTGTCCCCCGATAAACTATGCAAACGGGATAAGTAAGAACCTAACTTCTCAGGAGTTTCAAGATATACATTGAAGCAATAGAAATCAAGAAAGTCAAGTTCAAGATATTCAGTCGTCGGATAATTCACATAGGTTACTAAAGCATTTTCATCAATGCTTTTTACTTCATCGTATAACTGCTTTATAAACCGTTCGATTTTCTCTTTCCCATACCATCGCACAATTGGAGAGGGGATTTCATTTCCAATGGTATAACATAAAATGGCAGGATGATTCTCACAGCGAATTACATTTTCCCTGATGCCATTTAGAATTGATCTTTTTCGTGCTTTATCATCTAAAAAGGTAATATGCTGCTCCCAGGGAAGTCCTGCCATAACTGAAATACCATGCTTTTCTGCAAGGTCCAGTAAATGTTTTGGAGGAAATGTATAAGTTCTTAATGCATTAATGCCTGCTTCTGCCATTAAAGCGAGATCAAACTCCATTACATTTTTATCGGGGAAATGATTTCCTGAAGCATCCGGTTTAAAGGTTCCATAGGTAACTCCTTTGATGTATAGTTTTTCCTGTCCTTTATATAAAAATTTCCCTTTTACTGAAAATAAATTATGTGCTGTTATATTCATTATACTAAAATAAAGGTTAACTATTTTTAAATAGTCATTAAATAATTAATATCAGCAAATTACAATAAAAATGCGAAACTGCAAAATCATCAGAAATTATACCTATTAAAGGCAAAATATAAAGGAATACGTTTTATTATTATTAAATAATAATCACCATTTTTGGTAAAAAGCAATAATTACTTGGTTAATATTATTTACGAACCATTTGTTTTTATAATTAATAAGTGGAAGGAAATTTGAAGCTAAACAGTATAAAATATTATTATAAAATGGTAATATTTATTTTTCATGTAAAAAATCAATTTTTTTGAAGCAAAAATTTGTAAGAATTTATTTATTATTGATAAGAACTCAAAAAAACACTTTCTTATGAATAAATATTTTTGAGATTAAGCAATGAGTATAAGCAAAAACACGAAGCCTGTAAGCATAATGCTTTATTATTTCTTCTTAATATCTGAAGAATGTATAAGTCAAATTGTCTTGACTCCCGAGCAATTTTTAAAGTTCAATCGCGGAAACGCTAAGATTCTGGGTGAAAGCACTACCACTCACCGCCTTCAATGCAAGATCTATCCAGTACGTAGTTCCTACAGTTAATGTAACTATTGCATTACAACTAAAAGGCACTCTTTGACTGGTAGCAGCAGCAGTCATATTTACCTGACCTCCTATGGCTGTTCCCGTCAAAGCGTTTCCGTTTGTCGGAGCAGCACCGGTGCCATATCTTAACTGTACAGTTGTGTTGCCGTTATTAGTGCCATTTTTAAGATCACCCGAAATAACAATCATAACTTTTCCGCTAATTGTTGGAGTAATAGAACCTGCTATTCCCATCATTACACCTGATGTGCTTGATGTACTTGTCGGATCAGCCGGCGTTGCCTGATACGTTGCTTTAAGTGCGTTTTGCTGATCTAACTGATACCGTGTACCCGCAATGGTAATATAAATGTGTGAACCATCGTATTCAACAGCACCATTTTCAGGTGTTGTTAGATTTGTACCAGATGTAAATTTTAGAGGCGCAGTTGAAGCAGAAGCTGTACCTGCAGCTAAATGAAGCTGTGAAGTCGGACTGGCAGTACCTATTCCAAGTCTGTTATTGGTATCATCCCAGAATAACTTACTATTATCCTGCGTATAAACACCACTAGCTCCGGCAAAAACGAGGGAGCCTGTTGTAAATGCTGTAGAAGTGCCCGTTCCACCATTCGCTACGGGAAGGATTCCGGATACATGTGTTGTCAGTCCGATTTTTCCCCAAGAGGGAGCTACACCAACACCGCCGGATATTAATGCATTGCCTGTAGCAACATCCGGTAATTTACTTAGTGTAGTAGTTCCGCTGGCATAAATTAAATCTCCTATGGTATAACTGCTTATTCCTGTTCCACCGAAGGAAGGAGCTATGGTTTGTGTAAGATCAGCACTGCCATCAAAACTATTTCCATAAATGGAGCGTGGTGTTGTAAGTGTGGCAGCACTACCCGTTGTATTCTGGTTTAATGTCGGGAAGTCGCCTGCAACAGCTATAGATAAAGCGCCTGTTCCTGTCGTCGATTTTAATAGTCCTGTACCCAGAGCTGATGTTCCTGCTGAATAATCTGTACCTGCAGTTGCAGTGGAAATAGCTGATGTACCGTTTCCTTTTAGCATTCCTGACAATGTAGTTGCACCCGTTCCACCGTAGGGTGTTCCTATCGTTGCACCATTCCACGTACCTGTTCCAATAGTTCCAAGGGTAATAATTGAACTTTGTCCTGCATAAGAGGTTGAAATATCTACTGTAGGGTCAGCTGATGTTCCTCCAATAGTAATTCGATTAGCTGTCCCTGTAACACTGTTTACTCCGCTGCTTCCCGAAAATATGGATGTCCATGTACTTCCGGTATAAAAATTAAAACTAGAAGTTGTAGTGTTATAAATCATCAAACCGGGAACAGGAGTACCGATGGCATTTCTTTGTGCTGTTGTCATCCGGGGAAGGAGCATTCCCTTTGAAGTCGATGTCAGATCTAGAATCGAAGAAGCGTCAGGTGTAGTTGTACCAATACCCACTTGTGCAATTGAATATTGATTAGTAAACATAAGAAGGATTAAAAAAAGAAGTGAAATATTCTTCTTCAACATAAAATAATTTGTATTTGGTTGTTAAATATTAAAGTTGCAAATGTTTTTTTTGTTCTATTTTAAATGAGTTAAAATGTGCTTTACATGCCATTATCAGTATACAGTTTAACAATTTTTTGTTTGAAAGGTTGAATGAGTTTCACGAAATAACTTAAAGTGTAAGAAAATGATAGAATCAAGTTTAAAATTATTTTTAATGCCTAGTTTTTTAAGAAATTAAGGAATGTAAATATTTTTGCATTTTGGAGTGGAATTTAACAAGTGCCTTATTACAATTATCCTTATTTTTGTGTATTATATTGCAGAATTCAACTTATTTAAATAAACATGACATGAATAATTTATTTTCACAATGCATAAAATTGTTTTTTCTTTTTTTTATTATGAACGTCCACGCCCAGCCATTAACCAGAAAAGTCTTATTTCTTGGAAACAGTTATACATACGTAAACAATCTCCCACTTTTAATTGCCAATGCTGCCGGTTCAATGGGTGATTCATTAATATATGATAACAATACACCCGGTGGTTATACGCTTTACCAGCATTCGCAAGACGTTAATTCAACAGGAAAAATTGCATTGGGAAACTGGGATTTTGTTGTAATGCAAGAACAAAGTCAATTGCCTTCTTTTCAGGATTATATTGATTTGGGAGTATCCGATTTGTGTTCGATGATTAAACAGTACAATCCCTGCGCAAGAAAAATGTTTTACATGACCTGGGGAAGAAAAAATGGTGATCAGTCCAATTGCGCTTCCTGGCCGCCATCTTGTACTTATTTGGGCATGGACAGTATGTTGCGTTTGCATTATATAGAAACTGCAATAACATATAAGGCAGAACTTTCTCCTGTTGGTGCAGTCTGGAGATACATCAAACAAAATTTTCCAACGATCGATTTATACAATCCGGATGAAAGCCATCCTTCAGAAGCCGGTTCTTATGCTGCTGCATGCTGTTTTTACGCTGCAATTTTTAAGAAGGATCCAACACTTATTACCTATGATTTTACCCTAAATGTTATGGATGCTGCAAACATACGTTCAGCGGCTAAACTTATTATGTATGATAGTTTGCCAAACTGGGACTTCGGTGACTATAATCCTGTTGCAGATTTTGGTTTTAGTATTGGAAATGGTATTAATGAAGTTAACTTGACGAATAAGTCATTGAATGCAGATAGTCTTGTATGGGATTTTGGAGATACTTTTTCTTCCACGCTTGCAAATCCTATTCACAATTACAGTTCGGATGGGATTTATACAATTACATTAACCGCCTCTAAATGTGATCTTGGAATTCTAAATACCGATACACATACCGTAAATGTTACTTTCTGCAGTCATACACCTTTTGTTATTCCCGACACGCTTTTGATTTGCCCAAATGCTCAGGATACCTTATGGACACAGGTTTTTGATTCCTATCAATGGCTGGATGCAAATGGAAATAGTATTCCTAATGAGAACAATCAGTATTTAGTTCCCGGAAATGAAAATTTCTATAGTGTAATGGCTACTTTAAACAATTGTTCTGAAATTTCCCGGCAATCTTATGTTGAATATTTTACTACTGGATTTGTGATTTATCGTGTTGATTCCTTCAGCAATTCTGTTAATCCGGATACACTTTGTCAGGGTGATACCGTGCGTTTAATTCTAAATTCTAACAAACCGTATTCTCAGAATATACAGATTCAATGGTCAGAAAATGGTATTCCAATGATGAATGCTACGGATGATACACTCATGGTTGTTTTTTCGGGCAGCTATAACGTTAAATTGATTGACCCTGCTTGTCCTAATTATACTGTTTTTGAAAGTATCCCCCTCACTTTTAATTTTAATAATTGCAGTATTGGAATAGACGAAAGCCAAATTCATTCTATGATTAATGTTTTTTCTGATTTAACTGAGCGAAATTTATATATAAGGATTAACCCCATTCTTCTTGGCAATGATTATTTTATTTTCGACGTATTGGGTAAAATTATTCAACAAGGGAAATTTGAAAATGAAATAATTAATTTAAGCAGTAAAGAAATTAATAGTGGCTTGTATTTTCTGAAAGTTGTAAAATACAATGGGCAGGAAATTAAATTTATATTTAATAATTTCTGAAATTGTATGTAAATGCCTACTCTTTTCAGGTAATAAAATATAAATCTATATATGTAATTATTGTTTGAAAGAATAATCAAAACCAACTTTTTTTATTTAAAGAAGTTTATTACTTGCGATGAATTGAGCCTTTCATCCATGGCGATTGTAAACCTTATTACCTTAGTAGCAATAATCAGTTCCCCATACACTTACCTTATTACCTTATTCCAATATTGAAAGTGTCCGATTATGAAATTAAATACAACAACCTTTACACTCATTTTATTTTAATAAATCCGCACACCACAAGAATAAATCATTTAAAGAAGAGTATGATGAGTTAATCAGATATTATCAAAGAGCAATAAAATAGGGAATAAGGTAATAAGGTTATTTATGGGTTAGTCCGTTTCGTTACTAAGGTAATAAGGTTTTATGTCCCCGAAAATAATCCAAAGAGTACATTAATATTCCAAATTTGAAAATTTTGTAAATTCACACAACCTAGCCTTGCGAAGTATGGATTTAAACTTTTCGCTTGAAGAATGCGGCGTTTCATTAAGAAGGAATTCATGTATTTTACCTTTAATAAGTCGTTCGATTTATTAATTTTGCAGTCAAATCAAGCAACTATTTAGGAATATTTAAAGAAAACTGATTTGAAAGCTCTCAGAAACAACTGTTTTGCTTCAGATTACAGGTTTATATCTTAACCAATATTAAATGGAGTTAGAAAAGGAAATATCCAAACGAAGGACTTTTGCTATCATCAGTCACCCCGATGCCGGTAAAACTACCCTTACGGAAAAGTTTTTATTGTTTGGTGGCGCTATTGTTACAGCAGGAGCCGTAAAAAGTAATAAGATACGAAAGGCAGCTACATCCGATTTCATGGAGATAGAAAAACAAAGGGGAATTTCTGTAGCAACTTCTGTAATGGGTTTTGATTATCAGGGGAAGCGCGTGAATATTCTCGATACTCCCGGTCACAAGGATTTTGCCGAAGATACTTACCGCACACTTACCGCTGTTGATTCTGTTATTCTTGTTGTAGATTGCATAAAAGGAGTGGAGGAGCAGACTGAAAAACTGATGAATGTTTGCCGCATGCGCAATACACCTGTTATCATTTTCATTAATAAAATGGATCGTGAAGGAAAGGATCCTTTTGATTTATTGGACGAATTACAAGACAAACTAAAAATTCACGTGCGCCCGATGACGTGGCCCATTAGCCAGGGTGAATCGTTTAAAGGTGTCTATAATTCATATAAGAAAAAACTAAATCTATTTGAACCTAATAAAACAAGCATCTCTGAAAATAAAGTAACGTTTGTTGAATTGGATGATAATGCTTTAGAGTTAACGCTCGGTAAGAAGTATACAGAAAAACTCAGAGAAGATGTGCATTTAGTTGAAGGTTTGTTTGAGCCTTTTAACCGCGAGTTATACAGAGATGGTTTATTGGCACCGGTCTTTTTCGGAAGCGCCATTAATAATTTTGGTATTCAGGAAATGCTGGAAACATTTTTGGAAATTGCTCCACCGCCAACCTCCAGGGAAACACTGGAAAGAGAAGTTAAGGCAGAGGAAAATAATTTTTCCGGTTTTGTATTTAAGATTCATGCCAACCTCGATCCCAATCACCGCGACAGAGTCGCTTTTCTTAAAATATGTTCCGGACGATTTGAAAGAAATAAATTTTATTGGCATACGCGTCTTGAGAAGAAGGTGCGATTTAATAATCCAACCAGTTTTATGGCTAATGAAAAAACGCTGATTGAAGAAGCATACCCAGGGGATGTCATCGGTTTATTCGACAATGGAATATTTAAAATTGGCGATACCCTGACAGAAGGGGAGATGCTGCATTACAAAGGTATTCCAAGTTTCTCTCCTGAAATATTTAAAGAAGTAGAAAACCGCGATCCATTCAAGACAAAACAATTGGATAAGGGAATTCAGCAATTGACTGAAGAAGGAGTAGCCCAATTATTCATGCAGCAACCCGGCAATAGAAAAATTGTTGGTACGGTTGGTGAACTGCAATTTGATGTTATTAAATTCCGTCTCGAACACGAGTATGGTGCAAAATGTGAATTCCGCCCTTTGTCCTTTACAAAAGCCTGCTGGGTTACAGGTGATACCGTTGCTGATCTGGAGAGGTTTATCAGCACCCGGGCTTCTTCCATTGCATACGACAAAGAAAACAGGCCGGTATTTCTTACGGAAAGCAATTGGATGCTGAAATTAATTAAAGAAAGTTTCCCTGCCATTCATTTTCATATGACTTCCGAATTTACTAAAGGGAAAAAAACGGAGATTGAATTGATTTGATTAGATAATAGCTTATCTTGCATTATCTTGATGTATAATACAATTTTTTCTAAAATAACATTTTTAGCTTTAAATACCTATGAACTATAACTCTATTTCAAAATTTACCCTTGGATTCATTTTATTATTTAATGGATTTTTCATTAAAACCTCTGCTTATATTCCTCATCCGGATCATGTAGTGGTATTGATTTTGGAAAATACATCCTTTAGCGAAATTGTTGATTCAACAGTTGCCACCTATATAAGAAGTTTAATAAACGACCCTAATTGCGCACTTTTTACCCAGTCGTATGGAATGTCCCGGCCAAGTCAGCCTAATTATATGCAAATGTTTTCAGGATCGACACAGGGCGTAACATCGAATGATCTTCCGCAGGGCCTTCCTTTTATTACTCCTAACCTCGGGGCACAAATGATTGCAGCATCAAAAACTTTCACCGGTTATTGCGAAGATCTTCCTGCTGCAGGATTCACAGGAGAATATTATGGTGGTTATGCACGAAAACATAATCCATGGGTTAATTGGCAGGGAAGCACTTTAAATGGTGTTCCCGCCTCCGTAAATCAGCCATTCACTTCATTTCCCACAGACTATAACCTGCTTCCTCATTTATCGATAGTTGTTCCCGATGGCGGACACAGTATGCACGATGGCACTTATCCTTCTCGTATAACAAATGGAGATACGTGGGTTCAAAATAATCTTGACGGCTACATACAATGGGCTAAGACCCACAACAGTTTATTTATACTGACTTTTGATGAGGATAATTTTTATAACCAACGTATCGTTACATTGTTATTAGGTCCAATGGTTCAGCAGGGTAGTTATTCCAATTATTTTAATCATTATAATTTTCTTAGGTTGTTGGAAGATATGTTTTTTCTATCTCCGCTTGGTGGTGCTACATCAGCGGCACCGACGGATTTTTGCTGGACTTCTTCCTGCAATTTTCCGACTACTGTTTCTGAAAATGGTCCCTGGCAATTTTGTTCTACAGGAAATATTACACTTACAGCATCGCCGGCAAATTCCTATCAATGGTCAAACGGCGCTACAACACAAAGCATTACAGTTAATACAAGCGGTAATTATTTTGTAACGGAAGTTGGTGCCGGCAATTGTTCTAAAACATCCAATACAATTATTGTTAATGCAACACAAATTACTAGTGTAAGTCCGGCGTCTTCTCCGGCAGGAAGTACGGTAGTCATTTCCGGCAGTAATTTATCGGGTGTTACTTCAGTTAAATTTAATGGAATCAATGCTTCATTCACTATAAGCAACAGTACTAAAATTAATGCTGTAGTTCCTGCGAGCGCTACAAGTGGATTTATTACGCTGACGGATGCATGTGGAAATTTTACCAGCCCCTTTAGTTTTTCAGTCGGTCCGGTGACTCCGGCAATTGCACTTAAATTATATGTTGAAGGATATTATAGTACTTCCGGCCAAATGGTTTCCGTTTTAGGAAATGGAAATTGTGATTCGATAACTGTTGAATTGCACGATAGCATTTCACCGTATGGATTAATTTATTCTACCAAAGGAGTTGTTAATACCAAAGGGAATGGTTTGTTTTATTTGCCGGCAAGTGTAAACGGTAAAAGATATTTTTTAGCGACTTATTCTCGAAATACATTAAAAACATGGAGTTCATCTGCCATACGTTTTAGTAACTATACTTCTTTTGATTTTACTGCTGCTTTATCTCAGGTGTATGGAGATAATCTAAAAAGGATGGTTGACGGAAGTTTTGCACTGATTAGTGGAGATGTAACTTCTGACGATATAATAAACATATCGGATTTTACCTCTATAAAAAATTCAACAAAAATATTTCAAAATGGATATTTAGCGAATGATCTGAATGGAGACAAAATGGTTGATTCTACGGATTTCAGTTTAGTTGAAAATAATTTACTTCGTATATCTATACATCCATAAATCAAATCCTGCTTAATAAAAAGAGCTTATACAATTGATTAACAAAAATCGTCAATTGTATAAGCTCTTTAAAAAAAACTTTTTTATTGCTTAATAACTTTTAATGACTTGCTTTTTGAAGGATCACACAAGTCTCTTACTGTTAGAAAATAAAGTCCGCCTGCATAAGAACTCATGTCCATGCGCAATTGCGGAAACTGACTTTTCTCAATAATTCCTGATGATAATATTTGTCCGAGTGAATTTCTAAGGTCATACGATAAAGCAACGGGCGTTTCAGAATAAAGACTCATTGAAAGCATGTTTGAAACAGGATTATTTATCCTTAGACCTGAAGCAAATGAGTTTTCGTTGATTCCAACAGTTGTAATACTATTTAAGTATATAGCCGCTTCAGGAATAAAAAAACCATCGCCGGGAATATAATTAAATACAGGCATGCCATTATCCGAATCATACCAAATAAAAGAAACTACCTGTAAAAATACTATATCAACAACCACTCTGGTCATGATAACATTAGTATAGGTATGACCTCCCGGTGCTATAAGTGTCCCGTAGCCAATGCAATCAAAAGCATAATTTACATTGTTGGAGCTTCCATTGTTTACATTGGTTGAAACATCAAAATTGCTTACGCCTAATTGCATAGGAAAAACATATTCTATCTGTGTGTTTGGATAGTATGTATATCCGTCAGTGGGATTGTAGCCGCCAACTCTTTCCATATTGGTTGAAGAAAGATGATAGAAATTAAAAGTAGTATCTCCATCTTCCAGAATTCCCCAATTTGCAGTTGGAAAAGAATCGTAATAAGCTGTAACCGCCGGATTAATAATCGTATTGACATAATCCGGATCGGTTGTAGTAGTAACCGTACTGTAATTCCATGTCTGGTTAGCACCTTGCACCGCTGTATCAATAGGCGTAAAAGTTCCAACGTGCTTATACGTAAAGACTGTTCCCGGAGCAGCCATTTCAGACGACAAAAGAGAAGGTTGAGCAAAGGAATTAATGGCAATTAATAGAAATAATAAGGTAAAGGTTCTTTTCATGGTTTTTTGGTTTAGTTTATATGGCAAATATAATCTAAATAAATCTTTAGGGACGCATAGAAACAACAGTATAATAAACGTTGTTTTCCATCAGTCCATAATCAGCAGATTCAACAATTCCGTCTCCTGTAATATCTTCGGCTAAATATCCATTTAAGGTATAGTAAACTGCATTCTCCATATTACCATAATCGGAAGATTCTACAATTCCATCCTGTAAGCCGGAAGTTGATGTCGCTGCATCACTGATATCTCCACTCCAGATGGCAAAGTTTCCGTCTCCAAGATTACTTTGATTGTTTCCGTAGGCTTTGTTTTGCGCATTTGTGAAATTGTAAGTCGTTTTATCTGCAATGTAAACAGGGTTTGCAGACCAGGTCTCCATTCCATTCCTATGGCGAATCGCTAAATAATAATTTCCTCCGGCTTCGCGCGGGAAATAAAAATTGCCGGTTCCTGAAGTTGAAAGTGTACTCTTTGAGCTGAACACTATACCATAAGGTGAATTGACATTGTGCAATTCTGCAATAATCGTATCGCATAGGTTCGGGAAGTTAACCGGATTTACAGAAGCTTGCATTTGTCCCGCACCGAGATAAAATCCTTCGATAAAAACTTTTAGTGTGATCGTTAAGGTGTCAGGAAAGAAATATTTTTCAGCTTTAGTAAATGATGCAGCTGCTATATCAACAGCAATTTTTCTTCCGGGAATATCGTCGCATGGAGGATGTATGCCTCCCCATATCCTTGACAAAGAAGATTCATCAGCAGCATCCTGATAGGTGGCCCATTGCAATTGAACATTTACACTAGGACCATCTTCAAATACAAGGAATTGATTTTGCAGTGCATTAAAAACACCTAACCCCCCCGGGAAATATTTATCACCTGTAAATGCAGTAAAAATTTCTGCTGCTGCACGCGAATATGTTGAATGCCCTGAAATGTATCCCGCAAATGGCGGTGTAACAAATGATGGCCGCTGATACGGCAACCAGTTATCAGCCAATATCCATCCAACACCTGCTTCATCTACATCAACATTATTTATAAAGCTGTGTCCGCGCCATGCTTTGAGTTTAATTTTTCCAACATTTGTTGTGCCATTTGCAAGTGCATCGCCGGATCCGACAACTTCTATATAGCCCGGTATTAAAGGAATTCCTGCAGGATGATACGACGGGCCAACGGGGTCGCTGCTTTGACCTAATGCTGCCATAGCTCTTATTGCTGAAAGTGGACGAATAAAATCATACCAACCTTTCATTCCCCAAACCGATATGGCAACATCGTGCATGCTTCCTCCTAAAGCAAAATATCCTTTTACGTCCCATTCCAGACTGTCCAATACAGGACCTGCTCCTTTATACTGTCGTGTTTGTGCAGGATGATCAGTAATATAATTGAATAATGTAAACCAATGTCCGGGTGGTGTTTCTGATTCAGGACCATCAGCCCAGAACTCAGCAAGTACGCGCGCATAATCACCCCGCGGAACAAAATTAGGGGCATACGGTAATCCTGTTTTTGGATTTACGGTATAGCCAACATTTGTTGTACCTCCTGATAGCTGATTATAAAAATTCGGGTAATCAGCAACGGTGGCCGGCAGATTGGTTCTATTGCCTTGCGTCGCCGGAGAAATATCCCACATGACTCCATCCGTCGGATCGAGATGGGAAGACCATGTTGAAACCAATGCAAAACCATATTTGTATTGTTCCGATGTTCCCAAACCATCCATCTGCAATTGTGGAGGAGGACCGGGATCGTGATAGACTTTATAATTAAATCCGTTCCGCTGGTTAACAGTAAGCACTGATGAATCCAAAGCAAACGGTGTAACGCCACCCCACTCAGGACTAAGAAACGGTGGCGTTGCTCCGGGAATGGCATTACCACTCTGGTCAATGAACAAATGCAGGGTTAATGGCTGCCAGCGGTTATAATTTACAATGGTAGGATCACCGGGAACATCAACATTCATAGGCGGATTTACAGGAGTATAACTGGTATTGGCATAGCCGTTTTGTTGATTCGAACCATCCTGCAGACCAAAATCTATGTAACATTGTGCAATGTAATTACCCAAAGCCCTGGCATCGCCAGTTGAATAGTTAACGGATGTAAAATTTTTATCATAACCCAGAGAATCCATGTGTACATCGTAACCGGTGTACAATAAAGCTGCCTGGGGAGAATTTGCAAAACGATTCTTCAATAAGCGGTATGCTGCATAGGTGATTGCTTTTTTTCTATCACCTGCAATATCGGTTGAATGTGGAATACCTGTAAACGGACAATTAAAACCACCAACAGTTTTTCCGAGTAAAAATTCTGTGGAGCTGCTGTCATAAGCAGACCATGCATCCCACATGGCTGCTGAAACATGAAATAAATTTCTGGCGTGAACAGTAGGCCGCGCAAAATCTTTTCTTATGGAAGCAAGTAATAGTTCATTCCATTGCCTTGCTATACTGTAGTTTGTTCCCACAGTCGGATAAACAGTTGGAGGTGTACAATTCGGTGAAGGATTGGTCGGACAAGGGTCGCAGGCATCCGCTAGTCCATCGAGGTCGTAATCGGCCGGACTTGGAGCCAAAGCGCAATTATCATTCATCATTACCTTATATCCTGCGCAAATTCCGGAAATAAAATCTTTTAGTCCGTCAGAATTAATATCAATCCATGCAAAATCATAACAATTCGTTGTCCACGGAAACGAAGTGGTGCCATATACATTGGTAAATACACCGTTGTCGTTTCTATAAATAGCCATTCTGCGACTGCTGCTGCAGGGAGGAATATCAACATCAACATCTGCAACACCAATGTCCATGTCGCCGTCGAGATCCAGATCAGCTGCATGTACATTTCCGCCAAAACCATTAGAGGTACTGAAATTCAAATTGGTCCTGGTAAAAGTAAGACTTGTATTAGCCACAAACGATGAAACCGTTAATGTATAATCACTGCCATCATCAACAACATACAAATCTTTTTTTCCATCTAAATTGAAATCTGCAATTTCAAACATGTACGGAGATCCTGATGGTACCAGGTTCTGCCAATTGGTAAAGTTTCCTGTTCCATTGTTAAACATCACTATTAAACCAAGAGAATTCCATGGAGCAACACTATAGAGTGTTGTGTTTTTGATGATGTCGTTATCGCCGTCATTATCCATATCCGCTATCTGAACTGCTGTACCAAATGCAGAATTTCTAAGAACACCGAGGCGAGCCTGACTTTCATTTGTAAAGTACCCTGATCCATTGTTTATTAGAAGTAAATCTTTAGCTGTACCTCCGCCTGAATTAACTTTATAGTTTATAAAGTATATGTCTTTAAAGCCATCACCATTAATATCGCCACCCCATACAGCGCAAAACAACGGTGTATCTTCTGCATAAAAGGGAAATCTCGTCGACGATTCATTAATAAGTCCCAGCCAGTTTCCTCCAATATCATTTCCAAGGTTACGATAGTACAATGGCTGCTGATTGAAAGTTGTGGCTATAATTACATCCTTCCAGTTATCGCCGTCAAAGTCACCAATAAATATATCGCGTGCAAAGTTTACAGTACTTATAAATTCAGGAGCGTAAAGGGTAGTCCTATCCGTCATAATGCCATTTATATTCATAAGCAATAAGTTCGATTTCCCCGGCTGTGTTGAAGTAGAAAAAGGCTGTTTCCGAACAACAATCAAGTCTTCATCACCGTCATTATCGAGGTCTGCATTCCACATATCTTTTTCTTCAGGATCTGTTGTGGCAACAGTTGAAACGGAGAGGCGCAGTGAGGTTTGATCAGCCCAGTTCAGCCATTGTGCCTGACTTAAATTACAAGTTAATAGTAAAATAGAGAATAGAAGTCTACAAAATTTTTTTAAAATAAATTTTTCGAAGTTGTTGTACGCTTTAATTTGGCCGGAGAAAATAACTTTCATTTAGACAGGAGTTTGCTTTAAGTAAATATAGTAAATGTTTTGAGTAAATAGAATCAAAAAAGCCTCAGTATCCATTATGGATACTGAGGCTTTTTTGATTTTTACCAAAGCATGCAAATCAGCAATGCATCGGCTTATAAAATAGATTACGGTCTTTGAAGAACTCTAGTAAAGTAAACGTTATTCTCCATTAAGCCGTAGTCGGCAGATTCAACAATACCATCACCGGTGATATCTTCAGTAACATATCCCAGTAAGGTTACATATACTGCGTTTTCCATATCACCATAATCTTGTGATTCAATAATGGCATCTTGTATTCCGACAGTAGCTGTACCGGCATCGGAGATATCTCCACTGAAGATAGCCCAATTGCCATCAAACAAATCTGACAAGTTACTTCCATATGCCTGTGTTTGTGCGCTTGAGAAATCATAAGGAGACAGTGCAGTTGTTGCGCTAAGGACAACCGGAGCAGCACTCCATGTTTCAAGGGCATTACGGTGCGTTACTTTAATATAGTAAGAACCTCCATTGGAAACTGCATTGGTGAATGTAACATTGATGCTTCCGTCAGTTTTCAATATACCGGTCTGTGATTCAATTAATGGGTGTGGGAAAGTTGAAGACATAGCGCTGAGTGTTACATTATCAGCATCCAGAGGATTAAGTGATCCACCTGTTATGAATAAGCAACCGCCACTTCCTGAAGTATTCATGTCCCCGCTTCCTGAATAGTACCCTTCCAGGAATAGTTTAGCATACAATGTTGGACCGCTGCAAGGAACTTCGTTTACCGTAACTGTATTCGAAGTTCTATAGCAATTGGTAACAGGGTCAGCTACCTGGAAGCTATACGCGAAGGTGCCGCCATTCAGTAAAAGATCAATATCTCCTGAGCTTATTGTAATAGAAGGAGTTGATGGATTACCATCCTGATTCCATACAATTGTAGCGCCCAGAGGTGCACCGGTTATATCAGCTGTTAATGTTAAAGGTGAGTTTGAACCGTCGGAACAAAGATTAATCGGGCCCGCAGGAGTAATTGCTGCTAAAGGAGGATTCGGATTCA
>JANOVM010000044.1:0-6428 GCA_031417395.1 Bacteroidota bacterium | reverse complement strand
ACATCCTTTTAATTTTGAAAAAGAAATTGAAGGAGCACAAGCGTTCCGATTTATTCAGCCTGAACTTATAAACGCTGAGCAATTTACTTTAGCAATTGACCGACACGTGGCTTTGCTTTTAAAGAAGTTTCTTTAAAAATTTCAGCCTGCGAAAATCCATTACTTCTGAATAATTTTATACTTTCTTCAGCGGACTTACTGTCTTTAATTCCGGTGGCCAGTAAAGAATACCTTTTGTTTTTTGACTGACCGGATACTTTAACCACCAATGAAGAGATTTTATATTCCATATTAAGATTACTGGCCATATAAAAAGCATGCTTCCAGTTATCTGTTTGCCAAATATAGACAGTATGGTTAGTAAGGCCTTGTATCTTGCCATAACAATTCCAGATTTTTTCTTCTTGTATGAGTTGTTCCGGAATAGGAGTCTGGTCAAGAAACTTAAGTACATCGATTTTTACCGGTACAACGCCAAAAGGAACCATACCGATTTTTTTAGCTGCAGCATAGGAAAGGTCCAAAGCACGACTTTTTTTAAAGGGTCCCCTGTCATTTACCCGCACAATTACAGTTTTGTTATTCTTTTTATTCGTAACTAAAAGAAGTGTATTGAAAGGTAAGGTACGATGTGCAGCGGTAAAATCATTCTTATCATAGGTTTCTCCATTACTTGTTTCCAGGCCATGTAAATAGTTGTGATAATAAGAAGCATTTGAAGATCGTTTAACTCCGGAATTTTTTTGGGGAGAAGAATGAAAAGGAAATAGGATAAAGAAAAAAAGGAGTAGCCGCTTATAATTCATCCGTGCAATAAAGATAGGGGTAAAAACTAGTGCTTTGTTAAATTTGTATAACGATTATCTCATTGAAATTCAACGTAAATATTTCTTAATGTAGAATATTCAATTAAGTCTGCGAGAAGCAATTTTTTCTACTTTAGAAAGTAGTTCAACAGGATTATACAATCTCCAATTCAGGTCGTCTAATTCACCACCTGTTATGAAATAAGAATCGACATTGAACCGTTCCATTTCCTGCATGACATGAGGTCTGAAATTCAATGCAGCAATCCAGCCTTCTTCAATATCCTGAAACCAGTCTTCGTAATAACAATCGTCAGAGCCGTGAAAATTGAGTACATTTTCTCCTATGAGAATGAATTTATTGATGTTATTGCCAATCATGGATTCAATGACTTCTCTTTTTAGAAACATTATGTCGTTATTGATGGCATCGTTCCATTCGCCAATAAATTCTATAACGGCAAAACCACGTTCGTAGTCGGCGTAAATGACTTTCAGGTATAATGTTGTTGAACCGAACTCATCCCATTGAGGGTGTATGTAATAGTTATATACCGTATTGGTATATTCAAACTCACTGTAAACGGAACCATAAAAAGGAGAATATTCATCTTCCGATGAAATATATAGTTCTCTCCAATTGTAAAAGGGTTCTAAATCCTGCACGATCTTTATGCTTTTGCCTCGAAATAAAAAGCTAAGGTTTTTTCAGTTCAAGCAAAATTACAATTGTAAAAACTAATATGCTAATTGAAAAAATAAATAAGACTATGAAAATTGATTAGGATTCTTTGTTTTGATTTGCATCCAGTGCCTTGCGGACATTGCCATACTTATTTAGAAGACTACCGGCTTCAAGTGCATTAATATTAAGTTCTTCCATCAAAATATTTGTACCGCGTTTTATCAACTTATTGTTAGAAAGCTGCATGTCAACCATTTTATTTCCTTTGACGTGCCCTAACTTTATCATGACCGAGGTCGAAATCATATTAAGAACTAATTTCTGGGCAGTGCCTGCTTTCATTCGTGTGCTGCCTGTAACTACTTCGGGCCCTACAAGTACTTCAATAGGGTAATGTACATTTTTTGCAAGTTCTGAATCCGGATTGCATGTTAATCCAATAGTAAGAATATTTTTTTCTTTACATTTTTTCATTGCCCCAACCACATAAGGGGTAGTTCCCGATGCCGTAATTCCTAGTACAACATCGTTTGAACTGACTTTATGCTCTAAAAGATCAAGACAGCCTTGTTCTTCATTATCTTCAGCAAATTCAACAGCTTTACGGATAGCGCCATCGCCTCCTGCAATCAAAGCAATTACTTTTCCATGTTCAAGTCCATAAGTAGGAGGAAGTTCAGAAGCATCTAATATTCCAATCCTTCCACTTGTTCCTGCACCTATATAAAATAAACGCCCTCCCATGCGGAGTTTTTCTGTAATTAAAATAACAACGGTTTCTATTCGATGAAGAACTTTTTCAATAGCATGAGGGACTGTTTTATCTTGTTCATTGATGGCTTTCAATAAATCAATGACATTCATACTTTCTAATTCATTGTACTGGGACTGCTTTTCGGTTATTTTTTCAGTCATAAGAATAGAGGGGTGGGGAACGGGGTATTTAAAAAGATAAGAGTTATATAAATAAAGGAAATTTAGAAGGGGAGTATTCATTCATGATGGAATAAGCAGCATGAAAAACATCTTCACAGGAAGGTTTAGAAAAATAATCACCATCGGAACCATATGCTGGACGATGAGCTTTGGCAGTCAAAGTTTTTGGGGCTGAATCCAGCCATCGAAAACCATCTTGTACTTCTAGTACCTGTTGCATAATATAAGCGCTCGCGCCTCCCGGAACATCTTCGTCAAGGATAAGCAGCTTTCCTGTTTTTTGTAAAGATAAAGAAATAATGTTGTTACGGTCAAATGGTAAAAGGGTCTGAACGTCTATTAATTCAACAGAAATATTTATTTTATTCAAAGATTTAATGGCTTCTTCGGCAATTCTAATACATGATCCATAAGTTACCATTGTCATATCAGAACCCTCTGATAAAATTTCAGGAATGCCCACAGGCACACGAAACTCACCTAGATTTGCGGGAAGTCTTTCTTTAAGCCTGTATCCATTAAGGCATTCAATGATTAAAGCAGGCTCATCGCCGGCAAGCATGGTATTATAAAAGCCTGCTGCCTGTACCATATTTCTTGGCACACAAACATTAATGCCTCGCAAAGAATGAATAATCATTCCCATTGGAGAACCGCTGTGCCAGATTCCTTCCAGCCGATGACCGCGTGTACGAATAATAACCGGTGCTTTTTGTCCGCCCTTAGTCCGGTAATGCAAAGAAGCAAGATCATCGCTAAGAATCTGCAAAGCATATAATAAGTAATCCAGGTATTGAATCTCTGCTATTGGTCTAAGTCCGCGCAATGCTAATCCAATTCCCTGACCTGCAATAGTTGCTTCTCTTATACCTGTATCCGTAATTCTAATTTCTCCGTATTTATTTTGAAGTCCGGCAAAGCCCTGATTTACATCTCCAATATGACCAAGATCTTCACCGAAAGCAACAAGCCTCGGATCTCTTCTGAAAAGCTCATCAAAATTAGCCTGCAAAACTTCTCGTCCGTCGATGTAAGGTGAATCGTCTGTAAAAACAGCCGGTACAGCCTGTATGTTCAAGGCCGACTCTTTGGTATTGCTATAAAGAAAAGAATTAAATCGTCCTTCATTTTGAATTTTTAAGGAACGATAAAAGTTCTGTAATTTTTCTTTTTCAGGGGAAGAATCGAAACGCAGCAATTGCAGTGACTTGTCTAAAGCGACTACAATGTCGCGCCGACTTGGGTCGATTACAGAAGATAATTCATCACAGATCTTTAGGATTTCAATTCCATATTCTCCGTTTGCTTTTAATTCTTCTAAAACCTGAAGTGCATTTTGTATTTCTTCCTTTACCGGACTCATATAATCGTTCCATGCCTTTTTACGGCTTTCGAGAACGACCTTTTTGGCTTCTGCTTCAATGGCATCGCATTCTTCAGCAGATGCAATGGATGCTTCAATCATCCATTGACGCATTTTTTTAATACAGTCAAATTCCTCTTCCCAGGCCAGTCTTTCTTTGGATTTATACCTTTCATGAGAGCCGGAAGTACTATGACCTTGAGGCTGCGTAATTTGTTGAATGTGGAATAAAACCGGAACATGCTCAGTCCTGCAAATGTTTATTCCTTTAGCATACATTTCGCAAAGACCGGGATAATCCCATCCGAATGCCCTATAAATCTGATAGCCTTTTCCTTTTTCATTCCTTTCGAATCCTTTAAGGATTTCGGAAATATTTTCTTTTGTCGTTTGATATTTACTTGGAACAGAAATTCCATAACCATCGTCCCAAACAGAAACTGCCATTGGAATCTGCAGAACTCCGCCTGCATTTATGGCTTCAAAAAATACACCTTCAGAGGTACTTGCATCACCAATTGTTCCAAACGCAACCTCATTACCATTGTTCGAAAAAGTTGTTAAGTGGCTTAATTCCGGGTTGTTTCTAAAAAGTTTCGATGCCCATGCAAGTCCAACCAGTCGGGGCATTTGAGCAGCTGTAGGAGAAATATCGGATGAAGAATTTTTTATTTTAGTAAGATCTTTCCAGCTACCATCGGGATTAAGACTTCGGGTAGCAAAATGTCCATTCATTGATCGCCCCGCTGAACTGGGTTCTTTTTCTTCATCAGGATTAGAATACAACTGAGCGAAAAAATCAACCAGATTGTGTTCGTCTATAGCAAACATAAAGGTTTGATCTCTGTAATATCCTGAACGAAAATCGCCTGCACGAAACTGCTTTGCCATGGCCAGCTGGGCAACTTCTTTTCCATCACCAAATATTCCGAATTTTGCTTTGCCGGTAAGAACTTCTTTACGTCCGATCAGACTAGCCTGCCGACTTTCGTTCGCAAGACGGTAGTCGTTCAAAACATCTTTACGGAAATCTTCAAAACCTACGGTGTTTATATTTTCTTCTGTACTTTCTTTCATGGTAAAACTGAGGAGTTACAAATATACAAATATTTAGTACTTACTACTTAATACACCTTGCTTTGTCCTTTGTAACACCTATATCATATTACTTCATGAATAATCACTAATTTTACCCCAAAAATATGTGGTTAAGTAAACAGGTTATTTGGCGTTGGGTAATTGTTGGATTGTTATTCCTGGGAGGAATTTTTTGGGCATATAATATAATACTCGAATCCAGGCCCCAAAGATTATTATTACCTGTTTATGGTATTCCAAACCCCGATGGCAGCGATCATAAGGTTACCGGATTTAGTCTAGTTAACCAGGATGGTAACTTAGTTACTGAAAATAATTTTAAAGATAAAATCTACGTTGCCGATTTCTTTTTTACTTCCTGTCCGGGTATTTGTCCGCTGATGGGCGACCAGATGGAGCGTATTGCAGCTGCATTTAAGGACAATTCAAAAATTCTGATTTTGTCGCATACAGTAAAACCGGAAGAAGACTCTGTTTCTGTTTTAAAGCAATATGCTCGTAGCCGCAATGCCGACGAATCAAAATGGTTTTTTGTTACCGGAAAGAAAACTGTGATTGAAGATTTAGCAAGAAATTCATACCTCGTTGCTGAATTAGGAGACACAACAAATGCTGATTTTGTACATACACAGTTTTTTGCACTTGTAGATCCACAAAAGAGATTAAGAGGATTTTACGATGGTACTGATTCTGTTGAAGTTAATAAGTTGATTGAGGATATTGGGACTTTGTTAAAAGAATAATAAATTTTGACCTACTATTTTAATTCAGTTTATTGAAAGTTGAATAACGATCCGATTACTATCGGATAACGATTAACGAATAACGATTAACGATCCGATTTCTATCGGATAATGATTTCTGATGTAAACTTAGAACGGAAGATTTTTGATTTGAATAAATATATCTCGAATCCGGTTGCTGAGCACAGCCGAAGTGTGGTTACTGAGCGCAGCCGAAGGATGGTTCCTGAACGTAGCCGAAGGATTAATGACACATCCTTCGGCTCAGGAACCACACTTCGGCTAAGCTCCATGAACCTTCGGCTGAGGGAACGGCCCTTCGGCTGCGCTCAGGGACCGGAGATGTATGACTCGTCCTGAAAAAAGTTTACAGTTTAGTTAGATAATCCTGTAATAGATTTACAGTTGTTCTTTAGTCCTGAAACTGGTTTACAAATGTAGTTTGTTTCCGGTAATAATTCTTCCATAGTTTTTCTGTTTTAATTGGTTTGTTTGAATGATGAATTTGATTAGGTGTTAAGTTCCCAATGCTCATGTGAGGCCTTTCACTGTTGTATAAATCCACTGATGCTTTGAGTAGTTCCTTTGCTTGTTTTATATTATCAATATCATAGGTTTCTAAGTATTCCTCTTTGATTATCCCGTTTATTCTTTCGGCAACAGCATTCTCCAAAGGGTCGCCATTTTCTGTCATGCTAATTTTTATACTGTAATCCTGCAATAGCTTTACATAAAAATGGCTGCAATACTGGATGCCTCTGTCGCTGTGATGTATCAGATTTAAATGGCTCTCTGCT
>JANOVM010000043.1:0-166364 GCA_031417395.1 Bacteroidota bacterium | reverse complement strand
CCGATTTAGTACATCCACTTGAAAGATATTCCTGAATTATCTGATGTCTTTCTGATTCAGAATAAAATTTACCCGCTTTTTGAATAATTTTTTTGTCCATTTTTACACTTTTTAGTGTAAACCTATTTCAGGACAAGACAGATGGTTCCCGAGTAGCCGTAGGAAGGTAATTAACTAAATTCGAAATATCTTTATTCAAATCACATAACCTGCCCTTTCGAAGTATATTAATCCTTTCGTATTGTAATAAATCGGATTGGGTGAACCAAGGGCTTTTCGTTTTTTGATTTTGAGGCCCCCGGGGCAAAATATGCCTTCCTTACCCGGTTAATACGTTTATCCAAAATATTTGAATTAATTAAAGAAGTCAATTTCTTCCGAATAAATTCTTATCAAAATTCTCAAACCCACACACTAAATAAAAGATTAATTCTTTTTACTGTCAAAGAAATCAAAAACGATTTTTGCTTTTGCATTTCCGACGATGGCTGTTAAATCCGAAAGTGTAGCTTCCTTTATTTTTTTTACAGATCTGAAATGCCGCAACAAATCCTGTGCTGTAGCATCGCCAATACCTTTGATGTCGGAGAGTTCTGTTTTGACAAGAGCTTTACTTCTTTTTTTCCTGTGATGCGTTATTCCGAAACGATGTGCTTCGTCGCGCATGTGCTGGATGACACGAAGTGTTTCACTTTTTTTATCAATGTACAATGGAAGGGAATCGTGAGGATAATAAATCTCTTCCAGCTTTTTTGCTATTCCTATGATTGGAATTTTTCCTTGCAGGCCTAGTTTTTCCAGACTGTTCATTGCAGAACTTAATTGTCCTTTTCCACCGTCGATGACAATTAAATCGGGTAGTTCAAGAGCTTCGTCGAGCAAACGTTTGTAACGTCGGAAAACAACTTCTTCCATAGAAGCAAAGTCATCAGGGCCCTCTACAGTTTTAATGTTGAAATGCCTGTAATCCTTTTTCGATGGTTTTCCGTTTACGAAAACGCTCAATGCTGCAACGGCATGTTCTCCAAGTATATTTGAATTATCAAAACACTCTATATGCCTTGGCTGATGTTTTAACCGAAGATCTATTTTCATTTTTTCCATCAGGCGGTTAACTTTGTTTTCCGGATTTAACTTTTCATCTCTGAGATCACGTTCCCGCATGTAATTGCGAACGTTGCTTTCAGAAAGCGTTAGCAAATGTTTTTTATCGCCGATCTTAGGAACAGTAAAAATTACATTCTCATACAATACAGGCATTTCAAAAGGAACAATGATTTCATTGGCATCACTGTGAAAACGGCTGCGAAGATCGGCAATTGCCAATTCTAAAAGTTCTTCCGGTGTTTCTTCCAGTTTACGTTTTATTTCAACGGTGTGTCCCTGGATAATAGAACCGTTCATGATCCGTAAAAAATTGACATAAGCAAAATCGCCGTCAACTACCATTGAAAATACATCGG
Source organism: Bacteroidota bacterium (assembly GCA_031417395.1). Classification (GTDB taxonomy): domain Bacteria; phylum Bacteroidota; class Bacteroidia; order AKYH767-A; family 2013-40CM-41-45; genus JADKIH01. The sequence goes on along the minus strand of JANOVM010000043.1, from coordinate 164,901 downwards.
TATTGTGAATAGCAGGATTTACGACAACCGATTTTATTTTAAATTTCTCCAGAAGTTCGATTTTTTCTTTTATCGATTGAGCTTCTTCATAATTAAAGTCAGCTGATAGTTTATTCATCAGCACTTTCAAATGTTGGATGACATGGTTAATGTTTCCTTTAAGAATCAAACGTATTTCTTTTATCGACTGATCATAATCCGCTTGCAATTGATGTCCTTCGCAAGGGCCTTTGCAATTTCCAATATTGTATTCCAGGCAAACTTTAAATTTCTTTTTCTGAATATTTTCTAAGGAAAGGTTAAGATTGCAATTTCTGAGTTTATAAAGCTGGCCGATTAAATCAAGAAGGGTATGAATCATTTTCACCGGCGTATACGGACCAAAGTATTCAGAACCGTCCGGTATCATTCTTCGGGTGGAAAAAATCCGGGGAAAGTTTTCATTCTTAATGCAAATCCACGGATATGTTTTATCATCCTTAAGATTTATATTATACCGCGGCTGATGTTTTTTAATCAGACTGTTTTCCAATAAAAGTGCATCCAACTCTGAATCGACGACAAGTATTTTAATGTCAGCGATCTTCCTTACCATTACAGTGGTCTTTCCGTTCAGGTTTATATCGTCTCGAAAATAAGACATGACTCTTTTCTTCAGCGATTTCGCTTTGCCTACGTATAAAAGTTTGTTCTCTTTATCGTAAAACTGATAAACTCCCGGACTGTCAGGCAGTGTAGAAATAACAGATTCAATATGGGAGGATTTCATTGGCGGCACAAAGTAAGGTAAAATATTTTTTGCAAAGACTTTACAAAAATATTACAAACCATAAAAGGCCAACAGATAAGCCATGGATGACATTGCGGCAGACCCCAGAAGGAGTTCTCGCTTATTTACATTTTCAAATACATCGTTATCGGTATGATGAAAGTCAAAATACCGCTGCGAATTAACCTGCAAACCGATAAGCGGCACATCCATTTTTTCAAGAGGTGATATGTCAGCACCATCGCCATCTTTAGTGAAGTCGAATATACCGTATGGTAAAAACAGCGGAGCCCATTTTCGTATTGCTTCCTTTTTTATTTCCGTCATGTTAAGTCCAAAACCAAGCGGCACAAATCCTCCGGCATCACTTTCCATTGCGGCTACATGCTTCTCCTTTTTTTCATAAGCTACAGCGGCATACTTTTTACCTCCGCGCAAACCATTTTCTTCATTCATAAAAGCAACAGCGCGTATGGTTCTCTTCGGTTTAATATTTAAAGCTTTATAAGTACGGATCATTTCAATACACTGAACAATGCCGGCGCCATCGTCGTGGGCACCTTCACCACAATCCCATGAATCCAAATGACCGCCAACAGTTACATATTCATTTGGAAATTCACTTCCACGTATTTCTCCGATTACATTGTATGACAAAACGCTATCCTCGAAATGACAATTCTGTTTAAGAAATAATTTAGTCTCTTTATTGGAACGAAGAATCCTGCTTAACAAATCAGCCCCATTCGTACTTATTGCACAACATGGAATTTGAGGCAATGAATCGACATAACGCATAGAACCTGTATGTGGAAAGTTATCGGAAGCATTTGTCATGGAACGGCATACTGTTGCAACTGCTCCGTAACGTGCAGCCTGACTCGGACCTGCCCATCTGTATCCAACTGCATCGCCATAAGATTCAAATGTATTTATCATGGATTCATCAAAAGGATAATTATAAAAAACAATTTTTCCGCTTATTTTATCCTTGCCTAGTTTTTCCAATTGCTCCATATTGTTTATTTCAACAATGCCAACCGTTATTCCTGAAGGTGGTGTTGCAATAGAATTACCCAAAGCCAAAATTGGAACTTCCGTTTTATTTCCATTAGTTTCTACAATGATTGCTTTTTCTTTTTCTCCTCTAACCCAGTGAGGCACCATGACGGGCTGTAAATAAACGGTATCAGCTCCCGCTTCAATCATTTTTTTCTTTGTCCATTCAACCGCTTTATCCGCTTCGGGTGATCCGCTTATTCTTTTTCCAATATCTTTTGTAAGCTCCCTTAACAAAGCATGAGCTTTTCCATTTGTCAATGTCTCGGTAAATATTTTCCGCATAACAATGGAGTCGTTTGTTTGTCCGGAGACTGAAAATGAAAGTGATAAAAAAATGAATAAAAATAATTTTGTCGGCATGAGAGAGGATTTTATGCAAATCAGGAAATGCTGTTTGCTTAAATTTTTAAATTTAGAGTTCTATTCGGGGTACAAAATACTAAGATAACCTTTAGAAAAAAAGGGGGTCAGGAAAGCATATAAAATATGCTATTCTATTGAATCTTTATATAAAATGTGTATATTTCTTTTTTCAAAAGGGATATATTGGCTATATGGAATCAATTTTAATATTTTATATCCGGGTAAGGGGCCGAAAGTTAAAATATAATCATCATTGTCTACCATCCACCAACTTTTTATTTTCCCTTGCTGAATTGCACCCGTTTGGAACCAACCATTAAATTCAAATCCCCCGTCAATTTTATGTGGTGATTTTTTCAAATCAGTCATCAAATAATTTAATCCTTGCCATCTTGCTCTATTCCATGAGAGATAGTCGTGCGTCAAACCCACAGAAAATAGCAGAAACAAAAAAGCAAATGAATAAGAAATAATTACATATTTATTTTTAAAATCAATTGCCATTGAAAAAGGAAGAATAATAACAATTAATGGGAGCATTAATTGAATTAAATATCGATCAAAGAAAAAATCGGGAATTACAAAAGTTCCAAAATACAGTATAACAATAATGAGTGAAAATATTTTTACATTTTGTCCTTCCTGCGTTGCGGAGGGAGGCTTTTTCAAATTAAATAAATAGCTTAAAAATAAATAAAACAACATGATTCCTCCGGCAAGACTAATCACTCTAAGAACGTTCATTGCTATAGAGTTCAAGGCAGGATAATTATTCGTATGTAAAATGTATACATCCTTTAATAATTTCGGGCCGACTCCGAAATTAAAAAGTATGTTTCCTAATGGAATACTGTTCCAGGCACGAATAAGTGGAACCGAAAATATTATAGTAATAATTAAACTCAATCCATTTTCCCTTCTCCAGAAACTATTTATAAAACGAGGAAGCAGAAGTATTAATAATGGAAATAAAAATAAGCCTAAAGTCATACCGGTAGTGCCTAACCTATAAAAAACATGAGAAAATGTTTTTATTCCAATTTTTGAAAACATTGTTTCCAATGAAAAATAACTTGTCAGATTCTTATGCGAAAAAGATACCCAATAATTAAAAAGAAATAGAGTTATTCCGGTAAAAAAGAGAGGTGCTAAGAACCTTAAAATGGTTGACTTGTTAATAAGGCTTGATTTATAATAACTCACAAGTGCAAATGAAATAGGAATAATTATTCCAATTTGACGTATTAGGGTTGCTATTATAACGAATACCGTAGCAATAAATATTTGTTGCAATTTATTTGAACTAAGGCTACGAATAAAATAAAAAATTGATATAACTGAAAAAGTATAAAAATAAATATCTGTCATAAATGTATTTGATAGAGAAAAAAACAACGGGTTTCCCATTAGTAAAATACTAACAAAAAACGAAAGCTTATCGTTTGAAGTAATTTCCTTTAGAATTTTATAGGATGTAAGAATCCCTATCAAACCTATGATTGAAGTCAAAATTCGTAAGAGAGAAAAAGAGAAACCGCAAATTTTACAAAGTAAAGATCCTAGGAAAATTTGTGAAACCAAAGTCATTGCCGACCAATCAACAAATTCTAAGTGTCCGTAATTGATAAGATTTAATACATCTTTATAATAAGCCCAATCGTCGTTTAAAGGAAATTCACCGATTGGGTTAGCAATAGCTGTAAGTATTATCCAAAAAATAGAGAGTTTAATATAATTCATGTTTTTATTACTTACACGCTAGGAGTAGTCTAAGCGCGCAAACCCTGCTAGGAGTAGTCTAAGCGCGAGCACCAACTTTGAATAAAAGACCAGACATCTATTCGCGCGGACTACGACCTTTTTAGTTCCCCTCTTCATTGTGAATAAGTAAGTAAAGTAAGCTAATTTATGCAAGATAATAAAATAACCTCCCGCTTTGGCGGCATTGCGTTAATAATTCCTGGATTTCCGCCCGGGTAAATCTCTTTTGATAATTTTTTGTACCTTCCATAGCTTTTTGTTTGGAAGCAAAGAAAAGGAACTATGAAATTATCTGCAATATGTATTTGGACGGATGCTTACTAAAGATTTTGCATTGGCAGGGAGATGGGTTTATTATCTATCACAAACGCCAGGAGAAGGAGTTCCAGAAATAAATAATTGGACTTTTCTAAGGCCATACAATAGAAACAGTATTGTCTATGGATTTTATAGATTACAAATTTATTAATAGAATTATTTTGGTTAATTATAATTTAGATACAAATTTGTATCAATTACAATAGAAAGGTTTCTAAAGTAATCAAGGTTAATATTTCTAAAAAGTTTTCCATTGCATTTAATATATTTAATATTTCTAAATCTACTTATATCAATTTCAGATAATTCATCATTATATATATATAATTTTTCCAATTTAGGTAAATCATATATGGAATTATCAATCTCCGTTATTTTTGTTAGATCTAAACTTAGTATTTTAATACTGCTATTTCCTCTTATTACTAATTTCTTTATGGGACATAAGGTCATATCTACCCTCTCAATATTATTTGGCAAATCCAAGATTATACTATCTTGAAGTTTAGAATTAAGAGAAATATCTAAATCCGTTAATGCCTTTAAATTGGATAATTCAGGAATTTTTACTAGATTACTATTAGAGATTTCCAGATTTTTCAAATTTTTGAGATCTGGAAATACAATTGATGAATCTATATCAATTTTTTCTAAATATAACATTTCTAAGTGATCAAATGATTTTAAAATTGTAGGCATTTCTTTAAAATATGCTCCATTAATCTGCATGGTTTTAATATAGCCTAATTCATAACCAACACTTATATAAAAATATTTATTTTTTTTATTATCATTAATATAATTTATTAAATAATTTAAATTTTCAGAATCATTTAGTAAACTTGTCTTTCCTTTATCACAAGAATCATTGGTAAAAATTATTAATATTAAAGAAATAAAATAGATAATATGATTAATTAATTTATTAGTCATCAATTGTTAATGTTTAGTAGTTAGTTTGTGATAAAAAAATATTATTTTTTTATCACGGAGGACTGGAGTAGGTCTTGTATTTAGGTTCAGCAATAATTTTATTATTGTTATAATTATCAGCGGGTAATTCATTTCCAAAATGCAGCAACATGTCTGAAACAAATAGTTTATTAAGATTATTTGTACTTAAAATAAAATCCTCATAGTATTTATATCGACCTGTTTCCATATAGTACCTACCAGCTTGTTTACCACTTATCATAATGTTTGGAATAATTTTCTTGTTTTCATCCCCGCTAGGAGCAGTCTAAGCACGAGCACCAACTTTGATTAAATGAACAGACATCTATTCGCGCGGACTACGACTTTTTTAGTTCCCCTCTTCATTGTGAATAAGTAAGTAAAGTAAGCTATTTTATGCAAGATAATAATATAACCTCATTTTAATGCGTTGACTCCACGTATATTCTGAATTATTTTCGATGTATGAGAAGGTATAAAATTGACAAACAGGAGGGAATGGCTTTTACCAATATTTAAAGATGCAGGAGAAAAAAACCCAAGATAAAAATTACCAGGTTTGGCATCAGGAAAATCATCCCGTCGAAGTTTATTTTGTTGAAGTGATGGTTGAGGATAGCAGGGTGGTGAAAAAGATTGTTATATATTAAAGTCGCTCCTGCTCAGAGAAATCTCACTGATAGAAAATTTACTCAGCAATATCTTTCACAATTGCTTCAGACTCCGATTCGCCTGTATCCTTCCGGACACTTTGCTGAGAAAATTTCTTCTGAAAAACAATAAAAAGAATTACACCTATAGTAATAGAAGAATCAGCAACATTAAAAACCGGCCTAAAAAACTGAAACGGCTGACCGCCAATAATTGGAAGCCAATGTGGAAACTGTGTATTTACAAGAGGGAAATAAAACATATCAACTACTCTTCCCTGAAGAAAACCACTGTACCCTCCGAGCGGAGAAAAGAGTTGTGCCATTCCATTTACTTCTTCAGAAAAAATCATTCCGAAAAAAGCACTGTCAATGATATTACCGATTGCTCCGGCAAAAATTAATGAAAAGCATAGTATTAATCCGGAGTGTGCTTTCTTGATGATTAGCTTATACAGATACCATCCGATAACTGCTGAAGCAATAATTCGAAAAATACTAAGAAACAATTTTCCGGAAATACCGCCGAATTCATAGCCGAAGGCCATGCCGTTATTTTCTGTATAGTGTATAATGAACCAGTCGAAGATTCTAAATTCCTGGCCAAGATACATGTGCGTCTTTACCCAGAGCTTTAATGCCTGATCGAAAAAAAGTATAAAAAATATAATTAGCGCAGGGCGCTTCATCAGAGATATCTTAATGAAATTGGAATTGTGTCAACTTAAAATAATACAAGTTTGTAAACTCCCGATTTCGTTTCAGCCGTTATTCGCGGTATTGATTTAATTTAGCTTCTATGCTTTGCGTGGTATGAGGAACTGCACGGAGGCGTTCTTTCGGAATCAGCTTTCCGGTTACCTTGCAAATACCATACGTTCTGTTTTCAATACGAACCATGGCATTTTCAAGCTGCTCAATAAATTTTTTCTGTCGGCCTGCAAGTTGTCCTGCTTCTTCTTTTGCAAGAGAATCGGATCCGTCTTCCAGAATTTTAAAAGTACTGGCAGTGTCATCCGTTCCATGATCGTTGGAAGCTGTCATTTGAGCCTGAAGTAATGCCAGCTCTTTACGTGCGTCTTTCAGTTTTTTATTTATGATGTCGCGGAATTCTTCGAGTTCTGCATCGGAATAACGGTTCTTACCTGTTTCTTCCTGAGGCTTACTGTTGCTGATTATTGCACGTGCCGGTTCAGGCCTTCTGTTGACAGGAATTGGTCTTCCTACAGAAGGACGATTCTGTGGTGGATTATCTTTAGGAACCTCTGTTTTTTTCTCAACAACGGGAGGCGTTTGTTTTTTAACCGGCTTAGTTGCTTTGCTGATTACAGGTTTAGCTGCAACAGGAGCTGCAGCTTTTTGTACAACCTTTTTGCTGATTTCTTTTTTGCTTTTGCTAACCGGCTTTACAGACTTATTGCTTTTTGCTTTCACGGGCACGGCAACTTTTTTCTTAGGCGCAGAAGCTTTTGCTTTTACAGGTGCTTTCTTCTTAAGCGGCTTTGCAGCTTTTGCTGCCGGCTTCTTAACGTTCTTCTTCACAGGAGCGCTTTTCTTCGCTTTGCCTTTAGAAATAATTTTAGATTTGGTCTTCGTCTTGCTCATATAAAAACAGTTTGGGGATGGCTTTCCGTTAATTTAAATCAACGGTTTTATGTTTCTTAATACTTATACGCGTTTGTATATCATCATCAACCTCGACATTAACCGAATCTTCGCCATCTAGACGGTCAACAAGGTCAAGGTTTGCTGCTAAAGTTTCGGCGCAAATATAATCTTTATTATTGATCAAAGAACTTCGTATTAATGCATGTTCCAGAACTTTCAGGTCAATACGGTCGGTTACTTCAAAACCCCTTTCTTTCCTCAAATTCTGTATTCTGTTGATGAATTCACGGGCTATTCCCTCTTCACGGAGGCCTTCATCAATGCTAATATCGAGTGCTACGGTAAGCTTGCCTTCATTGGTAACCTGCCAGCCCGGAATGTCTTCTGAGCTGATTTCCACATCTTCTTCAGTTAAGGTTAATGGCAGATTCCCTATTAGAATATCGAGCTTTTTATCCTGCTCCAGCTTTTGAATTTCATCCTGGCCCATACCGGTAATATATGCTGCCGCATCCTTCATCATGGACCCGACTTTCTTTCCCAAAATGCGGAAATTGGGCTTGATCTTTTTCACCAGAATGTCCGATGTATCCGTAATATATTCAATTTGCTTTACGTTCACTTCAGCCAAAATGAGGTCTTTTACAGACTCAACCGTTTCCCTGAATCCTTCTCCGGTTACCGGTAATAGTATTTTATTCAGGGGCTGACGAACGCGTATGTTGACTTTTTTCCTCAACGATAAAACCATGGAAGATATTTTTTGTGCCAGTTCCATTCTTTCCTCAAGGGCTTTATCGACCTGCTTTGCATCATAGACAGGAAAATCAGCAAGATGAACGGACTTAGATTTTCTTCTTCCTGTTACTTTATTCAGATCGTTAAATAAGCTGTCGCTGAAAAATGGTGCAACAGGCGCCATCAGTAGGGCTACAGTTTCAAGACAAGTATATAGCGTTTGGTAAGCTGCAATTTTATCAGCTGTGTATTCGCCTTTCCAGAAGCGGCGGCGACTTAAACGCACATACCAATTACTTAAATGTTCCGTAACGAAATCTGAAATAGCACGACAGGCGCGTGTTGGCTCGTAATCGGAATAACTTTCATCTACAAATTTTACGAGTGTATTGAGCTCTGATAAAATCCAGCGGTCAAGTTCATGCTTTTCTTCTGAAGATAGTTCCTTTTCTTTAAAAGTAAAGCCGTCAATGTTAGAATACAAAGCAAAGAAAGCATAGGTATTGTAAAGCGTGCCGAAAAACTTCCGTTGAACTTCAGTAATTCCGTCCAGACTGAATTTCAGATTTTCCCAAGGCTGTGCATTGCTGATCATATACCAGCGTGAAGCATCAGGCCCGTATTTTTCTATTGTTTCAAAAGGATCAACGGCATTGCCCAGTCGTTTCGACATCTTGTTTCCGTTTTTGTCCAGAACAAGACCGTTGCTGACAACGTTTTTGAATGCAACGGAGTCAAAAATCATTACGGCAATTGCATGAAGCGTAAAAAACCAGCCTCGTGTCTGGTCAACGCCTTCAGCTATGAAATCGGCCGGAAAAGCTTTTTTAAATTCTTCTTTATTCTCGAAAGGATAATGCCACTGCGCATAAGGCATGGCACCTGAATCAAACCAAACATCAATAAGATCCAGCTCGCGAATCATTTTTTTTCCTGTCGGAGACACAAGAATAGTTTCATCCACATGAGGACGATGAAGGTCGAAATCGCTGTTATGGCCTTTCAAAGAATTTTCTTTTAAAAAACCTGCTTTCACCGATTTGTCGATTTCAGTGGAAAGTTCTTCCAAGGAACCAATACAAATTTCTTCTGTACCATCTTCTGAACGCCAGATAGGCAAAGGGATTCCCCAAAATCGTGAACGTGAAAGATTCCAGTCGACTAGGTTTTCAAGCCAGTTTCCGAAGCGTCCTGTTCCTGTATGTTCCGGTTTCCAGTTGATGGTTTTATTGAGCTCAACCATTCTGTCTTTCATGGCTGTCGTTTTGATAAACCATGAATCGAGCGGATAATACAATACAGGCTTATCTGTCCGCCAGCAATGAGGATACGTATGCTCGTATTTTTCTACTTTGAAAGCTTTGTTATCCTTTTTTAATTTGATAGCAATGCGTTCGTCAACAGAAAGGTATTTCTCTCCACCCTGCTTCTTGCGTTCTATTTCTTTTTCTTCATCGGTGAGGTACTGTTCCTTTACAAATTCATCGGCGAATTCGCCCATTTCTTTTGTAAATCTTCCGCGCTTATCGACAAGAGTCAGTGAACCAATTCCATTTTGTCTTGCTACACGAAAGTCATCAGCGCCAAAACTTGGTGCTATGTGAACGATTCCTGTACCATCTTCTGTTGTGATAAAATCTCCCAGTAAAACTTTAAAAGCATTTCCATCCGTTGGCTGAGCATAAGGCAGAAGCTGCTCGTAAGCCAATCCTTCAAGATCCTTTCCTTTATATTCAGAAAGTATTTTAAAAGGAATTGCTTTGTCGCCGGACTTATAATCTTCCAATTGAAGTTCGGCATTTTTCTCAGGAAAGTATTTTCCTAAAAGATCCTTTGCCAGGACTACGGTTTCCGGTTTTCCCGTATATGCATTGAAGGTTTTAACGGCGCAATAAGTAATATTTTTCCCAACAGCCAGTGCGGTATTGGATGGAAGTGTCCACGGTGTAGTCGTCCAGGCGAGAAAAAATGTTTCTTCATTTAAACCGGGAAGTTTATCAGTCAATTTGAATTTAGCAACTACAGTCGTATCCTTAACCATTTTATAGGTGCCCGGCTGGTTCAATTCGTGTGAACTTAAACCGGTTCCTGCAGCAGGAGAATATGGCTGAATCGTAAACCCCTTGTAAAGCAAATTCTTTTTATAAAATTCTTTAAGAAGATACCAGCACGTTTCAATATAGTTATTTTCAAAAGTGATATACGGATTATCAAGGTCGACCCAATACCCCATTTTGCGAGTAAGGTCATCCCAGACATTCTTATACTTCATTACTTCCTTACGGCATTCTTTATTGTAATCGGCAATGGAAATAGTTTTGCCAATATCGTCCTTACGAATGCCCAGTTTTTTCTCTACCGCTAATTCAATGGGCAATCCATGGGTATCCCAACCGCCTTTTCTCTTTACCTGAAAACCTTTTAATGTCTTATACCTGCAAAAAATGTCCTTTATAGCCCTTGCCATAACATGGTGAATGCCCGGCAAGCCATTAGCTGACGGGGGCCCTTCGTAAAAATTAAATACAGGCTTGCCTTCCCGGCTATTCACGCTTTCGGCAAATGTTCCTTCATCATCCCATTTTTTCAAAATTTCTTTTGAAATGCCGGGAAGGTCCAATTGCTTATATTCTTTGTATTTAGACATTTATAAGGTCTATTTTAATGCTTTATTGAAATCGAAGGCATAAAAATGGCTGCAAAAATACTAAAATTAAACCGTGATTAAGCTCTTTTTGCTTCGGTTGAAATAGAATTTGATTTTAATTATTTGTTTGAAATTTAATCATTTAAAGCATTTTCCGGTGTTTCTTTTAATAACAATGAATTGTAAAATATTAATGAAGCCTGTTTGTCTTGCTTTTGGGATTACAGAATACTTTCTATCTCTAAAACTATCCAATTGCCATTTAATAGGTATCAAAAAAACAAAAATTCATTTTATTAATTTTTTATAAATGATGTTATATTGATTGATTTAAATGTTAAATAATTATTATTGATTATATATATATGATAATTAAGCATTAAAAGTGAATTAAATAACACAAGGAGGTTTGGAAATATTTTCTGAGAATAATATTATTGGAAAAAATTTCAAACCAATTCTAACTAACTAAAATATGAAAAAATTCATTTTTACTTTTCATTCAATTATTCTTCTTTTATCAGTTTCCCTTATAAACGGATGCAAAAAAGAACCCGATCCTGAAGTTACAACAGCACCGACATTTGAGTCAAAAACAAGAGTTTATTATATAGCTGCTGAAGAAGTACTCTGGGATTATGCGCCGGCAAATTCAAATGTTTTCATGGGAATGCCTTATGATGCAGCTGATTCAGTTTTTACAGTTAATCTCCCTTCCGGGCCTACTACCCGCATAGGCAGTTTATATAAAAAAGCCAGATACATTGAGTACACCGATTCTACTTTTACAACAAGTAAAAACATCGCTCCTGAATGGGAACATTTGGGAATTCTTGGTCCTGTCATTCGCGCAAACGTTGGCGATTCTGTTCTGGTTTATTTTAAAAACAATACAAGCATAAACGTAAGCTTACATGTTCATGGCTTGTTATACGATGCCGCTTCGGAAGGATCTCCTTATAATAATGGAACGAATGGAGACGGCAGTAATATTGCCCAGGGAGCGACGTGGCTATATAAATATTATGCACGCGAAACAGGCGGGCCCGGACCTAATCAGCCAAGTTCTGTTGTCTGGGTTTATCACTCCCATGTTTACATGGATGAATCAGATATGTATTCTGGTTTAGTCGGTGCAATCATTATCAATAAAAGAGGATTGGGTGATGAGAATGCAAAACCAATAGGCATTGACAGGGAATTTATTACACTTTTTTTAGTGTGGAATGAAAACGCAAGCCTTTATCTTACAGAAAATACAGATACTTATTGCCCCGGTTTTACAAATCCAAATCCTGAAGATTTTGAAGAAAGCAATTTAAAACATGCTATCAATGGCAGATTAATGGGTAATCTAACCGGACTAGAAATGAATGTAGGTGAAAAAACCCGATGGTATGTAATAGGTCTTGGAAACGAAGTCGACTTACATACTCCTCATTGGCATGGAAATGTAGGAACAGTTGACGGACAAAATACAGATGTGCTTGAACTTCTTCCGGCAACAATGATAACTGCTGATATGACTCCTGATAATCCCGGTGTTTGGGCGTATCATTGCCATGTTTCCGATCATATGGCTGCGGGAATGACGGCGCTTTATACGGTGCATTAATTTTAATTGTAGAATTAGTAACGTGTTTTACTAAGGACGAAATTAATTTCAAATTATTTCTTTCATTAAATTAAATTCACAAAATCCTAACTGTGGGAAGATAAATATCATTTTTAATAAGGTAATACGGTTATTGCATAGGGAGCTTTAATCTGCTACTAAGGTTATAAGGTTTTCAATCGTCAAAAATTTAAAGTCTAATTCATTGTTTATTTTAAATAAAAAAGAATTGATTGATTTGAGTTCCTAATATTCTAACAGTGGGAAGATAAACACACTCTTCAAATTCCTTTCGGAATACAAAACCTTATAACCTTAGTAGCACCATGACCAAACCTATGAACAACCTTATTACCTAATTTCATATTTAAATCGCCATTATTAATAACTGTTTCATAACATCCTTTTTAATAAGGTTATAAGGTTATTGTCTTGGGTGCGCCAATCTGCTACTAAGGTTATAAGGTTTTCAATCGTTAAAAATAGAAAGCCTTATTCATTGTTTATTTTAAACATCTAATAAAATATACATCGTCTTAAATAAAAAAATAATTGATTGAATTGAGTTCCCAATATTCTAACAATGGGAAGATAAATACACTCTTCAAATTCATTTCGGAATATAAAACCTTATAACCTTAGTAGCACAATGGGCGAACCTATGAACAACCTTATTACCTAATTTCACATTTAAATCGCCTTTATTAATAACTGTTTCATAACATCCTTTTTAATAAGGTTATAAGGTTATTGTCTTGGGTGTGCAAATCTGCTATTAAGGTTATAAGGTTTTCAGCCGACAAATATTAAAGTCTTATTCATTATTTATTTTAAACATCTTTTAGAATAAACATTGTTTTAAATAAAAAATATTGATTGATTTGAGTTCACAATATTCCTATAGTGGAAAGATAAATATACTCATCAAATTCCTTTCGGAATATTAAACCTTATAACCTTAGTAGCACAATAGTCAAACCTATGAACAACCTTATTACCTTATTTCACATTTAAATCGTCTTTAATAATAACTGTTTCATAATATCCATTTCCATTCGGAGTAGAATAAACAAAAAGTTCCGCTGGTTAACAGTTTTAAAATTAAAATAGCGTCACTTATTAACTAATCTCTTCTCCAACATCCATTGATGTGTTTGAAAAACAGCTTGTGTAAAATTTTGCATGGAATCCATTCTTGCAGGATTTTTAATTTCTCTGCTATCCTTCGCTTCTGAATTTATTTGATAGAGTCTGCGATTATCTTTCCTGTTTATAAAATAATCGTACTTGCTAAATGATCCGTAATTTTCATCGTAAGAAAATGTAATAAACTCTCTTCTTTCTTTCAGAAGATCAACGCCAAATGAATTATTAGTATACGGTAAATTAAGCATACCCATAACCGTAGGAAAAATATCAACCTGACCTCCCAGACTATCACACTTAGCAGAATTAACAATCGAAGGAGCAAAAACGATTAATGGAACATGATGATAAGAAAGATTGACATCCTTATCATCAACAACAGCACCGTGATCACCTGTAAAAAGAAAAATCGTACTGTCAAACCAGGGCTGTTGCCGGCACGATTGAATAAATTGTCTGACTGACCAGTCAGCATATTCTACCAGCTGTTTACGAATGTCCTTTGAACGTGGCTTGAAAGATATTCCCTGGGGAATTTCATAAGGACCATGATTACTTGCTGTAAGAATAGCGGCAAAAAATGGCTGACGATTATTGTATAATACATTCAGATTTTTTACTGATTCACTGAAAAGAATATGATCAGGAATTCCCAATGCATTCAGGACCTGATTATTTTCATAATCCTTCTGACTTACAATTTTACTGAAACCATTGGAAGCAAGAAAGCCTCCTGCATTGTCAAACTGTTCATCGTGTGATGTAAAAAAAACAGTCTGATAATTATTTTTACCCAATGCTCTTGCCAAGCCTCCATATTCCTGTTGATTGTTTAGATCTTTCAGATGATGTTTATTCGGCAGCGAAGGAGTTCCAAAAAGCGAAGAGTAAATTCCATTGAAGGTATGAATGCCATCTGAATAAAACCTTGTAAAAGAAAGTGAATGATTAAATAACTTATTCAGTTCAGGAGTCAGGTTCTCCTTATTTCCAAAATATTCCAGGTTATAGCTTGTCATGCTTTCCATTAAGACAACAACAATATTGAACGGTTTCGGATTTCCGGTCGGAACGATTATCCGTTTTATTGGAGAGTCTCCTATAGAAACGGATTTTAATCCATAATACTGTTGCACAATGGAAATCGCTTTAGCATCTTCCATTAATGTAAGATGCTTATTGGCGGCATTATTCTTATCGAGCCAGCTTTGTAGAAAAGTATATACAGGATTCAATCCCAATTGGTTTGTGAGATTGTATTCACTCATAAAAGCCGTTCCCCAGCGAATAGGTGATTTCAAAGCAACTCTTCCGCGTATAGCTATAAAAGTAAGAAGCATAAAAAAAATATAAATGATGGTACTTTTATACAGGTTGTAAGAAATTGTATTTGGTTTAAAGCTTTTCTCGCGAATTCTTTTAAGTATTCTGTAAAACCCATATATCAAAATACCGAGCAGAATTAGGTAGGGATAATTTCTGGGATCTTCAAAAACAAAACGCAGCATCATACCGGGTGTATTCGTCCATTGCATGGCAGCTACGGTTAAACGTGTCTGCTGATGCTCAAACCAGGGTAAATCGGCACTTAAGATAAAGAGACAAAAACTATAATAGAACACAAGAAATCCGAAAACAATTTTATTGACAAGCTTGTTCTCCTTCTGAAAAAAAGAAAACAAAAAATAAACGACAAGTGGTAAAGCAAGTCCATAACCATTGATTACCGTATCAAACTGCCAGCCGGTGAGAAATGAATAGGCAATAAAAGAAGATGGAATATCGGCAACAGAACCGATATTTAAAAGAAATAGTATCAATCGAAAAAAAGAAAAAAACAGTAATCCGCAGAGATATGTCAGAAAAATAAAGCGGATAGGAGCCGGAAATTTTTTTAGCATTTCCGTTTAATCGATGGTGGCAATTACTTTCAATTCAATTCCAATTGGTGTTGGAAGACAATTAATTTCAACCGTAGTACGACAGGGAGGATTGTTTTTAAAATACTCAGCCCACAGGGCATTGTATTTTTTAAAATCATCTTTCATATTCGTAAGAAAAACAGTTACATCAATAATGTTTTCCCATTTACTGCCCGCTTCTTCCAAAATATATCGAACATTCCTGAAAACGGAATGACATTGTTTTTCTATGTCATAGCTTGTGATTTCTCCATCAGTTCCAAGCTCAACACCGGGAATAACTTTAGTGCCACGCTCTCTCGGACCAACACCGGAAAGAAATAATAAATTTCCGACTCGTCTTGCATGTGGGTATAAGCCTACCGGTTCAGGAGCTTTGGAGGAGTTAATGTTGTCGCTCATTTGTTTTTCTTTTACTGAAATTCAAAGATAGTTTATATAGTTAAGTCGGCAAGAATTTATTCGACAGGATTTTTTGAAAATAAATATTTTGCTAAATAATAATTACTTATATTTTTTAAGTATCTCTCTCAATTGCGGAATATATCCCCCGCCGAAAAGATTCACATGAACCAACAAAGGATACAAATTATGAATATCTACACGCCCTTCAAAACCCGGAGCTAACGGATACTCTGAATTGTACGTTTCATAAAAAGGTTCTTCAAAACCATCGAAAAGTCTTGTCATAGATAAATCCATTTCTCTGTGGCCATAGTAAACAGCGGGATCAATCAAGCAAGGCTCTCCGTTTTCACCTGTAATAAAATTTCCGCCCCATAAATCGCCATGCAACAGTGATGGCGGTTCATTGGAAATTAAAGAGTCGAGTTCTCTATATAGTTTTTGGAATCCGTTTTCGTCGTCGCCATTTAAATAGCCTAATTCCATTGCACGCTTCAATTGTTTTTCCAGACGTTCTTCAACAAAAAAATCAAGCCATTTATTATGCTCTTTGTTGCTCTGTTCCAGTGAGCCTATGTAATTATCTTCAGAGAAACCATACTTGGGTGAAGTTACTTTATGAAGTTTTGCAAGCGACTTTCCTAAGCTTTCCCAGAAATCGCTTTTCATATCTTTGTCCTCAAAAAATTTCAAAATCAGAAATGCTTGTCCTTCGGCATCGCCCGTCATAATTACTTCGGGAATGGTAAAGGCTTCAGCTTTTCGTAAGGTCTCTAAACCCCTTGCTTCCTTTTCAAACATTGCCGGAAAACGAAAAGCGTCATTGGCTTTCAGGAAATACGTTCCGGCTGTGGTATCTAAGCGTACTGTCAGATTAATGATTCCGCCTTCAATGGGCTTGACCCTGCGGAAATGCATTTTCTTTCGGGTTTGGCGACTGAGGATTTGTTCAAGTTGGCGGAGGAAGGAAGCAGTTAACATATTTGTCTGAGGAAAAGGATTGTCGGCATAAAAATTGAAATTAAAGACATTATTATAGGGTATTTATTATTTCTTATTGAACAGCAAACAATGTAGGAAAAATGATTGGTAGTTTCAATTTTGACTATATCAAAATACGTTACTAAGTTTATTAAAAAAACGTTTCGGGAAGAAATTATCAGGCCTTTACCTTTGTTTTAGTTTTTTCCTTAATCACATGCTCCATACCCCAAATCGACATGGCTTTCATAACAGGCTTTAATGATTTTCCCTTTTCACTTAATGTATATTCAACCCTGGGAGGTGTTTCATTGAATTGCGTCCGTATAACAAGTCCGCTTTCTTCCAGTTCTCTTAATTGCTCCGTTAAAATTTTACGGCTTATTCCGGAAATAATTGTAGCTATTTGTCCAAAACGTCTGCTCCCGTTTGATAAGGTCCAGATTAAAATGGGCTTCCACCTTCCGCCTATCACACTTAAGGTGGCAGTTACAGGACATTCGTACATAGTGCTTTTTTTCATGACAGGTTACCTATTTGTTACCACTATTTTCAAAATATTTTATATAATAGTTTCTTTTTGTAACTATTATTAGTTTCTTTGCAAAACTAATTAAATAATTAAACATAAAAAAATAAATTATGATAGTAATAACAGGAGCGACCGGCAATGTCGGTTCAAAAACAGCAGCTAAGCTATTAGCATTAGGAAAAAAAGTTAAAGTTATAGCGCGTCATGCCGATAAGCTGGCAGACTTAAAAAAACAGGGAGCTGAAACAGCGATCGGCGATATGAGCGATGTAAATTTTCTCAGCGAAGCCTTTAAAGGTGCGGAAGCGGTCATGCTTATGATTCCACCCAATATGCAGGCTGAAGATATTTCTGCTTTCCAGCAAAAAATAGGTGAAGCACAGATTGAAGCAATCAAAAAATCAGGTGTTAGAAATGTGGTTTTTATCTCATCACAGGGTGCACAGGATATTGAAAATACGGGAGTAGTAGCAGGTCTTGGCAAACAGGAGCGAAGACTAAACGCTTTGCCGGAAGATGTAAATGTAATCAGCTTGCGCGCTTCTTATTTTATGGAGAATTTGTTTAACCAGATTGGCGTTATTAAATCGATGGGTATAATAGGCACTCCATTAAAAAGTGATCTCAAAATGGGTATTATTGCAACTGATGACATTGCAGGAGTTGCTTCGGAAAAACTGGCTAAGCTCAATTTCAAAGGAAAATCTTTCCTGGACCTATTGGGAAACAAAGACTATACGCACAAAGAAGTAGCCGGCATACTTGGCAAATCAATAGGCAAGCCTGAATTGCCGTATGTTGAATTTCCATATGAAGAAAATAAAAAAGCTCTTTTACAATACGGCATCTCTGAAAGCGTAGCGGATTCATTTAACGGAATGTACAAAGGAATCAATTCCGGATACTTCTCCGTTTCTAAACGAACACCTGAAACAACTACTCCTACTTCTTTAGAACATTTCGCCGATAATGTTTTTAAATATGCTATGCAATAATAATTTAACAGGGATCCGCTTCGTCTTGCGGATCCCTTTTCTAAAAAAATAAAATAATGAATATTGCTATTATAGGAACAGGGAATGTCGGCGGCTCTTTAGCTGCAGGCTGGGCAAAAGCCGGACACAAAATTTATCTCGGGGTAAGAGATATTAATAATTTTAAAGGCAAAGAATTGCTGAACATTTCAGACAATATAAAAGCATTGCCTACTTCAGAAGCCGTAAAAAAAGCTGATGTAATTTTAATTGCAGCAGCACCTCAGGCTACCGCTGATATTGCAAAATCCTTAGGAGATGTTTCAGAAAAAATTATCATTGATGCCATGAACTCCGTTCGTGTAAAGCCTGAAGGATTCAACAATACTACAGAAGCACTTGCAGCTCTAACCAATTGCAATGACATCGTAAAATGTTTTAATACTACCGGAGCTGAAAACATGCTAAACCCTGTTTATGGGAAAACCGGCATTGACATGTTCATGTGTGGCGATAGTATAAAAGCAAAAGATATTGCTAAACAGCTGTCTAGTGATCTTGGTTTTGAAAATTGTTATGATTTTGGAGGCAGTGACAAGTTTAATTTGCAGGAGCAGTTGGCCATGTCGTGGATAAATTTAGCTATCATGCAGGGACAGGGAAGAAATATTGCATTTAAGATAATTAAACGATAGTGTGAGTTAACACCTCAGGTTTAGAGAGTAATTAATCCAAATTAATAAATATGCGTATCTCTTTCGTTACAAACATTTCATGGCCGCATAATTATTCTTCCAATATTGTTTTCAACCACACTAAAATCCGCAGACTCTACAATCCAGTCTCCCGTCAGGTCATCGACAATATACCCTGTATAAAAATAACTGCTGGCATCTTTTACATAATCATAGTCATCGTAATCAATAATACCATTTTGATTTACATCACCACTAAATAGTGCATAGGAACCATCTCCGAGAGCTGCGAGATTATTGCCAAAAGCTTTGTTTTGAGCATTGGAAAAATCATAGTTGATAACAGTAGAGTTAAACAATACCGGCAAAGCACTCCATGTTTCAAGTGCATTCCTGTGCTTTATCACGATATAATATGAGTTTCCAAAAATTCCTGGCGGGTAGGAAAAGGTGCGGTCACCGTTTACAAGTATTGAGGCAGTTGTTGTATATGCAATTGCATACGGAGAAAACGCTTCGTGAAGTTCAACGGTTATATTGTCGCATATTAATGGAAGACTTGAAGGAGACGAAACAGCAGTCATCATACCTCCACCTTTATAAAATCCCTGAATGAATAATTTAATATTCAAATCAACTGCACAACTAATAACTGTAACAACAACCTGATCCGAATAAGTACAACCATCGGCAGTTGTTACAATAAGGCTATAGGTTGTTGTTGCCGCCGGAGAAGCAATAGGATTCAGGCAATTGGTGCAGCTTAATCCATTCGCAGGACTCCAGGTAATCGTATTATAGGGTCCGGGAATAACCGCTGAGAGTTGAGTACTTGTTCCGCTGCAGATAGTGTCATCAAGGCCTGCATTGATAAGAACGTTCGGCACACATTCATTAAAGAAGATATCATCAATTCCATAGTCCATACTATCACCTAACGCACTTACCTGTCTGATGACAATTGGCATTGAATTGCTGTTAATGTTTGAAACCCAGGAAAAAGTGTATGGTTCCCAATCAAGAAAAGGCATTTGTGCAGCCGGAATAGTTTGGACAACCTGGTTATTAAATCGAATCTCAAAATCTGAATTGGGTCTATGGAAAAAAGGCTCCAAAGAACCCATCCAAAATGTAAAATGATAGGTTCTTCCAAGTATGACTTGTGTGTTTTGCTTCCAAACATCCTGATTTGCCAATGGACTTCCCTCAATAACAAGATACTTTCCGTTACCTGATGTGTGATCACCGTCTCCATTAATAATATTGGCACATTTATTTTGATTGTTAATGGTCACGCAGTAAGTTCCATTGTTACACGAACAGGATTGTGTCAGGTCGCTGGTAAAGCCTGTGTTACCTGCTGAGAAATCACCATTCACAATTTGATTGGAGCCTGGAGTCGAACATGGACCGCAATCAATGCAATAAATAAATTGAATAGTATTGGAAGCCGAGTTTGAGCATCCATTTTCATCCGTATAATAATAATTATAAGTATTAATCCCATAGTGAGAATTCAAACGATGAAATAAACCTCCATAAGGTATATATAAACCACCGACAGGTAGCCCCCCTGAGAATTGCACTGCCGGGCCGGGTTGACAAACAGGAGCATAAACTACAGGCCAGGAAACTACGGGTGGTGTTAATACATGTATCGTATGAGTAGCGATACCTGTACATCCAAAAGCATCGGTATAAGTATATGTCAAAATGTTATTGCCAATTAATGCACCCTGCGGATTAAAGTAGCCACCGGAAACTCCTGGACCTGAATAGACCCCTCCTAAAGGTAAACCTCCGGTTAACTGAATGATTTGACTAATTCTACAGAGTGTATCCGGAGCACCGGGCCATGTAACAACAGTATTATGTACATTGATAACAACTGTATCCGTATCACAACATGCACCATTACAACATACAAGCATGTAATACGTTGTGCTAAGTGGTGTAACTGTAATATTTCCTGTTCCGGCGTATTGAACATTACCCGGATTTGCAGGTTCTATTATATACCAGTCACATGTTTGTCCGGAAAAATTTTGAAGATACACTGAAGACCCCGTGCAAATATCCGTATCGTTACCGGCATTCGCTTCAACACCCAAAGGGATGCAACCATTAAATGAAATATCATCTATACCATAATCGTAGCCGGAAGTACCTGCATTAGTTTGCATCAGTGAGATTGGAATAACTCCATTCATGTTAGAAACCCACGAAACAGTAATATTCGTCCATTGGCTGGGTGAAAATAGCGTTGAAACGGAGAGCTGAGACTGATTATTAATTAAAACATCTATATCCGGACGACCGGCATCATTTGATAATACAGGATGTATCCAAAATGAAAATTTATATGTTCTGCCGGGAACGACTGTTACATTTCCTTTCCATACTTCTTTATTCGGCGTTAAAGCATGACCGTCGATAACTAAATAATTTCCTGCACCGGAAGTGTGATCCGGAACTGAATAAAAAGTATTGCACTTATTTACTGCAAGATTCGTAACACAATAAGAACCATAGAAACAACCGCAGGCTGAGGTAAGATCACTGGTAAATCCGGTATTCCCCGCTTCGAAATTTCCGTTTACAACTTCATTGGTATCCGGCGTAAAACACACACCGCATGGAACACATGAAATTACTTCAATCGTATCCGTTACACTTTTGCTGCATCCGTAAGAATTAGTATATGTATAAGTAATCAGATTAAATCCAAAAGGAACATTGGAAGGATGAAAAACTCCTAAAGCATCTACTCCTGCTCCTGAATATACTCCCCCTGCAGGAAATCCACCTGTCAAACTAAAAGGTAATACATCGGAACAAATTGGTGCGAATGAAAAATCAAATAAAACTACAGGAGGATCTGCAACGGTAATAGAATTAGTAACGGAACCGGAACAACCGGCAGTATCAATAAATGCATACGTCAATAAATAACTGCCGGGGGATAATCCGGCCGGATCAAAATAACCATCTGTTACACCGGTTCCGGAATACATTCCGCCGGAAGGGTTTCCTCCGGTAAGCTGAAACGAAGGCTGGTCAGAGCAAATTGTTGCATAAGCAATTGGCCAGGTTACAAGAGGATTCGGAATACACTCTTTAAATTCTATTTTATCCAAACCGTAATCGATGCCTAAGGTGCCAAAATTTGTTTGTCGAATCTTTATTTGAATGCTTCCTGAAACATTGGCTTGCCATGTCACATGACCGTTATTCCAGGGTAAAAATAAACTTTGTCCGAAAAAAGTAAATAGTGTCGTTCCATTTATTATCATATCTAGTTGGGGCCTGGGGAAGTTGGCCGACAAAGCCGGGTTGAGCCAGGCAGAAAATACATATGTATTGCCTGCTGTTACATTTACCGTTTCTTTCCATACATCTCTTGGTTGAAACCCATCACCATCAATAACCAAATAATTTCCATTTCCGTAAGGGAAATCCGTTCTATTATTTAAAAATGTATTACACTTTAGGTCCGCTTGCGTTGTTACAAAGTATGAACCGGTAACACAGCCAATACTCGATGGCAAGTCACTTGAAAAACCGGAATTTCCGGCTGCAAAATCCCCGTTAATAACTAAATCTGCTCCCGGTGTAAAACATTGACCACAATCAGCACAATAGTAAACAGTAATATAATTAATGGCAGATGCAGTACACCCAAACTCATCTGTATAAGTATACGTAACTTGTGTCATTACAATGTTATAAAACTGAATATAAATTAATGAAGGATAAAAATAACCATCAACAATTCCGTTCCCTGAATATGTCCCTCCTAATGGGAAACCTCCGGTCAATTGAAATGCCGGAGACTGACCACATTTAGGTTCATACGATGTAGCCCATACCACAGCAGGTGGTAGATGAACATTTATACAAACAGTATCTGTATCACAACAAAGCCCTGAACAACAAATTAGCATGTAACAAATAGACGCTGATGGAGCAACAGTAATATTTCCAGTACCTACATACTGATCATTGCCGGGGTCGGCAGTATTTATGGCATACCAATCACAAGTTTGTCCTGCTAAATTGGTTAATGATACTGAATCGCCCAAACAGATATCCCGGTCCGGGCCTGCATCAGCGTTTACGCCGAGAGGAATGCATGCATTGAAAGAAAAATCATCCAATCCATAATCGTAACCATTTCCTCCCGCATTTGTTTGTACAATAGACACAGGTATAGATCCATTCGCATTCGACAACCATGAAATAGTATAGTTTGTCCATTGATTCGGAACATTTATTCCGATTATGTTATACTGTACCTGATTGTTGATAATCACATTTATGTTTGCTCTGCCGGTTCCATTCGACACTGCCGGATGAAGCCAAAAGGAAAGTTTGTAATTCAAACCATTAGAAACCGTAACAAACTCTTTCCAAACTTCTTTGTTAGGTGTAAACTGGTCTCCGTCGATTACCAGATAATTTCCTGAACCCGATGTATGATCGGGAATATTATAATTTGCATTGCATTTATTAAATGAAGAAGTTGTAACACAATATGTTCCAAAGGTACAGGTACATGCTACAGGTAGGTTGCTTGAAAATCCTGTATTTCCCGATTCAAAATTTCCGTTAACAATTAAATCAGGTCCCGGAGAATAGCAGGGACCACAAGGGACACAATGAATAACTTCTATAGTGTCAGTAACGGTAGTGCTGCAACCGTTTGCATCTGTATAGGTATAATAAATCAGGGAGAGTCCGAATGGTACACTTGCAGGATGAAAAAATCCGGAGATGTCAACTCCGGTTCCGGAATATACTCCACCTGCAGGCATTCCTCCGCCCAAAGCAAAGGGAGGCAAATCTGAGCAAACAGGGGCATACGAAAAATTCCACAATACAACAGGAGGCGCTAAAACGGTAATCGTATTTGTTGTAAAGTTTGTGCATCCATTGCCATCAGTATAGGTGTACGTTAAGATGTACGATCCGGGGTTTACGGAAGAAGGATCAAAATAATTTCCGCTAACTCCCTGTCCTGAATAAATTCCTCCTTGAGGTAAGCCATCAATCAAATGAATGGGAGCATTATTTTGACACACATCAGCATAAGCAATCGGCCAGGTTACTATAGGTTTCTGATTAACAACTATACAAACTGTATCCGTATCGCAGCAAATACCATCGCAAGCGACTAAAAGATAACATGTATTAATTTCCGGTTCAACAACGATGTCGCCTGTTCCAAGAAATGGATAATTGGCAGGGTTTCCCGTATTAATTTTATACCAGTTGTTGGTCAATAAATTATTGCTCCCTGAGAGGTGAACAGTATCGCCTTCACAAATTACGCGATCGGGACCTGCGTTTGCAATAACAATGGGTATGCAGGCATTAAAGGAAATGTCGTCAATACCGTAATCATTGCCGGGGTCTGATCCATTGGTTTGCAGAATCCGTATCAGTGGATTGCCATTAAGGTTTGCTGTCCATGAAAAGACGAGGTTGTTCCATTGTTTAGGTAACAAAGCTGTATTCACGATTCCAATCGAAACGTTATTGATACTAACATTTAATATAGGATTGTATGTAATGTGTGACACCTGCGGATGAACCCAAAAAGAAAGAGTATAAGACTTCCCTGATGTTACCGTAACCGGCTGCATCCAAACATTAACATTGTTAGATGAGCTTCCATCAACTACCAGGTAATTTCCTGTTCCTGTTGTATGGTCGTTAACATGAAAAAAATTGGCGCATTTCAGATAGGAATCTGTAGTAACACAGTATGAGCCCACATCACAGATACAATTATTAGGTAAGCCCGAAGTGAATCCGAAATTCCCATTATTAAAATCACCATTTACTATCTGATTCGTGTCCGGTGTATAACATACTCCACAATCTATACAATTGATAATGTTAATCGTATTTGTCGTTGTATTGGTACAGCCAAATGCATCGGAATATGTATACGTTAGTGTTGTTGTTCCGAAAGGAACCTGTGAAGGGTGAAAATTTCCGAAGGCATCAACACCGGGGCCGGAGTATGTACCGCCGGAAGGGAGCCCTCCGTTAAGTAAAAAAGCAGATGCATTGCCACATACCGGAGAAAACGAAACAGGCCATGTCACTGCAGGAAGTGCACGAACTGTCATTGTATTTTGTGCGCTGCAAAAACAACCCAGCGCTGAATTAAAAGAATATGAAAGGGTATATACACCGGGTACGACTTGCGAAGGATCGAAATTTCCGAAAGCATCTACTCCCGGACCTGCGTAAGTTCCTCCTGCGGGCATTCCTCCGCTTAAAGCTACAGGAAGTCCATTGGAGCATACGGGTGAAAGTGAAACCGGCCATGTAACAGAACAGATAACAAGATTAGCACCGTTGTCAGTTCCAATATCTATTGGCAAACTACTAATGACACGGATTCGGTATGCTGAACCGGCTGGGGTATTTGCTGGAATTACACAAGGAATGCTTCCGGAATTGGTTGCAGTTATAGCACCAATAGTAACAGCATTGGCAAAGTTTCCAAAAGCATCACTCAATTGTGCAGCAAATGTATTTCCATTATTGTAAGTCGTTGTAGTTGTATAATTGATTAGAATGGAATTGCCGGCACAGAACGGACTACCGGTAATGGTACCGGTTATCAACGAAGGAATAGGTGCATATTGATAAAAATCATTAAATGGTGCAGTTGTAGGACCACCAAGTCCAATATACCCTTTGTTACCAATACTAAATCCTGAAGCAGCCCCTCTGCTTATACCCGGAAAGTTTAATCTTTGTGTCCAGGTATTTAGAAATGGATTATACTCCCAAAAATCATTCATATTAGTGATGTCGACACCGGTACCAATATATCCTTTGGTTCCTATTGAGAATCCGACAGCCCCATACCTGTTATTACCTGTAAAATTTGCTTTTTGTGTCCAGGTGTTTACGGAAGGATCATATTCCCAAAAACTATTAGTGAAACCTGTTCCAATATATCCTTTTGTACCAATACTGAAACCAACTGTAAGGTGTCTTGGGCCACCTCCAAAATTTGTCTTTTGAGTCCAACTATCGGCATTAGGATCGTATTCCCAAAAATCATCAAAAGCAGTATTGCCGGTGCCGGTTCCTAAATAACCTTTACTTCCAATACTGAATCCCGTTGCCCATGCTCTACTGCCACCTCCAAAATTTGCTTTTTGTGTCCAGGTATTTGTAAGGGGATCATACTCCCAAAAGTCGTTGTAGTTTATTGGATAACCACCCGTACCTATATAACCCTTTTGTCCAATGCTGAAACCCACAGCAGCATATCTTGCGGCTCCTCCAAAATTAGCTTTTTGTGTCCATGAATTATTTGCCGGATCGTATTGCCAAAAATCATTTTTTTGCCCGCCGTTATCCAAGCCTGTTCCAAAATATCCTTTTGTTCCTATACTAAATCCTACTGCACCATTTCGTGCAAGGCCGCCAAAATTTGCTTTCTGTGTCCATGTGTTTTGCGCTTGACCCGCATGCAAAAGAAATAAAAATATTATCGTCAGACATTTTTGTAAACGTGTATTCATAAAATTCGTTTTAGTGTTAAATAAAAAAATAAATTTAATATTGTCTTGAATGCCTTTAATACATAATTTTAGAAAATAAACAGAATATTTGAAATTAATTTCCCCAGCTTAAATCTCTTTCGTTAATCAAATTTATCAATTAATCTGATATTTGTTAAATAATTGTTAAAAATGAAAATCTTATTTAACTTTTCACAATAGGAATTTCTAATGAGAGTCTTTCTTTTCCCTTTATTTCTATTATTTATTTTGATAAAGGCTAATACTGCAATCTGCCAAAATCTGCATTTCGACAGCCTGTGGTCAATAGGAACCGATTATGAGGAACGAAGCCGTGATATTACTCTCGACAGTCGGGGCAACTATTATATCATTGGAAGTTCCGGCGCTTACATGAATTTTGATATTCACGGTGGCAATTATACCGGTGGTAATGCTCAATTTCCCGGACACTATCTGGCCCGCTATAAAAGCGATAACTCCATTGATTGGGCTATGCATACAAAATATCCTAAAAACACGCTGGCTCCGATTTTGTCGAAAATCGATCATAACGAAAATTTATTTGTTGCCGGTTATTATAATGCCAATGTCGATATTGATTTTTCAGATACAGGAATAGCAATGATTTCTTGTCCATTCAATAATGTTTCATTCTTTTTTGCTCTATACGATAGTACCGGTAGTCTAATCAAGCATACTGAATTGATTGCTTTAGATCATAGCCTCAACCAGCTAGTTGGAGATTTTTCATTTATTTCTGACGTTGCTATTGACTACAACAATAATATTTATGTTTCCGGATATAGCGGCGACGTTTTCATAAATCCAAATTATCCGGATACTTTAAAAGAGTTTAGTTATTTTCTATTGAAGATGAATACCGACCTGACTGTTCAATGGATAAAATGGCTTCCGAAAGAAGTGAAAGAGTTTCACAACTGGACCAATTTTTATCCCGTTATGATTGATGTTGATGCCACTAACGATTTATATGTAACGATAAGCTTTTTTGACAGCCTGAATGTTAGGTTTCAAAACGAACCGGCAGAATATATTGCTGCAACAACTTATTACTATCCGAATCCCCCAAGCATAGAAAGCTCAAATCTCGATCTGGTAATTATTAAATACGACAGCGATGGGAATTATATCCGTCACCGGCAACTTGGCTCGAATGATGAATCCAGACAAAAACACATCGATGCAATAATGCTTGAAGGGCACAGACTTGTTGTCCTTGCTTCTTTTAACCGCAACTTTGTTTTGCCGCAAGTGACTTATTACAGTACCGGATACGATTCAGTTTATGAATACAATCATGTTTTATTTGAATGCGATACGCAGCTAAATATCATTAAAAGCCAGCGCTACCATGGCAACATGCTCACTCCAATGGGGAATCGCGATCGTATCATCGGCGATTCTTGCGGGAATATTCTCCTTCGAAGCGATCTTTTCATTTCCGATTCATATCCATTTCCTCCTTATTCCGATAACAGTTTTCCTGTCATCGATAAAATGAATCTTTATCTTTTTGACAAGACACTTACTCTTAAAGACACCATAACTATTTCAGACTTTCATCTGAATTACTTTTTTTCTGCAGCCATGTCTTTTGGGAAAATTCAATTTATAGGAACATACATGGACAATTTTAGTCTTTACCAGCAAAATGTTTTGGAGAGAAATTATTCTCCGCCGAATCCATTTTATGATTCTTTTCTGGCTTCGTTTCACTATACTGATTGTGAAAAAAGGAATGATCTGCCTTACGTCCTTCTATTCCCAAATGTTTTCACTCCCAATGGAGATTCAAAAAATGATGAATTCAAACCTATGAAAGAAGAAAATGTATCTGAAATTTCTATCACTATTTTTAACCGCTGGGGCCGTCAGGTTTTTAATACTACTCCTGAAAGACAGTGGTGGGATGGCTATTCAGAAGATAAAAACAAGTGCTCTGATGGAGTATATTTTTACACTGCAAGATATTCAGTCAATGGAGATTACAAAAGCACAAATGGGGTTATTACATTATTGAAATAAATATTCATGACCCGTTATATTCAAACAAATCATAAATAAATTTTTAATACAACATTGTTTACAGTTATTTCTCAGCCTTTATTTCCATACCCAACTGGGCCTTAATTTTTTCAATGTCTGATTTAAAAGCACCATTTTCAGCTTTCAATTGTTCATTTTGCCATTTAACTTCTGCAATGGACTTTTTCTGATCCTCAATTAAAGCTTGTTGTTCCTGAATTGCTTTCACCAGCGGAACTACAAATTCAGCGTAGCGTAAGCCATAATAATCATTTTCGTTTTTAGGCGCATCAACGCCGCTAAAGTCATAGCCAATACGCTTTGCTAATTCTTCAACATCCTGGGCTAAAAATCCGCTATAAACAATTTTTCCTTTCTCTTCAGCAGATTGTAAAATTGTCTTAGATTGTGTTTCGCTGTCAGCAGCATCCTTGCCAATTGTTGCTAAATCCTTTCCAACAAACCTGTAAATTCCTGCAACATCTATATTATATGTTACCGGCTTTAACTGCAAGATAAAATCCAGTCCATGCACATTGTTTTTTACATTTCTTTTAAAGCGGGCATCTGATAATGTAGTCCAGCCGACTTGTCCGCCAATGGAATTAACAGAACCATTTCCAATTCGCACCTGATTTGAAGCAGTCATGGAAGCATTATCTCCTATACAGGTTGAATTAGAAAATCCATCAGCGGTTGCATAAGCAGCATGTCCAACAAATGTATTGAAGCCTCCATTATTTCGAATGGCCCCGGCACTTGCTCCTACTGCTGTATTATAATTAGAAACAGTAGTTAATGGCAGCGTATTTGTACCCAAAGCTGTGTTGTTTGTTCCTGTACTATTATTTTTAAGTGCATCATCTCCGAAAGCAGCGTTATATATTCCAGTAGTATTGGCAGTAAGGGCATTGTATCCTGTTCCTGTATTATTATTACCTAAATTATTTAAAAGCACCTGATAACCGTTAGCAGTATTAAAACTTCCAGTAGTGTTTAAGCTCAATGCCCCATATCCGGTTCCTGTATTGTATGTCCCTGTTGAATTATTTAAAAGTGCCTGGGCACCAACAGCAGTATTAAAGGTGCCGGTATTATTAGCCGGAGTAGTTGAACCACGAAGAGATTGCCAGCCAATAGATGTATTCCAATTATTAAAAGCACTGACAGTGTTGTTCGCATAATATTGTGATCGGTATCCAATTGCAACTGCAAAATCTCCGGCTACATTATTTAAAAGGGCTCCTGCACCAAAAGCTGTATTTTGATCTCCCGTAGTATTCAACAAAAGAGATTGGTATCCGATTGAAGAATTAGAGTTTCCGGTCGTATTAGCATTACCACTTTGAAAACCATAAAAAGAATTTAAAAGTACATTATCGATTTTACCGGCCTTTTGGTTAAACACTTTAAAACTGAGAGGAACATTATCCGTAGTCCCTATAAAATTTGTGCCGTCGAATGTTCCTGAATTGCCTAAAAGACTCCATGAACCTGAACTTGATTGTGAATACAAGGCATAAGGAACACTTAACATTTGCTGTGTTCCCATGTTAACATAGCTAACTCCGCCAGTTGCATCCATTTCAACCTGGATAAATTTGCTGCCACCTCCCCAGTTGATGGAGGAAAATGTGCCGATCAAAATAGTTCCTTGTCCGATATTAACATTAAATAAACCAATCGAACTTGTAGTAGTACTTTGTGTTTCTTTGTAAACAACTGTACCCACGGCAGTAAGATCATGAATGCTGAAACGAAGCGAAATGTTCTGATTGATAATCGGATTTCCGCTATTGTCTCTTGCCTGCGCCTGGTAAGTAATTGCCTGGGGAGCCTGCGCTCTAGTTATACCTATGATCAACAGCATACATGCCGTTAATGTTACAAATGGTTTGAATAAATTTTTCATGGTGTATTTTTTTGTTTCGTGATTATATTTAAAAGAAAATCGATAAAAATTAATATGAACAATGTTCGGTTCTGCGGGAAATGATCACAACACCCTTTCAAAATGAAAATATCAATTTTAATAACTAAATCGAAAAGGGTTTAATGTATTAGGGAAGATAGAATTAATAGTTTTAAAAAAATTATACTAAACAAATATAATACATAAATTGGAACATCAAAATTTCATCAGTATTGGCGGGCTTTCCCTGACTATTTGAAGATTAAACAAATTATAAAATAATGATTTTTTCAACGATTTTGCCATAAAATCACTGTTTCATTATTTTCCCTTTAAGGACAGTTCCTGTTTCCGAATTCATCAATAATAAATAATAGATGCCCGCAGACCATTCATTCATGTCAAGCGTGTAATTGTCTTCAGTAAATTTAAATTGTTTAAGAATACGGCCATTTACATCTATGATTCTGGAATCATACTGTTTAAAATGCAAATCTTTTATTAGTATATTAATCTTGCCCTGTGTAGGATTTGGATAAACCAGTAAGTTATTTTCTTCCACGGACAGATTGAAAATTCCAACCGTAGATAACGATCGCAGGCCGAAGGAAAGTCCGAGCGTGTCGACAGAATCAACAAGAACTGTATATGCTTGAGGCGTCGAAGTAACAATCCAATTAGTATCGGGAACCATAGAGATTGTATACTGTCCGCTGTCAACGGCAAAATTATATTCACCATATATTCCGGTTACAGCTATTATACTGTCAGGCATGAGTATAACTGATCTACCCTGGAGGTATGTATCACCCGGACTAAAGACTCCATTCGAATCAACGTCGAGATATACAAATCCTTGTATTCTTGTGCAAGTTACCTCAAAGCCCGGCGAAAGTGTAAAGATTGCACCTCCGTATACTTGCATGCGTATATTATACCAACCTTGAGGAACATTATATGGAACAGTAATATTAACAGACACATGATCTGAATCAATCACTGTAATGTTAGGAGGAAATACGGTAAACTGCTGAAAGGTTACAGGATCAATAAAGTCAACTCTTATAATTCCTCCATTCGGTGTTCCTGTCATAAAGAAAGTATTCGACCCTGTAATTAGTGCTGTAAGCGTTTGTCCGCGGCATCCCTGATTAGGAACAATTGAAACTAACACCCTCGGCTGACCACCTTGGATTTGAAGAGCATGTGGGAATGTAAAACATCCAAGTAAATTTACAATATTAAAATTATAAAAACCATTGTCGGCATAAATCGGAAATTGAAAATCCATTGTTGCCTGTGTAGCTGTAGCTACAATATTTGTCGGCGTGTAATGATGACCAAGACTGTCGCGCAATTCAACTCCTCCTGAATTGAGAAGATTCGCAAGATCATTTCCGGTTATAGTTACAGTTACAGTTGTACCTGCATTTGCAAGGGAAGGAGAAAAACCGGTTATATTTCTGTCTACTCCATTTGTAATTGTATAGGAAGCCACCAATGTATAGGTATGATTGGAATTTGTTGTTACGTATACATCGTACACTCCATTAGTAGAAGAAGGCGGAATAGTAAAGTCAGTCGTAAAGTGATCATTATCTGTTACTACAATATTGTTTCCAAAAATAACATTGCAAGTTTGGTTTTGTAGCTTTACATTTTGAATCCCTTGCGGACTTCCACTTTGAAAGAATAGATTTTGACCGGTTATTAAGGCAGACATTGTATTACCTGCCGTTCCTTGCGCAGGATTTATTGATACCAATTGTTTTGGATAATATCCATTTACATGAACAGCTGAATCCAGTTTGAAGCAGCCCTCAGAAGAGTAGATTTGTAATGTTCCGTAACCTGTGTCGCAATAAGGCAGGAATTGAAAATCTGCGGTTAATGTGTTTGGATTTACAACAACAATATTTGTAGCAGACACAATTGAAAAGCCCGGAAAGAACAACCGCAAATAAAATCCTACAGAATCATGCAATGCTTGAAGGTTTTGACCGGTAATAGTTGCAGATAAAATACTATTTTCTGTTGCAGTTGAAGGTGTCATAGTTAGAATGCTATAATTAACTCCGCCAATAACAGTAAATGAAGCAGGAAGAGTAATTACATTGTTTGCTTTTCTAACATTAATATCATACACTCCATTTGGATATCCGACAGGAATAGTAAAATCGACACTTATGTGGTCATCGTCAATAACATTGTAGTTTGTTCCCAGCAATTCATTGCAGTTATTCGCCCCAATTTTAATCCATTGAGCTCCTTGCGGGCTTGAAGACATGAAAAAAGTGTTTTGTCCCGTTATCGTAGCAGTTAATGTAGTACCTGCTGTACCCTGATTTGGACTAATACTTAATAATGTTTGTCCGTGAGACGGAAATAAGAATAAAAAAAAGACAGAAATAAATGTAAGTAGTGTTTTCATAATCGAATATTTTAAGAAAGGTAATTTATTTTTCTATTAGTTGTTTTATTTATAATAAATTTACTCCGTTTATATGAAAAAAGAGGATCCAAAAATCAATAATGCGTCGGAGAAAATATTTTGGTTGCTTGTGTTTTTGGTACTTCCTTTAAGAAGTTTTAATTTTTTACTTGATCATGACGGAATTCCGAAATTAATTTTTATCTCTATACTAACTTTATTTCTTCTTGGTGTAATCTGGAAAACCTCAAAAATTATCAAACTTGATAAACCAACAACTTTATTATTACTATTTGTATTTTTATTTCTTGCCTGGTCAGCCGTTTCAATACACACCTCTATAAACATCACGGAAGGAATTACCAATTGGTTTAGTCTGTTCATAATTTTTCTTTTTCTTGTCGTTTTAATTTATTCCGGCTTTAATCAAAAAGAAATCATTTTTCGTTTTGTTCCCATTTCTGTTTTTCTGCTCGTTTCTGTACTAATTTATCAGATTATCCTGAATTTGATCAAAAACGATGGACTTAAAATAGACCATACATTATGCTCTACGTTGAGCAATAAGAACTTTCTTTCAGAATCATTAATTCTTCTTTTGCCATTTACTATTGCCGGTGCATTAACATGCATCGGAAAAATTAAAAAATTGAATGTTGCTGCATTTTGTATAATAATTCCGTGCCTTATAATACTTCAGACGCTGAGCGCATGGTTATGCATTCTATTTTTCCTTTTTGTATGTGCGCCTGCTTATTGGTTTTTGTTTTCGAAAAAGGATTTTTTGAAAAATAAGCTTCGTCCCCGAAAAGTAATTCTCATTGTAGCAGGATGTCTACTTATCGCTTCCTTATTGATCAAATGGCTTGATTCAAACAATGCATTTGAACCTTTACACAATAAATTTTCTTCCATAGAAAAATATTTTACTACGGATTTTTCAGAGTTAATGAAAGAAGATTCTAAGTCAAATATTAACAGCGTATTTGAAAGATTATTTTTATGGAGAAATACGACATTGCTTGCTAAAGAAAATCTTTTGACCGGAATAGGCATCTCTAATTGGAGGATACTATGGCCGAAATATGGTGTAGGAGGAGCGTATTTTCTTAGCGCCGGCGTTATGCATTATGAGCATCCACATAATGAGTATTTATTATTTTTTTCGGAATTAGGACTTTGGGGATTGATCCTTTTCCTTTTAATTTTTGCAACGACCTTTTATATAGCCATTTCTTCCTTCAGGAACGCACAAAATGAAAACGAAAGAAAAATTATTTTTTTACTTTCCGCCGGAATATTTTCTTTCCTGATACTTTCCTTTTTTGGATATCCTTTTCATCGGCCTTTTACATCTATTGTTCTTATGGTCACTGTTGCGCTAATCTCATCTTCAGGAATCAAAAGTTTACCGCAAAGTCGAAAACCGTTATGGATTAAATTTTCTTTATCAATTTGTATCGTTCTATGTCTATATAGCCTCAAAGTATTTTCCTCCCGATGGGAAGGCGAGTACAATATGAATGCTGCTTTTAATGAACAGGCGCATGGCCGCTTTCCAAAAATGTACTCTTACATTAATAAAGCGGAGAATGATTATTTCAAAATAGATTTAATGGGTACACCCCTGGACTGGTATAGAGGATTTGCATTAAATTACATGGGCTCCGACAGCTCACTTTATTATTTCAGAAAAGCAGAAAGTCAAAACCCTTATCACATTCAGATTCTCAGTGATATTGGTGCAACACTTGAAAATAAAGGACAACACGAAGAAGCAATACGTTATTTAAAACGTGCATTAACAATAATTCCCGGATATAAAGAAGCGCATTACAATCTGGCAATTGCTAATTATAATTTAGGTAAACACGAAGAATCCCTGAAAGAAATAAACCAGGCATACATGGTGGGATATCCTTATCAGCGTACTCTTGAAGCAATTTTAATATTAAATGCAGATTCCCTAATTCAGCAAACACCCAATGTTGCTTTGAAAGATTGTTTTAACAAATATGCCAATGACAAAAAAGCATTGAAAAGAATAAACGAACTTTCAATGATGCACAAAGTATCTTTTTTAAGTATGCTAAAGGATTCTTGTGAAAACAGTCGTTAGTCCCTATTCCCCTTTTTGAATAATTTTGCGATAATTAAAACCCTTTTAGTAGTTATAAAAATAATTGCTATATTTAATCTCAGATTGATCCCTTTTAGTAAGAGTATTTGTTAAACAATTTAATAAACAAACTCATGAAAAAATTATTTCTTCTCACTCCTCTATTATTCTTGTTTAACGATTTAAAAGCATCTCATATTGCCGGAGCTGAACTAACCTACGAATGTGCAGGTACTGGGATTTACAACATTACGTTTACGTTTTATCGTGATTGTTTTGGTATCGATCCACCTTTGACTGTCGATTGCCAGGTTGATAACTCTTGTGGCTTCTCCCCTATGACTACCACACTAACAAGAGCGAGTCTTCCCGCCGGTCAGATTGTTCCTAATTGTTTGCAACCTACAACGTGCGATGGTGGTGTTAAGTCAGGGATTCAAAAATGGATTTACTCAGGACAAATAATCTTACCTGCAGAATGTGCTTATTGGAATTTTGCTGTGACAATGTCAGCTAGAAATTCAGGAGTTGGGGGAAACATGAATACTAACAATAATTTATATATAACAGCATCCTTAAATAATACAAATGGCCTTTGTAATACTTCGCCTGTTTTTACGATTGATCCGGAAATTTTCACTTGTGTAAATCAACCCTATTGTCTTTATCCCGGAGTTTTTGATGCTGATGGCGATTCTCTTGTTTTTTCCTTAACTCCACCAAAAATTGGACCTAATCAGGATTTCCTTTATGGAACAGGATATTCGTATGTTCAACCTATACAATCTTTCAATCCTGTTTACTTAAATAGTAACAATGGCACTTTATGTTTTACTGCAACACAACCGGCTTTTTCAGTTTATGCCATACTTGTTTATGAATATAGAAATGGCGTACTGATTGGAGAAGTTGTAAGGGATATTGAACTATACACAACTACTTGTTCAAATAACCCGCCATTTCTTTCCGGCATAAATGGCTCAGGAATATTTGACACAATTGTTTGCGTTAATTCTCCTGCTTGTTTTGATATTTTTTCTCACGACCCTAACGTTTCCGATTCCACAAACATTTCATGGGATCAGAGCATTGCGGGAGCAACATTTACAACTTCTCCCGGACAAAATGAGAATGCTCAATTTTGCTGGACGCCCGGCTTGAATGATGTGAGCAGTAGTCCTCATTGCTTCACAGTAAATACTCGCGATAATTCGTGCCCTGCCCGCCAACAAGGCCAAAGGCAATATTGCATTACTGTTTACGATAGTATTGCCTGCTTGACTTTATCGGCGAAAAATTCCATAGCCTCTCTCGAAGCTTTAAAAATATATCCTCAACCGGCAAGCGATTATTTTGTTATTGATTATGGATCCGATGTTACAGGTAAAAAATTGACATTTTGCATTGATAATATTCTGAATAAAAGAATTTATCAAAGAACTATTTCTGACAGAATCACCCAAATACATGAAATTCCTTCCGGAATCTATTTGGCATATATACTTGATGATAAAGGCCTGGTCGTAAAAAAGGGGAAATTAATAATAATGTAAGCAAATCTATTGCTTCTTTGACAATTCTTCCCTTATATTTGATTCGTTGGCTTGCCAATGAAAAATACTTTTATGAATAGACTAATCGACATTAAATCAGTTAATGATATTTTACCTGAGTATAGAAACACTCCCATTGGACTGCTTTTAGAATATCATAATTTAGACAGGCCATTTATTGAATATCAAAATCCGCAATTACTGGTAGGTATGTGCATGGATAATAGAAAGCATTTGCACATGCCCGACAATTTTTCATTTATTATTCGTACCGGTGGAGCCAACCTGCGTTACAGTGAATTCAAGGTTTCTTTTGCTATTTCCGTTGGCGGCGTTAGACATATTGCTCTCATTGGCCATAACAATTGTGGAATGGTAAACCTGATTTCCAGAAAAACACAATTCATTAACGGACTTGTTGAAGCCACCGGCTGGGACAGAGACCAGGCCGAAGATCACTTTTTACATTTTGCTCCTATGTTTGAAATAGGAAATGAAACTGATTTTATACTTAGCGAGGTAAAAAGACTGCGTCTCCGTTATCCTAAAATTATGATCGCTCCAATGCTTTATTTAGTAGAAGATAATAAGCTCTACCTAATAAGAGAAGATTAGAAATATTTCAAAGTTTAATTGAAAGTAATAATTTTCCACCTAATCCAAGTTCGACAATTTTCTGAAGTGTTGAGATCCGCACTTCTTTAATATTATTCTCTATTTTCGAAATGTAAGACTTTGTTGTTCCTACTTTTTCCGCAAGTTCTTCTTGAGTTAAACCTTTTTCTAAACGGGCTTCGTGTATCAATGCTCCAATCTTAAAATTTTCGTAACCTGCTTCAAGCCGGTCACGTTTTGAAACTCCGCGCCTACCATAGTGTTTGACCTTAAATTGATCTAACGTCAGGATGCTACTTTTCTTCGCTTTCATATTCTTTCTTAATTTTTAATGCTTTATCAATTTCTTTCTTAGGCGTCTTCTGTGATTTCTTTTGAAATCCATTTGACAATACGACTAATTGTCCTTTGTCAAAAAAACAGAATATGCGAAAGATATCGCCACCTTGCTGAATTCGAATTTTAAGAAATCCTGAAAATATCCCTTGTAAAAAATGATATTCCTGAACTTCCTCCTTATTGTCAATGGTCAAAGATAAATTAAGTTGTCCGTAAGTGCAACTATATTTTAAAATAAAATTGTTAATAATATAATTAAATTTTTCGTGTTAAAAAAACTGCTTTCTTAACCGTTTTATCATTCCCTTTCAAATCAAAACTTTTTGCAAGCAGAATGTATATTCCCGTTGGCGCAATTGCATAATCATCAAGCAGGCCATCCCAAATTAAAACTCCTTCTGTGCCAACTGTCTTGCCGGAAAGTATTGTTCTGACCGGCCTTCCCTGAGAATCAAAGACATTCAGCGACAGCACCGTGCCGGTTTGCGCAAATGAATAATGGATAGTCAACACATCATGGTATCCATCATCATCAGGAGAAAAAATCTCCTCTCCTACCGAAACCCCATCCTCAACCGACACCAATCCAATCCACTGAGAATTCCGATAACCCGGAGTCGCAAACCCGGCCGTAGCTGCCGCTGAATGCCAATTTATATTGTCATTTGTTTCACCTTCATTTAATCGTTCAAGGGAAACGCCTTTTGTTTCTACAATTAATGGAAAATGCATGTCTTCATTAAAATCAAAAGCATCAACAGTATTTCCATTTCCATCATTGATAATTACGCTTCCTTCATCACTATTAAAATCAGGCATGGAAGGAATATTCAAAAATGCATACGCATCCATGCAGTAGTAAAATTTCCTTATGTTCTCTTTGTTTTCTGTCAACACAAGATATTGTCCGGGGAAAATAAGTTGATGCTCTGCAGAGATAAGTGAACTTTCTTTGATATCCGTTGAATCTTTAAAACCGGCTTCTGTAATCGTCCATCCTTTTATGTCTATGATTTTCTGAGAACGATTGTATATTTCGAGAAAATCAGATCCTCCATCAAACGGATTAAATAAAATTTCATTAATAATCAGGTCGTTTTTTTCTACTGCATCAGGAAAACCGAAACGAATCACTTGTAATTGCTCAAAGCTATTTCCCGGGCAATCCGTTATTGTACCTGAAACATGAAGAGAATAGATTGCCGAATGAAAAGAACCGTTAAAATGTAAAACAACTGTATCGTTTCCCGGACTCATACTAATAGACGCAGCAATTATTACACTTCCATTTTCATCGGTAACAGAATAATTTCCGGGGTTGCCTGCTTCATAAGAAACCGGTTCACTAAAAATTATTCTAAGCGAAGAACTGTCGGATAAAAAGGCACACAATATATACGGAGCATTTATATCGCTGAATTCATCTTTTATACTGTTGACGGTTCCCGGTGAACCATGCTTATTTGAAATGGAGGCTTTCCAATTATTTTCATTCTGACAAATAAAGTCAGCATCTATTCGCTCCAAACTCCAGCCGCCGTCTTTTTTATTGCTGTCGTGATAAAAATTATCGTTATAACTTAATTCGTCAATAACTTCTCCATTTGCATTCAAGAGGCGAATACGATCACCCACATCATTATTTAATGTTGGAAAATCTGAAACAGGAATTGCATTATGAATTCCGGAAAACAACAGTGAATCATCGTTTTTATACAATACTGCAAAATCGTTCGGAGCAAGAATAAAATCAGAAACTGTACCATCTGAACTTCCATCACTAATTACCCAACCGGAAACGTCAATTGCAGAATCAATTCTATTATATAATTCAACGTACTCGCTATTGGGCAATGGACTTATGGAAGATGGTTCAAAATAAATTTCAGAAAATACAATATCATACATCATTCCTGAAGAAAGTAAATAATAAATAAAATTATTATTCTGAGGATTCATAGTATTCATCGAAAGATCCTTCAGTCCGGATATTGAAATTGAATAAGAGATTCCTGAAAGAAAATGTATAGGAAAAATCAAATAATACTTCAATGAATCAATACTATCCTGAACTATCTGAACCGGATTTCCAATTCCGCCATCAACAGTATAATTTGAGAAATCAAAAAGGGAATTATTTTCAATAGATTCAGAGAATTTTATTGAAACGATTGAATCTGATTCCGCTTTCACTATTGTTACAGCAGGCAAGGTTGTATCAGGAATAACAGGTCCTGCATAAAAATCATCAAAATAAAATTTGGCAATATTTCCTGATGTATAAAGACAGTTGACTCCTATATAAGTTGCACTGTGAAAAACAGAATCGATACCCGAGGCTTCTTCCTGATAATTTATACCTCCCTGATAATCGACAGAAAGTGTCCATAGCCCTGATTGATTTCTGAAAACCTTAATTCCTGCAGAAAAAGAATTGGCAATAAGCCCTGACTGACATCTACATACAGAAGTTGCCGCATTTCCATTTTGCCTGAATAATTCAATGGCATCATTAGAAAGAGCTTCACCAAATTGTAAAAAATATCCATTTAATGGTTGTTTTAAGTCTGCCTGATCAGAAGCCAGATAAAAACGTGCATAATTCGATGTTGAAGGAGAAAAATTCAGATGAATAAATAAGCGCCATTCACAGGAGTCGAGTGAAGCAAGGTTTGCAGGAACAGCAAGGCAAGAATTCCCCGCAGAAAGTGCATTTAATTGCAACTGTCCACCCATATTTACGTTAAATACAGCTCCATCGCCTGTCCATGCCGGTGAATTGTAAAAATCACCGTCGTCGAAATGATCTTCGACCTGTGCATTCAGGTTTAAAAGTTGTAAAGAAAAAATAACCGCCAGGTAAAACTTCATTGGATGGAATGTTTTATTTTGCAGGACAAAACTATAACGGCAAAAACCGATTTCCAACACTGTTTATGCCGGATAATATATTAAACAAAATGAAAGTTGCAGTTGTAGGTGCTACAGGAATGGTAGGACAAGTAATGCTAAAAGTTTTAGAAGAAAGAAATTTTCCGGTTACTGAATTATTGCCTGTTGCTACGGAGCGTTCGGTGGGGAAAGAGATTGCATTCCGTGGGAAGAAATACAAGGTTATTTCCATGGATGATGCTGTTTCTCAAAAACCTGATCTGGCACTTTTTTCTGCGGGCGGAAATACATCACTTGAATGGGCGCCGAAATTCGCTGCAGTGGGAACGACTGTAATAGACAACTCTTCAGCATGGCGTATGGACCCGTCTAAAAAGTTAATTGTTCCTGAAATAAATTCACAAGAACTTGTAGCCGCGGATAAAATTATTGCTAATCCGAATTGTTCGACCATTCAAATGGTAATGGCTTTAAACCCTCTTCATAAAAAATATAAAATCAAACGCATAGTTGTATCAACCTATCAGTCGGTTTCAGGTACCGGAAAAAAAGCAGTCGACCAGATGATGAATGAACGAAACGGAATCTCAGGGGAGATGGCTTATGCATACCCTATTGATATGAATGTACTGCCGCAGATTGATGTTTTTCTTGACAACGATTATACGAAGGAAGAAATGAAGATGGTAAATGAGACGCGAAAGATAATCGGAGATCCCGGTATCAGGCTTACAGCCACCACTGTTCGTGTACCTGTAAAAGGCGGGCATAGTGAATCTGTCAATGTAGAATTCGAAAATGATTTTTCAATTGAAGATGTAAAAAATATTTTAATGAATACTGCCGGTGTTGTTGTTTTCGATAATCCCGGTAAGAAAGAATATCCCATGCCCCTCTATGCTGAAGGAAAAGATGAAGTCTTCGTAGGACGCATCCGCCGCGACGAATCGCAGGACCGTTCACTTAATATGTGGATTGTTTCAGATAATCTTAGAAAAGGCGCTGCAACAAATGCTATTCAGATTGGGGAGTATCTTTTGAAGGCGGGGATGTTGTAGATTTCGAGATATTGTTTTGAATTAGAAATTGCTTTTGTAGTTATATTTTTTCTTAACCACTAAGCGCACAAAGGTTCAGCACAAAGTTTTCAAAGAAGGCAGTACCAAAAGATATATTTTTTAAGGAAAAATGTTGAGCCCTTACTCAATACTATTTCCTTTGTGAACTTTGTGCTGAACCTTTGAGTACTCTGTGGTTAAAAATCCGACAATAAAAATTACCCCTACCCTCAAACAGAAGCCTACTCCTCCCCCGCAATCACCTTCAAATTAATTTTCTCCCTTATCAACCTCCTAGCCGGATACCATGCCGCAAAAAGCCCAATCAAACAAACCGTAAAAAACACATAAACAAAATCAACAACAACAATTTTAACCGGATAACTATCAATTACAAATGACCCCGACCCTCCCAGTTTAATCAAACCAAAACGTTGTTGAACATAACAAATAACCGTTCCAATCAACAAGCCAATAAGAGCCCCGGAAACCGTTATCATCATCCCTTCAATCAAAAATACTTTTCTCAAAAAGGTTGTCTCTCCACCCATACTGCGATAAATAGCAATATCTTTTTTCTTATCGATAACAAGCATGGTCAATGAACTAATCACATTGAACATTGCAATAATAAGTATGAATGTCAAAATTAGAAACACAGCCCATTTCTCCGAACGCATGATTTTATAAAAAAGCTCATGCTGCTGAAACCGGTTTTTAATTTTAAAATCATTTCCTGCAAGCAATGCAATCTTTTCTGTTACATCTTCTTCATCAACACCTTTTTCAAAACCAATTTCAAGCGAAGTTAATTTGTTTTCATATCCAAAAATTTCACGCGCAAAACGAATAGGCGTGATAATATATTTAGCATCGTACTCCTGTTGTATGGCAAATACACCTGAAGCAGAAATGTAACGCTTATTAAAAGAACCCTCCGGCTCCATCAATGAAGGAGTTGTATTTTTGGGGCCGTATATTTCAATCTGGCTGAATACATTTTCTATATCAATACCCAGACTATAAGCAATTGCAGTACCAACAATTGCATAATCCAATTCATCCTTCTTCAAACGAAACGTTCCATCGACAATCATGGAATCAATGCCTGTCATGCGCTCAAAGTCGTCGCTAACACCCTTAAGTTTCACAATGTATTGCTTGTTGCGATACTTTGCTAAAGCACTCTCTTCAACGACTTCCGTAAGATATTTTACCCCTGCAACCTTCCTTAATTGCTCGACATTAATTTTATTTGTATCAAATGATTTTCCTGTTACTAATTCAATACGAAGATCAGGATCAAATGAATTATAAAGACGAAGGATGAGATCTTCAAAACCATTGAAAACAGATAGAACAATTATTAAAGCAGCCGTTCCAATAGTAACCCCTATCGCTGAAATCCAAGAGATAATATTAATTACCCGCTGAGATTTTTTACTGAAAAAATAACGACGTGCTATGAAAAAGGGGAGGTTCATTAATTTGCTGGTTAAATCCAATAGCTATCGGATTAACGAATTTAGACTTGCAAGGTTAAAAGTTTTATTGGATAATTTGAAGATATTTAATAATTAATTCTGCTCATTTTGAAAAACTAAAACTTCTTTTCCTTTGGCAT
The DNA here is from genome assembly GCA_031417395.1 of Bacteroidota bacterium. GTDB lineage: Bacteria > Bacteroidota > Bacteroidia > AKYH767-A > 2013-40CM-41-45 > JADKIH01. Next base: position 121,616 of record JANOVM010000043.1, on the reverse strand, counting down.
CAACAACCTTCCAGCTGGGCGAAGTACTTAAGCGCGAAGTAGAAATATAAATAATTGCTCTGCAATTATCTCGAGCGCGCGACTTCGTCCACCACGGAGCGTGGGATTAACTTACGTACATTTTCCAAAATTTGCAAAAAACAGAAAAGTGGAATTCGTTAGAACATTAAAAGCCGCGTCGTGTACGAAGTCACGCGCTCAATCAGCTAGCAGTTCATTTAATAAAGATTTCGTTTCGCGCTTAAGACTTCGCCCAGCAAGAGTGTAACTGTAGATTGAGAACGTGCAGGATAATAACTGATCATACTTATTACTAACAAAAAATAAAATGCGTTACGTTTTTTCATTGTTTCATTGTTTTATAAGAGTTATGAACTTCAACAAATTATCCCTTTAATTTAAAACCTTAAGTGAAAATATATTTCTTTCAGTTATGACCGATATATAATTTAATCCTTTAGTAAGTCTCGAAGAGTTTAACTGACAAATTTGAAAATTCGGAATATAGGTGTCAATTAACCGACCAATAACATCATGCACTACTATTAATTTTATTTTATCTTTAGAATGAACAATAAATTTATCATCAACAAAAATGAGATTTTGTATTTGAAGTTCAGGTAAGCTTGTAGTAAAATAAATATTCTGACCATGCGAATCCAAAGACAAAAAGTAAAAATAATAAGGACAAGTACCTGGCCCACCAAAGAAAAAATTAATAAAATTATAAAAGAGCTCATATGTTGAACCGATTCCTTCAACCCAAGTTATGGTGTCTGACATTAGACAAGTTAAAGTTTCAGCACCTGTCAATTTAATTTCTCGTCTTTTTCCAATGTTAGTAGATATTGAATCAATAACTCGAACTATACATAAAAAAGAATCACCATTACAGCCTTTAACATAAATTGAGTCATTCAATGCTAATGAAAAATCGTATGAGAGTATTTCAGATGTATCGTTACAATATCCTGTATTCAAAGATCTCACCCACACTTTTTGAGCAGAGTCGCTCCTAACTGCATAAGATAAACCATTCCCTGTAACAATTTTGTATGAATTATTATTAAAAGATGTATCTCCAGTAATGTCATATTGATAATAATTAAATACTGGATTAGGACCAGAATTGTCCTCTGAATAATAGTACCAAGTTGTACTATCCGATGGGAAGGACACAATTTGACACCATGTGTTTAAATAAAACAGTAATAAAAAATGAAGTAGAATAATTTTTTTCATAAAAAATAAGATAATTTGAACAATTTTACTAATCATTTTCAATAAAAACAATAGTATTTATACCAATGTCATTAAGTTAGTGCATAACTATATCTCCAAAATTTGATATTCTGCTTGACCAGAACATATGCCAACGCTCATATTCTGTATAAATTCCATCTTCCTCAGTGATTAATGAAGGATTAGCTTCGAAATAACTCTTAGCATAGTTTTCAACTTCATAAAAATTTGCAGGTTTATCCATGAGCATTTGCAATCTCCTTCCAGGATCATCTATCCCTTGGGGAAAGCTTTTACTAATAAAAAGAAAAAGAAAAATTACTATAAATACAAGTTTACGCTTCGTTCCCATGTGGTTATTGTTTTAAAAATAATTTTTTTATAATAATTGTGTTGTCTTTTAAATACACTTTCATGATAATGAAATCCGGAAAAGAAAACGTTTCTAAATTAAAAGAACTAGTTTGGATATCAGCGGCAAAAATTTTTCTTCCCGTTAAATCAAAAGTTTCTATCTTTGAAATTACTTGACCGCACTCAATTTGAATTTCATTAGTTATAGTTGAAATATTAAAATTGACAGTGGATTTATTCTCAGGTGATTTAATATTTATTGGGAACCAATTACAATAAAATCCATAAGTTGGGTCAAGAAATAACAATGAAGTATCCTTCTTCATGCATACCAAATGATAAAAAGTCAAACCAAACATAAACGGATCAGTTAACCATCCAATACCTTCGATTACTTTATCGCCACAATAAATATTTTGTATGAGATGGTATTGATTATCGATAAGAACAGAATCTAAACTATGCAAAGTTGGAATTGAATCTTGACAAGCAATTACCAACCCAGATTTAAAATATGGATTACTTAATGTGTCATTAACCTGAAGAGAAAAATCATAAATTAATTGTTCGTTAATAGAATCTCTTGGAATAAGATAACATTTTTTTAACACTGTGTCCTGTCTGAATGCGTATATATATCCATTTATTGGGTTACCACAACCATGGATTCCAGCGGTATTTTGGATAAATAAATTGTTTTCTATATTAACTTTTTTGTAATTCATTCCGTTTATTGAAGTGTCTCCAGTAATCCGGTAATTAAATAAATATGTTTCCTCACACACACCCGGATCAAAATATTGAAAAATCATTATCCATCTCACTGTTGAATCCTCTGGAATAGGTATATAATTATGCGCTTTTAAAATAATGCTATTAAATAAAAATGAGATCAGAAAGAAAAAACTCAAGATAATTTTAGAAAGAGTATTCATTTTAATAGGAATGTATAATCAAAGATAATATTTATTATTACTCCTACAAATTATTACAAAATAATTTACAACTATTGAATATTTCTACAAAAAGTAAAGAATCTCCGTTGTTCGGAGATTAGCAATCCTGCCGTCAATTTCTACTGATTTGAAAACACTACTGTTCACAACATCGTTAACTTTGAAAAATAACATCTGACCCTTGAAAGGAAGGATTAAAGGATTGCCTTGAAGGAGTACCCTTAATTTGAAAATGAAGAGGATCTCAATTTCATTTGCTTGTAGGCACATTGCATTATTTCAATTCATGTTAATCCTTTAATCCCTTCTTTCAGGGTTCAGACAATTTACAAAGGTTCCGAACAGTAGTGATTTGAAATCCGCGTTATTGTTTCCTAATTCAATACTTCAGGACTTGAACTTACAGTTTGAATTCTAAAGTGCAAGGTTCAATACTGAATTCAAACTTATTTATTATTTTTGCTTTTAGCGAACTGTAAATATCAGCAATTTCAGTTGTTGCTTAAGCAGTTTTCTTTTGGGTATATTTGAAAATAAAATTAACTACAAGAATATCTAAAAGCCCTTCAAAGCAAATCTGCCGATACTATTAGTTTATCTCAAAATATGCGTAAAATTTTAATTGAAGATAGAGAACTTCTTGAAAAACTCGCTCAATGATTGATTTGAATGAGGAGAAATATACATTTGTAATTCAGATTGCTTCCGGTGAAATAAAAACCGAGGAGGTTACTTCAGCTGGGCGAAGCGCGAAGTAGAAATATAAATAATTGCTCTGCAATTATCTCGAGCGCGCGACTTCGTCCACCACGGAGCGTGGGATTAACTTACGTACATTTTCCAAAATTTGCAAAAAACAGGAAAGTGGAATTCGTTAGAACATTAAAAGCCACGTCGTGGACGAAGTCACGCGCTCAATCAGCTAGCATTTCATTTAATAAAGATTTCGTTTCGCGCTTAACTTCGCCCAGCAAGGGAAAAACGTTCTACTACTTCCAAGCCTTTACAATCAGTCCAGTCCCAGTTTTATGACTCATTACCGTATCAGCATAATTAAGCACAAACGAAATTGGATAAGCAACAACATAATAAACCGGAAGAATAATAAAAAACAGTTTTGAAACTCCCAGCATTTGTATTGGATATTTCATCGACAACCTCCAGGAAATTTTTCCCGGTGTGCCGTATTGATAACGGGCATACGTTTTTGAGAAGCCGGCTGATTTTAGTTTTTCCTGTATAGCAAGAATATTGTATCCATCGCGAACGTGTTCTTCAATGAACGATGCCTGCTCGTCGCCGTGAACATCGCTTCCTCCCTGATCGGATGGTGTGGAGATTACCAGCATGGCTCCGCTTTTCATGGAAGCATGAAAATTTTTGAATACCTGAACATCTTCTTCAATATGTTCCATGACATCAACACAAACTACAAGATCAAAAGAATTCTGCTTTACATATTTAGTTAAGTCCTGCACTTCGAAGCGGACATTTGTTGCTCCTATTTTTTGAAAAAAGTTATTGCAGTCTGCCACCTGCTCATCCTTAACATCGACAGATAAAATTTTCCATTGCGGATTTGTTGAATGAAGCCAATAAGTATATTGACCGAAACCGGCGCCTGCATCAAGGATATCTGTTGCATTTTTGCTTTCCTTTATCCAGAGGCGTAGTTCTTTGTGAATGTGCCAAGACCGTAAAAGTAAAAGGTCGAGCAGGTTGTAAAACAAACGGCGGAGGAAAGGCGTTTTATTGAAAACATTTCCGAGTATGCGTTTTATCGGATCGTATTGCATTGTTTAATTTGTTTGGGGAATGTACTTGAAAAAATAAAATAATTATTCCTTCTCCTTGGGTTTGTCGCCCTTGAGGAGTTTTTCGATTTTCTCTACATAATCAAGCGAATCATCGAGGAAAAACTTCAGCTCGGGAACAATACGTGCCTGGTGGCGAATACTGTTACCGAATTGTTTGCGTATTTCCTTATTGTGCTTTTCTATCTGCTCCATAACCTGGTTGGGATCTTTGGAACCAAAAATGCTCAGGTATATTTTAGCAATGCCCAAATCGGGACTAACTCTGACATTGGTTACTGTTACAAATGCTTTTCCGAAAAAATTAAACCCTTCCTTCTGAAATAGTTCGCCGATTTCCTTCTGGAAAAGGCGATTGTATTTTTGCTGTCTGGTCGTATCCATGGTGCAAAGATAGAAATTTGAAGGAAATAGTAATATTTGGTTGACTGTAAGGGAAAATAATCATAATCGTATTAAAATCCATGTTAAACAGCATTTAAGTCAAATATTGGTTTAAAATTTTACTTTGCCGTATAGATTTTATATCTTTGTCGTATAAAATAATACTTGCTCCCATGGATGCAAAAATTACCCTTAGTTTCGATAAAAGCGTCATTCAAAAAGCGAAAAAATTTGCTGATGATAACGACATTAGCTTGTCTCGCCTTATGGAATTCCTTTTAACAAAGGTTACAAGTTCTTCTCATAAATCCATCGATGAACTTCCCGTATCCGATTGGATCCAACAGCTTAGTGAAGGCAAAGTCGAATACATCCGCTCTAATCGTTCCCGGAAATCATTGAAGAAAGAATTCTTCGAAAAAAAGAAAGTCAAGTGAAAATCTTCCTTGATGCAAATATTCTGGTTACCGTCTTGTGTAATGAATATCCTCAGTTTTCCTTTTGTTCGCAAATTCTAAGCTTGTGCGATAATAAAAAATTTGAGGTTTTTACATCTCCTCTTTGTCTGGCCATTGCCTTCTATTTTGCAGAAAAAAAGAATGGAAATACTCTGGCGAGGAAAAAAATAAAACTTCTTTCGGATAAAATTCGCATTACCACTATCAATGAGGAATCCGTAAGAAAAACAACAGCAAATAAAGCCATTAACGATTTCGAAGATGGGCTGGAATATTACTCGGCTCTTAATAGCAAATGCAAATGCATTGTTACAAACGATAAAAATGATTTTTATTTTTCTGAAATTGAGATCTTGAATGCACATGATTTTTTAATGAAATATGTGGTTTTAAAAAAATAGGGTTGAAACATATGATTGAAATTTCTACCAATAAAACTAAAAGGTCTCTGTGAGCAATGTCATTAAGTTATAGAATTAACCCTTCGACTTCGCTCAGGGACCGTTTTTAGGTTTATGATAAGGCTTCGACTACGCTCAGCTGAGCGTAGTCGAAGCATAAACCTATTGCGAGTAACCGGTCCCTGAGCGCAGCCGAAGGGCATTATTAAAATCTTAACTTAATTATATTACTCTGCGAGATGACCGACTTATTTAGTAATAGTGCCTGCGTCTGACTACCTTTGGCAACCCGACGCAAGCACTAAATAATAGCAGAGTAGCGTCATTTCGCAGAAATATTTTAGGTTTTTGTGCCAACTGAAAATAATAAAACTCGAACTAGTTTTTCCATCTCATTCCATTTTCCCTTCCTCCCACTAGTCAATTCTTTAACTTATATTTGCCCCGTGAAAAATTATTTTAGGATTCTCCGTTTTGTTGGCGGGTATAAAAAGTTTGCTGCATTGAATATCCTTTGCAATATAATGTCAGTTATTTTTTCCCTTTTTTCACTGACTATGATTGCCCCATTCCTGAATGTGCTTTTTAACCAGACATCCGATTACAAACAAGTTCCATGGTCCCTTTCGGTGAAATCATTGCTGGGGAATTTTAATTATTTCCTCAGTAATTATATAGCTGAAAATGGAAAAATAGAGGCCTTGATGATGATTTCCATTACAGTTGTCGTACTCTTTTTTCTAAAAAATCTCTTTCGTTACCTGGCTATGTTTTTTGTGTCGCCTATCCGTAACGGTGTTGTACGTGATTTGCGAAATAAAATGTACAATAAAATTCTCTGGCTGCCGCTGACGTATTTTTCTGACGAACGTAAAGGCGACCTTATTTCGCGCATGACATCTGACGTTCAGGAAATCGAATGGAGTATTATGCAATCGCTTGAAGTGGTTTTTCGCGAACCAATTACCATGATTCTTTTTCTAAGTACAATGGTGATTATGAGTCCACAGTTATCGTTGTTTGTTTTCATTTTATTACCCATTGCCGGATTGCTAATTGGACAAATAGGCAAAAGTTTACGACGTACCTCGGCGAAAAGTCAGGCGAAAATGGGTGTGCTTCTCGCTACCATAGAAGAAACGTTGTCCGGTCTTCGTATAATCAAAGCCTTTACTGCTGAAAAATTCTTCAACGAAAAATTTTCAAAACTGAATGACGAATACAGAAAATTAATGATCCGCCTGTATAGAAAACGCGACCTCAGTGCTCCCATGAGTGAATTTCTAGGTGCCGTTGTTCTGGTCATTGTAATGTATTTCGGCGGACAACTCGTTCTTGGTGCTGAACAAAAGCTGGAGCCTTCTGTATTTATTGCTTTCATTGCCATTTTCTCTCAACTAATTCCTCCGGCCAAAGCTTTTTCAGAAGCATATACAAATGTTCAGAGAGGCTTGTCTTCTGTTGACAGGATTAATAAAATTTTGGATGGAGAAATTACGATTACAGATAAAGAAAATGCTTTACCTGTCAAAAGTTTCAGCAATTCTGTCGAATACAAAGATGTCTCTTTTGCCTATTACAAAGGCGAAAGCGGCTGGGCACTGAAAAACATTAACCTAAAAATTGAAAAAGGAAAAACCATTGCTCTTGTCGGCCAAAGCGGTTCGGGAAAGACAACGCTCGCCGATTTATTGCCACGCTTTTACGATACTGCTCAGGGAGAAATACTGATCGACGGAAAAAATATAAAAGATTATAAAATAAAAGACCTCCGCGGACTGATGGGAATTGTAAGTCAGGAAAGCGTTTTATTTAACGACACTATTTTTAACAACATTGCTTTCGGACTGAACAATATAAAAGAAGAAGACGTCATTGCAGCAGCAAAGATTGCCAATGCACACGACTTTATCCTTCAGATGCCTGAAGGCTATCAAACAAACACAGGAGACAGAGGAAGTAAAATGAGCGGTGGACAACGCCAACGAATTAGCATTGCACGTGCTATCCTAAAAAATCCCCCTATACTTATCTTAGACGAAGCCACTTCAGCTCTCGATACAGAAAGTGAAAGGCTCGTGCAAGATGCCATCATTCAATTGATGAAAAACAGAACAACATTAGTTATTGCCCATCGCCTCTCAACCATCCAGCATGCAGATGAAATCATTGTCATGCAAAAAAGTGAAATTATAGAGCGGGGAAAACATGCTGAACTTCTGGCTAAAAATGGGGTTTATAAGAGGTTGTATGATTTGCAGGCATTTGTTTAGGATTCGATTTCGTTTATTAGTTTTTTTTGATTAACACTAGGTTGATACGGATATCATTTTAAAATATTTATTGCTATATTTACAGGAATATGGAATAAACCCTTTGAAAAATCCTTCTTTTTTGATGAGAAATTTTATATTCCTTTCCCTTGTATTTTATAGCCTAACCGTCTCAGCTCAGAATTACAAAGTTTTTCAATGGAATACTCCTCATTTTTTTGGAGGCCAATATGATATTCGTGCAATCATGGTTGATTCAATTGAAGTTAATGGAACCGACACATTGTATTACAATTTTTTTACAATTGATGAATACAACCCCGACTCTAATAATTGTGTCAATATTTTCGGTCCTTCATGGATTGGTCAAAAAATTCTTGTTCGTTCGGATAGTTTAATTATCTTTTTCAACTATTTTAATGACTCTCTTTTCCTTCGCCCTTTGGATAGTGTTGGCTCTACCTGGATGTTTAATAGCACCGGCATTCTTGCTACGGTGACAAATATTGCGCCTATTATAATTAATAGTTTACCCGATTCAATTAAAACAATCAGTCTTTCAAATGGAAAAGAAATTATTATTAGTAAGAATAATGGCTTTTATAAATTATTTTCATTTCGTGATTTTCCTACTAACTCTGACTCATATACGTTAAACGATCAACTGCAATTGACAATCGGAAAAGTATATGATTTTGATATTGGCGATACATTACAATATGAAACATATATAATTCCAGGATTTGCGAATCCACCTTACCCGCCACATAATTATTTCACAAAAATTTTTACCGGCAAAAGTATTTCTACAAATGGAGATACTATCGTTTACACCTATTCAACACAAACGATAATAAATAACCTTGTTCAGGATAGCACTGGAACTCATATAGTAACATCTATTACTAATGGATCAGGTGGAGATACTTATTCATCGCTAAACACCCCAATCATGGATAAAATGCCTGAAGAAGCAGATACATTAAATGGAATTGCTTATAGTAATAGGATGTTTTTTAATAATTGTGGAGTAATGGTCGAGAATCGTTCCGGAGATTATGTTTTCAATCCTTTCGCCAATTGTTACCCAGCCCCTTTTGAACCTACAATAACCATCGGTGGTTATGGAAGTGGATTAGGATATACAGGTTATGCGGTGGTCGGTTGTACAGCATGTGGTAATCTTTCATATTACTATAATCGACTTTCAGGTTTCCATAAAGCAAATTTAAGTTGTGGAAACATTCAGTATTATACCGGCTTTGAAGAATTGAATTCAAATAAACATGATGTGAAAATATATCCTACGCCCATTCCAAAAGATGGTCATTTTTACATCGATAAAAACGATAATAAAAAATCTCTTTTAGAATTATTTGACGTTTCCGGAAAACTTCTTTTTTCAAAGCTACTAATAGATAGGATTTCAACTATTAATATAAGTGAAATTGAGCCGGGACTTTATTTTTATCGCCTGACGTATTCTGACAATTTTTTGCAATCAGGAAAAATCATTAAATAAAGTCGAAATTATTTTTATTTATTATTATTAAAATATTTCTAAACTATTATCGTTAGAAAGGACTCTATTAAATGAATAAAAAATATTCAAAATGAATAAAACCATAATACTACTTACTTTTATTTTTTTTACTTTGACAACATTCGGACAGAAAGTATCACCCGATAAACTTCCCGCTTCCGTTGCTGCTTCTTTTAAGTCAAAGTACCCAACAGCAGGAAAAGTAAATTGGCAATTAGCAAATGCCAATGAATACAGAGCGAACTTTGTAATGAAGAAAACTCTGAGGTCAGCATATTTTAGTGCCGATGGCCCCTGGAGACAAACAGAAACTCAACTCAAAACAATAGAGCTTCCGAAAATGATTCGACAATCTGTTTCAAAACAATTCATCGGCTATGCTATTAAAAGAGCACTTAAGATTGAAAAAAGAGAAGGAGCTGCTGTCTACGAAGTTTTAATTAAAAAAGGGACTAAATCCTATTCTGTAACTTATGCTGTAACCGGAGAAATGTTACATAAAAGAGAAGGAATGTAAATTAGCCGGAATCTCAAAGACAAGAAATTCAAGACAACTTTATTTATATTACTAATACCGGATATTTTAAAAAAAAGTCTTTCCTATTTTGCAACAGGAAGTCCGGCTGCTTGCCATTTAGAATAGCCGCCTTCCAGATCAAGTAATTTTTTAAAGCCTTTCTTCTGCATAAGCTCAGTAGCTTCTCCACTGCGACCACCGGAGTAACAATACACTTCGTATTCTTTATTCTTATCGAGAGAATCAATGCGCGCCGTAAAGCTGTCGTCGAGAAAGTCAATATTTATGGCACCTTCAATGTGCCCCTTTTTAAATTCTCCGGGAGTACGAACATCGAGTATTACACCATGTTTACCTTTTAATGTTTTATTAAACTCTTCCGGAGAAACTCGTTTTAAATAACCCACCTGATTCTGTGCAAATGAATGCTCGATAAATAATACTAATATCAGTGTAAGTAATGAGGTATATATTTTATTTTTCATAGGTTTGATTTTCTGGTAAATTGAATAGTACAAGGTACAAGGTACAAATTACTAAGTACTAAGTTCTCATCCCTTCTCCTCCGCCAATTGAACAACCTTCTCCGGCCGCATTTGAGGAAAGAATAAAACATCCTGAATAGAAGCAGAGTTCGTCATAATCATAGACAAGCGATCGATTCCTATGCCGAGTCCTGCTGTTGGCGGCATTCCAAATTCGAGTGCACGTAAGAAATCTTCATCGAGTTGCATAGCTTCCTCATCGCCTCTTTTGCCGAGTTCCAGCTGTTCTTCGAAACGTTTGCGTTGATCGATGGGATCGTTAAGTTCAGAAAATGCATTGCAGATTTCTTTACCATTGCAAATTGCTTCGAAACGCTCTACTAGTCCGGCTTTGGTGCGGTGCTTTTTAGCAAGGGGACTCATCTCCACAGGATAATCAGTAATAAATGTGGGTTGAATTAATTTAGGCTCACACTTTTCTCCAAATATTTCATCAATTAGCTTTCCTCTTCCCATGGAAGGTTCAACATGAATACCCATTTCGCGTGCAACCTTAGCTATACCTGCTTCATCCATTTCAGTAATGTCCACTCCCGTATAATGAGCAATTGCTTCATACATGGAAAATCGTTTCCAGGGTCTCTTGAAATTAATAACATGTTCCCCTACTTGAACTTCTGTCTTGCCGTGAATATCCATAGCTATTCTTTCCACCATTTCCTCTACGAGATTCATCATCCATTCGTAATCTTTGTATGCAACATACAATTCCATTTGCGTGAATTCAGGATTATGAAAACGATCCATTCCTTCATTTCGGAAATCTTTTGCAAACTCATATACGCCGTCAAAGCCACCGACAATAAGACGCTTTAAGTAAAGTTCATTGGCAATACGCAAATACAATGTCATGTCGAGCGTATTGTGATGCGTCTTGAACGGGCGTGCTGCAGCTCCACCATACAATGGCTGAAGGATTGGTGTTTCAACTTCCAGGTATTGTTTTTCGTTCAGAAATTTTCTCATGGAATTAGTGAGCGCTGTGCGCTGAATGAATGCTTCCCTTACCTCCGGATTCACAATAAGATCAACATACCTTTGACGATAACGTAATTCAGGATCGGTGAAAGCATCGTGCGTATTACCCTCTGCATCTTTCTTAACAATGGGCAGCGGACGCAATGCTTTGCTCAACAACTTAAATTCATTGACATGAATACTTGTCTCGCCCATTTTGGTAACAAAAACATATCCTTTAACACCTATGATATCGCCAATATCAAGGCTTTTTTTGAAAACAAAATCGTAAGCGGTTTTATCTTCCCCTTTACAAATATCGTCGCGGCGGACATATATCTGAATCCTGCCTGATGAATCCTGTAAAACAGCAAAAGAAGCCTTTCCCATATCACGAACACTCATTATACGTCCTGCCAGGCTTACTTCTGTGAATTTTTCAGGGTCTGTTGGAAAGCCACTAAGTATTTCTGCGGAAGAATGGGTATTCTCCCAAATTTCAGCAGGGTAGGGATTTATGCCATGTTTATAAAGTTCATCCAGCTTCTGGCGGCGAATGAGTTCCTGATCGTTTAATTCCATCTATTTTTAAATTATGCTGCAAAGATAATAGTGTTTATCGTAGAACAATGAAAGAAATGAGCACAAATTCGAATTCAGAATTAGTTATCACCATTTCTCTAAGTTTTACGAATAACTCTATAATCTTTATACTTACCTGAATTGCTTTTTCGCTTTTAAGTACATTCGCCAGCATTAATACGCCATGCTCAGTAAATGCATATGGTAAAGTTCCGCCCAGGTGCATTTTTGAGGGTATCGCATTTTGCGATACCATTACTTCGGCTTCCTGTTTTGTCAATTGAAACATAAAATTGGAAGGGAACTTTAATAAATTACGCTTCACCTGTTCCCGCAAACGTGTAGACTTGACGCCATATAATTTAGCTAAATCTCTATCCAACATTATTTTTTCATTTCTCATTAATTTAAATACTTGATTTGGTAAATAATTTATCCGGATTCCGGGAGGCCGGCCAACTTTTAAATTTTGCCTGCAAATGTCGGTCAGATAATTAGAAAATAAAATCCAATTTATTAGACGAATTGGTATTCCGGAAAACATAAATATGCATATTGATTTCAAGGATAAAGTGCAGGTAATTCCAATGAAACTATATACAGAAAGCAGAGCAATTAATTCTTAACAAATCATTACCTTTGCATTTCTAAAAACCCCACTATGTCTACTATGAACCAACTAATTGAAAATTTTCCGTCCCAGCTTCGAGAAGCCATAGCTATTGGGGAAAAGTCTGTACTCAAAAAAACCGCAACGCCTATTAAAAACATTCTTATTACAGGTCTGGGTGGCTCAGGGATCGGTGGGACTATTGTTTCAGAGATAATAGCAGGAGAATGTACTGTTCCAGTTGTTGTCAATAAGGACTATTTTATACCTGCTTTTGTTGATGCCGGAACTTTAGTAATAGTTTGCTCTTATTCCGGAAATACAGAAGAGACTCTAGAGGCTCTTGAATTTGCCATTAAAAAAAATGCAAAAATAACCTGCATAACCTCCGGCGGTAAGTTAGCTGAAATAGCAAAAACTAAAAACTTTGACCTGGTTATGATTCCTTCAGGAAAGCCTCCACGGGCCTGCCTGGGGTATTCACTTGTTCAGTTATTTTACGTGCTGAATGGTTATGGAATTATTGGAGCTGATTTCAAGAAACAACTTACAGCCTCTGTAGCTTTACTTGAAAAAGAAAAAAGTAATATCATTTCTGAAGCTGCTGTTGTAACTGATTTCCTCTTCGGAAAAACTCCTGTTATTTATGCAGTTGATGGTTACAATGGAGTAGCTACCCGCTTCCGCCAACAGATAAACGAAAATTCAAAAATGCTTTGCTGGCACAATATCCTCCCTGAAATGAATCACAATGAACTCGTTGGCTGGGCGGAAAAAAATGATAATCTGGCAGTAATCATTCTGCGCAACAAACAGGATTATACGCGCACACAAACAAGGATTGAAATCAGCAAGGAAGTATTTAATAAGTATACTCCTAAAATAAAAGAGATCTGGTCGAAAGGCGACTCTTTCCTTGAACGGTCAATCTATCTTATTCATCTCACCGATTATGTTTCTGTCATGCTTGCCGATAAGAAAAAAATTGATGCCACAGAAGTAGACATTATTAACCATCTCAAAGGCGAACTTTCAAAAATCTAAATTAAATCCCTTTGTGCCCTTTGCGGTTAAATCCGACATCAAAATTAACCACAAGGCTTACTAAGGTTTACTCAAAGTAAGCAGAGACATTCTACCATGACTCCCCCCGACAAAGTCCAACTCGATTTTCAAAATGTAATTTTCCGCGACCTTGGATTGATCGATTACAAGGATGCCTGGGACATGCAGGAAAAACTTTTTAATGAAGTCGTTGACAGAAAACTTCGTAACCGGACTCTCGCTGAAGAATACCGTGAACCTCAACAACATTTCCTACTCTTCTGCGAACACCCCCATGTCTACACCCTTGGCAGAAGCGGTGACGAAGAAAATCTTATAGTTTCGGAAAAAGATCTTTTGAAACTCCAGGCTACTTTTTATAGAAACAACCGCGGGGGTGATATTACTTATCACGGTCCTGGACAGATTGTAGGATATCCTATCCTCGACCTTGATTGTTTTTTTAACGACATTCACAAATACCTTCGTTTCCTGGAAGAAGCCATTATTAGAACCCTGAAAGAATATGGTATTACCTCCGGCAGAATACCGGGATGCACAGGCGTTTGGCTTGATGAAAATAATCCAAAACTTGCACGCAAAATATGTGCTTTTGGTGTACGTTGTTCCCGCTGGGTAACCATGCATGGTTTTGCTTTCAATGTGAATACTGACCTTTCCTATTTTAATCATATTGTCCCTTGCGGAATCAGGGACAAGTCTGTTACCTCGCTCGATAAAGAGCTTGGGAGAAAAGTTGATTTGGAAGAAGTGAAAATAAAAGTAAAATTTCATTTGGCAGATTTATTTGGAATGAACTTTTTGGAATAACTTTTATTACCATTGTGGATAAGGAGTAAGAGCGCTTTCTTCTTAAATATTTTTCAACGATGTCGTTTAATAATATTCTTTCCCCGTCGATAAACCATTAATATTTTCAATGTACTTTGCATAAATGATGCAAAAGTCTTTTAAAAACAAAAGCCCCTTCTGGATAAAATTTTTCTGGACACTCGGCCTGTTATTAGTGTGTCTTATAATTGCGCTTTGGATTACAGGTTATAACTATATATACAAAACGTTAATTTATACGTATCCTGATATCGATGACATAAACATCTTTGATACAAGGATAGTAAACGACAGCAATCCGCAACCCTGGCCGGTATCAAAAATGTACAATAAGGTCGACCTTCCGGTTGAACTCGACACAGACCTTGTTAAGTACGAAACTGTCGCTTTCCTGGTAATTAAAAATGATTCCATTGCTTTTGAAAGATATTGGGATCGTTACCTCGATAATTCTTTCAGTAATTCTTTTTCAATGGCAAAAAGTATTGTCGGAATCTTAACAGGCATTGCTGCCGGTGAAGGATTATTTTCTCCGGATGATTCAGTCGGCAAATACATTCCGGAATTCAGCAAAGGGGAAAACGGAAAATTAAAGATTCGTCACCTCCTAAGCATGAGCTCCGGTTTGAATTGGGATGAAAGTTATTCTGATTTATTCTCCAAAACAACGAAAGCCTATTACGGAACCGCATTAAAAAAACTTGTCACAGGATTAAAAGTTGTTGAAGAACCCGGAAAGACTTTCCGCTACATGAGTTGCAATACCGTCCTGCTTGCACTTATCATTGAAAAAACTTCCGGTTTTACTATTTCAGATTACGCTTCTCAAAAACTATGGAAGAAAATTAATGCCACACAACCTGCTTACTGGTCATTGGATCATTTCGATGGGCTTGAAAAATCGTATTGCTGTTTCTATTCATCGGCACGTGATTTTGCCAGAATTGGTAAACTATACATGGACAGTGGTCGTTGGAATGGAAAACAGCTGGTGCCAGCTGATTATGTAAAACAATCGGTTACTCCAAACGGCTGCATGGATGAAAAAGGAAAGACGATTGATTATTACGGTTATCAATGGTGGCTGATGCAGCTTGAGGGTCATTCGATATTTTATGCCAGAGGTATCTATGGCCAATATATTATTTCAATTCCCGATGAGCGAATAATAATTGTCAGGCTGGGTAAGAAAAGAGGCGAAAAAACAGAAGGAAATCACTACACCGATATGATTGCCTATACTAAAGAAGTTTTGAAAACCTTTGGCTCAAGAAAATAATTTTTGGTTCACTTCTATAAAAGCGAATTCCATTATCTTTGCCCTCACTTATGCTTAAAGACATTCCCCGGCCTTCTGTAGAAAATATTATTGTGGCTATTGTGCGTGAACCCAATGAAGATGGAGAGTCAATTTGGAACGCTTATCTTGTAAATCTATACGATTCCGGTATAAACAATGTGTTAATCAGTTCTCACGGCTATGGAACCTTCGAAGGACGTGATGTTAAAACATCTGTTTTGAGACATCATATTGGAAATGTCGATGCAAAAGAATATGCAAAAATAGAACCTATTATGGATAATCTTTTTGGACTCAGTAACGAATTCCTTGTAAGTTTTTATATTGACAAGCATCTGTATGATAAGAAGTATGTTTTTCTCCCGGAAAGTATTAAAGAAGAAAACATGACTATTATCCCTATTCTCAATAAGCGCGGGGTTATGATTCGGTAATTAGATTAATCAATTCTTTAAAATCAATTACAATAAAAACTCCTAATTAATTATTAATTTCTCCGTTGCAATATTTTTTGCATTGCTAAAACGAATACAATAAATACCGGGAGATAAAAATGTAATATCAAAAACCTCACTACTTTTAGTCAAAAAGGATTCATAAATAACTTCTCCGGCAATATCAATAATTGAAAATTTATAATCGCTGCTTCTACTTTTAATAGTTAACAAACCATTTGTCGGATTAGGAAAAACATCAAACTTTTTTGTGATTATATATTTTTCTACGCCATTGTCGAATTCTTTATAAACACAATCTGTTGCTGTACATGAATTGGAATCGGTAACATCAACACAATAATCACCGATAAGTTCAGCCATAATAGTTTGTGTTGTATCACCGGTCGACCATAAATAACTGCTAAATCCGCTGCCTGCATCAAGTAAAACCGAATTCGGATCGAATATGGTATCCGGCCCAAGATTGGGCGACGGAAGAGCATTAACAGTTACCATTGCAGGAACAAAATTACCATAACAAATGCCGTTATACGCCTGAGCATAAAAAACAGTAGAAGAAAAAAGCAGAGGTGAAGTAAAATTATTTCCAACACCAATTGAATTGCTATCGTTAGGTGAAGAAAACCAGGTAATAAGATCTACAGATGAAGCATTCAATATTGCCGTTCCGCCTCCGCAGATGGCTGCATTTGTTATTACAGGATCATTAGGCAATGAATCAATAGATGCAAGTACAGGGACTCTGTTACTTATGCAATTATTATCAACTGCCTGCACATAAAAAATTGTGTCAGAAGTTATAATTGGTGTTTCTAATGTATCTCCTATAATTAAAACATTGGATGAAACAGGAGATTCATACCACTTTAATGTGTCCGGAGAAGATGCGGAAAGAAAGACCGTTCCATTGCCACATACAGAGCCATCTGTAACCTGCGGATCAGGAAGTGTGCTTACAATATTAGCTTGTATAGGAGTTCGTATACTTGGGCAAATGCCTCCTGCTTCTACATAATACGTTGTGCTAATATTCAAAAAAGGAGTACTATAAGTTGGGCCGGTATTAAGTAAAACTCCGCCTGTTAATGCATTATACCAACGAATTGTTTCGTTAGAAACAGCTGAAAGTGTAACATTACCCGGACCACAATGTTTTCCATCAGTTGTTATCGGTGCAGGCGAAGTATATACTGTTATTATCGTATCTAAAAAATTGTGAGAAGGAACGACATCCTGTAGATTTCCTGTGAAGCAATGAACATAGTATGTTCCCGGTATTGATAAATTAACCGTGGAGTTTAAATTAAATGCATAAAACAAGTCACGGACAAATGGCAAATTAATTGTTTGTGAAATAGTTTGTGAAACAGGGCCGGTAATTTCAATAGTAACAGGTATACTGTTAATTGTTTGGTCTCCAAAATTTGCAATTTCTATTCTTAACTGTACAGCAGAAGAAGGACAAATAGAATCAACCGGTGAAAGAAATTTTGTAACAGTTGTATACGATAAATTAGTAGTGGCATTTCCGGTCGAATTCAATTTAACCACAAATGCATCTTCGAGGAACAAATCAAAAGCAAAACTGCGAGAGTGCCCGGCGACGATGTACCCGCCGTCCTGTGTTTGTATACCACAATAACCATGATCGTGAAGATTTCCTCCAAAAAAGTTGTGCCAGCTTTCAACTCCTCCTGAATCCGTTTTTAGAATCCATATATTGGGATTTGCCCATACACTTTGTCCACTCGTACCAATTAAAACATAGCCTCCATCATTCGTTTGTTCCACTCTATGAAAACCATCGTTAATGGAATCTCCAAAAGTTTTTGTCCATAGCACTGTTCCCCCTGTATCGGTTCGAATGAGATAAGCATCGTCTCCACCTGCGCCGCCGGGACCGTTTGAACTTCCAGCCAGAACAAACCCTTGTCCACCCTGAGCATAATTCACACATTCAATATTATCTACTCCTAATGTGCCAAATGATTTTGACCAGATAGAATCACCGATTGAATTGGTGCGTAAGAGATAAAACTGATTGTTGCTTTGACCGGCCATAATGAAACCGCCATCAGAAAGCAGTTTTAACGAATTAACATCTTCGTAAGTACTTTGGCCGTGAATTTTACTCCATACTATCCCGCCATTCTTATCCATTTTGAGAATAAATGCATCGTAATATTGTGCCGGTGGAGAAGCAGTATAGCCGCAGGCAACCAGTTTTCCGTCGGCAAGTTCAACAATGTCCTGTGCACGGTCAATTCCGCTGCCTCCCCAGTTTTTCACCCATTGCAGAATGCCGCTTGAATCAAGCTTCAAAAACAATGCATCGTCGATATTTCCAAAACTCCTGCTATGTCCACATAAAATAAAACCTCCATCTGCTAATGGAACAACTTTATAGAAAACATCTTCACGGCTTAACGGTCCGTTATAAACAAAAGTCCATAACGTATCTCCATTTACATTCATTCTTACAACAAGTCCATCCGTATCGTTTGGAGAAAAATCAGCAGTATAACCTGCAAGAATATAACCTCCCGAAATAACTTCACGAACATCTCTAAAGCAGTCTGCACTTTTTTTACTGTATAATTTTTCCCAAGTAACAGCCTTTACCGATTGTATGGACAGCATGAAAAATCCGGCCAGTATTAATAAAAGTTTGGGCCAATTGGCTGTAGAAATCATTTATGAAACAGTATAAACTTCATTATTGCAAGATAAGAAAATTATCAATCATATTTTCTTAAGTGTTAATATTCAACATGTTATCATTCTATGCAAAGTCATTTTTCTTCTAATTCAAATTCCCTTTTTAATAAATTAATAAAGCAAAAAAAAACGCCCTTTTGGACGTTTCCATATATTCTTTATTGAAGATTCTTACTTCCCTTTGGTCTTCCTCTTCCCTTTCCATTTGTTGCTTTGCTTTTGGGAGCAATTGCAATTCCAGGAGGACGGCCGGGCTTACGTTTATTCTTGGCTCCGGGGGGACGACCAGGTCCTCGTAAAGGAACACCACTCAGTTTGAAACTGGTGACTGAGCCCAGAGGACGACCACGCCCTCTTGCTTTTCCTTTTTGCATTTTTAAAAGTAGTGCGAGTTGAGATTCCATCTTTCTTAAAGAACTAACAAGCTCAGCAAATCCATCTACCAATGCACTTTTTGTTTTAGGTCTTGACATGATTTTTGAATTTTATTTTCTTTGATCTCGTGCAAAAATAAAAACTTTGAATGATTATGAAAGTTATTATTTTAATCTGCCTCTAATGTATTCTATTACAACATGTAAATTCATTACGAACTTAAGGAAATTATACGCAATAGCAAAATATTGTTTGAATTTACTTAATATGAATTGATTTAAAAACGTAATATATAATTAATATGCTTGAATAAAAGTTCTAAAAAAGATAATGGAAGTAAAATTGATTTTTTAATTCATAAAATTAATTTCACCGGGAATTCTAAACCAATTAATGGCAACTCTTATTTGCCCAAAAAGTAAGATCTGAAACATTTTTCTTGTTGTTTTTCACAAAAAACTCTTCGGTTCTTACATTTTTTTTCACCGGAAAAGAAAAACAAAGAATTATCAATTTCTTCCCTTGTTTCAGATAAATGTACATGCATTAACTTAAAGTAAAGGGATAGAGACTACTGTAATAGTTAAGCGATATATGATTAACCGAAAGCGCCTTTCCTTCGTCTTAATAGAAAGAACCTGTATCGGTAAAACATCGATTTATTGCAGGCTTGCAAAGAATGATAAAAGAATTATTTTATCTGTTTCGTATTTCTCACCTTTTCAGGAAGGCGGAGCTTTTGCATAACCTCAGACTTATTATTTCTTTTCTCGCTATTTATTTTTTTCTGATTCCTGATAAAGCTCTTGCAACCCATATCAGCGGTGCTTCAATTACTTACCGTTGGGTTACAGGAAATACATTTGAACTCCACCTTACCCTTTACCGTGATTGTTCAGGCATTGCGGCTCCCAATTCTGTTTCCGTGAACTGTAATTCGCTTTCCTGCGGTTATACGATTAACTTAATGTTAAACCGAATAGCGAATACAGGGCAGGAAATTACACGACCTTGCGATACCGCTTCCACTAACTGCAGCAGCGGAAACAATCCGGGAATACAAAAGTTTGAATATACTGCCGACATAACGCTACCCGGGCATTGTACCGATTGGGTTTTCGGATACAACATTTGCTGCCGTAACTGTGCAATAACAACCATTTCCTATACTCCAAACAACTGTGCCGGTGTTCCGGGAACGTATGTGGAAGCAAGACTAAATAATTTTAATGCTCCGGCAAATTCATCTCCCGTTTTCACCAACGATCCTGTTTACTTTTATTGCATAGGACAGCCTGTACAATACAATATGGGGGCAATAGATGCCGATGGCGATTCACTTGTTTATTCACTTGTTAATCCGCAATCTTCGCCGGTTAACAGCCTTGTATTTAATCCGGGTTATTCGGTGACAAATCCGATTTCTTCTTCACCGCCTGTTTCTGTATCACAAACCGGCGACATAAAACTTAATCCAACTGCTCCTGAAGTTGGTGTAATGGCAATACGAATTGATGAATACAGAAATGGAATTTTTATTGGAAGCGTTGTTCAGGATATTGAAATGTGGACCAGCAATTGCTCCAACAATTTACCTACCCTAACAGGTATCAATGGTACTTCTAGTTTTCAAACAGTTGTTTGTCCGGGCACACCAATAAATTTCACAATAAATTCAAACGATGCCAATACCGGTCAGGTACTTAGCATGGCATGGAATAACGGTATTCCGGGCGCTACCTTTTCTGCAACAACAGATACATTTCCAACAGGAACATTTTCTTGGACGCCGACTGTTGCAAATATTAGAAGCCAGCCCTATGTTTTTACTGTTACCGTTATGGATAATAACTGTCCGATGAAAGGGTTCCAAACATATTCCTATTCAATAACTGTTGCCGGATTGTCTGCTACCCTGAATGCTGTTAATTCTGCCTGTCCGTTACCGGGAACAGGTTCAATCACAGCTTTTGCTTCCGGAACGGGGCCCTTTCAATATTCCTGGTCAACCGGTGCAACAGGAACCTCTTCAATAACCGGACTTTCTGCAGGAACTTATTCTGTAACCATTACGGATGCCAATGGATGCAGCATTTCTTCCAATTCAACAGTTACTGCGCCGGCACCGTTAAATATTTCTTTACTCACTGCAAATCAGATTTTGTGCAACGACGATGACAATGGTTTAATTTCCGTTATTTCATCCGGTGGGACAAACCCGCATACATATGTCTGGTCAAATGGAGCAACAGGGCCGGTGATAACAAACCTTTATTCGGGAAATTATTCTGTTACGGTCACTGATAATGCAGGATGCACAAATTCTTTTTCTTATTCATTAATTCAGCCTCCTGTATTGAGCGCCACAACAGCGGTTACACCCGTGCAATGCTTTGGAGAATCCAACGGAGGGGCTGCAGTAATACCAACCGGTGGAGTCGGCACTTATTCTTATGCATGGTCAAACGGCGATACCGCTTCATCCATTTCGGGACTTATTCAGGGAACATATTCTGTAGTGGTAAATGATGATAATGGCTGCACAGTAAATCGCATAGTTAATGTTACCCAACCATCTGCCATAAACATCGACCACACATCTTCTGATGCCTTTTGTGGCTTGTTTAATGGAAGCATTTCTGCTTCTGTAACAGGCGGAACGGGACCTTATTCTTATAACTGGGATCCGGGAAATTTAACTACTTCCGATATTTCCGGACTTGATGCAGGATTGTATATATTAACTGTTACAGATGCCACGGGTTGTGCGCAATCCAAATCAATTCCTATTTCAAATACAACAGGACCGTTAATAAATCTTTCATCATTAGCCAATGTAACATGCAAAGGCGGCAGTGATGGTGCGGTAAGTGTTACTGTAAGCGGAGGTCAAGCCCCCTATAGTTATCAATGGTTTCCTTCGGTCGGTTCCGGTCCGTCAATTAATGGATTATCAACGGGCAGCTATACATTATTAGTTACTGACGCCAACAATTGCTCCTCTTCCATTTCCGTTTTTATTTCTGAACCAGCAGTCTTGTCTAGTTCATTTATAACTGTAAACCCCAATTGCGGAAATGCAAGCAATGGATCTGCACTAGTATCCGTAAACGGAGGCACACCACCATACAATTACAATTGGTTACCAGGCAATATTAATTCTCCTACATTAAATAACATGAGTCTTGGGCATTATAGTGTTACGATAACGGATGCTAATGGATGCCTTACAGCTGATACACTTGATATTACCAGTCCTCTTCCCATAGTTGGCAATGTAATTTCATCCACTCCTGTCAGTTGTTTCGGAGAGAATAACGGATCTGCAGGAGTTTCTGTAACCGGGGGATTACCACCCTATAGATTTAACTGGTCTGGTACCGGAGACACTCTTGCTTTTGCTTCCGGGCTGGCATCCGGATTGTATAATATTACTGTTACGGATGCAAGCAATTGCACGGAAGTCATTCCGGTATCTGTTACTCAGCCCGCCCCGCTAATAAGTTCAATAAATTCATTTCGCAATGTTTCCTGCCAAGTCAATAATGGCTTTGCTCAGGCAACAGCGAATGGAGGAAATTCAGTATATTCGTACATGTGGTCTCCCAATGGAGATACAACAGCATCCATCAATAACCTTACTCCCGGTTTGTATTCGGTAACCGTTACTGATGATAAAGGCTGCAGCAGTGCTTCTTCAGTAAATATAATACAAACAGCATTTTTAACATTATCACTTGCGTCTTTTGAGGATGTGTCATGCAAAGGAGGAAATGATGGTTCGGCAATTGTATCAGCAACCGGCGGGTTACCGCCCTACACATACCAATGGCTTCCTACCGGAGGCAACTCCTCTATAGCAGGGAATTTATCAGCGTGGAATTATTTAGTCACAGTAACTGATGCCGGAAACTGTTCGTCATCAATTAATATTCTAATCAGTGAACCGGATTCATTAAATTTTTCAGTGACTGCTTTTGACGCAACTTGTTTTAATGGAAACGACGGGTCTGCAACAGTAAACGTTGCGGGAGGAATACCGCCTTACATTTATTCCTGGAATCCGGGCGGAGGAAATTCAAGCATAGAGGTGGGACTGTCAGCCGGCAATCATTCAATAAAAGTATCTGACTCAAAAGGATGTTCACAAACAAAACCTTTTAATATTGTTCAGCCGGCAATGATAAATTTAAATATGGCTACAACATCATCTGCATGCGGGGCTTCTCTGGGAAGTTTAAATGTGTCGGCAACAGGTGGAAATCCGGGTTACTCTTATTTATGGTCACCGATTAATTCAACTGATTCAATTATCACAAACCTTCCTGCAGGAGTTTATACAGTTACGGCAGAGGATGCCAATGGCTGCACTGCTTCCGGTACTACGGTAATTATTAATTCAACTTCTCCTTCAGTTACTGCCGGAACCGTTGTTCCTGTAAGTTGTTTTGGAGGAAACGATGGCTCTGCTTCTCTGAATATTTCCGGTGGTACAGGACCATTCACATACCAATGGTCTCCTTATGGAGGAACAGGTACATCGGCATCGGGGCTTAGTGCAGGAAATTATTCTGTTACCATTACTGACGGTTTTAATTGTTTATCGTATTTTTCAGTTACGATTTCTCAACCTCAACCACTTTCTGCTACTCTAACTACCACTCCTCCCGGTTGCTTTGGTGGAAATAACGGTATTGCAAGAGTTAATACTACCGGTGGGACAACTCCTTATGCTTATTCCTGGAGCAATGGAACATTTGGAACAGATAGTGTTCGCGGGTTGTCTGCAGGAAATATTTCAGTCGTAATTACCGATCAGAAGGGATGCATAGATTCATCTCAAGGTATAATCAGTCAACCGACTGCTTTGATGGCATCCATCAACAATTCAACTCCTGTTTCCTGTAACGGAGGTTATGATGGTTCTGCAAGTACACTTATTAGCGGTGGTACTGCGCCATACACCTACAACTGGAATCCAACAGGGAAGTCTACGTCTGCTGCAGCTGGTTTGTCTGCAGGAAATTATTTAGTAACAGTTTCTGATGCTTTCGGCTGCACTGCATCAACAGGAATTAGCATAACCGAACCTCAGCCACTTACTCTTCAAACTTCAACACAGGCAGGAAGCTGTTCTCTTCCGAATGGATCAGCATCAGTTATCGTTTCAGGGGGAATACCCCCTTATAATTATTTATGGAATGCTTCCGGACAAACCTCCTCTGTTATTAATGGATTAAATCCTGGAGTATACAGCGTTACAGTAAATGACATCAACAATTGTTCTGCAACAACAACTGCAACAATATTAAACACAGGAATAATAAATATCAGTCTGCTTTCTGAAACGCCTGTAACCTGTTACGGCGGAAACGATGGCACAGCATTGTTAAACGTAAACAATGGCTTGCCGCCTTATACTTTTAACTGGCAACCTACCGGAGGAAATTCTGCTTTTGCAAACGGACTAATTGCCGGTGTGTATCATGTAACTGTAAGCGATGCCGCTAACTGCACACAAAGCCTCAATGTTATTATCACCGAACCACCTCCACTCACTGTTCAATTAAACATTTCGAATATTACATGTTTTCGCGCAGGCAATGGTTCAGCAGTAGTCATTGCTTCCGGAGGAACAGGCGCTTTCAATTACCAATGGCAGCCAGGCGGGTTGAACAGTCCCGTTATTGGAAATCTTCAGGCAGGAAATTATTCCATTGAGGTAACCGACATTAATGGCTGTACAATAACAGCACCGGTCACAATCACAGAGCCGTCGCCTCTGGTTGTAACAACAGCGACTACTCCTGCAGGATGTTTATTGCACAACGGTACAGCTTCTGCAATGGTTAATGGCGGAACTACTCCCTATAGTTATTTGTGGAATCCAGGAATAATATCCGGAAGTACAGCCAATGGAATTCCTGCAGGTTCGTATATTGTCAATATTACCGATTCAAATAATTGTTCAGTAACGGCTGCCGCTTCCGTTTCCAATACTACCGGACCTACACTATCGTTACTTACCGCAACACCTGTTTCCTGCTACAATGGTAATAATGGAACTGCTTCCATCAACACGTTAGGCGGCATTCCTCCTTTCGAATACAATTGGTTTCCATACGGTGGCCATGGGACCACTGCAGTAAATCTTATTGCCGGAAGTTATTCGGTTACCGTCAGAGATTCTAATAATTGTTTAACATCACTTCCTGTTACTATATCACAACCAAACCCTCTATCTTCGCTTGTTACAACATCAGATGTAAAATGTTTTGGCTTTTCTGATGGCGCTGTCTATGCAGCAACTTCAGGAGGAACTGCACCTTTTTCTTACGTATGGTCAACAGGCGATACGTCATCATCAATTTCAAATTTACCATCGGGAAATTATTTACTTACAACTACAGACGGCAACGGCTGCATGGATTCCGTGCAAGCCTTAATAGGAAGTCCGGAAGTATTATCAGTGAGTACACAGCAATCGGATGTTACGTGCAATGGCTTTAACAATGGAGCTGCCTCCGTAATTGTTTCAGGGGGAACTCCCGGCTTCAATTACATCTGGTCCAATGGATCAACATCTTCAACGGCCAATAATTTGTTTGCAGGAATATATTTAATTTCAGTAAGAGATACAAATGGATGCAGGGTTGATTCACTGATTACAATTCATCAGCCTCAACCATTAATTGTGAATATAACATCTAACGATGCCAGCTGTAAAGGAAAGCCTGATGGAAACGCTACGGCAATAGTTTCCGGAGGCAATCCTCCTTATTCATATCAATGGCTTCCGAATGGAGGATCATCCGATCATGCAGAAAACCTTGCCGAGGGAGCTTATTCCATAGTCGTTACTGACGGAAATCAGTGTACAAGCGGACCCGGTTTTCAAATCGGAGCGCCTCCCGCTTTATCATTGCGAAAAACAACTAAAGATGCGACTTGCTCGGGAAAAGCTGATGGCTTTGCAGAAATTACTGTTTCCGGCGGTGTTGCTCCTTATACTTATTTCTGGACGACAGGCAGTGATAGTGCATCAACAAAAAATTTATTCGCCGGAAATTATTCTGCGCAAGTGACTGATAAAAATTCCTGTACGATCAGTTCAACATTAAATATAAATCAGCCTCCGCCTCTGCTTTTAAGTATGGATAATCCCCCTTCGATATGCATTGGCCAACAAGCGGAGCTTATCCTTCAATGTAATGGAGGTACGCCCGGTTACATCTATAAATGGAACAATGGAATTAACGGCAGCCACCTGTTTGTAGCACCGACCCAAACCACCTTATATTATGCCAATGCTTTCGATACAAACGGCTGTGTATCCAATACAGCTGTAGCAGTCGTTCGTGTAAATGATCCACTTACTTTACAGGCAGGACTTCCGGATACAGTTTGCAAAGGAAGCAGTGCATTACTTACTGTTAGTGCAGCAGGTGGTAATGAAGGGCCTTATAGTTTTTTATGGAATACAGGGGATACTACCGACAGGATAAAGGTCACTCCGGATTCAACCACTTCCTATTCCGTTACAGTTTCTGATGCTTGCGGTTCACCGCCCTATACCCTATCAATGAATGTTGTAGTTTCACGTCCGCCTGAGGTCGACTTTATCGCAGATACAATTTCCGGTTGTCAGCCTTTGGAAATTAATTTTACTGACCTAACCTATTCCAATAGCAATGACTATTATTGGAATTTTGGCGACGGTAATACGGACATATTAAAAAATCCTTCCCATACATATTTGTATCCCGGAAATTATTCTGTCAATCACATTGTAAAAGACAACAATGGATGTATCGGTAAAAAAGTAATTCCATCCTTAATAAGTGTTTTTCCTCAATCGATTGCTTCCTTTACTGAGATGCCGGAAACAGCTTCCATTTTCAATCCTGTAATTTCCTTCTTTGATCAGAGCACCAATTCAAATGCCTGGGAATGGGATTTCGGTGATGGATCGGAAATTTCTAAAAGTAAAAATATTGAACACGCTTATAGAGACACAGGAATTTTTATTGTTAAACTTATTTCTATCAGTGACAAAAATTGCAAAGACACTGCTTATGGAATGGTAACAATCAAAGATGAATTTGCTTTTTACATACCAAATGCATTTACACCCAATGGGGATGAAGTCAATGAAGTTTTTGCTCCCCTAGGCATTGGAGTCAAAGAATTTGACATGCTGATTTTTGATCGTTGGGGATTGGAAATATTTAATTCATCAGACATTCTAAAAGGCTGGAATGGCAAAAAAACAGGCTCAGATGCTGCTTGCCCTACAGATGTTTATGTCTACCGGATTAAAGTCACAGACCTACAAGGCAGGGTGCACGATTATTTTGGCCGCGTTAATTTGGTCAGATAAGTTATTTTTGAAAACGGCTTAACCTTTTCTCAACTCCTATTTCAATTTCTGTTTTCTTGGCAAAAAAGCCCCGTTTTCATTTTTTTCCCTTATAAAGCTATTCCAAAGCATTTCTGCTGTTTAAAAAAATATTTGTTAATATTTGATTCTTAACCGATTATTTATACTTTTGATTGCATATATCCCTAATAACACATTCCAATGAGAACAAGAACTATCACTACCTTATTAATTTTTGTTTTGGCAATTTCTCTTTTCGCTTGTAGTAAAATAGGTTCAGACCTTAAGCCTACAGCGGTTTCTTTAAACCTGCCAAGTTCGTCATACGATTATTCCTCTTTTGAAACCCCACAGGGCTCGCAGTTTACCGGGGTTGATAATCAGATAGCAACACTTGGTCGTGTGTTATTTTATGATACGCGTTTATCCGTGAACAATTCTGTTGCATGCGGATCTTGTCACAAACAATCTATAGCTTTTTCCGATGATGTTACATTCAGTCCCGGATTTGAAAATCATCCGACACTCCGAAATACACTTCCTATTCAAAACGTATCGAACTCTCAAAATGTAATATTGAATGGTGGAGGAGTTTTTGGTTTCAACAACCCAAGTTTATTCTGGGATGGTCGCGCCACATTCCTGCCTGCTATGGTACTTATGCCTATTACCAACCACGTAGAAATGGGAATGAGCGATATGAATGGTATTGTTGAAAAAGTAAAAGGTCTTAAATATTATGAAGATCTTTTTTTAAATGCTTTCGGCGCGGCTAATGTTGATGGAGATAAAATAGCTTCTGCTTTGAGTTCATTTGTTAGTTCTATAGGTTCCGGTAATACTCGTTTTGATCAGGCAAGAGCCGGTCAGGCACAACTTAACGCCCTTGAAGAGCAAGGCCGAAATTTATTTTTCAATAAATACAATTGCAACAGTTGCCACCAAACAGAACAGTCAAATGGCTATGAAATGGGTGGTGGTTTTGTCAATATTGGTCTTGATGCTGTTTACACTGATAAGGGACGTGAAAATGTGAGTAATGATGTAGCTGACAACGGTAAATTTAAAATTCCAAATCTCAGGAATATCTCTTTAACAGGACCTTATATGCACGACGGTCGTTTTTCTACTCTTGACCAGGTTCTTGATCATTATAGTCAGGGAATCTCCGGCAGTCCGGCTTTAGATCCAAGACTAAAAGACCAGACTGGAAATCCAATGCGCATGAACATATCAGCGCAGGAGAAAACAGCACTAAAGGCCTTTTTAGGTACTTTGACAGATTATAAAATGATAACTGATCCAAAGTATTCTAATCCGTTCGCGGCTAAATAAAGATAGTATATGATTAAATTTTTCTTTTTTGCCTCATGTTTTTTGACGGCAACTTTAAATTCATTTGCTCTTGAAACTACACCCGTTAAGGCAAAAAAGTTTAATCATTATATAGGCTTGCAGGCAAATGAATTGATTCGCCAGCTGGTTAATCTCAATAATAATACTGCAGCAAATACCAATCCTTATCTATTGACTTATTCTATCAATATGATAAAAACAAACTGGGGATTGCATGCAGGAATTGGTTACGACTATACAAGTATTACCGATAAGGTAACACAGATAAACAGAGAAACCCGGGTCAATGATTTAAATTACAGAATAGGCGCCGAAAGAAAATTTACACTGAGCAATCGTTTTGAAGCAAGTGCAGGAGTTGATTATTTAGTCGGCTGGAAAAGCGATAAAACTTTTAGCATTACTGTCAATAACAATGGATCGGTTATAGATTCAAGTGTTACAACCGTAAATACAAAAACAACTTCTTCCGGTTATGGGCCTCAATTTTTTCTTGGTTTTCACATTACAGAAAAAATTATGCTGGCCACAGAAGCATCCATGTATTATACAAAGAAGGAAGAAAAAAAGAATATTCTGAATTTAAATACAGAAATCGAACTATTTAATAATAATCAGGAAACGAGAACAACTTCCAATCTGAATACGGGAAGTGATACTGATGATTTCTCCTTCAATATACCGGTAGCATTATTTCTTATCGTGAAATTTTAAAAAAAGTTTTTCATGAAAATTTTCTCAAAAACTCTTATTGCAATTTCTTCTGTCCTTTTTATTTTTATTCTTCAGGGTTGCAAAGAAAAAGGCTGCACGGATCCGAGTGCAATAAATTACAACAGCGTAGCTGATGAAGATGACGGAACGTGCATTATTTGTAATGGAACTACCGATACAATTTCCAGCAGAAACTGTGATTTAATAGACAATAATTTCTCTAGTCCACGTTTCGGAGATGTAGTAGGAATTTTTCATTTGACTCAAATTCAGGAAAACTTTCCTTACACTGAATGCGGAACAAATAAATGCAGAATACAGGTTAATTTTCAAAGTCTGGTAGATTCTGAAATGGTTTTTACATTTAGTTTACAGCATTCCTCCAGCGGGAACAATATGAGCTTCAGTTGGTCAAAAAGCATTATCGTTCCTCCCTTACAAACTAAAAATTTAGGAAACGTTCCTGATGCAAGTATTTTTAATCCTTGTAATGCAATGATTCAAAATGCACTTTTCTGCAGTACTTTCAGCAACATTATTTATCAATAAAATTCATAAACTGCTTCAATTATTCAGCATCATAGATCATTTTGATCTATGTTAATTTCATTTCTATGACTAGTGTTTTCCATAAAAATTTTCGCCCGTGAGTTCTCCGGTTTACTGATTTTTTCTTTCTCCTGAATGAGCTGCTGATTCTTATTTTCCAGAAATTCTTTGCCGGTTTGTGTAATGTGATAATGTCCCTTTTTTCTGGCTCCGGTATAACAAATCAATCCCAGTTTTTTCAGGTAACTGACATATCTGGCTCCTGTAACTCCTCCAACTCCTGCTTTGCTAAAAAGATCAGCAGAAGCCAATGGCGAACTGCTATATAAATGAATAAGCATAAATATTTGCTTACGCAGGTTGGGCTCATTTTGAGCGAGCTGGCCGGGGTAACTTTTCCAGCGTTTGCTAAGATCTTTTATATCAAAAGATGATAGAGCCTCCTGTGCTTTTGAATCAACCGGTGTATTCAAATACTCCTTTTCCTGACCTCTAATTCCTGAATATATAGTATCATTTTTTATCCGAAGTCTGTCATTTAGCTGCATCATATTGCCGCTAATAAGCTGTTGTTCTTCAACGCGAATATGCATTTCATTGATGATTTTTTGAAAGTCATCAATACGCTGTAACAGCTTTCCATTTCTTATTATTAAATGGTTGTATTGGTGGTATAATTCTTCATTTTCCCGGGTCAGTTCTTTAATTAGATTGGCCTGGTTTTCAATCTTTTGCTTTAGATTTTCTATTGTCATTTCACTATTATTAATATCCATTTCCCTTTTTATATGATTTATAGCTTTATAATGATGGTATAAATATATAATTTGGCTATTGAATAAAAGTCATTTGTTTATAACTTTTGCTCAATGTAATTGCACCTTAATTATTTAAAAAAATTATCCAATTCAACTCCTATTTAAAGACCTATAAATTATCAAGCCCGGAAAAACTCGAAATTTTCTAAAAAATAATCTGTAATATTTCCAAAAATAAACCCAATTTACCATAAAATTATACAATCATTTTATTCAATTTAATGTTCAACCGAGATTTTGTCCCTACGGGACAAGGGGGATTGGAAAAGGATTGGTTGAAATAGTATATTGATTATATTAATTAAACAGTTTAAAATTGTAGACTTCCTTCTCATTCTCAAATTCTCAAATTCTCAAATTAACTAATTCAAAAATGCTTCTTTTAACTCCTGAAAAGTTTGACGACTACGAATTAATTGATTGTGGCGATTTTCTCAAAGTCGAACGCTTTGGAAAATATATAACCATTCGTCCAGAGCCCCAGGCTCTATGGAGGCCGTACTTATCTATAAAGGAATGGGAAAAAATGGCGCATGTCCGTTTTGTGCCTGTTACCAGCTCATCAGGGCACTGGGAAAAATTAAAGGAATCTCCCGATCGCTGGAATATTGAATACAAAATCCCTGTGTTTCACGGTAACAATAAAAATGATGCTATACGCTTCCGCCTTGCGCTTACTGCTTTTAAACATGTAGGCATTTTTCCAGAACAGGCTGTTAACTGGAATTATATTGCTGAAAGCGTGCAGAAGATGAAAACGGAAAAGCCAAAAGTGCTGAATCTATTTGCATATACAGGAGGGGCATCATTGGCAGCCCGTGCTTCAGGAGCCGATGTCATTCACCTCGATTCAATCAAACAAGTAGTCACATGGGCCAATGCAAACATGGAATTAAGCGGCCTCAGCGACATTCGCTGGATTGTTGAAGATGCAATGGCTTTTGTGAAAAAAGAAGTTAAGCGGGGAAAGAAATACCAGGGTATCATTCTTGATCCTCCTGCTTATGGACATGGCACAGACGGACAAAAATGGAAACTAGAAGAAATGATTTTTGAAATGATGAAAAATGTTTTTGAATTGCTTGATGAAAAGGAACGGTTTCTAATATTGAATACCTATTCTCTGGGTTTTTCGTCACTTATTGTAGAAAATCTGCTTGGTAAACAAAAAAATCTTCAAACAGGAGAACTGTATCTTAAAAGCAGATATGATGTTAAACTTCCATTGGGAGTATTCGGAAGATTTTGCAGTGCAGACTAAATCAATTTTAAAATCCTTCTCTCAATTAATTTATTAATTCATTTCTCAAAAAAGGGCCGTATCAACATATTGGTTTGCCTTGTTTCTTAACATTCCTCACCATAATATCCCTTCATTCCATACGTTTAATGTATTAACTTTGCAATAATCCCTATTAACTATGCAGGAAAGCTATCAATCTCTAATTGCCAGACTGGATGCTTTTATACGTAAATACTATAAAAACCAGCTCATTCGCGGCATCATTTATTCGTTTACATTATTGCTGGGTTTTTACCTGGTCGTTACGACAATAGAATTCTTTGGCCACTTCAATACATCTTTTCGGACATTTCTTTTCTATTTGTTTGTGGGAAGCATGTTGTTCATCCTTGGGAAATTCATTGCTATTCCGTTAATGCATCTTTATCGTTTCGGCAAAATAATTTCGCACGAACAGGCTGCAGATATTATCGGCAAGCATTTTGGAAATGTACAGGACAAATTATTGAACGTGCTTCAGCTCAAGAAGCAATCAGATGAAAATTCAAATGCGCAGAATCAATCACTGCTCATGGCAGGTATTGATCAAAAGATTTCTGAATTAAAACCTGTTCCCTTTGTTTCCGCTATCAATCTTTCTGAAAACCGCCGCTACCTTAGGTTTGCCGTCATTCCTTTATGTGCTTTCATTTTCATTTTATTTACCTCACCGTCTTTAATCAAAGACAGTACAAAAAGGCTTATCGAACACAATACCTATTTTGAAAAGCCTGCTCCTTTTACTTTTAAATTGTTAAACAAAGATCTGAAGGCTGTTCAGCAGCAGGATTATCAGGTTGATGTTCGTTTGGAGGGAAAAGAAATTCCTGCCGAAGTATATATTGAAACCGAGGGAAATCAGTTTAAACTGAGTAAAGAAAATGTAACTGATTTTTATTTTCAATTCAGAAATATTCAAAAGTCTGAAACTTTTCGTTTCGTTGCCGATGGCTTTTATTCTGAGGAATATACCATAGAAGCTTTACCAAATCCTGTTCTTACAAGCTTTCACATAAATCTTGAATATCCGAATTATCTTCACAAAACAAATGAATCGCTTCAGAACACCGGTGATTTGCTCATTCCCGAAGGAACAAAGGTTGTGTGGAGCTTTGCTACTCAAAATACGGAATTGATTCATATCGCTTTCCGCGACTCTTCTTTTTCACTTATCCCCGCAAGAGAAAACAGCTTTTCTTTTTCTAAACGATTTTATAAAAACGATTCCTATAGCATAACTACCGGTAATCATTTTTTAAACAGTAAAGACTCCATGCATTATGCAGTAAATGTCGTTCCTGACCTTTACCCTGCCATTAC
Source organism: Bacteroidota bacterium (assembly GCA_031417395.1). GTDB lineage: Bacteria > Bacteroidota > Bacteroidia > AKYH767-A > 2013-40CM-41-45 > JADKIH01. The sequence continues at coordinate 87,814 of JANOVM010000043.1, read as the reverse complement.
TGTTGAACAGCAGAAAGACTCTCTTTCTTCCAAACGTACTTTTTTTAAAGGCCTTGTGAAAGATGATTACGGTTTTACAAAACTTACTTTTAATTATCGTTTCCTGAAATCAAACGATACCCTTCCGGGAAGTTTGTCAAACAAAGGAAAAATGTTTTCCGAAAATATTGCTGTTAGCAAAAACATGAATACTGACCCCTACTTTTATTCATGGGACCTTAATAATGTAAACATATTTGCAGGCGATGAAGTCGAATATTATTTTGAAGTTTGGGACAACGATGGAATCAAAGGCCCTAAATCAGTACGCTCACAGAGCCTGGTTTTCAAAGCGCCAAGTCTTAAAGAGATTGAAGAAAATACAGCAAAAAGCACCGATGAGGTAAAAAAAGATCTTCAGGAAAGTATCAATCAGGCGAAGAAAATTCAAAAAGACATGAATGACTTCAGCAAAAAACTTCTTGAAAAAAAGGAAATGACTTGGGAAGATAAAAAGAAAGCCGAAGACCTTCTCAACCAACATAAAGACCTCGAAAAAAAGCTTGAAGAATTAAAAAATAAAAATCAAAAGAAAGATCGCGAAGAGCAGGAATACAAAAAAGTGAATGAAGACATCCTGCAGAAACAGGAACAACTTCAGGCACTGATGGAAAAATTGCAATCTCCTGAACTGAAAAAATTAATGGAGCAGTTGCAAAGTCTGATGCAAAACATAGACAAAAATCAATTGCAGGAGCAGCTTAGTCAGATGAAGCTCGATAATAAAGACCTTCAAAAAGAGCTGGAACGAACCATTGAACTTTTTAAGCAAATGGATTTTGAGAAAAAACTTCAGGATAATATTGACAAACTAGACGAACTCGCCCGAAAGGAAGATTCTCTCTCCAAACAATCGGAAGATAAAAAAACGGAAAGTCAGGAGCTCAAAAAGGAACAAGATGAACTGAATAAAAATTTCGAAGACTTCCGCAAAGACATGGATGAGTTAGCTAAGAAAAACGAAGAACTTGAAGATAAAAAGGACCTGGAAAATACGGAGCAGCAGGAACAGGAAATTCAAAAAGAAATGGAAAACAGCTCTGAACAACTGAAAGACAATAAAGGGAGCAAAGCATCTAAATCACAAAAGAGTGCTTCTCAAAAAATGCAGCAGCTTGCACAAAAAATGAAACAGATGCAGGAGCAAATGGCTAAAGAAGAAAACGAAGAAGACATGAATGCTTTGCGTGCTCTTTTAGAGAATCTGCTTCGTTTATCTTTTAATCAGGAACAAGTTATGCAAAGCCTGAAAACCATCGATATTAATAATCCTCAATTTCTGAAATTAAGCCAGGAACAACAGAAACTGAAAGACGATGCAAAAATTATTGAAGATTCATTATTTGCTTTGAGTAAAAGAGTTATTCAAATCCAGTCGAAAGTTAATCAGGAGATTTCCCTGATTAATCAAAACATGGATCATTCACTTGATAACCTCGAAGACAGACTTGTTCCACAGGCACGTAGCAGACAACAGTATGTTATGACATCCGTTAATAATTTAACGCTGCTTTTGAGCGAAGCACTGAATCAAATGATGCAGCAATCACAAAAAGAATCGGATGGCAGCTGCAAAAAACCGGGAAAGAAAAAAGGTAGTTCAATGGCTGAAGTGAGGAAAATGCAAGAGGAGCTAAATAAAAATATGAAGAAGGCTAAAGAAGGTATGAAGCCCGGTCAAAATAAAAAAGGTAGTCAGGGTAATCCAATGAGCGAGCAATTGGCAAAAATGGCAGCTCAACAGGAATTCATTCGAAATGAACTTAATAAAATAAACCAGGAAGAAAATAAAAAGGGCGGAAAACCACTCGGAAATTTGGAAGATATTGCCCGTCAAATGGAACAGACTGAAAAGGATATTGTTAACCGAATGATTTCAGAAGAAACGCTGAAACGCCAGCAGGAAATTACTACTCGGCTCCTTGAAAGCGAGAAAGCACAAAGGGAAAGAGATCAGGATGAACAACGTAAATCTGAAGAAGCAAAAAATTCATTTCAACGTAACCCTAATAGTTTTGAAGAGTATAAGAAACTTAAGTTAAAAGAGATGGAATTGCTGCGTACCGTTCCTCCATCTTTAAATTCCTATTACAGGAAAAAGGTAAACGATTATTTCCAATCAATTGATAAATAGCCATTTAATGCAACTAACAGGCGATATTCAGAATCTTGAACTAAGATCAAATTCAGATAGTCTTTCAATGGTTGAACACCTGATTGAAGATGTCCGGAATAAATACAACATCAGCGAAGATGTTTTCGGAAATATGCTTGTGGCTATTACCGAAGCCGTTACGAATGCTATCTACCACGGCAATAAATCGGATCCAAATAAAAAAGTAAATGTTACATGTATGCATTCTCCGCATTCCATTGCATTTACAATTGCTGATGAAGGCCCGGGTTTTGATTATTACAATCTGCCTGACCCAACCTCTGCCGAGAATTTAGAAAAAGAATGCGGTAGAGGAATCTTCCTTATGAAGCATCTTGCTGACCAGTTGATTTTCTCTGAGAATGGCCGCGTGGTGGAATTAAATTTTAAATTATCGAATAACTAATAATAGTATTGAATTAGTTTGGTTAGACATAAGGGAGCAGGCGCTCCCTTTTTTTTGCTTTGTAATTTAGCAGTGATAGTATCGGCCACTCTCAACAGCAATCTCTCCAATGTAAATAAGCAGTCGCATACTGCTCACTCGCTCTGTTACTCAAACTCAAACTCAAACTCAAACTCAGACTCAGATTCAGATTCAAACTAGCATTCCCCATTATTTTGTACCGGAGAATAATTACGAGAATCCTTTATTGAATTAATGGCGCCCTACTTATATTTTGCGAAAATTAATCGCCGCGGTTATCCTTCACCGACTATAAAAAAAGTAATACCCTTAAATAGAAGCCATAATCCTGCCTCACTTATTTTTATCCAATAACGATCGAAACAAATTCGTATGAAACACTACCCCTATTCGTATCTGCTGAAAATCGTAATCATGCAAACCCCATTGATAAGAAAATTTCCAATCGAATTTCTTAAAAAGCAATTGCACTCCTGCACGGTAAACAATGGGCTTATCACCCATATTAAGATACCCTGAATACCCTGCAACCGATTGAGAAAAAACAATTTTTTTAAAAATGAAATCCAGTCCGCCACCAAAAAGGAAACAATCATTCTGCAAATGCTGAAGATCAAAAGTCTGATAGGCATAAAAACCGGACATAGCATACACTCTGAGAAAATTATTTTTAACAGAAATATTTTTTCCTGCACTTAAATCAAAAAAATATCCCGGCCCATCCGTATATCTTGCATTGCGAAGGTTCGTTCCTGATGCAAGTCTAAAAGCAGCTCTAAAAGCAAGGTCAGGCCATTTTTCCTTATTCCGCAAAATCTGAAAGATGGAATAAAAATAAATATCGCCGCCTGCACCTCCTTTACCGCTTCTGCCACGCGCAGCCCGAATGTCTCTTGTTAGCGTATCTGTTTTAAACCACTCATAAGGAATTACATCTATGGAAACAGCAAACCTGTTATTGTAAAGCGGCAAATATCCACGCGTAAAAATATTTTTCGTTTTATCACCCCGACTGAAATTATAATCACCCGACAACTCCAATTCTGCTAAACTATCAACACTTCCTTTCATTACTTCCGGGACGGGCAAAGCATTTGGTCCCATAAAAGACGTTGACATGGTCATGTATTGATTCCATGGCGTGTGTCCATCCCAGTTGTGAATTTTTGTCCACCAGGAAAAGTCTTCCTGTGATTTGGCAGAAAGAGTAGAAAAGAAGAAAAGTATTAGGAGGAGGTGCTTCATGGTAGGGGAGTACTTAGTACTTAGGACTTAGTACTTAGTAAATGGGCTTGATTAAAATAGGTTGGTTTAAATCCGCTTATAAAACAAAGAAACAAACAAAATTTCAATTGGAGATAAAAAGAAAAAAATACTCACTTCATCAAAACAAATCTCGAATTAATTTTTTGATTTTTTATTATTAATGTAATGGTATAAACTCCATTGGTCAAATACGATAAATTAATATTACTAAACTCCCGCTTACTCTGTAGCTGCTTTGTGCATACTATTTTTCCCAAAGTATTATAAACAATTAATTTATTTTCAGCTGCTAAAAAAGAGTCCTCAACTTTAATATTAATTATGCCTGTTGAAGGATTTGGAAAAATAGTTAATAAAGCATTTTTATCATTTACAGGATCAATGCCTATATGTAAACTATCACAAACACTACCCGCCAATGGGCCCAAAGCATAGTTGGGAGTATTGGGCATACTAGCAGCATTAAAATCGGGTAAAATAAAACTATGCTGTGTGACTCTGCAATCCAGACCGGCACTGTCTGGTGCATGAATCTCATGTAAGATATTCGACCCCTGAGCAGTTGAAACATAAATCTTATTATCCGGTGCCAATTTCATCATTAAATTTATTGTTCTAAATCCCTGTGAAGTATGAAAATTATCGTATGTTGAAACAATTGTTTTTGATGCTGCAATGTCTGATGCTAACATATCCAATTGGAAAATATGGAAGTTATTACATAGATATAAGTAACGGCCCGATTTCGAAAATGCACAGTTAATCATGGCTAAATTTACTGTGTCATTAAAATATACATAAACAGGATTAGTTAATTCACCGGTACATCTATTGAAATCAAAAATATTTAATGTTGTATCAAAATTTAAATAAGCAAATTTTTCTCCATTCTGTGAAAACAAACCTGTGCCAATTACATCCATAGTGTGAGTTATTTCAGAACCGATATCAATACTTTGGTATAATGAAATACTATCGGGAGTAAGCAGGTATTCATAAAATCTATCACTCCATAATTCATGCGCTAATATCCACCAATCACGACCATTGGCATGTTTACATGCAGTAATCCTTCCGGACACTAATGTATCATTGATTAACAGTACGTTTTTATTACTTGTAAAATCCCCTCTACCGCTATCTAAAAGCATATTAATTTCACTAAAATAAAAATTCAAGGGTCTTTCATAAAACACATTATTAATCCAGAACTTATCAGCATTTAAATGAAATATGGTATAAATATCAGGTTTATTGGGCCAAGGGAGAATTAATGCCCCCTGCATGGAACCAGAACCATAAGGATAAGTATCGTTATTTTCATCACCAGGGTTAAAACCGGCAGTACCTGGCATCATTTGATGAAAACGATTTGCCACATAATTACCATTTGTATAAAAAAGAATCTGACCATTAGTGTCGCAGATACTGGCATTGGTTGCGAAAAACGCCATAGGTCTTAACAGTGAAAATGTATCTGCATTTCCCGAATTGAAGTCTACGCCGAATTGAGGATAGCCCGGTGCTGCAGCCATTCCTAACATCCATATATTTTCTCTTTTACTTTCCTGACTAAAAGAAATCAAAGAGAGAAGTATAAAAAATAAGAAAAGTTTTATTTTTTTCATGAGAGAAAAAAAAGGAGGCAGGTAAAAATCACCTGCATCTGTAAATTTAATGAATAATAGACACTTTACCAATTACTTTATTTACGTCCTTATTGTTAATTTTGATTAAATAAATTCCTGCTCGCAAAAGAAAAGTTAAAATTCAATTTTTTGTAGTTTAAAATATATCAATCTGGTTTAAAATAGAAATTTGAACTATTAGCTCTGTATTACATATTTATTGCTTCGTACTTTGTACTTTGGCCTTTGTTCTAAAAACTAAGTACTACCCATGAAAGAAACCCCCATATTTTTTTTCAAAGAAGAAATTTCCTTCGGTTTACTAAAACGAAAAGAAATAATAAAATGGCTGAATACTGTTTTGAAAAAAGACGGCTGCAGACCGGCGAATATTAATTTTATTTTCTGTAAGGATTCTTATTTGAGGAAGATGAATAAAAAACATCTGAATCACGATTATAATACAGACATCATAACCTTCGATAATTCCTTTTTGAATAATGAAATTGAAGGGGATATTTTTATTTCCATTGACAGAGTAAAAGCGAATGCAAAATTATATTCCGCTTCGTTTTATGATGAATTGCACAGGGTAATGGTACATGGCATATTGCATTTGCTCGACTACAGCGATAAAAGTAAATCGGGGAAAGAAGAAATGCGCCGACTGGAGGATTATTGGTTGAGTAAGAGGAGGTTTTGATAATTTATACAAGGTGATTCCAAACTATCAACCCTATCCATATCAATAAAAGGCTTTCGTACGCCCACATTCTTCTTTTGGCTGACAAAAAATAATACGAACAAAATATTACCATTGGAATAATCATAAAGGTGAATTGAATCAATTGTATTCTGTTAGAGAAAAGCAGCCAGCCAAATCCAAATAGAAAATAAATGAAAAATACCTGCTGGTAGCTTCTGGTTCGTATGGTGTTTTTTCTGTAGTTGAAAATTAGTTTTGAAGAAGAAAGCAAGAATATTACTACAGAAAAAATTGATAATAGCATTAATGGCAGACTCCTGTTGATTTCAAAACTCAAATTTGAAATACCAAAATGATTCATATAGGTTATCCAAAATTCCTGAAGCGTATGATTCCAGAAGTAATAAATACTGGCATAGAAAAAAGGAAGTAGAAAAACCGAAATGACTATAAGCCATTCTTTTAAACGAAACGGTCTTAATACCCATAATGTTGCCAGCATCATAGGCAGCAGAATAATGCAAGGAAAATATATTAGTGCAGATATTCCTGCCAGCAAACCGCAATCAAATAGTCTTGAAAAATTAGAGTTGCTTTTATATAAATAGAAGATCCTGTCGAGAATAAATATTACAATAAAATTGACAATAATTACCGGATGAAATTGCATTAACTGCGGTGTGGAAGAAATAAAAAGGGTAAATATTAAAGCGGGAAGAAAAGAGTTTTTATATAAAACCTCATGTCTGTTCAGCATAAAATTGAGGTATAATACCTGGCTTGTAACTATGGTAAATAGGAAAATAAAATTCAACCAGGATGGGAAATGCATTAAAAAAGAGGCAATTAGGTTCCAAATAGGCAGGTCGGAAGCATCTAAAACAGGATTCGCATTAAACATGGTCCTTGCCCAAAAAATCAACAGAATAATCGGAATTATCAGCAGGTTGGCAGTTTGTGTCGATTTAAAAAAGCGAATCATCGTCTAATTTTAGGATATTATTTGCCGGGAATGCCGAATCCTTATTATATTTGTGAACGTAAAAAAAGCAATATGGATGCAATCTGGTACTTAATCGGCGATTTTTTCTCTCTTATGTTTAAGGTCGTCCCTTTTTTCGGTCTTTGGTTTAATAAAGCCCTAATTGTTATCGGTTTTGTCGCTTTCATTCTTTGGCTGCGTTATATGAGTCAGCATAAAACAGTAGAGAAATTCGATTGATTTATTGTTGATTTATTTTCAGTGAACCTGATATTGCATCAGGTCCAATCCAACATCTTTTCTACAGTACATTTTATCAAAATGTATTCGCTCTATCTGCGAATAGGATTTATCTCTCGCTTCCTCAATTGTTTTTCCGAAAGAAGTAATTGCTAATACACGTCCTCCATTGGTCAAAACTTTCTGTTCCGAAGATTGTGTACCGGCATGAAAAATAATGCTGGTTGCAAACTCTTTATCAATACTTATTTCTTTCCCCTTTTCATATCCTCCGGGATAACCTCCGCTGACTAACATTACAGTAACAGCTGTGTCATTGTTTATTACAAGTTCGGCATTTTTCAAATCACCTTTTGCTGTTTTTATTAATAAGTCAAGAACATCAGATTTGATTCGCGGAAAAACAACTTCTGTTTCAGGGTCGCCCATACGCACATTATATTCTATAACATATGGCTCTCCGGCAACATTCATAAGACCGATGAAAACAAATCCTTTGTAATATATATTATCCTTATTAAGTCCGTCAATGGTAGGCTTGACAATGCGCTCCTCAACCTTTTTCATAAAAACTGCATCAGCAAATGGCACAGGTGAAACAGCTCCCATGCCGCCTGTATTCAGGCCTGTATCATTTTCACCTATTCTTTTATAATCCTTTGCTTCAGGCAATATTTTATACGAGTGTCCGTCGGTAAGAACAAATACCGACAGCTCTATTCCCGAAAGAAATTCTTCTATAACAATTTTGTCTCCTGCTTGGCCAAATTTTGATTGCTGCAGAATTTCAAGAATGGCATTGCCTGCCTCTTCAAGGCTTGTTGAAATTACAACACCTTTGCCTGCTGCAAGCCCATCAGCCTTTATTACGAAGGGTGGCTTTATTTTTTTAAGGTATTCAAGCGCTTCCTTGAATTCTTCTTTTTGAAAAGTTCTATATGCTGCAGTAGGAATGGAATGGCGCTTCATAAATTCCTTAGCAAAGTTTTTACTGCCCTCCAGTTCTGCGCCTTTTTTAGAAGGGCCGATAACAGATATATTTTTCAATAACGGATCTTGAAGAAAATAATCGACAATTCCATTAACAAGAGGCTCTTCAGGTCCTACCACAACAAGTTCAATTTCACTCTGAAGAACAAACTCCCCGATTGATTTAAAATTCTTAAGATCCAAAGCAACATTGTTACCGCATTGAGAAGTACCTGCATTGCCAGGTGCAATAAAAAGCTTAGAACACTCTGCGCTTTCTGAAATTTTTACGGCCATAGCATGTTCGCGGCCTCCGGATCCTAATAGGAGTACGTTCATTGTATGAGTGAATTTAATGAAGCGACCATAATTTACAGTATTAATACGGTAAGCAATAAGAATAAATAATTCATCATTTTACAATGGGATGTTACCATGTTTCTTACGAGGAAGTTTTGCCGCTTTATTGGTAAGCATAGAAAAGGCTGAGATCAATTTAATTCTTGTATCTTCCGGTAAAATAACTTCATCGATATAACCGTGTTCGGCTGCTTTGTATGGATTTGCGAATAGTGTATTGTATTCGTTTTCTTTTTCCTTGAGCTTTGCTTCGGGATTTGATGACTCGGAAATTTCTTTTTTGAAAATAATTTCAGCTGCTCCTTTGGCTCCCATAACAGCAATTTCTGCTGAAGGCCAGGCGTAGTTCATATCGGCTCCTATGTGTTTTGAATTCATTACATCGTAAGCGCCGCCATAAGCCTTTCGGGTAATTACGGTAATACGCGGAACAGTAGCTTCGCAAAATGCGAATAATAATTTAGCGCCATTCGTAATAATGCCATTCCATTCCTGATCCGTACCCGGCAAAAAACCCGGTACGTCTTCAAAAACTAACAGAGGGATATTAAAGCAATCGCAAAATCTTACAAAACGTGCAGCCTTGGTTGAACCATTAATGTCGAGCACGCCGGCTAAATGTATTGGCTGGTTGGCAACAATGCCAATGCTTTTTCCTGCAAGCAAACCAAAGCCAACAACAATGTTTTCGGCAAATGCTTCGTGAACTTCGAAGAAAGTATCAGCATCAATAACTTCGCGGATAACTTCACGGATATCGTAAGGCTGGTTTTGATTTTCAGGAATTATTTTATTGAGCGCCTTTCTTTTTTCATCAGATCCCGAATACGGATAAGCAGGCGATTCTTCCTCGCAATTCTGAGGCACATAGGTCATCAGCTTTTTTATTTTCCGTATACAGTCAATTTCATTCGCACTGGTAAAGTGCGTAACACCTGATTTAGTAGCATGCGTAATCGCTCCGCCCAATTCTTCTGAAGTAACATTTTCATGTGTAACTGTTTTAACCACATTGGGTCCTGTTACAAACATGTATGAAGAATTCTCCACCATAAAAATAAAATCAGTGATGGCAGGAGAGTATACAGCTCCTCCCGCACAGGGTCCCATGATGGCGGAAATCTGCGGAATGACTCCTGAAGTCAGAACGTTTCTGTAAAAAATATCGGCATAACCTCCTAAAGAAACAACGCCTTCTTGAATTCGGGCCCCTCCTGAATCATTCAGGCCTATGACCGGTGCGCCATTTTGCATGGCAAGATCCATAATGCGGCAGATTTTTTTTGCATGCGTTTCGGAAAGTGATCCGCCAAAAACAGTAAAGTCCTGGGCAAAAACGTAAACCAGACGACCATTTATTTTCCCATAACCGGTTACAACTCCATCGCCTAAATATATTTCTTTATCCATGCCGAAGTCAGTGGCGCGGTGGGTAACAAGCATACCAATCTCTTCAAAGCTGTTTTCGTCAAGAAGAAAAACAAGGCGCTCACGGGCCGTTAGTTTATTCTTTTTATGCTGTGCCTCAATTCTCTTGATGCCTCCGCCGAGTTTGGCTTCTTCTATCTTTTTTTCAAGTAATTTTATCTTGCTTTCCATCGGTCTGTTGTAAGAGGGCTAAATTACAAAAGCCACAGACAATGGCAAGGTTGTAAAGAACTACAATTAAGTATTAATCGTAAAAATTAATGAATTGGGAACATCGTGAACCGGGATTACCAACATTACTAAAGACTAAGCCAAATTTCCTATTTTCGCACCATGAAAGAAATTGTAGTCAGCGGCATACGGAGCACAGGCAACCTGCATATTGGAAATTATTTCGGTGCGCTTAAGAACTTTATTAAAATGCAGGATGAATTTGAATGCTTTTTTTTCATTGCTAATTATCATTCGCTTACAACACATCCAACACCTGTTAATTTTCACAACAATGTGAAACAGGTACTGATTGAATACCTTGCCTGCGGACTGGATCCTGAAAAGTCAACCTTATATATTCAAAGCGACCTGCCTGAAACTGCTGAACTGTACCTGCTTCTCAATATGAATGCATATGTAGGAGAATTGGAGCGGTGCACAACCTTTAAAGAGAAAATTAGAAAACAACCCGATAATATCAATGCCGGTTTGCTAACGTATCCAACATTAATGGCTGCCGACATTTTAATTCATCGTGCAACGAAGGTTCCTGTTGGTAAAGACCAGGAGCAAAATCTTGAAATGGCCCGTCAATTCGGCAATCGGTTTAACCGTTTATATAATTGTGAACTCTTTCCTGAGCCATATGCTTTTAATTTTGGAACCAATCTTGTAAAAATCCCCGGACTTGACGGATCCGGTAAAATGGGAAAGAGTGAAGGAGAAGGCAATGCAATCTTTCTTATTGATACTCCTGATGCTATCCGAAAAAAAATTATGAAGGCCGTTAGTGACAGTGGTCCCACTATGGAAAATCAGGAGAAACCTGAAATCATTAAAAACCTTTTTGATCTGATGCGTGTCGTTTCTACAGAAGAAACTATTAACCATTTCGATAACTTATATAATACCATGAAGATTCGTTATGGCGATATGAAAAAACAACTTGCTGAGGATATGGTGTTGTTTACAAAACCCTTCCGTGAAAAAATTGACGCTATTAAAAATGATGAAGCACTTTTAAAGAAAGTTGCAAAACGTGGAGCCGAAAAAGCCCGTGAAAGTGCATCCTTTACCCTAAAGGAAGCCCGTAAAGCAATTGGAATTCAATCTTTTTGATTAAAAAAGGAGGTTTTGTATTTTTTTAATGTGTTTTTAATAATAGATGTTGCAACATTTAATGTTTTAACATATATTTGCAGCCATAACCTTAAAAAATCTAAAATTAAAATGAAAAAAATCACAATGACTTTGGCAATTGCTGCTCTGAGTTTAACATCATTTGCTCAAAACTGGAAACTGGATCCGGCACACTCAAAAATTACTTTCAACACGAAATACCTGGTTATTTCAGATGTAGAAGGACAGTTTAAAACTTTTGAAGGAACATTTACTTCTTCAAAAGCAGATTGGACTGATTTGACTGCTACAGCGACTATTCAGGTAAACAGCATTACTACAGATAATGATATGCGCGACAAACATTTAATGAGTGACGACTTCTTCAATGCTGAAAAATTTCCAACGATTTCATTTAAGAGTAAATCAATTAAGATGATAAATAAGAACAAATATGTTCTTAGTGGAGAACTTACCATCCGTGATGTAACTAAAAACGTAGAAGTACCATTAGTATATGGTGGAACTGTTAAAGATCCATGGGGAAATACGAAAGCAGGTTTTAAAGCAACAGGACAAATCAACCGTAAAGACTATAATCTGAAATACAAAGATGCAGCCGCTACAGGCGAAGCAGTTGTTTCTGATATTGTTGAATTTACCATTGATGCAGTATTAATTAAACAATAATAAATTTTACACCGGGTAAAGGGAAATTTTTCACTTTACCCGGTATTTTTAAAAATCAACTTGCATGAAAACCATTATTCATCGTTCCAATGAACGCGGTCATGCCAATCACGGCTGGCTTGATGCTCATCACAGTTTCAGTTTTGCAAATTGGTACGATCCTTCTAAAATTCATTTCGGCATGTTGCGTGTACTCAACGATGACATCGTTGCTTCCGGTGAGGGATTTGGTATGCATACGCATAACGATATGGAAATAGTTACTATAATTTTGAAGGGAGCTTTGGAACATAAAGATAATATGGGAAATGGTTCTGTCATCAAACCGGGCGATGTACAAGTAATGAGTGCAGGAACGGGAGTAATGCATTCAGAATTCAATCCATCTTCATCAGAAGAAGTATCGCTTTTTCAACTTTGGATCTTTCCAAAAGAAAATGGAATAAAACCCCGTTACGATCAAAAGACATTTGATCCGTCGTTGCGTACTAACAAAATACAAACTGTTGCTTCAGGGTTTAATAAAAACGGTGAATTATATATTCATCAGGATTCAGCCATTTCACTGTCTTCAATTGAAAAAAGTAAAAGTGTTACATATCCGTTTATGAAAGCCGGAAATGGTGCCTATATAATGCTAATTGATGGTTCCATTGAAATCAATGGGGAAATATTAAATAAAAGAGACGCTATTGGTATTTCAGAAATAAAAGAGTTCACAGTAAAAGCAAATGATGATTCAGAAATTCTTATTATTGAAGTCCCAATGGCCTGATTTCATGAAACTGGAACAAGAAATTTTTCAGAATAAATTTCGTAATGAAACTCATAAACTGGGGGTTAACCTTATTTACACTTACAACTGGCTGAACACTTTTCAATCCAAACTTTTAAAACCACAGGATTTAACTTCACAACAATTCAACGTCCTACGGATTTTGCGCGGACAACATCCCAAGCATGCAAGCGTGAAAATTATACGTGAACGCATGCTTGATAAAATGAGCGACGCTTCCAGAATTGTTGAAAAACTAAGACTGAAAGGCTTAGTAGAAAGAGTTGTTTCAAACATTGATAGACGTGAATGCGAAGTAAGCATTACTGAAAAAGGATTAATGCTTCTTGCGGCCATCGATAAAGAAAATGAAAATTTTGATAAAAATTTTTCTGCTTTAACAAAAGAAGAAATCGTCCGGCTGAATGATTTGCTGGATAAACTCAGAGGATAATGTTACATTTATACGCAGGCATCAAATTTGATACTTGTTGTCTGAATCGGAACTATACCCTCATAATAAGGAGATTTTAGCAGTAAAAAAAGTTTTTCTTCCCGCCCTTTATTCTTAATTTTATCCCATTAAATAAATAAGGTGGAAGATATTGATCGCCATATAAGTGAATTACTTTTTGATCATGATTGTGTAATTGTTCCTGCGCTGGGTGGATTTTTAGCTTCTAACCAGTCGGCGCGGATAATGATGCCAAAGCATATTATCTATCCTCCATTCAGGCATATCGCTTTCAATATTTTTTTAAAACACAACGACGGCCTTTTGGCAAACCGTTTAGTTGAAGTAAAAAAAATAAATTATACTGAAGCACTTCAGCTTATTGAAAACTATACTACATTCTGTTTTGACACTCTTGAAAAAGGAAAAAAATTCATTCTGACTGAAATCGGAACACTCTATTACGACAAAGAAAGAAATCTTCAGTTTGAACCCTTTCGCAATTACAATCATTTGAAGGATTCATTCGGCATGGAGCCTGTTAACTTTCTGCCAATTCAAAGAGGTGAGCAAACAGAAAAAAATATTCCCCTTTCTGAAAAGGCTATACGACCTTCTGTTCCTCCGGATAAAAGTCAGCTCAGACAGGCAATTATTCGCAACAGAGCTTATATAGGTGCTGTTTTTGTTGGTGCAGCGATGTGTTGGTTTGCTATTAACCTTTACATAGCAGGTCCTAAAAATTACGAATCAACTTCTCTCAATCCATTTGACACTCAGGAAACAAAAATTAACGCCAAAGACTCTTTAGAAATTCCCAATGCTGAGAAGAATCTAAGCACTAACAATACTGTCGATACAATTGAGACTCACATTATTCCAATTGATTCTACTCCAATTGCTAAAATCCCTGAAACTGAAGAAAAAGAAATTAAGGACAATACTGGCAAAAGCAGCGGTATAGTTGAACCGATTATTAAGGAAGACACTACACACCAAACTGTTACAAAATCGTTATACAGAAATCTTTACGTAATTGCCGGTGTTTTTAAAATAAAAGAAAATGCTGATAAGATGCTCAATAACCTTAAGCAACAAGGGTTTGTGAATGCTCAAATCATTGAAACCGACAATCGTCACTATGTAACCTTCGAAAATGCTACCAATAAAGAAGGGGCACTAGCTATGATTGACACGCTTCATAAAAGGAATCTCGATAGCTGGATCTGGAGGCATTAATCAAGGCTTTTCTCTTTTTCTTTTTTATTTTTACAAAAAATAACCATTTTCAGGTTTAATAACAATTTCAAAACGTTTAGCGTAAATTGCATTATGCCATTTACTAGTATATAATATGAGTTCGTTACGCCAGGGTTTACAACAAAAATTATTGCAGAAGCTTTCGCCTCAGCAAATTCAGCTGATGAAACTTTTGCAGATTCCTGTTGCAAATCTTGAACAAAGAATCAAAGAAGAACTTCAGGAAAATCCTGCATTGGAAGAAGGCGGTGAAGAAGAAGAAGAATACGATACATCCGATGAAGATGAAATTTCAGCCGAAGACGATGAAGAACTTGGAGAACCCGAAGAAGATATCAGTCTGGATGAATATCTTGAAGACGACGAAACCCCTGACTATAAAACAGCCTCCAATAATTCTTCCGGCGATGAAGAGAAAAGGGACATACCACTCGGCGCTGTGGGAAATTTCCAGGACCAGGTTTTAGCGCAGCTTTACCTAATCGAATTAGACAACAGGGAATACCACATTGCCGAACAGTTGGTTGGCAGTATTGACGATGACGGTTATTTACGCAGAGACCTTCCTGCAATTGTCGATGATCTTGCTTTTTCACAAAACATAAAGACAACGATTGAAGAACTTGAAAAAATATTGAAAGCTATTCAAAGCCTCGATCCGCCCGGAATAGGTGCCAGGTCGCTGCAGGAATGTCTACTGTTGCAGGTTATACGGAAAAATAATAAACGCGAATCGTTAGTTCTGGCTAAAAAAATTCTTACTTCCTATTTCGAAGAGTTTTCTAAAAAGCACTATGAGAAAATCGGAAAAGAGTTAAACATCACCGACGACAATCTGAAAAAAGGTATTGAAGAAATACTTAAGTTGAATCCTCGTCCGGGCAATACCATGAATCAGGGACAACGTTCCATTGAACATATTATACCTGACTTCCTTATTGCAAACAACAACGGAAAGCTTGAACTTACGCTTAATGCAAGAAATGCACCGGAGCTTCGTATCAGTCGTGATTATAAGGATATGCTTCAGCATTACAGCAAAGACAAAAACAAAACGAAATCAAGCAAAGAAGCAATTCAATTTGTAAAACAAAAAATTGACTCTGCCAAATGGTTTATCGATGCGATCAAGCAAAGACAGCATACCCTATTTCAAACCATGCTGACCATTATGGATTATCAGTATGAGTATTTTTTGGAAGGAGATATACGGAAACTAAAAAAAATGGTGCTTCGCGACATTGCCGAAAAAATAGGCATGGACATATCCACTGTTTCGCGTGTTGCCAACAGTAAATATGTTCAGACTCCCTTTGGAACGTTTCTGTTAAAGAGTTTTTTCTCAGAAGGCATGTCGACTGAAAGTGGTGAAGAAGTTTCCAGTAAGGAAGTAAAGCAAATACTTTCTGATTGCATTGGCACAGAAAATAAAAGAAAGCCATTAACCGATGATGCATTAACCAAGATTCTTAACGAAAAAGGTTATAATATTGCCAGGCGTACAGTAGCTAAATACCGTGAGATGCTCGATATACCTGTGGCCCGTTTAAGAAAGGAGCTATGAACAGAAAATTTGCACAGTTTTTATCAGTTGTATTGCATCCTGTTTTAATGCCAACATATGCTTTTATTCTTATTTTTAGTCAAAGCACCTATTTTTCCAATACCATTCAGGCTCAGGTAAAGACAGCACTTTTTATCATAATCATATTAAACACTTTTATTTTGCCTGTTATCATTTCTTATATTCTGGTAAGAAGAGGCTGGGTAAGGTCACTCGAAATGCAAAAACGGGAAGAAAGAATGATTCCCTTTATTGCAAATCTGGTATTAATGCTTATTGCTTGCTTTATGATTTACAAGCTGCGATTTCCGAGAGTGTTCTTCCTGTTAACACTAGGTGCTGCTTTGTCTATAGCCCTTGCTATCATCATCAATATTAAATGGAAAATAAGTATTCACATGATAGGCATTGGAGGTCTAATTGGAACATTTTTTGGTTTATCGACTTTTTTAATGGTTGATTTACGAATATCAATAATAATTTTTCTTTTGATTGCAGGATTGCTTGGTTCAGCCCGACTGACCGTAGGGTCCCACAAGCCTGCGCAGATTTATGCAGGATTGGTTCTTGGATTTCTATGCGAATATTTTTTACTCAGCATTTAAAAAGAACTTGTAATTCAATTTTTGAAAAGATACATTTGTGCCTCTTTTTAGGGCCCTTAGCTCAGATGGTTAGAGCAACAGACTCATAATCTGTGGGTCGATGGTTCGATCCCATCAGGGCCCACTAAATACAGTGTGAGTGAGCAGTGCGGGTGAGCAGTAGGTTTCTGTTCACTCGCACTGTTTCTCAGACTCAGACTCAGACTCAGTCTGAGTCTGAGTCTACGACTCTGATAATTATTTTCGAAATTTATCCTCTTTCCATTTCGCAGGATTGTTAATAATGTAATCTGAAATTCTTTGGTAGGCTTTTTCGTTCCGGATTATGTGCTCGTAATAATCGCGCTGCCATAATTTACCCATCGTTTCGTTTTTTGATTTGTAAATATCCAAACAGGCATTTGCCACCAACGACTTATATGCCCCAACAATATCTCCAATGGTCGGAGCAGTCGTCGGGGCGGGGTTCACCCCCGCCCCCGCCCCATTATCGTTTCTCATGATAATATTTTCAGGTTCCGGGTTTTCTCCCTGTTGCAGGTTTTCGTTTTTTTGTTCCGGGTTGTGTTTTTGTTCTGAGTTGTTAATTAGGGGAGAAGGGGCAGGGGTGAACCCTGCCCGTACGGATTTTTGTTCTGCGATAGCTTTAGGGGCGGGGGGGAAAAGTGCGCTATCGAATTCATTCAAAGCAATAATGCCGTGCATATGGTTGGGCATTATTTGAAAAACATCCAATTCAAAATTTGTAAAACGTTCCGCTAAATTTATCCATTCATCGTATGCAATTTGTCCAAATTCATTCAACACCATTTCGTCATTTTCAACTTTTCCGAATCGGTGTACCATATCATTGCAACAAATGGTAATAAAATACGATCCTGCTTTTGAATAATCGTACCCTTTTAAACGGATAGAACGTCTATGGTGGAGTTTGGGATTGTATGACATCTGTACTTTCAATTAAATGCGAGAGCTATACTACGCGCATTCAGGTTTTGTAAATTTTCAATGAAATTTATTTTTTTAAATTCTTTTCGATTAATAACTTCCTTACACACTGATTATTATTACAAAAGTAATACGGTATACAACCATTAAGTATGTAAAGCTCAATTCATCGCAAATATTAAACTTCTTTAAATAAGAAAAGTTGGTTATGATTAATATCTCAAACAATAATTACTTATATTAACTATTTTTGATTACAGGTGATAAAACATTTATCATTTAAAAATACTAAACACGTCCTGTTATAAACTCCTCAAAATTTGCAGACGTAATTAAATGCATTTTTGCTTTTGGGTAGGTAGAAGAAAAAGTTTTGGGAAATTTTGGTTTTGCTTTTTTACTCCATTTGAATTCGTAAGCAAAACTTTCTAAGTAATCGCTTTATCATAAATTCAGGGTATCAATTCACCAAAATAATATAAATTTGGTGAATATAAAAACTAAAATGACAATATTTTTAAAGAACACTATTTCAAGTTTAAAAAACATAATTCTAAATTCTTATTAATCACCTACCCTTCACTAAATATTAATTTCCATCGCTGACATTTGCCCCCGCATGAACCTCCGTATTCCCCTTTTTCTTCTGTTACTATTTTCATCCTGCAAACCAACAACTGAATACCCCCTCCCTTTTGACTTCGATCATCCACTTGAAATAATCAAACTACCTCAAAGTCTGCATGAAATTTCAGGAATTACTTTTTACAGAAAAAATGAACTGGCCTGCGTTCAGGATGAAAAAGGAATTATCTATTTCTACGATTTAAAGAAGGACAAACTAAGAAAAAACATTCCCTTTGCCGGAAATAAGGATTATGAGGCTATTACTAATGTAGACGATACCCTCTTTGTACTTTGCAGCAACGGAGAAATTTCAGAAATTGACGTGTCAAACGAAAATAATTATGCCCATACTTATTCCACATTTCTATCGAAGCGTAATAATAGCGAAGGGATTTGCTACGATAAACTTGCGCATCGCTTGCTTATTGCATGTAAAGGCAAGCCTGGGAAAGGAACTGCCGCCCATGGCATGAAAGTTATTTATGCCTTTGATCTCAACAGGAGGGAACTGGAAGAAAATCCGGTTTATGTAATTGATCCGGATACCGTCGAATCTCGTTTTGTAAATGAAATAGAAAGTCCGGTTTTCGGGAAACTGTTTTCTAAAAAAAAGGCTGTCGGACTTTTTATGTTTGAGCCTTCTGAAGTCGGTATTGATCCGATAACAAATGATGTATATGTCCTTTCATCAGTAGGTAAGACAATACTTGCAATGACTTACGCCGGAAAGATTAAATTTGCTTTTCATCTCAATCCGGAAATATTTAAGCAGCCTGAAGGAATATCGTTTTCAAAAGACGGAAGCATGTTTATTTCGGATGAGGGAAAAGGTGGGAAAGCCAATTTAATTAAGATAAAGAGAAATTCGTGACATCATATAAGAACATCATTTTTGACCTGGGTGGAGTTATCCTGACAATAGATTATAAAAGAACTATTGAAGCGTTTAGGAATTTGGGAATCGTCAATGCTGACACACTGTATTCAAAAGCTGCACAAACATCTCTTTTTGATAATCTTGAAAAGGGCCTGATTTCAGAAAGTGATTTTTATGATGGAATACGCTTGATAAACGATAAGCAAATAACCAATATTCAAATTAGAGATGCCTGGAATGCAATATTAATAGGCTTGCCGGAAGAAAATGTTGTGTTTTTGGAGAAGTTGAAAAAATCTCATCGTTTATTTCTCCTCAGCAATACCAACAGTATTCATGAAAAAGCTTACAGAGAAATGATCGTCAAACAATATGGAACTTTTATTTTTGATGAACTATTTGAAAAAATGTATTTATCGCATCACATCCATATGCGCAAACCGGAACGGGAAATTTTTGAATATGTCCTGACCGACAGCAAACTCAACATAAATGAAACTTGCTTCATCGATGATTCTCCTCAGCATGTTGATGGGGCGGAGAGGGTGGGGATTCGTTCCTATTTATTAAAGGATAAAAGCATTGTTGAATTTGAAAATTTGAAGATTTGAAAATAAGGGTGGCATTTTCAAATTCTCAAATTCTCAAATTATTTTTCCTGACAAAGCTCAATCAACACCCCATTCGTACTTTTCGGGTGGAGAAAACAAATGAGTTTATTATCAGCTCCCTGTTTGGGGGTTTCGGAAAGAAGTTCAAAGCCGAGATTTTTTAATTCAGTCATTGCTTTTAGGATATCATCTACTTCGAATGCAAGATGATGGATTCCTTCTCCTTTTTTATTAATAAATCTTGCAATTGGACTGTTTTCATCAGTGGCCTGAAGCAATTCTATTTTGGAATCTCCTGTTTTAAAAAAAGAAACAGTTACAGATTCTGAAATAACTTCTTCTGTTTTATAAGGAGCAATGCCCAAAAGAGCTTTGAAAAGTTGATTTGATTTTTCAAGATCTTTAACTGCAATTCCAATATGTTCGATTTTATTTACCATAATTTTTTATGCTAATACTGATGCGCCGGGAATATATACTGTAAAAGAGGTTCCGTTTCCCTCTCTGCTCTCAAAACTGATCTTGCCTTTCATTTTCTCCAGAGCATTTTTGACAATGTATAGGCCAAGTCCGGATCCGCTTGAGTCAGGATGCCCGCGGTAGAACATTTCAAAAACACGAT
This sequence comes from Bacteroidota bacterium, assembly GCA_031417395.1. GTDB lineage: Bacteria > Bacteroidota > Bacteroidia > AKYH767-A > 2013-40CM-41-45 > JADKIH01. The sequence goes on along the minus strand of JANOVM010000043.1, from coordinate 67,249 downwards.
TTTTTATTTTTTCAGGAATTCCTTTGCCATTGTCCGCAATATTCATTTCTATGCCGTTTCCCGAAGAAATTACCCGAATCATTATCCACGGATTTTCTTTATTACAATAGTTAATTGCATTATGAATTAGATTTTGAAAAACAGAAAGCAGGAGCACCTTGTCGACAACTACTTCTATTTCATGATCGATTTTTATTTCAAAGTTAATACGATTGTAATCCGGGAGATTCTTAAGCGAATAAAGGATTTCTTCAATAAAGGACTTTACGTTGACTTCGCTAAGTTTGCTTGAGCCCTTTCTTGTTTGTGCAAGTTCGATGAGATCCATTAGCGTCCGGTCGAGACGTTTAATACTTGTCTCAATCATTCCGAAATAATTGTCAATAACATTATCCTTGTTTTCCATCCGGGCCAGATTTACAATTCCCATCACACTTGCCAAGGGTCCTTTAAGGTCGTGCGATGCTTTATAGAAAAACGTATCAAGTTCTTGATTCGTCTCCAAAAGTTCTTTTTCTGTCTTTTTTCTGTCTGTAATATCCGTTTGAACACCCCAGGTTCGTACCAGAAAACCATTTTCAACAATTCCTATATTATTATTAAGCATAATTCGCATGACTCCCTGCTTGTCCGGTTCTTTAGATTCTGCATTATTAATACGATAGTTATTCAATATAAAGGTTTGCAGCAACTCCCTTGTTTTTTCTTCATCAAAATTATTTTCCGAATGATAAAAATCCCGTATTCGCTTACCGATAAGTTCAGAAGAAGAATTATAACCATACATTTTAGCCATAAAGTCATTACACTCAGAAATTATCCCGGTATTAAGAAGTAAATTTATTTGCTCTTCGAGTGGAAGCATTATGGAAATTGGCCTAATATATTCTGCACGCCATATTCCAACTGCGCTTTGATCAATAAATGTCCGGTAACCCTCTTCTCTTTTTTTTAATGTATCCTGTACATCCTTTATAGGCGAAATATCTGTATGTACAACTATTGACCCCATTAATTTTAAATCTTCATAATGAGGAGCTGCAGTTATTTGAACCCAGCTGTTCTGTCCGTTCTTCTTCCGCATATGCGTTTCGATTCTGAATGTCTCGCCGTTTTTAAGCATATCAATAAGAATTTCAGCATTTGCATCCTGCAGATAAGATGAAAAAAAAGAAGTTGATTGACCAATCACTTCATCTCTTGAATAACCGGAAATGGAACAAAACCTGTCATTAACAACCATGATATTCTGTTTATTATCGATATAAATGAGTCCATCATTCATATTCTCAACCAGGGTGATATATCTTTTTTCCTGTCTTTGTATTTCAGAATAGAATTCCGACTTTCTTTTAAGTATTTCTTCTGTCAAAAATGCTCCCGAATACAATGTAATAAGTGTAATTGTAAAGTGGGGTTGCCAGTTTCCCTGAATTAACATCAAAACAAGAAGAAAAGTAGTGACGGAAAAAATAAAGATGAGGCTTTTAAAAAACCTGTTAAAAATCAGAGAGAAGGTAAATGTGGAAATAGAAAGTGGAAGAAGAATTTCTATTCCAAAATTTCTGACATATGCAACATACACAGCCCAGAAGTGAAGAAGAAAAACTGACGCAAAGGTGATATTTGAAAAATTTTTGCCGTAAAAACTGCTGTAAAAGGATAAAAAGTAGTTTGAAGTAAGAATTAAAGAACAAATGATTCCTGTTACAAGAATGAATTCATCGTGGTAGGCTACTTCAAATACAAAACCCAGAACGATTACGATAATAGCCGAAACTAAATTCAACAAACGGAAGTTCCGAAGTTCTTTTGTTCTGAGTTTTTGGCGAAAGCCGGTTAACATGATTTGTTATATCATTGAAATAATAAACTTCAAAAGTAAAAAATACAATTGAAGGCTGGATGATTAAATAAATCTAACAATACCGGATCAATGTAGAATAAAAGTGTAAGAATCGTACAAAACATGTTGATGTTTGTCTGTTCAAAAGCATAAAACCGGTGAAAAATTCCGCCGACTAGTGCTCGAAAAGAAGAAATGTGATGCATTCACCAAAATATTTCTTTGCCTCGATCGGTTGATAACTTTGAATTCAATTTTTATTTTTTTTCGGTGTCGGAAAAATATTTTTTGAATTATTTTTTTTCATTCCTTCTGAAAGCCTGAATTCATCAATGTTTCAGAGCATCAATATAAATTATGTTTCAACAAAAATGGAGTACATATGTGTCGATTTTGTGCTCGCAGAAATCAACAATTAATTGTGTAAAAGATTTTTGTTCAAATTTGTGTAACCTTTTTATATTTCTTATGTTTGACTATTCAGAAACAAATTTAAAAACTAAAAACTATGGCAAAAGCAAAAAAAGCAGCTAAGAAAGCTAAGAAAGCTAAAAAAGCTACTAAAAAGAGAAAGTAAGCAATCGCTACCCGCTGTAACAAGCGGTCTCAAAAAATCCCTCGCTCTCACGAACGGGGGATTTTTGTTTTAATTAACTTCGGAAAATATCTTTTTCAATATAAAAATTATGCTTCAGTGGTCGATTGAACCCATTACACTAGAATTAAAATATACCTGGAAGATTTCCCGGAATGCTTCCGATGAAAAAACAAACCTAATTGTTACGGTTAGTGATGGAAAACATTCAGGACGCGGTGAAGCTGCTCCAAACATTCGTTACAATGAGTCAGCGGAGGAAGGTATCCGTCAATTTGCCGGACTAAAAGATACATTTCAGGATGAAATTGAATCTGTTTCCAAACTTCAGGAAAAAATTCAGGCATCAGGAGTTTTTAATGCTCTTGGTTTTGCAATTGAGTCGGCCTGGTTTGACCTTGAAGAAAAAAGAAAACAAAAATCATTTTATGAATTGACTGGAATTGAATCTCCCGGAAAACTATTAACCTCTTATACGGTTCCAATCATGGAGCCCGGTGAACTCAAAAAGTTTTTTGATGAAAACAGGCTGGAACGGTTTCCTTACATCAAACTTAAAGTAAACCATGAAAATGCATTCGATTCATTGCTTCAGCTTCTTTCTTTTTGCAAAAATCCTGTAATGGTAGATGCAAATGAATCCTTTACCGATGTTGAGCAATGTATACGATGGCTGGAAAAAATAAAAAAACTTCCAATCGTCCTTGTTGAGCAGTTAATGCCATCTATAAAGACAGAAGAATCGGAATACCTGAAAAAATATTGTCCATTCGATCATTTTGGAGATGAATCGATGACCCATGAGGCGGATTTTGGGAAATTGAAAAAATCTTTCGATGGTGTAAACATGAAGTTGATGAAAGCCGGCGGATTTATAAATGGAATACGTTTGCTTCGTGAAGCGCGTAAGGCCGGAATGAAGACCATGATTGGCTGTATGGTTGAAACAACACTCGGCATTTCATCAGCAATGCACTTGGGAAGTCTTGCCGATTATATAGATCTTGACAGTTTTCTTCTTATACGCAATGAACCGTTTGGTTTAGTTGAAGAAAACAATGGAGAACTAAAATTTACCAACCCGAAAACAGCGATAAGGTATCAATAATCGCAGTAATTTTTTATTTTTCGACCCTGATTTTTAATTCTTTCAATTGTTCCAAAGAAATTGGAGACGGTGAATCAATCATTACATCTCGCCCTGAATTGTTTTTTGGGAAAGCGATAAAATCTCTTATCGAATCAACGCCTCCAAAAAGAGAACACAAACGGTCAAAACCAAAAGCGATTCCGCCATGCGGAGGAGCCCCGTATTCAAAAGCATTCATTAAGAATCCAAACTGATCCTGTGCTTCTTTATCTGAAAAACCCAGCAGTTTAAACATTTGCTGTTGAAGCGATCGGTCGTGGATACGGATGGAACCTCCGCCTACTTCTACACCGTTAATTACCATATCGTATGCATTCGCGCGTACATTGCCTGGATTTGTCTGAAGCAATTGAATGTCTTCCGGCTTTGGCGAGGTAAATGGATGATGCATTGCATGCCATCGATTCGCTTCTTCACTCCATTCGAGCAATGGAAAATCAACAACCCATAGCGCAGCAAATGATTCTTTGTTTCTTAATCCAAAACGGTTGCCTATTTCCAAACGAAGTTCGCTCATCGCTTTTCTTGTTTTGGAATCGTTGCCTGCAAGAACCAGGATGAGATCATTCTTTTTCGATTGACATTCCTGAGACCATTTCTTGAGTTCATCTTCATTAAAAAACTTATCGACTGATGATTTCAAGCTTCCATCTTCGTTTACCCGTAAATATATGAGTCCGGTTGCTCCAATTTGCGGGCGTTTAACCCAATCTGTTAGCTCATCGACTTGTTTTCGTGTCCAACCGGCTGCATTGGGGACAGAAATAGCTAGAATAGATTCAGCTTCATCAAAAACTTTAAAGTTTTTTCCTTTAGCAATTTCTGTAAGATTGGCGATTTTCATTTCGAAACGAATGTCAGGTTTATCGTTTCCATAATAACGCATAGCATCTGCATACGTCATTCTGTTTAATGCAGGAAGTTCTATTCCTTTTATGGTTTTGAAAAGGCTTCGAATCAATCCTTCGAAAGTTGATAAAATATCTTCTTGTTCAACAAAACTCATTTCACAATCGATTTGAGTAAACTCCGGTTGTCTGTCGGCGCGAAGGTCTTCGTCACGGAAACATTTTACCAGCTGATAATATTTATCAAGTCCGGCAACCATTAAAAGTTGTTTGAAGGTTTGCGGCGATTGCGGTAATGCATAAAACTCTCCCGGGTTCATTCGTGAAGGAACAACAAAATCACGTGCCCCTTCCGGTGTTGATTTGATAAGAACAGGTGTTTCAACTTCAATAAAACTTTCTTTGTTAAGATACTCACGGGTAGCCGAAGCTAATTTAGCGCGAAGGAGGAGCGCTTCTTTAACAGTTGACCTGCGTATATCGAGATAACGAAATTTCATACGAAGATCGTCGCCGCCGTCTGTTTCTTCTTCAATGGTAAAAGGAGGAGTCAGGGATGAATTTAGAATATTTAGCTTCTCAACAAATATTTCTATGTCACCGGTAGGAAGTTTTGCATTTTTACTGCTTCTTTCAAGAACTTTTCCGGTAATCTGTAAAACAAATTCGCGGCCGAGTTTCCTGGCGCGTTCACATAATTCAGCATTAATGTCCATGTTAAAGACAAGCTGGGTAATTCCATAACGGTCGCGAAGATCGACAAAGGTCATTCCGCCTAAATCTCTGGAACGTTGCATCCAACCACAAAGAGTGACTGTTTGACCTGCATTTTTAAGATTTAATTCACCGCAGGTATGAGAGCGTAGCATAATTTTAAAATATTATGCGAAATTAAAAATATTTGCAGAAGATTGTATTATTTCAAAAAAAAAGCTGCTCGTTTGAGCAGCTTTAATAAATTTTATTTGAGAAATTATCTTCCTCCTAATACATAAGCAAGACGTAATCCTAAGTAAGAGTAAGTTTTCGAAGTCGAACCGCCTAATCCATCATCTGCTGAAATAGAATACATCTGATATCTAAGACCGATATCAATGCTTTCCATGTGGTAACCAATTTCAGGAGCATAACTTAAAGCTGCTTTCATTTTATCCTTTGTTGTTACAGCAAAAGTAACAGGATCAAAAGTAGCTTCAGTAGTTTTATACATATGAACACCAACCATTACGTGGCCGTATAATCCTTCTTGTTGCTGGTCAAAATAATATTTTGCTCCTGCCTGAATAGGAATTAAATATGAGCTTTCACCTTCAACGGTAAATCCTGCAACAGTAAAGTCTTTACCTGAGAAAGAAATATACCCTGCAGTTCCGGTTATTCCAAGATTATCACCTACAGGAGCTTCGTAACGAATTGTTCCTCCAATTCCCATTCCGTTAAAATCACCGAAGTCGCCCATAGGAATACCCAATTCGGCTCCGATTGAAAGTCTTCCGTCTTGTGCTTCTGATTTCGATGCCGAACCAATAAGTCCAAGCACTAATGCAATGCTAAATAATGTTTTTTTCATAGTAGATTTTGTTTAAATTTATGTTTATTGTGTGAGTTAAATGAAATAATTTATTTTATTTTTTATTTATTTTAATGTTAAAAGCCTACTTAACTTATACTTCGAAAATAAAATACAAGTGCAAAGTAAATAGAAGAAAATGAATCGCCAAATTTTACATCACTGATCTTAGTCATTAAAAATTATAATTAATAGACTATCAATGTTTTAAGTAGTAATAATATTAAAAATGATCCTTACAGAAAACCCACATCTTCATTTCATGCGTGAAGCATACAAAGAAGCAATGCTTGCCCTTCAAAAAGATGAAGTGCCCATAGGAGCAGTAATTGTTTGCAGGAATAAAATTATTGGCCGTGGACATAATCTCACCGAGCAATTGAATGATGTAACAGCTCATGCAGAAATGCAGGCAATTACAGCAGCGGCTAATTATATTGGAGGAAAATATCTTGATGAATGCACCTTATATGTTACCATTGAACCTTGTGTAATGTGCGCAGGCGCTACTCAATGGGCGCACCTGGGCCATCTGGTATATGGTTCATCGGATGATAAAAAAGGATATTCAAAATTAAACGGCAAGATTTTGCATCCGAAAACTGCTGTTACAAAAGGAGTGATGGAAAAAGAATGTTCAGAATTGCTGAAAGAATTTTTCAGGCAGAAACGTTAACGACAATATTTTTTCCTTCGGAAATGTCCTTTAAAACCTTCTGCGTAAGCGGTTTTTCAATTCGGCCAACAACAAATTTATTTTGAAAAGTTTTTTCTATTTGTTCAGGTTTAGGGAAAACAGAAAAGATAATAATCTTGCTTTTCTCTCTGATAAATTCCGGAAGTGTTTTAAATTCTTCAATGAAATCGTAACCACTCATCATAGGCAGATGCAGGTCAAGGAAAATCCAGTCGGGAGCATCTTTTTCGGAAACACATTCATTTTGTAAAAACCCCAATGCTTCTTCCGCACTTCCTGCAACAATTACATTTTCGGAAAAGGAAGTTAGCTCCATAAGCCGCCTGTTAACGAGAATATCTATTTCGCTGTCGTCAATAAGCAATACTCGATTGAAATGAAAGCGGGAGGTTGACATGAGAGGGTGTAGATGTCAAATGTACTAAAAAGCCTGATGACTCTGAGATTCCTTTAGCTTTTGTGGATATTCTTTTTCCGGAATTATAGCTGTATAGCATCAAGCACCGGTTTATTCAACGGCTTGTTAAGGAATTTGTAAACATATTTGCTTTGATTTGCTTTGTTAAGATCTTTAAAACTTTCAGAAGTTGAAAGCATGACAATCTTTACCTTTTTTTTCAGGCTTTCGCTGAGCTTTCCAAATTCATCCAAAAAACCGAAGCCATCCATATGGGGCATCATGATATCCAGGAAAATAATATTGGGCTGGCTTTCCGGCAGATTCTCAAATTTCTTTAACTCATCCAAAGCGCTTTGGGCAGATTGATGGACGAGAACTGTATCTGCAAATTTCTCATTTTCCAAAAGTTTTTTATTGATGAAATTATCCAGTTCGTTATCATCAACGAGCATAACGACAGAATATCTTGCATTGGAACTCATAGGGAAATTATATTTCCCGTAAAAGTATTAATAAAGTTAAAAGTAAATCGTGCAAAATTAACAATCGATTAGCTGTGAATTGTTGAAAAGTCAGGTTGAAAAATTAGTGAATGGAATTTTGCTGCTTCGGAATTCTAAGAAGCTTTAGGTAAAAATCCTGCTCTTAAAAACGACTTAATTTAACATTAGTATACAAGTGAAACGAGTCCTGTTTTCCCTTTATCGAAACCGGAAGCAAATACTTTATATACATAAGCTCCTTGTTCTTGTTTTCTTCCTTTAACAGTGCCATCCCACTGCTGTTTAGGATTGTTGGACTCAAAAATTACCTCACCCCAGCGATTATAAACATATATTTGAAAATTAGCTATTCCTTCTCCTTTCACGCCGAAGGTATCGTTGATACCATCGTTGTTGGGAGTAAAAGCTGAAGGGATGTAAATGGAAAGAGGTGGAATTACCTCTGCATAATTGGAAACGCTCGTAATTGCATTATTGCCTTTTTTAAAGGCAGTAACCCGATAAACCTGATTATCAGTCACATTTTGAGCATTTATTGTTGATGTGGAGGTAATATATAAGCCAATAAATAAAAGAACAAGTTTTTGTGTATTCATGTTTGGTGGATCTGTATGCAAATTATCCCAAAGACGAACCGTGTTTTGCTAATAAAGGATACTATCTTTCAATTGTAAGGAAAAAGCAAATTGGCCATTAACTAAAAGAAGAAAGTGCGTTTCAAACCTATTTAAGATTGTATTTTCTCATATAAACTATGTAATTTTGCACTATTAATACATAATTAAATAAATACAATGCCATATCCTGAATATATATGCACTCCAATGCGTTTAGATCTCACATCAGCCGGATTTAAGGAGTTGAAAACAGCGGAAGAAGTTGATCAAACCATCCCTAATCAAAAAGGAACCCTTCTTTTAGTCATGAATTCCGTTTGCGGTTGTGCTGCAGGAGCTGCACGTCCGGGAGTTAAGTTAGCTTTAAACGATGGAAAGAAACCTGAAATGCTTACTACTGTTTTTGCAGGTCAGGACTTAGAAGCTACTTCACAGGCGAGAAAATATACATTGCCTTATCCGCCATCTTCTCCTGCCATTGCATTATTCAAAGACGGAAAACTTGTTCACTTTCTTGAAAGACATCACATAGAAGGAAGAAGTGCTGAAATGATTGCCGAAAATTTGAAAATGGCTTTCGATGAGTTTTGCTGAAAAATCATAGACAAATAATTATCTACGGCTGCTCCTGTTTTATTTCTTTTTTAAAAAAATCAGGATACTTTTCTTGCAGTGGTTTACGAATGATATCATAAACAGTTGATTTTAATTTTTCAAGATCATCTTCTGTCATTCCTTCCGTTGGAATAGGTTTGTGAATAATTACTCTTGCAATTCCCGGATGACCGGCGTTGTTTTCATAGCTGTCGGGTAAGAGTTGCCAATTATTTAAAAAGGTAATTGGCACAATGGGAATTTGTTTTTCAATTGCCAATTTGAATGGACCATTTTTAAAACGCCCAAGCAGTGGACCGTTATTATAAATTGTACCTTCAGGGAAAAGAGCAATACTGATTCCTTTATCGATATCAGAAGCTGCACGATTAAATGCCCTGTGAGAGTCCATTTTACTTTTTCTGTTTACGGGAATATTCATTTCTTTGAAGAAATGACGGAAAAAAGGCACCTTTAATAATTCCGCTTTACCCATTGTGTGAAAATAAACAGGTAATATCATGTAAATCAGAAATATATCTAAATAGGAGGTGTGATTAGGGCAAAAGACATAGGCTTGTTTATTATCTAGAACAGACTGACGTTCAACAGAATAAAAAACTAACATGGGCCATGTCATGCAATGACCCCAGACTTTCTTTAGTCTGAAAACCCATGGAAAACCCTTAGGATTAAGAAGAAGCAGAAAAAAAACAGGGTAAAAAAGAAAAAAAGTGACCACAGCATTCACGAAGAAGATAGTCCGCCAGATCCATTGCAAAGGAAAGAACAAGTATTTGATGAAATTTTGCAGTTTTTTTTCTTTAGAATTGCGAATGTAGCAAAGAGGAGGTTAATAAAAAACCAAAAGCCTATATTTAGCCTTGCATAATATTGCCTAATACCTTATTTTTTTTACCTTTGTCGCCCTAATTTTAGAGGGTGATTATGAGTGTTGCTCGCGATTATATTATAAATTTCGGCAGTCTTGGGTCAGAAGAAGAAGAGTTCGAATTTCAGGTTACAGACGCATTCTTTAATAAATTCGGTCAATCTGTTATTCAAAAAGGCGAAGTCGATGTATTGGTTGTTGTTGAAAAGAAAGACAACATGCTTTTGCTTGACTTTACCTTTAACGGTTTAGTTACCGTTCTCTGCGATAGATGCCTTCAGGATCTTGAATTAGAGATTGAAGGTTATAATGAATTGATTGTTAAAATCGGCGATCATAATGAAGAGTTATCGGAAGATGTAATTATGATTTCTTCCAAAGAACATGAGATAAATGTTTCTCAATATATCTATGAATTCATTACCTTAATGATTCCTATGAGAAACATTCACGATGAAAATGAAAACGGACAGGCCTGTGATCCTGAAGTAATAAAAGAACTTGAAAAACATTTAAACCACGACAACGAACACCCTACTGATCCTCGTTGGGACGGTTTGAAAGACATTAATCTGAATTAATAAATAACTTTTTAATAGAATAAAGCAATGCCAAATCCTAAACACCGACATTCCAGGTCAAGAAGAGATAAAAGAAGAACTCATTGGAAAGCAGAAGTTCCTACTATTGGAACAGACCCTACAACCGGTCAGCCACACCTTTTCCATCGTGCACATTGGTACGAAGGAAAACTTTATTACAAAGGAAAAGTTGTCATGGAAAAAATGGAAAAAGCCTGATTTTCTCTGATAACAACTTTGACAAAATGCAGTTACGGGTATATAAAATCCCGGTAAACTGCTTTTTCTTTTTTTTTACTTTTATTCTCCAAATAGACAACATTCGGCATGAGAATCGGCATTGACATAATGGGTGGTGATTTTGCTCCTGAACAAACAGTTTTGGGGGCTATTCAGGCACGTGCTCAATTACCCGCAAGCACAGAACTCGTACTAATCGGCGATAAAAATTTAATTCTTCCAATTCTAAAGCGTGAAAAAATTGACGCTTCCCTGTTTGTAATTGAACATTGTACGGAAGTAATTGAAATGGCAGATCATCCAACGAAAGCCATTCAGCAAAAACAAGATTCATCCATATCAAAAGGTTTTGGATTACTGAAAGCAGGAGGCATAGATTCCTTTGCCTCTGCAGGAAATACAGGAGCCATGCTTGTCGGTTCCATGTTCAGTGTAAAAACAATTTCCGGAATCTTACGTCCTGCTATTGCTTCGCTTATCCCAAAAGAGAGCGGAGGCTGGGGACTCATACTCGATGTTGGAGTAAATGCAGACTGCAAGCCTGAAGTACTTCAGCAATTTGCTTTATTGGGATCAATTTATGCACAAAGCATCCTTAAAATAAACTCTCCCAAAGTAGCTCTTATGAGTATTGGTGAAGAAGATGAAAAAGGAAATCTGCTTGTAAAAGAAACGCACCAGCTGCTTAAAGACAGCGGTGAAGTAAACTTCATTGGTAATGTTGAAGGACGGGATTTGTTTAACGATAAAGCGGATGTTATTGTGTGCGACGGTTTCACCGGAAATGTAATTCTGAAAGAAGCAGAATCTTTTTATACTATGGTTAAAAAGCGCAACATCAAGGATGCTTATTTTGACCGTTTCGATTATGAAGATTACGGCGGAACTCCTATTCTTGGAATAAATTCATCAGTAATAATAGCTCATGGCATAAGTAAAGCGAAAGCCATTAAAAATATGATACTTCTTTCAGCGGAAGTTGTAGAGGCCGGGCTACCGGAAAAGATTGCTGCTGCTTTTAGCAAGGAAACAGTAAAATAAATTTACCATGTCAAAGATAACAGCTGCAATTACAGCAGTGGGTGGCTACGTACCTGATTATATTCTTAGCAATAAGGAGCTGGAGAAAATGGTCGATACAAACGATGAGTGGATAATATCCCGTACCGGAATAAAAGAAAGAAGAATATTAAAAGGCGAAGGATTGGGAGCTTCTGATCTTGGTGCTCCGGCTGTATTGGAATTGTGCCGCAAACGTGGTATTAGTCCGATGGATATTGATATGATGATTTGTGCTACAGCAACACCGGATCATCTCTTTCCCGCAACTGCTAATATTATATGCGATAAGATTGGAGCAAAAAATGCTTTTGGTTATGATATAATGGCAGCTTGTTCAGGGTTTCTCTTTGCTTTAGTTACAGGATCAAAGTTCATTGAATCCGGTCAGTATAAAAAAGTTGTAATTGTTGGCGCTGATAAAATGTCAAGTATCGTAGATTATACAGACAGAACTACCTGCATACTTTTTGGTGATGGCGCCGGAGCTGTTTTACTTGAGCCCAATACCGATAACTTTGGAATTATTGATAGTATACTTCGCAGCGATGGTTCAGGAAGATCTTATCTGCATCAGAAAGCAGGAGGATCGGTAAAACCTTCATCCTATAAAACGATTGATGACAAAGAGCATTTTATTTTCCAGGAAGGACAGCCTGTTTTTAAGTTTGCCGTGAAAAACATGGCTGATGTCTCTGCAGAAATCATGGAAAGAAATCATCTCGAATCAAAAGATATTTCCTGGCTTGTTCCACATCAGGCTAATAAACGAATTATCGATGCCACAGCAAACCGTATGGGTGTTGGAATGGATAAAGTAATGATGAACATTCAAAAATATGGCAATACAACCAATGCTACCATTCCGCTTTGTTTATGGGAATGGGAACCTAGGTTGAATAAAGGCGACAATATTATTCTCGCAGCTTTCGGAGGTGGATTTACCTGGGGCAGTGTTTGGATGCGCTGGGCTTATGGAAAGTAACATCGTTTTTTAAATTTTTGGTTGAATTCTAAATTGAAAAAAAAATTTTCGAATATTTATCATAAGCCATTTTTCGTTTTGGCAGTATTAATTGTTTTATTAAAGTAAAACCGATAAATATAGAATGTGCCTTAACATTAGCATTTGCTTGAAAAATGCCTAAAACAGCCTGTTTCAAAGTATTGAAGCCAAAATGACAACTACTTGTAATACAGTATAATATCTTTAAAAAAGACTATTATTTTGTGTTTATTAAAAATTACATTAGGTTTGATTTTAGAAACCGATTCAAATCAAAACGGTTTAACACCAAATTTAAATTTGTATGAAGCGGAAAGCAACTCCAGTAAAAAGTAATACTTCAAGTGATACATCTATGAATCTTAAGGAGATTGAAAGTCTAATAAAATTTGTTCAAAACAGCGGCGTTGCAGAAGTAAGCCTGGAACAAAAAGATTTCAAAATAACGATTAAGGCAACCCACGGATCATCTGTAATAAGTCATGCACCTCAAACCTTTCATGTTGCTGCGCCTGCACATCATGTACCTGCACCGGTTGCTGCTGCACCGGTGAAAGAAAGTGGAAGTCCAACTGTTGATGAATCTAAATACATTACTATTAAATCACCGATGATTGGAACCTTTTACCGTTCATCTACACCTGACAAACCCGTTTTTGTCAATGTTGGTGATGAAATAAAGCAAGGTCAGGTTTTATGTATCATTGAAGCGATGAAGTTATTCAATGAAATAGAATCAGAGATGGAAGGGAAGATCGTAAAGGTATTGGTAGATAATTCCACACCTGTTGAATACGACCAACCGTTGTTCCTTGTGGAACCAAAATGAATCGTATAACAACAATTTTCAATCCTGTATTTTTGAAATATGTTTAAGAAAATCCTGATAGCCAACAGAGGCGAAATTGCTTTGCGTATTATACGTACCTGTAAAGAAATGGGTATACATACTGTTGCTGTATACAGTACAGCTGACAAAGACAGTTTGCATGTTCGTTTTGCCGATGAGGCGGTTTGTATAGGACCACCTCCGGCAAAGGATTCTTATTTGAATATCTCCCGTATCATTGCTGCAGCAGAAATCACCAATGCCGATGCCATCCATCCCGGTTATGGATTTCTTTCTGAAAATTCTAAATTCAGTGCCATTTGTGCTGAGCACGGAATAAAATTTATCGGTGCCACTCCCGAGCAAATTGATGGCATGGGCGATAAATCGAATGCTAAACTCACCATGAAAATAGCCGGTGTGCCTACTATTCCGGGAAGCGAAGGTTTGATAACAGAAATTAAGTCTGCTTTGAAAACTGCTAAAGGAATTGGTTATCCCGTTATCTTAAAAGCTACCGCTGGCGGTGGAGGACGTGGTATGCGTATCGTCCACAAACCTGAAGATTTTCAAAATGCCTGGGATTCTGCACGCCAGGAAGCGGGAGCAGCATTTGGCAACGACGGAATGTATCTTGAAAAATATATTGAAGAACCCCGTCACATAGAAATTCAGATTGCAGGTGATCAATACGGAAAAGCATGTCACCTGAGTGAAAGAGATTGTTCCATTCAAAGAAGACATCAGAAACTTATAGAAGAAACACCTTCTCCTTTCATGACCATGGAACTTCGCGATAAAATGGGAGATGCTGCAATCAAAGCAGCTCTTGCAGTAAAATACGAAGGAGTCGGCACCGTCGAATTTTTAGTTGACAAACACCGCAATTTTTATTTTATGGAGATGAATACCCGTATTCAGGTAGAGCATCCGATTACGGAAGAAGTCATCAACTACGATTTAATAAAGGAACAAATTAAAATAGCAGCCGGCATGCCTATTTCCGGAAAAAATTATTTTCCAAATCTGCACGCAATAGAATGCCGAATTAATGCCGAAGACCCTTACAATAATTTTCGTCCTGCACCGGGAAAAATTACTACACTTCACGTTCCTGGAGGTCATGGTGTTCGTGTTGATTCACATATTTATGCAGGATATGTAATACCGCCCAATTACGATTCCATGATTGCCAAACTAATTACCGTTGCTCAAACACGTGAAGAAGCGATAAACACAATGGAACGTGCCTTAAGTGAATTCGTAGTTGAAGGCGTTAAAACAACCATTCCTTTTCACCAGCAGCTTATGCGTAATGCCGATTTCCGCAAAGGAAATTATACGACGAAGTTTATGGAGACGTTTGTACTTGAGGAGTAGAAGCCGTTTTTTCTTATAAATTTATTCAAATAATTTTTTCTTTTCACAGTATTGAAGAGTTAATATGACATTTTATCTGATTTTTTTTGTAATATTTACATTCGTTTAACAATATAAAAACAGACACTTTATGAAGTTTAAATTGATGCTTCTTGCTCTATGTATATGTTTAAGTCCGTTTGCAAAAGCAATATGTTTACCCGGTGAAATTGAAGTCTCAATTACTATACATACCGATGACTATGGTTATGAAGGATATTGGGAGTTCGTTCCTTCAGGAAATACCTGCGGAACAGGAACTATTTTCTCCGGGGGAAATTCCCTTGTTGGTTGTAATGGAGGTGGGGCGAATAATCAAAGTCCGGGGGGTTATGCTAACGATACCGTTATTATTGAAGGCCCCTTTTGTCTAACACAAGGAAATAGTTATGATATTATTTATGTAGATGATTATGGTGATGGTGGTTTTCATTTTACTGTTACTATTGGTGGTTATCCTGTATATTCAGGATACACGGCAAGTGGTGATGCTCCCGGAAGTCGTTTTACGTTTACAGCAAAATTACCTCCGTCTCATGACGCTGCTTGTAACAACATAAAAAATGGAATTTATATTCCTTATGGAAACATTCTGCTTAGTACTTGGGTGAGTAACAAAGGAACAGACACTGTTCATTCGATTGATCTTTTTTATTCTGTTGATCAGGGAAGTCCGATGAATGCATCTTTCTCAGGTATTACTATCGCTCCCTTTGATTCCATTGTATTAACGCATACAACACCGTGGAATGTTTCTCTACCGGGAAACAGCATTGTTAAAATGTGGGTGTCAAATCCAAATAGCAACTTTGATTCCATTCCGACTAACGATACAACTACCAAATCCTTTACCACAGGTCCTCCAACGCCTAACATAATTGATGATTACATTGGTGCAACGCCTGTATTAACTGTAATTGGAAATTCTTCCGACAGTATTGATTTCCCGCGCGACCTTGACTTTCATCCAATACTTTCGCGAAATGAATTATGGGTTATTCTAAAAAGCACAGCAATGGATGGGGGTAAGACAGTAAAGTTTAGCAATGCCGGACTTCCCGGACAAACATCTTTATTTCAACAGGATGGGAATGCCTGGCATTTTATGTCGCTTCCAACTGCTATTGCTTTTAGCGAGAATGGGAATTTTGCAACCTCTCCCGGAATTTACGATGCAAACCATGGAAGCGGTGACCCTTTCACCGGACCAACGTTGTGGTCAAGCGATACTGCTATTTATGCCCAGCCTTCCGGTGGTAATGGAAGCCACATCGATATGCTTCACCAAAGCCCTTATTCAATGGGGATTTGCAGTGAAGAAGAAAACGCTTTCTGGGTATTCGATGATCACCATCAGGATATTGCACGTTATGATTTTGTCAACGATCATGGTCCCGGAAACAGCGATCATGGCGATGGTTTAATCAGACGCTTCTCCGGTCTTGGCATTTCAGGGGATCCCGCACATGAAATCCCTAGTCATCTCATCCTGGATAAAAATACGGGAATGTTATATATAGCAGATACAGACAATGGACGTATATTAAAAATGGACATAAACAGTCATACTTTTTTAAATGATCTTACCCCTTATGAATCCGTTGCTGAATACAGCTACTGGTCTGCTGATACATGGAATGTATTTGCAGACTCCGGTCTGAATAAACCTTGCGGTATTGACCTCATTGGCGACAGGCTGATTGTATCTGACTATACTACAGGCAATATTATCATTTACGATAAAAGCGGAACTACAGGAACAGAAATCGGCCGTATTGTTACAGGAACTCCCGGTATAATGGGAATTAAAATCGGCCCGGATGGAAAGATCTGGTATGTGAATGCTTTGACAAATGAAGTTATTCGAGTGGATAATATTAATACATCCGTCGCAGAAAATTTGGTTTCGGGTTTTTCTGTTTTCCCAAATCCTGCATCATCAAAAATTAATATTAATTTTTATGCCGGACTAACAGAAAAGAGTAGCATCAAAATTTACGATAATAAGGGTTCTTTACTTTCCGATAAATCCTTACCTATCGGCTGCAAAGAAATTTCTATGGATGTTTCCGGTTTAACGACAGGTGTTTACAACGTTTGTTTTACCAACTCATCTATGGTAAAGGTTAGAAAGCTTGTAAAGAAATAATTTCTGCCATTAACCGTCATCCTTATGACGGCAATACGTATATGATATTATGAAAGAAATTCACCTAAATAATTGAAATATAATTTAAACTACTTTTAACGTACTAAACTCGGACATCTTGAAAAAAATCTATCTGACAATTTCAATTTTGTTTTTTGTAATTAATTGCTCAAAAGCACAAAATTACCAATATTTTGACGGAGCGGATACTTCGATTCTCTATTCCATCCTTATTGATTTTGACTCCAGCAGTTCAAACATTTGGCAAATCGGAAGACCGCAAAAAACAATATTTGACAGTGCAGCAACTTTTCCGAATGCCATTGTTACGGATACGATTAACAATTATCCAAACAACAATGTCTCACGATTCTCTATAAAAATTATTCCTTATGTGACTTGGGGAGTACTTGCACTTCAATGGAAACAAAAACTTGACATGGACTTGCACCATGATGGCGGAATAATTGAATGGTCTGTTGACACAGGAGTTACCTGGACAAATGTTTTTAATAGCCAGCATGTTTATTCTCTCTATGGTTTTCTTTCCAACAATCAAGACACTTTGCTCACCGGCGAATATGCTTTCAGCGGAACAGATTCAACTTGGAGAGATGTTTGGCTTTGTTTTGATATGTCATGGCTGAGTTTTTACGATAGTATTTACTTCCGATTCACATTTAAAAGTGACACTATCAACAACAATAAGGAGGGCTGGATGATTGACAACATGATGTCTCACATCAGCATTATGCATCCTGTTAAAGAAGTTGACAAGATCGATTATATGAATGTTTATCCAAATCCAACAAAAGACATAGTGAATATTGAAATTGAAAAAATACAGAATTTTCACATCATTGAAAATATGAAATTGATAAATCCTGAAGGGGCAATAATTAAGGAATGGAAAAACATTCCAACTAAATTTTGGTTTGACACAAGCAAATATGCTGATGGAATTTATTTTCTGAAAGTTAAAACTAATATCAAGTCAGAAACTATTCCGCTGGTTATAAAAAAGAATTAGTGCATTCAGCAGATGAAGAAGAGCAGGGTCCTTTTAAATTGCATTTTTATCTTCGCTCTTTTTTTTTGCGGAACAATCTCCACTACTCCATACAATTTTAGCGAGTTAAAATATTTTCCGGTTATGCCGGTAGCTGTTTCAAATCCGGTAACGGTTGAAGGTGCAAAGTTGGGAAAGTATTTGTTTTATGACCCGATTCTTAGTTCAGATAGCAGCATGTCTTGTGCAAGTTGTCACAAGCAAGCAACAGCTTTTTCTGACGCACCGAACCAATTCAGCAAAGGCACAAATGGCACACGGATGAAACGAAACACAATGGCTTTGTTCAATCTGGCTTGGTATCCTTCCTTTTTTTGGGACGGTAAGGCACTCAGCATTGAAGAACAGGTTTCTCATCCACTCCAAGCAAATGATGAAATGAATATGCAGTGGAATATTGCCACTGCACGATTGAGTAAAAACCAACGCTACAAAATAATGTTTGCCGATGCTTTTGGAAATGAATCAATGGATAGCATTAAAATCACAAGTGCTCTTGCTCAATTTTTAAGGACATTAATTTCACATCAATCAAAGTATGACAAAATCATCGGTGGCAATGGACACTTTTCAAAAGAGGAATACGCCGGCTACATTTTGATGAACGACCAAACAAAAGGAGATTGCCTTCATTGTCATACAACAGATGCTAATGCTTTAGGAACAACTTTAAAATTCAGCAACAATGGACTTGATTCAATTTTAAACCCTGACAATTACCAAGACAAAGGTATGGGAGCAGTGACGGGAATAAAAACTGACAATGGAAAATTTATTATTCCGTCATTGAGAAACATTGCCCTGACAGCACCTTACATGCACGATGGGCGATTTAAAACTTTGGAAGACGTATTGGAATTTTACAGTAGTGGAGTTCACCAAAGCGCTAATGTTGATTCCAAAATGGAATTTGCGCATCAGGGAGGAGCCCGTCTTTCAAGTACCGAGAAAAATAATATTATTTCATTTTTACTTACTCTTACAGATTCTGTATTTATTTCCAATAAAGAATTCAGTAACCCATTTGAAAATAAATAATTATACGAGTGGCCGCTCTCCCCTGTTTACTTACCACTCGGGCAGGCAAATAACAAACTATGTACCGTAAAAAAACCGAAGGGTTTCTGAATGCTACCGGCATAAATTTTTCTTGCTTTCATCTATCCCTTTACCACAAAAACACAAGGAAATGTTTAAATATTTCTTCTTAACTGATTATCAATTGCAAAAATCGGAATTAATGTGAAAGATCCATACTATAAGGATCGACAGAAACTTCCGATTTAAAACTCTGAATAAGTTCCAATGTAGACAGGTCGATGGCCGTCAGGTAACCGTTCCTTCCAAAAGGTGAATTGTGGTGCGGAGAAGGTCCGCCGTGTGAAATATTTCTATTGGCAACATATACTCTCTTGTAGGCATCACTTAGTGCTAATCCGTGAGGCTGATGCCCACTCATTATTGATTTTATTACTGCATTTGTATTTGTATTAATAACATCAATACGTCCTAAAATAGAATTGCCTGCATTGGGCTCTGACATACACGATACAAAAAGATAAGGGTAGGAAATAGACGTTTTCATTTCCGTTGGAAATTTTGATGTTTGAATTACCGACAACAAACTGTCATTACTTGTTTGCATAACTCTAACTTCATTTGAACGCTGACAGCTCACGTAATATTTAGAAAAATCGTTACTGAAAATAATCTGGTTTGGATCAAGGGATGGAGCTGAATTTGGAACTGCTCCGGCTTCAATCGAAATAGTATCAAAACCGGGTGGGTTATTTACAGGTATCTTATAAATGAAATTGCCGCTTTGAGAAGTCACGTAGAGTGTGTCGTTGTTTTCATTTAAGGCAGATCCTTGCGGGGAAAGTAAACCTGTCCATACTTGCCCTAGCGACATCGTTTCAAGATTGACGGCTGCAATTTTTCCTGATACTTCAGTGATGTATGCCTTTTTTGAATCTGAAGAAATTGAAATTGAATTCCAGGAACCGGAACCAATAATAATATTTCCAACAAGTGAATTATCACCGGTGTTGAATTTTTGCAACACTCCGTTAGCGAAAAAGATAACATACCAATATTTTCCATCGGGAGAGCATCTAACCATATGTGGAAATTCAGTTGAATCCGTAATGCCTGCATCAATATAACGGATTGCAAGATTACTATTAACATCAAGAACAGTAATTGCATCGGTTACACGGTTGGCTATGTATAGCTTTTGTCCGCCGGGGTATTCAGAAAATTTCACAAATCCGTTTTTATCAGGAGCTCCTTTTGCTATCCAGTCTTTTAAAACAAAATATTCATCAGAAGATAATGGAGCAGAATTATACGGCATTGTTGGCAGAAGAGAAATACCACGAGTAGAATCAGTGTTTACAAAAAACATTGTCACACTGAAATCCGGTCGGTATGGAATTGTTACAGCGCCGCTATTCCCTCCTTCAAACATGCTATTCCATGTTTCAAAAGAAATTCCACCGGCGGTTTCTTTACTCATTTCATTGTGACAACCGGAAGTAGCACATTTTTTCACCAATATTTCTTTAACCTCAGGAGGGTAACCACTAATATCATCAACCGGATCAAGGCTTTGATACGTGCAGGATGATAATAAAAAAAGCGTTAGAAAATAAAATATTGTCTTCACATTGGTATGATGGGTTTATAAAGATAGAAAAGTTGTTCTAATACTTCCTATACCTATCATACAAAACCTGAACAAAAGCTTGTCCTTCAACCACCATACTATCAAGATGATTTTTTGATACATTATACGACCGGGCAATAAATTTTTTCCTGTTGTATGAATACCCGAACCAATATTTTGGATCAACCCATGCGACTAATTGATCAATCTGGTAATAAGCAAAATTTTTGACGGTTGGATTAAGTAAATTTTTACTCCATTCAAATTGTGCCGCTTCTTTCATACTGAGTTGAGGTAAAAGGGTACCAGCGGCATCCTGATGTCCGCCGAGCTTAGTAACAAAAGCTCCCCGGAATTCAGGCTTAATCACGTCTCCAAAAAACAATAATGGAATACGATGACTTTCGGGATAATAAACATTTGTATTTTTAGGGAGATGATGTCCGTGATCAGCAGCGATTATGAAAAGCGTGTTTTTGTACCAGGGCTTCTCTTTTGCTTTAGCAAAATATTCTCCAAGCGCAGCATCCGTATATGCTGCTGAGTTACGAAAGCGATCTGCTTCGCTTTTTCCGGGAATCCGTGAAGGTCCGGGAACATCGAAAGGTTCATGACTGCTCAAGGTCATAAGAGCCGACAAGAAAGGCTGTTTGGTCTTATCCAGCACTTCAAGCTGCTTTGTAAAAACAAATTCATCAGGGACACCCCAGCCCCCGGAAGAAATACTTTCAGAGAAATTTTTATCATCAATAATGATCTGGAATTTCTGACTAATACAATATACATTCAGGTTTGAGAAGTTGCTTTCGCCGCCATAGAGGAAAGAAGTTGAATATCCTTTAGAGAGAAATAATTTAGGCAAAGAGGGCAATTGATTCGCTTTCTCTGTTGACCGCATAATTGAATAATACGGAGTAGCAGGCCAGCCATTGAGCAGAGAAACGATTCCCTGATCGGTACGAGTACCGCTTGCATAGATTGAATTAAAGAAAACACCTTCGTTGATTAATGAGTTTAGATTGGGAGTAATACCCTTTTCGCCGCCCAATGCTTCGACAATATCGGCTGTAAAACTTTCGAGAATTATAAAAACAATGTTGGGTTTTTGTATGGTAAGAATATGTGGAAATGAATCAGGACTGTTTGCGAAAAGCTTTTTTACTTCTGTTTCTGCTTTTTCCTGAGGCATCGCTTCAAAGGGATTTCCTTTAAAAATTCCTGCTCGATAAATATCATTTGCAAGGTGCCAGACAGGATTAATGGCTGTCTGGTTAAGAAAGTTATTATCGGAATAGCTGACCAGACTTTCATTCATGGGAAGTTTTTGTAATCCTCCGCGAATCATTATCACACAAAGCACTAAAGCGGCAGCGAAGCCAAATAGTTTCTTCCAAACATTTTCAACTACAGGCTCAATCTTTAAATAGAAATATTTATTAAACGCGAAGAAAATAGCAAAACAAAAAAAAGACATTAGTATCACGCCTATAATTAATTGTTTCCCTGTAAACGAAGAAGCAATTTCAGAAGCATCTTTCAAATAAGAAAGCGAACGAAAACTCAAAAGACTGCTCCAGTATTTATACAAAAGTATATTTGCGGGAAGCATTAAAAATAAAAGGGCAAGTACAAAAAGAAGATAAAAATATTCTACCCTTCGAATCCACTCTAATGGTTTTAAAATATAAAATCCAATTAATAATAAAGCGGGTAAAATAAAATAGGCGCTGACGGAAAGGTCCATTCTCATGCCGTGGAGAAAGGAAGGCAATGATTTTATTAAAGAAAATGTTGAATCCTGTTCGCTATTTACAACAAGAAAAACAATTCGAGCAATTGCAAAGAGAAGCAACTGGAAAAGAACGATTCGAATTAGATGGAAATAAAATTTTTTCACAGGAGGAATTTAAACTTATGGTTTGTGGCGATCAAAGATAGAGTTTAATATTTATTAGTCTATAATGCAGAAACCACAAATACGATAAAAAACCACTAAGACGTAATTTTATATTGATTGGTTGTATGAACCATGTTAATTTTTGTTAAATAAAAAATATAGACAAATTAATTCCGCATTACTAAAAATATACTATAGATTTGAGCTTAACATTCTAAAATTATTGCAAACTTATTTAATAAAAATAAATAAATTAAACGTGCGGAGTCAGCACGATAATCACTGACAACTAAAATGAAAAATTTAATTACTCTTTTGTTTTTCTTTTCCCTTACAATTAATTCCTTTTCTCAAGGACTATCGTTACCGTATTATACCGGGTTTGATTCTCCTGCTGAGAGAGTAGGCTGGCAGCAATTTAGAAAAGGTGTTTTAAGTTCGTATGACTGGAGTAATATTGGCAGTTTATACCATGATTACAATGTTGGTGCTAATCCAACCGATACTGTAATCGACTGGTTTGTATCGCCGTCGTTGAATTTAAGTTCTGCGGGAATAGTATCAATGAAGGTTCAAACAAGTGGTTTTAGTCAGCCGACACCTGATAATTGCGAAGTTTATTTCGGCACAGGAAATCCTGATCCTGCTATCGGAAATTTTGTTTTGATTGGAAACCTCTCTTACATGCAGCCGCAATTTCAGTGGATTGATACTTCATTCAATCTCTCAACCATTTCGGATAGTGGTTATCTGGCTTTTAAGTATAAAACAATATATGCAGCTTGGATGACCTATAACATTGACAGCATTACAGTAAGTCAATCTGTTGGAATTGATGAAAAAAATAATAAAAATAATTTTATTGCATCTATTTCTCCAAACCCATTTACTTCTTTCACTACGATTAAATTTAATTCGTACTTGAAAGATGTAGATATTACAATTTTTAATTTACAAGGACAAAAAGCAAAAACAATAAGTAATTTTAGTGGAATTCAATTTAAATTGGAAAGAGAAAATTTAAAAAGTGGGATTTATTTTATTCAAATTAGTAGGGAGAATGATATTATTGAAACTGATAAAATAATAATTTCTGAGTGAGATTCTATAGGTATTAATGGTGGTTGAATCGGGTTTGCAAAAAGATGAGAGAGAAATTGAGTACTTTAATGTGAGGATTAGTATTTCTGGCTTTGAGTTCGGTTGTGTTGCTGAACACTAGTTAATGTGGGGTGAAAAATAAATTTCTTTTTTTAAAGAGGGGTGGCATTTTCTTTTTGGATGAGCTGTCTTTCTCAAATTATTACAAAATTATAGCTTCTTCCAATAAATAAAGTGCGAACGCTTTCGGCTTGAGTTTTTCACTGGTAGAATATGTTGTTGTTTTATATCGTGTGCTTAAGAATTCATTCAAATTTTCATGCCGTTTGCATTTTGTATTTAAGCAACCGGTTTTCAAGAGTGTGCAATGTAAAGATTGATTTTGTAAAAATATCTGTGGCAACTTCCACATAATTATCTTCTCGAAAATTAAAATACTTAATCGCTTTCTTACATGCTTTGTTTGCATTACTGAAACTGTGAGAAAGTAAACCCGAACGCAAATCCCAAAGCGTTTTTAAAAACAGAATCATATCAGGAAGCACAATGTCTTTTGACTTTAAAAACTTTTCCAGTTTTGCAATTCCTTTGTCGCCATCAACTGCTAAAGGATTTTTTTCTAATTCTTTTTCGTTCAATCTATCAATAGTCAGTTTTGTAAGCGAAAGAATTTGTTCGCAAAATGATTTCACATTGTTTGAAGTTGGTAAATGCAATGAAGTAAAAATGTGCTCGTCTTGTTTGGCTAATGGCTTGTAAAATTTCCAACCAAATTCTTTTTCCCAACGTGAATTGAACTGTTTGTATTTGTGCTTAAAGAAAAGGTCAGGCGTTTCAGGATGTTCAACCCAACTACCTTCAATCATTGTTTTGTAGTAAGTGCCGCTAATGCCGCCTTGCGGTGAAATGTTGTATTGCTTCCAATGAAGTTGTTCTTTGTGTGGCAACATTCCTAACTCAATAAGAAAAACAGGAACATAGTTTTCTACATTGTTGTCAATCTTCAACGAAAAGAAATTTGAACTTACTCTCCAACCATCAACTTTATATTTTACAGGGTCGTTGTAATACTTATCTAAAACTTCTTTCTTAAAATAAGTCAAAACGAAATGCTTTCCATCTTCCTTTTTGCAGTCCTGCAAAATTTCGTTTCCGTCTTTGTCATAACCAGTAATGAATTTTTCATATGGTTGATTTTCGTAGTCAAAGTGATAACTTTTTTTGTTCTTATCGGGATTGATAAACACTTTCCCCCGAACCCAACAATGACTTTTTCCGTCAATAGAACGAATGAAGCAATTGTAAAAATAGCTGTCAGTTTGGTAATCTTTGTCAAAAGTTTCAACATTCAATTCAACAAGGTTCCTAGTGTCAAGTCGCATAAAGTCAAAGCAAATTGAGAAATACATTTTTCTAACTGAAATGTATTCTATTTAATACTTCAACTTGACTTTTATTTTCTTCGGCTCAACTACAATGACTTCATCAAGGTCACCAACTTCATCAATGAAATAAAATTTTCTGTTCTGTTTATTTTCTCCTCTTTCATACAACTTGAAATAGAGAACAAACTCTTCCGAAATATCTAAATACGATTCATGTCCGCCACTGAAATTAAAGTGCTTTGAAAAAAGAAATGGTTCAATTCCCTTTTCTCCATTCGTTTCATATTTTCCATCTCCCCGAATTGTTGGTTTCCCTTCGCTGCCGTTTTGAATTACCCAGTCAGTATCTTGTTTGTATTTTTTTATTTTTTTGGAATCAACAAGGCAACAATAAATAAGTGCTGAATCATTGTTGTCTGGATTAAAGCTTTCATAAATAGTTACCCAACCATTTTTTACAAAAGAGGTTTCAATCAGTTTTATTTTATCTGATAGTAAAAATGTTTCTCTATCCATTTCCTTCTACAATTTTTATTTCGTCTGGTGTCAACTCGTAGAGTTGATAAACGATTTCATTTATTCTGCTTTCGCAAAAGTCGATCTTGCCTTGCAGTTCTGAAACTTGCGTAGCAAGTTTTGTTTCTGCTTTTTGTTGATTGAGTTGTAAAAGTTGGTTTACCAACTTTTCAATTTCAGCCTTCTCATTTTTGTCTTTGCCTTCAATTTTCTTAATCGGAAAATCTTTAAGAAAAACATAGCTCGGTTCATAAAAACCTCCTCTTAATTTTGGAAGATATTTTTCAAATAAATAATGATTTAGTTTGCTATTTAAAAATCCTAATAAATATTTATCAGCCAAAGAAATAATAAAACATTTTTGGTTTGTATACCAATTATTATTATCAAAAGTAAATTCAGGTCTCTTTAAAATATTTGGAAAAATAATTTTTGGTGTTTCAAATTCATTGAAGTAATCAACGGCATCTTGTATTTCATACCATTTATACGCACCAGGTTTTCTCCCTTCCCACTTGTCGCCTTTAAAATCTTTTGGCTTGGGCATTAATTGTTTTTTGAATTGCAACAAATGGTTTTTTATTGCAGGATATTTTTCAATATCAATTCCTCGCTTTACAAAAAGCAAATATTTATCACTTGTCGGTGATTCATATTTCTTAACATCTCTACCTGCAAGAAAGGGTTTGATAATTTCCACACTACGCTTATCTTCTTTTATTAACTTTGCTTTTGTGTCTTCATTAATAACAAATGCTTCATTCAGCCCTGTTAAAACTCCCCGATAAATTTTACCTTTTACATATTCACTTAATGGAATTCCTGTTTTCTTAATTTTATCTAAGAGTTTTTGTTCTTTATTAGAACTAAGATTCCAACCGTTATCATCTAATGAGTTTTGTTCTAATTGAACTGTATTTTCAGAAACATATTTTTTCAAACTATCAAACTGCAATGTCTTTACATTGACTGCTGTGATTTGCTTTTCTACTTTTCCTTTTCCACAAATAAAAATGCAAGGGTAAGTTGACACACCTTGAAACACTGGCAAATCGCCAAAGTCAATAATCTGTTTTATGTTTTGGTTCTTAACCCATTTGCGTAAAGGTTCACCGTAATTAGCTCTCATCCATTTGTTGGCTACGATAATTCCAAACAACCCTTTCTCATTCAACAACTCAATTCCTCTTTCAAAAAAATAGCTGTATAAGTCTGCAACACCATGATATACCTTATATTTTTTGAGAAAATAATTTTTCTGTGGGCCTAACAATTCCTGACGAACATAAGGTGGGTTTCCAATCACGCAATCAAAACCTCCTTGCTTAAACACTTCTGCAAAATTGTTTTTCCAACTGAACGGTTTTACTTTTTTCTCCTCACCGAAATCAAATTTTCCTCCGTAAAAATCTGTCTCAACTAAACTATTTCCGTCTTTGATGTTGCTGTCAAGTGTTGGCAAAACTCTTTCGTGAAAGAGTTTCATTTGATTTGCAATACTTGCTTCGGTTTCGCCTTCCATACATTTTAAAAGCAAACTCAACTTGGTTACTTCAACTGCGTTCACATCTATATCAACTCCGAAAATATTATTGAGCAAAATTCTTTTCTTCTCGGAAGTTGTAAGGTTGCCTTCGGGTGTAAGTGGATTTCCTTTATTGCCTTTGGAAATTTTTCCGTTGTCGGTGTAATAGTTTTTATGCCAATCCAACAAATACTGATAAGCACCGATAAGAAAGCTGCCACTGCCGCAGGCAGGGTCTGCTATTTTTATTTTGCTTATTTCTTTTGGTGTTTTGTTTTCAATTAGTTTGCCTACTGTGTTTTCTACAATGTATTCAACTATGTATTGCGGCGTGTAGTAGACTCCGCCTGTATGTCTTACCTCTGGTTTCTCCTCTATGTGGGCACGGTGTGCTTTGTCAATACGAATTACTTTTCCTAAAAATTGTTCGTATGCACTTCCTAAAATCTCAACTGATAAAACCGAAAACTCATAAGGGCTTTCGGGATAATACAATTCATTGATAATGGTTTTTAAAACCTTGTTGTCAATGGAAAGTGATTTACTGATTTTGTCTTTCTTGAAATCAAACAAACCCGAATTGTATTTGTCATCGGCTTGCTGAAACTGATGGAAAAGGTTTTGATAAAAGTTTCCTTGCTTAATTGTCTGTTGCAAATTTCCGTATTGCTCAACACTGCGGTCTTCTGCAATTCTTAGAAAAATAATTCTGTCAATGGTTTGTTGAACAACAAAATTTATTTCGTCTTCGTCGAGTTCTTTGTTGTTCCAGCTTATTGATGTTGCAAGGTAAGTTCTCCAACTATCAAGCGATTGCAAAAATTCTTTGTCAACTGTTGCCGTTCCTTTCTTATTTAAATTACCATGAACAAATTTGTCAAAGCTGCCTTTTAGTACTCTCTCCTTGCTGAAAGTGTCCCACAAAAATTCAAACTCATTTAAGTAATCTTTGAAAGTTAAATACTTGATTCTTGAAACGGATGCTTTGTCTGTTGGTAGCGGTTTCTTGGTGCAATCGTAAATTGCAAATTCTTCAAAGTCGGTAATGATGCTAACCGGAAGTTTCGCACTCCATCCATAACGCCTCACTTGATAAGCTGGCGGCATTTCGTCTTTAACTATAACACTTGGCTTTTTTGCTTCAACAAAGAAAAGTCGTTTGCCACCAACCAGCCGAAAAGAATAATCAGGTGCTTTGGTTGCTTTTCCAACTTTTACTTTGTCCTCATGGATTACTTCACGGTATGCTTCAGCATATCCGTTTTGGTTGTCAATGTCCCAACCTAATGCTTTGAAGTATGGGTCAATGAAGTCACGCCTAGTAAGCGTTTCGTTGTAGTCGGCTTTTTTGTAAGAGTCGTATTGCTCTCCAAACCGTTCTACAAGTTTTGCGATTTCATTGTATGCTTCTTCTTTTTGTGTCATAAATATTTACTGACCATCTCTTGATTTTACTTTCAACAAAGGTAGGTTTTTATGCAGATATTTTCCCACGAGGAAAGGTCTTTTTTGTGATTAAGCTTTAAAAAAAGAAATATTTTTTTGCGTAGGCATTAGAAGCGGAGTTGGTTCGGTTTGCAAATGATTCCAGAAATGTTCGTTTAAAGCACAAAAGATTCAAGTTTTCAGTGTGCTAATAGGGTTGCTTGCAACAATAAATATATAAACTATTTCCAACAAATCATATGTTAATTGGACAATAGTAAAAACTCTAAATCAGTTTTCTTTAAATTCAGTAACACAAAAGCAATTTAACTTTTGCCACAAATAGAATTACACTAATACACTTTCCCCCACAAACTGCCTCACAGCATTCTTAATAGCATCAGCATCAAAATGACATTCAGCAATTAATTCTTTCTGCTCACCGTGTTCAATAAAACGATCGGGTATGCCGAGACGTTTAATGGAGGCTGTATAATTGTGATTCATCATAAATTCTCCTATTGCAGAACCAAAACCTCCCATCAGACAGCCATCTTCAACGGTGATAATTTTTTTAAACTTTGAAAAAATCTGATGAAGCAATTCTTCGTCGAGGGGTTTTACAAAACGCATGTCGTAATGAGCGGGAGAAAATCCTTCCTTCTCTAAATCGTTGCAGGCTTTAACGGCAAAATTACCGGGGTGGCCAATTGTTAAAATGGCAATCTCTTCGCCGTCTTTTATCATTCTTCCTTTTCCGATTTTAATGCGCTGAAAAGTATTCTTCCAGTCAATTAGAACACCGTTACCGCGAGGGTAGCGAATTGAAAAAGGCCCGTTCGTATCGGGAAGTTGTGCCGTATACATGAGGTTGCGCAATTCATGCTCATTCATTGGAGCAGCAACAATCATATTGGGAATGCATCGGAAGAAAGCAAGGTCGAATGCTCCATGATGTGTTGGACCGTCGGCGCCGGCTAGTCCGCCGCGGTCGAGACAGAAAACGACTTGCAGATTCTGTAATGCTACATCGTGTATGACCTGATCGTATCCGCGCTGCATGAAACTTGAATAAATATTGCAGAAGGGTATCAATCCCTGTGTGGCAAGTCCTGCGGAAAAAGTTACTGCATGCTGCTCGGCAATACCAACATCAAAAGCTCTATCAGGCATTGACTTCATCATAATATTCAAGGAACATCCGGAAGGCATTGCAGGTGTAATTCCGACGATTTTAGGATTTGCTTCGGCTAATTCAACAATAGTATTTCCAAAAACATCCTGATATTTAGGAGGCTGAGGAGCATTGTTGACAGGCTTAAAAATTTCGCCGCTAATTTTGTCGAATAAGCCGGGAGCATGCCAGCGAGTCTGATCCTTTTCGGCAAGGTCGTATCCTTTTCCTTTTACCGTAAGGCAATGTAAAATTTTCGGACCAGGAATATCTTTCAGATCGTTCATGATTTTTACGAGTCGATTGACATCGTGTCCATCAACAGGACCGAAATATCTAAAGCGTAACGATTCAAAAAGATTACTTTGTTTGAGTAAGGTGGTCTTTACAGCATTTTCAATTTTAGAAGCAATATCCTGAGCATTTGGTCCGAATTTGCTGATCTTTCCGAGCAACTTCCACAATTCATCTTTTACTTTATTATAGGTATGCGATGTGGTAATGTCTGTCAGATATTCTTTCATTGCACCAACATTCGGATCGATGCTCATACAATTATCGTTGAGTACAACAAGTAGATTGGAATTTTCAACACCGGCATGATTTAGTCCTTCGAATGCAAGTCCTGCAGTAAGAGCGCCATCACCGATAACAGCAATATGCTGTCTATCGTTTTCGCCTTTAAGTCTTGATGCTACTGCCATTCCCAATGCTGCAGAAATAGAAGTCGATGAATGACCGACACCGAAAGTATCGTATTCGCTTTCGCTCCTTTTGGGAAAACCGCTAAGGCCTTCATAAATACGGTTGGTATGAAAAATATCACGACGGCCTGTTAGAATTTTATGTCCGTAAGCCTGATGGCCTACATCCCAAACGAGCTGATCATAAGGTGTATTGAAGACATAATGAAGTGCCACAGTAAGTTCTACTACACCCAAAGAAGCACCGAAATGTCCTCCATTTACAGAAACTATATCGATGATAAAATCCCGTAATTCACGACAAACTTCTTGAAGATCAGACTCGTTCAAGAGCCTTAAATCAACAGGAAAATTAATATCCTTTAAAAGTCGTCCGGGTTTTGCTTCCATTGAATTACAAATATACTCTCTATTAAGAAATTAGCCAATCTCTAAACCACTATTAAGTCGTTTAATTGCCTAAATAATCCATCTTTTAATAGAAACGTGAGATAAAAATCGACTTTATTGATGATAATCTTTGCCGTAAGGCTAAATAATCGTTTTTTTGCAACGAATTTGGGAGGTAATTTATTTCCCTAATTCTTAAAATTCAACGATTATTCCATTGATTAATGCAAATTAAAGTAAAACCATGAAGAACCTCAGAATTATAGAACTCCTAAATTCCACTGCTTACGACAAGATTGTTGATGTTCGAGGCTGGGTGCGCACGAAACGGGGAAATAAGCAAATCGCTTTTATTGCTGTTAACGATGGTTCAACGATTAATTCTATTCAGCTTGTTGCAGAAATATCGAAGTTCGACGAAGAACTTTTAAAAAAAGTAACTACAGGAGCCTGTATTGTTGCTTCGGGAAAATTAGTTAAGTCACAAGGGCAGGGACAAGCGGTAGAAATCCAAGCCGAAAAAATAGAAGTTGTCGGTGAAGCTGATGAAACTTTTCCATTGCAGAAGAAAGGACATTCGCTGGAATTCCTCCGCGAGATAGCGCATCTGAGGCCGAGGACAAATACTTTTGGCGCAATCTTCCGCATCCGTCATCACATGACTTTTGCAATTCATAAATATTTTAACGACCGTGGATTTTTCAATCTGCATTCACCAATAGTAACAGGTTCCGATGCTGAAGGCGCCGGTGAAATGTTCCGTGTGACGACGCTTGATCTTGATAACCTTCCAAGGAATGAAAATGGTCAGGTCGATTTCAAAGAAGATTTTTTCGGTAAATCAACAAACCTGACTGTAAGCGGACAGCTGGAAGGCGAACTAGCTGCTATGGCATTGGGCAATGTCTATACTTTTGGTCCAACATTTCGCGCAGAGAATTCAAATACACCGCGCCATCTTGCAGAGTTTTGGATGATAGAACCGGAGATGGCTTTTTATGACATACACGATAATATGAATCTTGCTGAAGAATTTTTGAAATACCTGATTCAATATGCACTTGATCATTGTGCCGATGACCTCGCTTTCCTAAACGAATTGTATGACAAAGGTCTTATCGAGCGTTTACGTTCTGTCGTTGCACAACCATTCGAGCGACTAACCTATACGAAAGCCGTAGATGTTCTGATTAATGCAGGAAAAAAATTCGAATTCCCTGTCAGCTGGGGAACAGATCTTCAGAAAGAACACGAGAATTTTTTGGTTGAACATTTCAAACGTCCCGTTATACTCACCGATTATCCGAAAGTAATCAAAGCTTTTTACATGAAGCAAAATGACGACGGCAAAACCGTTCGTGCAATGGATATTTTATTTCCTTGGATAGGAGAAATCATCGGCGGCTCGCAGCGTGAAGACAACTACGAAAAACTAGTAACCCGCATGCGTGAAATGCATATACCGGAAAAAGAAATGTGGTGGTATCTCGACACACGCAAATTCGGAAGCTGCGTACATGCCGGATTCGGTCTGGGTTTTGAGCGGTTAATACTTTTTGTAACGGGAATGACGAATATCAGGGATGTGATTCCTTTTCCGAGGACGCCGAAGAATGCGGAATTTTAAAACCATAATCAAAGGAAGAAATGTGATCAATCACATTTCTTCCTTTGATTATGCCACTTTTAAAAAAATATATTTTAACATTATTGTATTTTTATTAACGATCTGACTCGACTTTCTCCTATACTATTGATCAATTGAATGTAGTATGTTCCATATTCCAATCCGAATAGATCTATATTAAAAAGGTTTATTCCAATTTGTATTGGTCGTATAATTTTTTTTAAAATA
This sequence comes from Bacteroidota bacterium, assembly GCA_031417395.1. Classification (GTDB taxonomy): domain Bacteria; phylum Bacteroidota; class Bacteroidia; order AKYH767-A; family 2013-40CM-41-45; genus JADKIH01. The sequence continues at coordinate 34,545 of JANOVM010000043.1, read as the reverse complement.
ATTTTTCCGGTATAATCATATATTATAAGATTTTCAGTTTCAACTGACATTGCATAATAAGCTATGTGAAAATTATCGTTCGCAGGATTTGGAAAAACACTAAGATCATTTTTTGATAAATATAAATCAATGCTATTATTTGTTGTTGGCTTTAAACACCTCCGCTGAAAATAAATGTTATTTTCTTCAAGACCCCAATCAGAAGATTCAACAATGCCATCACCCGTTATATCTGTAACAACATAACCTATATCTGTATTATAAACGGAAATTTCTATTAAAGCAATATCAATTGAGTCTATGGATAAATCCTGGTTAACGTCGCCACTGAAAAACGCAAAAGCGCCGACAGGCACTTCAATCATGTTATTACCATACGCTTTTGACAATGCTGTTGTAAAATCGAAGGTGGTGATGGAATTCATCAGAATAGGGGTTGAAGACCATGTTTCTAAAGCATTTCGATGATTTAACTTAATATAATAAGCATTACCAATGACATTTTGCGAAAAAGTACAGGTTACAATACCGTTTGTTTTTAATATGCCCGTTTGTGATTCAATTAGCACTAAGGTTGTTGTATCCATTAAAGAGACTTTAACAGTATCAACATCGTTCGGGTCTGAAGAAAAGCCGTTTACATAAAGACAACCTCCATAACCTGAATTGTTCATTAATCCATTTCCGGAATAATAACCCTCAATAAACAGCTTTATATTGAGCGTACTTTGAGCAGCAGTTGAATAAATTATTGAGGAACAAAAAATAAAAGTCAGTAATATTTTTTGATGGATAGAGAATATGTTTTGAGCTCCTTTTTTCATTTCAATAAATAATTCAACACTAAGATAATAAATTATAAATTCATTCGGAAAATTAAAAAAGGAGTAACGCCATTTACTTTGTTTTGATTAAAAACTCCTTGAATATTTCTTAATTCGAAAGAGGTATGTCAGAGGCGAGATTCCATTTCTTTAGACAAGGAAGAATACGAAATTTAACACTTAATAGAAAAAAAAATAAAATAATCGCAACTGTTTTATTTATTAATGATTATTATGAAAATTAATAAATAAACACTTCAGGAAATAAATACTATTATAATCTGTTTTTTACGTTTCATTATTTCTAATACTTTATGTTTATTATTTGCGATGAAATGAATATCAGCTGATTTCAGAAAATAGAATTTACTTTATTTGTATTGTGAGATTTTTAGAATATGGATGCTGCTGTTCATATTGAAACACGACTATAAATGAAAAAATTCAAAGACAAATACAGAATTCCCTCAACACGTTTACAAAATTGGGACTACAGTTGGCAAGGAAATTATTTCGTTACCATTTGCGTCAAAGACCATAATCATTATTTCGGTAAAATAATAAATGGTGTAATGCAATTAAATGAATTAGGATTAGTGGCATATAATGAATGGCTAAAAACCCCGGATATACGTCCTGATATGAATATTCAATTGGGGGAATTTGTTGTAATGCCTGATCATTTTCATGGGATATTAATTATTGGCGAAAATAAATACAACACACGACGAGGTATGGTTTCATTGCATGGCATTGAAATGCCATTCGATATTGACGAACTGCATGGGTCGGATGATCAACGCGGTAGAGACGCCATGCATGGCGTCTCTACCGTCAATATTCCGGGGCCAAAAAATAAATTCGGACCGCAATCAAAAAATTTAGGATCGATTATTCGCGGATTTAAATCTGCAGTAACAACCTATGCACGAAAAAAAAATATTGTTTTTCAATGGCAGGATAGATTTCACGATCATAAAATCAGGTCGTCGGTTGATTTCATGCGCATTTCCGAATACATAAAAAACAATCCCGTAAATTTTCATAGAAAAAAATTCAGGAAATAACGGACATCAGGGATTGCAACCACATTTTGTGAAAACCATTGAATGTAATTTTAAAATTAGTATACATCCTGCCAATATATAGTCCCAATCAAAGTTTGTCCGACAGCCTTCAATGTATTCGGATCAATAACATCCATATTATCATTATGTGTATGCCAGTGCGAAGCAAAGCCGCCTGCTATGCCGGGTAATGTATTGATAATATCGATGGCCGGTATATTCATGCGGTTCACATAAACGTGATCGTCTGTTACCCAGCCTCCGTCTTCGTAAAGAAAATAACTACTATATCCAAGTTGTTGGGCAATACTCCATACTTTATCTATAACAAAACCGGCCGCCTGTCTGGATAATCCCTCTTTACGAAACTGTGCGTTTTTTGCGCCAACCATATCCAGTAAAATTCCGTAGTCAGCATTGTAATTATTCACATGGGTTTTCTTCGCCCAATATTGTGTGCCTAAAGCGTATGAATCTTCAGAGCCCGGACCGCCGCCTTCTTTGCCCCAATCTTCGGCATCGAAAAAAGCAATGTCAATACCAATATCTGGATTCTTCAGTTTTAATTGACGAGCTACTTCCATTAATACACCAACACCACTCGCTCCATCATCAGCGCCTAAGTTAGGTTTATCCGTATCGACGGTATCCTGATCAGCCCAGGGACGTGTATCCCAGTGAGCGAAGAGTAATATTCTACGCTTCGATTCGGGATTGAAAGAAGTAATGATGTTTCGAAAGCGAAGTTTGGTACCGTCAAAAGCAGTAACTACATCGGACTGGACAATTACATTGTTGCTCCAATCCTTCATTCGACGAATGAGGTAATCTCCGCATGCAATATGAGCTTTTGTATTGGGTACCCGTGGACCGAAATCGCACTGCGCTTTTACAAAAGAATAGCAAGAATCAGCATTGAATTCGGGAAGAGCAGGTAATACCGGCAAAGGTTTTTCCTGCGTCTCTGATTTTTTGTCCTTTGATGTACAAGCAGAAAACAGAAAAATAATTATTCCGGATAATACAATTAGAACATCAATCCTTTTTCTGTTTCTCATCCTTGGAGGAAAATAAATTTCAATTAATAATTTCTAAACCTAACTTCTATTCCTTATTCCAGGAAGTTCCATCCTTTTCATCTTTAATTTTAAAACCAATTAGGCCAAGCTGGTCGCGGATCTTATCGGATGTTGCAAAATCCTTTTTGTTTTTGGCTTCGTTACGCAGCGTAATAATTAAATTCATAAGTTCATTAACTTCATCTCCGCTGCCGGATTCTTCATTCTTTAATCCAAGAATATCTTCGGTAAATTCTTTAAATAATTTTTTAAGAAGAACAAGGTCTTGCTCTGAAATAGTTTCTGTTCCTGCATTAACCGAATTGATGATACGAACAGCTTCAAACAAATGAGCAATAACAATTGCAGTGTTCAAATCGTCATTCATTGCTTCATAGCATGAATTATATAAAGCTTGTATGTCTGTAGTTGATGCTGCAGCAGATTTTATTTTCCCTAACAAAAGGCCGGCATTCTGCATTTTTTTGAATCCCTTCTCTGCTGCTTTTAACCCTTCATTACTAAAATCGAGCGTGCTTCTGTAATGTGCCTGGAGTATAAAGAATCGTATGGTCATTGGACTATACGATTGTTCAAGTAATTTGTGAGTGCCGTTGAAAAGTTCATCGAGGTTGATGAAATTCCCCAGTGACTTTCCCATTTTTTGTCCGTTAATGGTAATCATATTATTATGCACCCAATAACGAACGGGCTCTTTTCCTGTTGCTCCGACGCTTTGAGCAATTTCACATTCGTGATGAGGAAATAATAAATCCATTCCGCCAACGTGTATATCGAATGTTTCTCCAAGGTATTTTCCACTCATGGCAGAACATTCAATGTGCCAGCCGGGAAATCCTTCACTCCAGGGCGAAGGCCAGTGCATGATGTGTTCCGGTGATGCCTTTTTCCATAAAGCGAAGTCGACAGCATTTCTTTTTTCTTCCTGTCCTTCCAGTTCACGGCGTTCATTGCCGGCGCCTGCTATCAGGTCTTCTAATATTCTACCGCTAAGTTTGCCATAATGGTGTGACTGATTGTATTTGATAACATCAAAATAAACAGAACCATTGCTAACATAAGCGAAACCATTTTTCATAATTTTTTCGATCATAGCAATTTGCTCGATAATATGACCGGTTGCAGAAGGTTCAATATTGGGTTGAAGCGTATTTAATTTGGCAATTGCATCGTGATAGCTATTGGTATAAAGCTGTGCAATTTCCATAGGCTCCAATTTTTCTATTCTAGCCTTCTTTGCAATTTTATCTTCTCCTTCGTCTGCATCATTTTCCAAATGGCCGACATCCGTAATATTTCTTACATAACGAACTCTATAACCGATATGTAAAAGGTAACGAAACATAACGTCAAAAACAATAGCGGGCCGTGAATGTCCGAGATGCGGGGGGCCATAAACCGTTGGACCGCATTGGTAAATTCCGACATACCCCGGAACCAGGGAAATAAATTTTTCCTTTTTACGGGTTAAAGAATTGTAAAGAAATATTTCTTGAGTAGGCATAATTAAATGAAAGGGAAATTAATTACTAATTAAAGGATTATTTAACAGGAATCAAAAAATTAACTCTGATTTACCATGTGTTGAATATGCTGAAGCATATCGCTCGTCATTGCAGCGAGATCATATTCATGTTTCCAACCCCAATCGCTTCTGGCCCTGCTGTCGTCGATAGAATTAGGCCATGAATTGGCATATTCCTGTCTGATATCGGGCTTATACGAGATTTTGAAATCAGGTATATGTTTTTTTATTTCAGCAGACAATTGTTCCGGAGTAAAACTCATAGCGGCAACATTATAGCTGGATCGAATTTTCACACGATCAAAGTCAGCTTCCATAAGTGAAATTGTTGCATGCAAAGCATCGTGCATGTACATCATTGGAAGCATGGAATCCTTTGAAAGAAAGCTCTCGTATTGATGGTTGCGAAGCGCTTCGTGAAAAATATGTACTGCATAATCCGTCGTTCCGCCGCCGGGTTCAGTTTTATAGCCGATTAGTCCGGGGTATCTTAACGACCTTACATCCACTTTATATTTATTGAAATAATATTCACACCAGCGTTCACCGGCAAGCTTGCTTATACCATAAATGGTGCTTGGTTCAGTAATTGTAAACTGAGGGGTATTTTCTTTGGGTGTTGAAGGGCCGAATACAGCAATGGAACTTGGCCAGAATAGTTTTATTTTTTCATCTTTGGCAATTTCCAAAAGACCAAGAAGCCCTTCCATATTTAGCTTCCAGGCGCTTTTCGGTTTTTGTTCTGCAATGGCAGAAAGCAAAGCGGCGAGAAGGTAAACCTGCTTGACATTATTCTTTTTAATAATCTCCAAAACGCCGGGGAAATCGAGAACGTCGAGCTGATAAAAGGGACCGGAATTAATAAATTCGTCCGATGGAAGTTTTATGTCAGTTGCAATTACCTTCGACTGTCCGTAAATATTTCGCAATTCATCAACTAACTCAGATCCTATCTGGCCTCTGGCGCCTATTACTAATATGGTCTCGCTCATAATATAACAATATGGTCAAAGGTAAATTTTTTTTATCATCGTAGAGATATCTCTAAATAATTGAAATTTATTTGTTTACAATTGTTTATGACTTCCCTAAAATTAAATCGTTCATTATTCATACTTTTAAGCGCTTTGGTTTTCAATTGTCTTAAAACCACATGCAACAGATCTGATTTTTGATGCTTCAAACATACTTTCAAAAGGCTTTCCCTTTCAACCTATCCTACAGGAACTTTATTTTTATTCCTGTTTTTTTTGCTTTTTATTTAACCTGGAAGGTTTTCGGTAATGCAACTTTTAGTTTGCAAGATTTTGAGGGTCGATCCATCTCTTTTGCTACATCAGAAGGTCTCGATATCGGTCAAAGGGTCTCAACATACTATAAAGCGGTTTTCTTCACCCTTCTGCTGATTGTTTTATTTACACGCCTCACAGTTATTCTTAAAAAAATTGTCAATGAAGAAGAGTTAAAAATTGCCAACGGTTTATCCCTGGCCGGTTTTTCCCTGATGTTTTTTCAACTCATTGGAGCCGATATGAAGGCATCTATTCATATTATCTTCGCTTGCCTGATTATTTGCCTGACGGGTTTTATTTATCACCAGGTTCGTAAAAGAGAAAACAGGAATTTTATTCTCGTTTTTTTCTGGAGTGTTTTATTGGCTGTTTCTTTGTTTTTCTTTTTAAGGCAGGTAACACTTTTCGCAGGTATTAAAAATTTCTTATCGCTTCCTGTTGTAATCGTAATATTCGGAACACCTATTTATATTTGGTTTACGGCTCATTATGTTCTAACTAAAAAGTGGATTAAAAGTACTCAGACCTTTGTGTTTTTGCCTTTACTCTCTTTTCTTTCAGTGGAACTCTTTATGATAATGAATCAAAAGGGTATTTATCTTTCGCCAATAATTATTTATTCGGTTGGTATATTTGCCATTCTTTTAAAGAGCTTTTTGCATGCTCGAAAAAAACCTCTTTCGGATCCGTCGCCAATTGAACTAAAAACCCTTTTTAGCAAATGGATGCCCTGGCTTTTGGCAGGGATGGGCTGCTTAGCATTTTATAAGCCAATCGTTCAGCCTGATGTTGACTGGTATGAAAGTGCCAATAATGTTCTTCCTCTTCACCAATGGTTTTCGTTTGGAAAATTTCCATTCCTGAATCTATACAGTTCACATGCCTTGTCTGATTTCGGCACCGGTTTACTTTATGCACTATTTAATGGTCCCGATCCCATGGGAGGATTTGTTTACGGTTTTCTGATTGGTGTTTTAGTAATGCTTATCCTCTATTTTTTTATCTGGAAGCTTACAGGAGATGGCTTTCTGGCATTATGGTTAGTGCTTGCATATCCCTATGTTGATCTTTTATTACCTTCTTATTATAATTTAGTTCCTCTCGCTGCATTGGCATTCGTAATGCTCTATGAAAAACAAAGTACTGTTCGTTATGCCTTTTTCTTTGCAACGGTCCTATTCATGCCCTTGTGGCGAATCGATCTCGGGCTTTCTACTTTAATTGCCGGTTCTTTAGGAATAATAATATTAATATTTCTTGTACCTTCTTTTAAAGTTAACAAATCAAGTCTTCTGAAGGGTCTTGGAATAAATATTACTGCCATTGCCCTTCTGTTTATTGCCGCCTTGGCTCATTCCGGCTCACAGCTTTTTGTGTCTCTTAAAGATGCTTTGGGCTATATGTCTTCTTTTCAATCGTATGGCCTAACAGCCCTTTCTTATTCCCGCGACATGAAATATTTTTCGCTTTATTTTTTAATGCCTTCCATCGTTTTGCTAATGGTACTATACAATATTTATAGTCTCATCCGTAATCAAAAAACAGATAAAAGCGAAATTCTTCTTCGCCTCGCTCTCATCTTTCTTGGGATTTTCTATATAAGCAACCTTCAGCGTGGACTTGTTCGACATACTCTTGCTGAGCAATGGGATACTGCTTTTACCTCTTTCGGATTTTTTATAATCAGCGCTCTTGCTTTACTTAAATACATTAATAAAAATACGTACACCCGCTTATTAATGTTCTTCATTGTAAGCACAGTTGTTGTTTCGAATTATGTTTTCGGTACGCCTGATTTGAAAACAAACAATATTTATAATTCCTTTAATACATCTATAAAAGAGTTTACACCAATCAAAACATCGAAAGAAAAAATTGACCGGACAGTCGAAAATCCGTCATATTTATCTCGCTATAGTGAATTTTCAGAATGGATGAATAAGAGTTTCTCTCCGAAAAGCAGTTATATAGATTTTAGCAATACGCCCATGTTGTATTTTTATTCTAACAGGGAGTTGCCGAATTATCTCACACAAATACCTCAATCAGCACACAGTGATTATCTCCAGGAACGTTTTATAGAAGACTTGAAAAATTATGATCTTCCGGTTACGGTTTTTTCAAATGTTCCTCAGACATTCTGGGACAACCTGGATGGCATTCCAAATACAATCCGTCATTATAAAATTAGCGAATACATATACAGGAATTATTTCCCTGAATTTATACTTAACAATCATTGTATTTGGGTTAAGAAAAAGTATGCCCTAAAAAGAGAGAAAGAATCATTCACTGTTTCCTCGGGAGAAATGATTCAAGCGGAGATTACTTCAACCGACGAAAACAAACTTAATTCATCCGGACCGAATGCAAACATGACCTATCTTTTCAATTCTCCCCTTTCCTTAAAAGATAAAAAGATCTCATTTGCTTTTACAATTTCTTCCGATAAAAGCGGTGATGTTTCATTTTTTTACCGCTCGTCATCCGGTACATTTGACGATAAGCACAAATCCGTTTTTAAAATAAATGAAGGGGACAATGAATTATTCATTATTGCTGAACCAAAGGACAATGAAGAAGATGTATCCGCTTTCAGGATAAATCTTCCTCCTGATTTAGTATTTTCCCTCTCGCCGGTAAAAGTTTTTGTGACGGAATATTACCCCGATTTAATCTCCCGGCAACCGGCAGATTACAACCTTAAATGGATTCCTTATATATGGGGTGCTTATGATAAAAATTACCTTTCCGGAAAAATCTCTGTGGAAAAAAATATTCTACAATCACCAAAATTATTTGAACCCAATCAGGCGACGAAGATTTTATTCACGCCCTTAACTGATAAAGAAAACGGCAATTACATTAAAATTACAGCACGCATTCCTTCCGGAAATGAAAGTAATCTGGTAATGGCTTATGGAGATGGAAATTCAAGAAACGGAGCATTTATCTTTACAATGAAAGGAGATACCCTTTATCACGACTACCTTGTTCGCATAAGCTCACAATACAGGTGGTACTCCCATAATAATTCCTGGCTAAATTTGTTTCCTGTAGGCAACAGTATTGAAATTAAACAAGCAGAAATTCTCAAAGGCGATTGATGAAAACGCACACAAAAGTAATCCTTGATGATTGGTTTGGGAAACTGGCCGTAATTATTTTGAATTTTTCTGCGCGTTTCCTTGGAGCTATATTATCGATTGACCATTCGCTCGAAAAAACGCCTAAGCGTATTGTTGTCTGCAAATTTCTTGGTATGGGAAGCATTATACAAGCTACCCCTCTGCTTCAAACCCTTCGTCAAAATTTTCCTTCCTCAGAAATTATTTTCATCACCTCTGAAGCAAACCGTTCACTTGTAGAATCCATAAAAAGTGTCGATAAAGTTCTTTGTATTGATGATAAAAATACTTTTCGTGTACTCAACAGTACTTTTTCAGTCCTGAAATCACTATGGGCAAAAAAAGCAGATCTCTATATTGACCTGGAAACATATTCCTATTACAGTACAGCGGTTGCCACATTAAGTTGTGCAAGAAACCGTTTTGGTTTTTACAGAGTTGAAAGAAACATTCGAATGGGTGTTTACACGCATATGATGTTTTTTAATGCACGGGCGCCTATTTCTCAATCGTATCTTCAAATGGCTCGATTGGCCGGTTGCAAGTCAACGGTTGAAACAATATACAATTTTCCGATAAGCGATGAAGTACGTTTTGCAGCAAAACAAAAAGTTAATGCTGCTTGCGGTAATTCCGATGGAGGCATTATTGTCATTAATCCGAATGCATCAGATCTTCGTATAGAAAGGCGATGGCCACCGGAAAATTTTGCATCCCTGGCAAAAAAACTTACAGCAACATATCCGCAAAAAACAATTCTTTTGATCGGTGCAGGTAATGAAAAAGGCTGGGTAAATGAAATACATCAAAAACTTGACGATGAAACTAAGATGAAAGTTTTTAATGTTGCCGGTTTATTTTCTTTGGGAGAACTTTTCGCTGTTATTGATTCAGCTGAAGAAATAATCACCAACGATACCGGGCCCATGCATATTTCCTTTTCACTTGGCCGTCCAACGATATCGCTCTTTGGCCCCGCTTCTCCTTCTCAATACGGTCAAAATCCTTTTGCTTTCGGAGTTTATAAAAATATTTATTGCAGTCCATGCGTACACGACTTCCTGACGCCGCCTTGTAAAGGCGACAACCAGTGTATGAAGCAAATTACGGTTGAAGAAGTATTTGATATATGCAATAAGGTTTATTCCCATTTTCAAAAAGCAGATAAAATTCAATCTTCTTCCATGGGTTATCTGAAAGACGATGAAAAGACATCACTGGGAATTGTTGTTAGAGATTAAAAACTAATATTCCCTATATTAATTTGTAACTTTATTGTTTATTTTCCCGAATTCAAAATCATAAACAATTTTACTCATGGAAAAACCGTCAGTATTTGATCGATTCAATGACTGGCTTAAGCGTTCGGTTACGATTAAGCTATTATCCATTGGAGTTTTAATTCTAATACTACTTATTCCGACCTCCATGCTTCAATCCTTGGTGAGTGAACGGCAAAACCTCCACGATGCAGCAATAGAAGAAATCAGTTCGAAATGGGGCGGGCGTCAGACACTTGGAGGGCCGGTATTAAGCATTCCATATACTGCACAGCTAAAGGACGAAAAAGGGATTGTTGAGTTTGTTACACGCTATGCTCATTTCTTACCGGATGAGCTCACCATTGATGGAAAAATATTTCCGGAAAAAAGATACAGGAGCATTTATGTTGTGGTTTTATACAAAACTGTAATCCATGTTTCAGGTAAATTTTCGGTTCCAAACATTACCGAAGCAGGAATCAGTGCGGCTTCGTGTCATCCGGAGAAGTCATTTATTTCCGTCGGTATTTCTGATCTTCATGGTATCAATGAAAAAATAATTTGCGCCGTAGATTCAAACGACTATGTTTTTGGTCCGGGAATCGCTACACATGATGTATTAACATCAGGCATAAGCTTTAAATACCCGGTTGATACAACTCAAGAAATTCCTTTTTCTTTTGATATCAGTTTGAATGGCAGTTCCAGTATTGATTTTCTTCCTTTTGGTAAACTTACAACGGTAAATCTAACCTCCGCCTGGGGGTCTCCCAGTTTTGAGGGATCCTTTTTACCGGAGCAGCGGACCATTAATGATTCAGGCTTTACGGCTTCCTGGAAAGTATTGGAGTTAAACAGAAATTACCCGCAACAAGGCACCGGTTCGTTTCTGGCAAATGGCAGAGAGCAGGATAATCTTTCTTCCTTTGGTGTTAAACTTATGCTGCCGGTGGATGAATACCAGAAAACCATGCGTTCAGTAAAATATTGTATTATGTTTATCATTATCACTTTCCTGACTTTCTTTTTTTCCGAAGTGTTGAATAAAAAAAGAATTCATCCTATACAGTATTTATTGGTTGGATTTGCCATTTGCCTTTTTTATGTTTTGCTGCTTTCCATTTCCGAACATTTGTCTTTCAACAAAGCATACCTGATTGGTTGTATCAGCACTATTGTTCTGATCACGTATTATGCAAAACATGTTTTCAAAAACAATTCATTGACTGCAATCTTCACCGGCATTTTAATATTACTCTATGGATTTTTCTATTCTTTGCTACAGCTGGAAGATTATTCCTTATTGCTTGGTAGCCTGGGGTTGTTCATAATACTTTCAACGATAATGTATCTTACGCGAAAGGTGGATTGGTATGGCGAACAATGAAAATACTTTCTCTAAACAAAACCTGCTGAAGGCTCACTAAATCTATTGTTTCAAAAAATATACTCCAGCCAGAATGGTTTCAAGGGAATTGGTTCTAATGCTCCAACGTAGATGGAAGGAACCAGAAAATTTAAAAGTATTACAATAGAAATAATTGACAGAAATCTTTTCGAGCCTAAAAATATTCTTACTCTTTTCGCGCCTATTATCACTGCCGGGAAAGCCAAGCCGCTAAGTCTGGAAATATCGTAAGCGATAAAAAATTGCAAGACAACAAAAGTAACAATTACCAGAATCAAAACTCCTTCTAAATATCTTCTCTCAAAAATATCCAGGCAAATCGCCAAAACCGGAAAAATCCAGAACAAACGAAACGCCTGAAAAATTCCTGAAGCAAGATGAGGCAATACATGCTCTCTGGTCCATTGCATATTATGCGGATCAAAATAATATGCAAGACTGTATTCAACCGGCTGATGAAAAGCGACAAACTTTCTGTATAGCAAATAAGGAATAATTGCAAGTATAAATCGCAGGGAGTTCTGAAGAATGTTTTTCATGGAAAAGTTTCCGTCTAGAAAAAGCAAAAAGAAAAACGGGAATAGAAAAAATGAATTTTCGTGATTAAAAAGTAAAAGTGATAATAAAACGATATTCCACACAGATTTTCTGAAAAAATACATCAGCAGAATAATCAATAAATACGAAAGCGGGTCATTGTAAGCCGGGAAATAAAGCTGGTGAAATGCCAGTGTACTAAATGCAGCAAGTAATGTGAACACTATTGCTTCGAAGGGCCGATATTTATCCTTCCGGTTAAAAAAATAAATCAGGCCCAAAAAAACAGCAAGAATAAAGAGCATGAAAAACTTAAAAGCTTCACCTCTGAAAAATAACAGATAACCCAGTAAGGGCGATAAAATTCTATAGCGAAGGTCATTGGTATCACTGAAATTGAAAGGATGTAGAGAAAGCTGTGTAAAACCTCGTCCATGATGAACAAGCTCAAACCGCAAAGCCGTAACAAGTGCTGAAGCAAGTAAAAAAAATAAGCCTATAATAATTACAAATAAACCCATTCCAAAGCGTTGTTCTGCCCTTTCAAGTCTGATATCCAGTTGTAAAAAAAATTTCTCCATAGTTTTTCTTTGGAGTGCAAAATGGTTTAGTAATTTTACAATTCCTTGCCCTGAAATAACAATAAATAGCCTTTATCGTCGTTTTCAGGTTTATTATGCCAAATATGAAAAATTTAATCCGTCTTTCTATTCTTTCTTTTTTTTACCTGCAAAATTTTGCAGCAGTTTTTGCCCAAAATACTACTGTAGGCATTGGCAGTTGGCGAGAGCATCCTCCGTTTATTAAAGCTGTTGATGTTGCCGAGGACAATAGTGGATTAATTTATTGTGCCGGTAAATTTAGTCTGTTTTCGTATTCTAAAAGTACGGGTGAAATTAATGTTCTTTCAAGACTAAATGTTTTATCCGACCGTGAAATTTCAACCATTCGTTTTGATGAGCAAACAGATGTACTGTTTATCATTTATGCCAATTCAAATATAGACTTAATTTTCCCCGACAAAAAAGTATACAACCTTCCCGATATCTATAATAAGAACATCATAGGAGGAAAAAATATTTATTCTGTACTATTCGTAAATGGTCTTGCTTACTTATCCTGTGAGTTTGGAATCGTAATTGTTGACATTAACAGAAAAGAGATTAAAGACACGTATTATATCGGACCGAATGGTGTCAATATAAAAGTTAACGATTTGGCTTACGATGGCACTACACTTATGGCTGTAACCGACAATGGAATATATAATGCGGCCTTCAATGATCCAAATATATTTAATTATACTGCCTGGTCTAAAGATACTACGCCTACAGAACCCAATGCTTCCTATACTTCTGCAACTTCACTAAACGGAAAATTTTATGTCGTAAAAACAAAACCTGCCGACAGGCTTGATACTGTTTTGGTCAAAAATAATAATAGCTGGACACCCTTTATTCTGGACGATGCTGAAGGTGGTTATATTGACACACACGGAGGCTACCTGATTTACAGAAACAAATTCAAGATTGCTGCACTGGATGAAACCGGCACTATTGTCCGTCCCTTTGAGGGCTCATCGTATCCATATTCCAGTATTAACAGGGGTTTTCTTTCTGCCGATGGAAATTTTTGGGTTGCTGACATGAGCAACGGATTAGTCAAACAGACTCCGAATAACTATATAGAAATCATTGCGCCCAATGGGCCGCGTTCGGATGCCGTCTGGTCTATTGATAGTAAAAATGGAAGAACTTGGGTTACCTCAGGGGCCATTTTTCTTGACACCTATGTGGCTGAAGGGAAAAACGGATTATATCTCTTTTCAGATAATGAATGGAAAACCTATGACTCAAGAAACGACACCGTATATTATTTTATAGCCAACAATGGATCTCCGGCGGTTAACTGTTGCGCAATTGATCCAAGTGATGCTGACCATGCTTTTATTGGTTCCTGGGGAAATGGATTACTTGAGTACAGGAAAGAAGGTGGAGTAAAAAGATATAATAAATATAATAGCACACTTCACCCATTAAATGCAGATCAAAGTAAAATTAATGTTGGCGGAGTAACTTATGATGACGATGGAAATCTCTGGGTTGTTAATTGCGGAACAACAAAACCAATTTCTGCTTTGAAAAAAGACGGAAACTGGCAGGATTTTTACATTGGAGAAACGGTTTTAACAGAATACAGTCTATATAATCTTGTCGTTGATGATTTTGGACAAAAATGGTTTTGCGCACGACAATCTTCCGAAGGAAAAGGACTCTGTGTTTTTAAAGAAGCTTCGCTTGACAATTCCAATAATGGAAGTTACAAAAGGCTTACTACGCAAGATGGTAATGGCGCACTCCCCGATATTTTTGTAAAATCAATTGCAAAAGATAAAGACGGATCTATCTGGTTAGGAACCAGCAGTGGTGTCGCCGTTATTTATAATCCCGGAAATGTTTTTTCAGGAGGTTCTTTTGATGCTCAAAAAATAATAATCCAACAAGACGGTTATAACCAATACCTTCTCGAAACAGAAGTTGTTAGTGCAATTGCCATTGACGGAGCCAACAGGAAATGGTTTGGCACATACAATGGCGGCGTATTTTTTATGTCGGCCGATGGAACAAAACAACTCCTGAATTTTAACAAAGATAATTCTCCACTACCCTCGAATGCCATCCTTGATATTGCTATAGATGATGTTAACGGTGAAGTTTTTTTTGCAACGGACAAAGGAATTATTTCCTACAGAGGTGATGCAACAGAAGGTGGAGAAGAATGCAAAGACTATTACGTATTCCCAAATCCAATACGACATGATTACCAAGGCCCCATCGCTATTAGAGGACTGGTTGCCAATGCCGATGTAAAAATCACTGATGTGGCAGGAAATATTGTTTACCACACCAAAGCCAATGGTGGTGAGGCAATTTGGTACGGGAAAAATATGAAAGGCGAACGTGCACAAACAGGTGTGTATACGGTATTTGTAACCAATGAAGATGGTTCTCAAACATGTGTGACTAAAATGGTATTTGCCAACTAATGCTTCATAAAACACGTGGCATTGTTTTTAAATCTTCTGATTACGGCGAAGCCAGCTTGATTGTAAAAATCTATACAGAGCTGTTTGGAATTCAATCGTATTTAATTAACAGTGTCCGAAAAAAACATGCCCGCTTTCATTCCAATATTTTTCAGCCGCTGACTCTTTTAGATCTTGTTGTTTATCACAAAGAACGCCACGGTCTTCAAAGGATTTCTGATATTCGCCCAAACCCTCCACTGGAAAGCATTCCTTTCGATGTATTCAAAAGTTCAATTGTTTTTTTCCTCGATGAAGTACTTTATAAATCTATTCGGGAAGAAGAATCCAATCCCGAACTCTTCGATTTTATTTATCAATCGGTTTTAATGCTCGATAGTCCAAGGCCGGCAGGAAAGGATTTCCATCTTATTTTTCTACTGAAACTCTGTAAATATCTAGGCTTTTCTCCGACCAATAATTTCAATACGCAAAACAACATTTTCAATTTAAAAGAAGGCTTTTTTCAGGAAACGATTCCTCCGCATCCTCATTTTATTCAACTTCCGCTAAGTGCTTATTTATCCAATTTAATGGCAGCTGATCTGGGCCGTTCCGATAGTTTATCCATTTCTGAAAGGAGAACGTTAATTAATTTATTGCTTGAATATTTCTCGCTTCACATTGACGGATTCGGAAATTTAAAATCACAAAAAGTACTGGAACAGATTTGGGAAGATTAGCTTGTCTTTGGTAAAGCAACCTCTCCTTTACCGAAATGACTTCTTATCCATCTTGGAAGAATAATTGCACCAATAAACAAGTAAGGGTAATAGCTGATAAGCCTCCACAATAAACCCATAGATGCAGAAAGTCCATGCGGTATAAACTCTCCGAGAAAATCTGTAAACATAAATTCAGCAAGACCACTTCCGCCGGGTGTCGGACTGATTAGCATTATAAATCCCATAACAACCTGTCTGGCGAAAACAACCATATTGTCAACCGGCACGTTGTGAAAAGCAAGAATCAGACAATTGACTATGGAATACCTGGCTGTCCATGAAATAAAAGTTCCGGCAAAAGAACTAATCCAGAAACTTCTTTTTTTGTTTTTCAATCCATTGGAAGCTATAATGAGCTGATTGCCTGTTTCTAAAGCATTGTGCTTCCAACGGCGTAGGATTGGCAGAGAAAATAATTTAATGAGCAGCCATTTGATAAAACGAGGATTAATAAATAATGCATAAGCAACAAAAATTTTATACAGCAGGATGATATAATATACAGTCCAAAAGGAATAAAAAAATCCGTTTCCGAATTTCACAGGACTCAGGTTCATAACATCGAGGGTAGAAAACAATCTTTCTTTGCCAACAAAAAAATAAACGAAGGGTGCCATAATGGCCAAAAAGACACCATCCTGGAAAGAAGAGAGCATAACTGCTGTTATACTTTTTCCCATGTTGACTTTTTCACGGTTAAGAATAAAGATTGCGAAAAAAAATCCGCCGCCCAATATTCCCGGCGCTAGTGCTGAAGCGAATTCCCATAGCATGATAACATTAAAAGCACTGCGCCAGTTTAGCTGTTTGTCGGTAAGCGCACGTATACGAATCATGTAGGCACCGTCGCGCACAACCATCATTAATAAAGCGATAACAAGCCAGAACAAACTTGTCCATGTCCAGCTTATATTTTCAAAAGCTCTTTTATCGAAATTCCTAACAAGTAAAAATGTAGCAGCTCCTAATCCAATAAGAATAGGCAACATTATTCTCGAGGGACGGAAAGTTTTTAGAATTTGCCTGCTGTCGGATTGCATCAGCGATATCAGCTTCCACTGAGCCAGAAATTGTTATAGCCAATTCCCAAAGTGATTTTTATGATCTGTTCTTGCAGTAACTCAAGAATACCCAAAAAAGTAAATATAGCCTGAACCTTATTTTCACAAAGCAAAATCACATCCTGAAAAGCAACTCTTTCCCTGCTGCGAATTAGGCTCCTTATCTGGTCCTTTTGTTCGCTAATGGTATATGGGTATTGAACTATTTTATGAACTACTTTGTTTTTATCTGCTTCAAAGCGTTTCAGCACTTTATTAAAGCTATTCAAAAGCTGGAAAAGCGTTAGGTTCATCAACTCTTCGCTTTGGGAATTCTGCATGGCAATGGTAGCAAGCTCTTTCTGAATATTGCCCCGTGCGGCTTTCATACTGCGGTCTTCCTCCTCAATACGTAAAGCTTCACAAGACTCTTTGTATTGCTTGTAAAGCAGAAGTCTTTCAACGAGATCCTTCCGTGGATCAACTTCATTTCCCTGCTCGTCTATTTCAGGTCTTGGCAGAAGCATCTTTGCTTTTATTCGCATAAGGGTTGCTGCAACAAGAATGAATTCACTGGCCAGCTCAATGTTCAGTTCATTCATCTTATGAATGTAATCCAGAAAATCGTTTGTTATATTGGAGATGTGAATATTATGAATGTCAATTTCATCTCTTTCAATGAAGAACAGAAGAAGATCAAATGGACCTTCAAACTGGGGTAATTTTATTTCAAATGCCTTTTCCACAGATTTCGATTAAGTACCAAACATAGGCAAATCGTTAGAAATTTGAAAATAGAATTAGTATAAAATCATCTTTATTTCCATTTACCGATTTCTATTCACATTTTTGAGGGAAATTTATGAAAAAGATATATCACCTTTCAAGCTGCTCTACCTGTCAACGAATTCTAAAGCAATGGAATCCGGGCAAGGATGTTAAACTACAAGACATTAAAACTGAAAAGATAAGTCCGGCTCAACTGGATGAAATGGCCAAGAAAGCAGGAAGTTACGAAGCCCTTTTCAGCCGGGTTGCTATTAAATACCGCACCCTGGGTTTAAATACTGAAAAACTCTCAGAAAAAGATTATCGAAAATTAATCCTTGAAGAATATACCTTTCTTAAAAGACCTGTCCTAATAATTGGAACAGAAATTTTTATTGGCAATTCACCAAAAAATGTAGCTGCTGCTGCAGAAGCATTTAAAAAGCATAATGAATAAGCGCTTTAAACTTGATAAAGCCAAATCTTAACCTAATTTTGTTCCACTTTATTAAATCACCATGATCCATTCAATGACAGGATTCGGCAATGCAACAGTTGAGTTTAAGGACAAAACTATTTCTGTTGAAATTAAATCCGTCAACAGCAAATTTTTTGACCTGATGCTCAAACTTCCGTCTCTTTACAGGGAAAAAGAAATGGAATTAAGAACCGAACTTTCCAGATCCATTGAAAGAGGAAAAGTAGAAGTACTATTTACCTATGAAAGTCCGGAAATAACTAAGAAAGCAAGTATAAATAAACCTCTTGTTAAAGCGTATTATGAAGAATTAAAAAAACTGGATTCAGAGCTGAAAAACAAGACACCCAATTACCTTCAACTAATTCTTCCATTGCCCGATGTTTTAATGAGTGAGCGAATGGTTTTGACACCGGAAGAATGGAAAGCTGCTGCTAAAGCACTTGCTCTGGCCTTGAAAAATTTCAGGGATTTCAGAGGAAGCGAAGGAAAATCATTGGAAAAAGATTTGACTAAAAACATTGGTTCTATAATAAAGGGAGTCCTTGAACTGGAGAAATTTGAAAATAACAGAATCGAAGGTATTAGAAAACGTTTGCAGGTTAGTCTGGAAGAGTTTGTCCAGTCCAATAACATAGACAGAAACAGGCTTGAACAAGAACTGATTTTTTATCTTGAAAAATTCGATATCTCAGAAGAAAAGGTGCGTCTGAGAACACATTGCGACTATTTTCTGGAGACAATGAAAGAAGACTCCTCGGGAAAAAAACTCGCTTTTATCAGTCAGGAAATAGGCAGAGAAATTAACACCATTGGATCTAAAGCCAACGATGCGCAAATGCAAAAAGTTGTGGTTATAATGAAAGACGATCTTGAAAAAATTAAAGAACAAGTTTTGAATATTCTGTAATGGCCGGAGATAAATTGCTTCTATTCTGCGGGCCCAGCGGAAGTGGTAAAACAACCATTGTTCATCACCTTCTGAAAACGGACCCTCGTCTCACTTTTTCCATTTCAGCAACTACCAGACAAAAAAGAGAGAATGAAACCGATGGAGTTGATTATTATTTTATTTCTGTAGAAGACTTTCGGTCCAAAATTAAATCCGGAGCTTTTGTTGAATGGGAGGAAGTTTATGCAAACCGTTTTTACGGCACCCTTCACACTGAAATTGAAAAAATCTGGAAGTCGGGCAAGGTTCCCATATTTGATGTCGACGTAGAAGGGGGATTAAAAATTAAAAAAATCTTTGGCAAAAAACTTCTTTCTGTTTTTGTCTGCCCTCCTTCCATTGATGAACTTCGGCAGCGCCTGCAAACAAGGAATTCTGAAACACCTGAATCTTTTCAGGCACGAATTTCAAAATCCGAACACGAACTTTCCTTCGCTTTTAGTTTTGATAAAGTGATTGTAAACGATAAACTGGAGTATGCTCTGCGGGAAGCAAAATTTATCACCGATGATTTTCTCGCTACTTAATTCTCTATTCAGGCAATAGTAAACGAAATGAAAATAGGTCTTTTCTTCGGCTCTTTTAACCCCGTTCATAATGGTCACATGATCATTGCAGGGTATATGTCAGAATTTACGGACCTTGGACAGGTATGGTTTGTTGTCTCTCCACACAATCCGCTTAAGATGAAAGATTCTCTCCTTCAGGATTATCACAGGATGACTTTGGTTAAGATTGCCATTGGTGACAATAGAAAATTAAAAGCGTCAGACATAGAATTCAAGTTACCGCGACCCAGCTATACTATACACACGTTAACTTATTTGTTTGAAAAGTTTCCGGAACATCAATTTGTTTTAATTTTGGGAAGTGACAACCTGGAATCATTCAAGAAATGGAAAAACTATGAGCAAATCCTCGAGCAGGTTGAACTGTATGTTTACCCGCGTAAAACATCAGACGGCGGCGACCTTATCAACCATGAAAAAGTGAAAATAATTCCCGCTCCACTTATGGAATTATCTTCCAGCTTCATCCGTGAAGCGATAAATAACAAAAAAGATATTCGATATATGCTTCCGGAGAAAGTTTGGGAATATATTGATGAGATGAATTTTTATAAGTAACTATTTATAGGACAAAGGACAAAAATTTAACGTACTAAATAAAAAACTAAAATGCACAAATTTGCAACCAGGGCTATTCATGCAGGACAGGAACCTGATCCTGCGACGGGGGCCATTATGACGCCTATTTATCAGACTTCAACCTATGTTCAGGAGAGTCCGGGAAAACATAAAGGTTATGCTTATGCACGGGGGAAAAATCCTACAAGAGTTGCTTTGGAAAAATGTCTGGCTTCGCTGGAAAATGCTAAGCACGGACTTTGCTTTTCAAGTGGACAAGGAGCTGAAGATGCAATTATAAAGCTTCTTCGTCCGGGGGATGAAGTGCTTGCTACAGACGATTTGTATGGCGGCTCCTACAGAATGTTTACAAAAGTATTCAGCCACTTCGGAATTATTTTCCGTTTTGTGGACATGACAAATGCTTCTACTTTGGAAAGTCAATTCAGCGAAAAGACAAAAATGATATGGATTGAAACACCAACCAATCCGCTCATGCGCATCATTGACATAAAAACAATTGCAGAAAAAGCGAAGAAAAAAAATATTATGGTTGTCGTTGACAATACTTTCGCTTCTCCATTTTTGCAGAATCCGCTTGATCTCGGTGCCGATATCGTTATGCATTCCGTAACAAAATATATCAACGGACACTCCGATGTAGTGATGGGCGCGACTTGCACCAATAACGATAAGATTCAGGATGATCTTGCTTTCATCGCCAACTCTTGCGGAGCAGTTCCGGGCCCAATGGATAGTTTTTTGGTTTTAAGAGGAGTCAAGACATTACACATTCGAATGGAAAGGCATTGTTCCAATGGAAAAGCCGTGGCAGAATACCTCCGCAGTCATCCGAAGGTTGATAAAATCTACTGGCCGGGATTTACCGACCATGCCAATCATGCTATTGCAAAAAATCAGATGCGTGATTTTGGTGGGATGATATCTTTCACCCTGAAAGGAAATCTTAAAGAAGAAGCATTTCGAATGGCATCTGCAACGAAGGTTTTTTCTCTTGCCGAATCGTTGGGTGGAGTTGAATCATTGATTGGCCATCCGGCTTCCATGACACATGCTTCCATACCTGAAGAGCAGCGGGAAAAGTCAGGCGTAGTGAACTCCCTGCTGCGTTTGAGCGTGGGCATAGAGGACATTTCTGACCTGATTGAAGACTTAAAACAAGCAATTGGATGAAAATCGTGCAGAATTGGTCAATTTAATGTCATTTATCCCAATCCTCATTACAAAATTCGAATATTTATTTAAATTTGTCCACACTGAAAAATCAGTAGAAAATATATTCAAATATAATTATGAAAAAACTACTATTAATTCTCGCTTTCGCAGGACTACTCAACGTTTCAGCCGAAGAGCCTCGTCGTCATTGCTATTCAACAGAACAGTATAAACAGGATATTTTAAGCGATCCTCAATACACACAAAATCAAAAAGATCTTGAGGACTTCACAAGGCAGTTTATTAAAAACGCTCCTGTAAGCAGATCAAGTTCAGGTCCGGTTTATATCATACCTGTGGTTTTCCATGTTTTGCATAACTATGGTCCGGAAAATATTTCTGATGCTCAGATAATTGATGCCGTTAATATTATGACACGTGATT
This sequence comes from Bacteroidota bacterium, assembly GCA_031417395.1. Classification (GTDB taxonomy): domain Bacteria; phylum Bacteroidota; class Bacteroidia; order AKYH767-A; family 2013-40CM-41-45; genus JADKIH01. The sequence continues at coordinate 12,628 of JANOVM010000043.1, read as the reverse complement.
TTCGCAAGAGAAATGCTGACACCTCTCTTATCATTCCAATTTTTCAAGGTATCGCTGCTGACGCTGAAATTGAATTCCGTCTTGCAACTATTGACCCGAACGGTAATTGTACGAATGGTATAGAGCACATTCAAACGACGAAGTGCTATTCTGCCGATGATAATTCGAAATTAAATCCATGGCCTTGTTCAAAATACATGAATATATGGACTGCCTACTCATTGCAAAACACCGCTGCGGCTGCTTATGCAAAATTACCCGGTGGTAGTAATGCTGTAGATGGCATTATGTCTCGTTACGATTATGTGGGAAGTATTGGCGAAAGCAGCGTTAATAATTCGAGGACTCTAACTCATGAAATGGGCCATTGTTTTAACCTCCTTCACCCTTGGGGAAACACCAATGCTCCGGGAGGTGCCTGCGGTGGTACTGATTACGTAGCAGATACTCCGGAAAGTGATGGTTGGGATAATTGTCTATTAACTGGTTCAGTTTGCAATCCGCCCGTTATTGAAAATGTTCAGAATTATATGGAATATTCTTATTGTGATGTAATGTTTACACAAGGTCAGGTAGCCAGAATGCATGCTACCTTAAACGCTACAGCAAATGGCCGTAATAATCTTTGGACACCGGGTAATCTTATTGCCACTGGAACAGATGGTAATCCTCCAATTATATGTACTCCTATTGCAGATTTTCAGGCTGATAATATTGCAGTTTGCACAGGAACAGCAATTAATTTTAAAGACCTAAGCTGGAAAGCGCCAATTACAAGTTGGAACTGGAGTTTCCCGGGTGGAGTTCCAGCAACATCCGTCGATAGTAATCCTGTTATTACATATCCTACAGCCGGTACCTTTGATGCTTCACTTATTGTTACAAGTTCAACAGGAGGTGATACCATTATCAGAGTTGCTTATATAAGAGTTACGGATACTGCCTTGACTACAGCACCGTATACTAATGACTTTGAATTGCCTGCACCAGCATCTTTTCCGGGTGTTGACGGATGGATTGAGAATTCAGACAATAGTACAAGTGCATTATGGACACGCGTAACAACAGCTAATTCAACTACCGGTGGTACGGCAAGTTTAAAGATGAATAATTTTAGCAATTTTGTTGGGCAGGAAGACGCTTGGGTAACGCCATCCATAGATTTCTCTAACGTAAACTTCCCTGTATATTTAAACTTTAAAGTAGCGAATGCGCAAAGAAGTGCTACTTCAAACGATCAATTGAAAGTTATATATTCGACTAATTGCGGTCAGTCCTGGAGCACTGCCGGATTCAACAAATCCGGCGCAAACCTTGCTACAGCCGGTGTTGTGACATTCAATTTTACACCAAGCACCCCTACTCAATGGAGGTCAGAAACTGTAAATATTAATCCGGTTCAAAATAAGCCAAACGTCCGCTTTAAATTCTTAAACATAAGCGATCGCGGAAATAATACATATGTCGATGACATTAATATTACCGGAAACATTGTTGGAATTGACCAAACCGATGAATTGCAGCTAGGGTTTACACTATATCCTAATCCATCTTATGGAAATACAGATTTAGGTTTCACCCTAATTAAATCAGGAACTGTTGCAATAGATGTTAAAAACATCCTTGGTCAGTCAATAGCAACTGTTTTAAATAAAACCCTTCCTGCAGGAGATTATAATCATAAACTTCCTGTCCTTTCTCCGGGTATTTATCTGATTGATGTTACTGTTAATAACAAACATCACGTACGTAAGCTTATTGTTTCCTAATACATTTTAAACATATTATAAAGAGCCCTGCCTACAAAGCAGGGTTTTTTATTTTATACATCTTACATTGCTTATAAAAAAAATTTTTTTCGTTCAAATATTGCTTTTTTTTTTGAAGATTTGTCCAATAAAGATGCGTAAAGCAAATCAACATATTTTTTTACTTTTTATCCTACTCTTAGGCTGGAAAAGCAATTTTTCGCAGGAAGCAAAACCCTATAGAAAAAATGCTTTTTCATTTAACCTCGCCGGTTGTTTGGCCAATGAACTAAACATGAGTTATGAGCGATATATAAGTCGCAGAAAGTGTATACAGATTGATGGCGGAATAATTTTCGTAAATGATTTTTTGGTGGATCAGACGGAAAGCTGGAATAATCCATTGGTGTTTTCTGAACATGGTTATGCCGCCAGAGTACATTATAAAATTTTTTCTTCTCAGGATAATGAAACAAAAAAATGGCGGGATTATATTTCCCCCGGATTAATATTCAAACACCTGTACTATAATGAACATTTGTTTACCAATGAGTTGAATGATAAAAAAGGAAAGTATTTTGAGTACATCTATCAAAGCCGCATACGTACCAAGGTTGGACTGGAATTTCTCTGGGGAAAGGTCTATGAACTTAATCGCACATTTTCATTCGATTTTTTCTATGGAGGAGGAATCGTAGCAAATTTTGTAGAAAGAAAAGTTCTGAAAAGAATACCTGACTCCAGAAAAAATGAAATTGTTGATCAAAACACAACATCTAATAATTTATATTTTAGGCCGAACGCAACGCTTGGCTTTAGATTGAGGGTTCGGTTTTAATTCAACTTTTCAATGTGAACTATAGTATTAATCGTGTATTAGTGGCAATTAATTTCATCTCTGCTCCTCAAGCCTGTTTTTTCCCTTTTAAAAAAATCGAATACCTTCAAAAAACTACTTTTCCCCGCTATTTGCTCTTCTAATAAATTTTTACCTACATTTATTGTAACATTTAGAGTTCTTTTATTATTGCACCATTTAGTTTTTAAAATTGAAATACGATTTTGTAATTGTTTTTAAACCCTTAAATCCATATGATCATGAAACCTTTTTTTACATTCTACAAAAAAATTCTTCTCTTTTCTTTTGTTCTTTTCGCTTCTATAGAATCTTATTCTTCTGAAACGCCCGCCATTCTTCGAGAGTGGGCAGCCTATTCAGGAATTTCCGATTCCACTTATAAAACACCTGTCCTAACAGAAAACGATTATTCGTATGTTGCAACTGTTGAAGAAAATACAGTTTCCGGAGCGGACATTGTAGTCATTAAGTACAACAATAATGGTATTGCAATCTGGAAACAGCCCTGGACAGGCGCAGGCCTGGGCCGCGACCAGGCTGCTGATATGGTAATGGATTCTTTGTATCTTTATATTTGTGGAACTACGTTTTCTTCTACCACAAACTTTGATTATGTAGTTATTAAGATGCAAAAAGCGAACGGAGCAATAGAATGGACGCAGACCTTTAACGGTACGGCTAACAATTATGATATTGCAACAGCTATTGCAATTAACGACAGCTCCATTTACGTTACCGGTGTAACCAGCAGTTTAATTACATTGCTAGATTATCATACATTAAAATACCACATTAACGGAACACTTTTATGGAGTGTAAACTTTGACTATAACAACCTGATGGATATTCCATTTGCCATCAGCTATTCTCAGGAAGATTCTAACATCATTGTTACAGGTGGCAGCCAGAGCAGTATTTACGATTGGGATTATCAGACTAATATTTATAAATACAACGGTACTACCGTTGACCTTGGCAGGGTAAGCGGAACCAGTGTAGGCTTCGATCGCGCAACCGCAGTAAAGACAGATTCATTGGGAAATATTTATATTACCGGTGCTACCCGTGAAAATAACAGCAACTTCGATATTAAAACAGTAAAACTCGATAAGCTTGGGAATTTAATCTGGCAGCGAACATTTGATAATAATGGCGGAAACGATATAGCAAATGACCTTGTTGTAAACAACGTTGGAGAAATATACCTTGTTGGAACAATAGAAGGAAATGGCAGCGACTATCTGGTAATGAGACTGGATGCAAGCAATGGAGGCATTGTTTGGCAAAATACTATTGACTGTGGAGCTAACGATACAGCACGTGCTATTTGTTTTGACTCACACGGTAATATAGTAATAACTGGGCAAGCCTTCAATCCTGAAAATGCGAATTATGATTTTCTAACCGTTAATTTTGACAGAGCAGGACAGGAACTCTGGCGCGATTATTTTGACGGCCCCGATCACGGAGACGACAATGCCACAAACATAGCTTCTGACAACGACGGCAATATTTTCGTAACCGGACAAACATGGGTTGGAAACGATTTTCATACTGTAACCATTAAATACAAAACTGATTTTTTTACTCAGCCACCGGCAGTGGATTCACCGTCTGTTGCATATTTATTTTATCCGAACTCCGGACAATTAGTTAATACAGGCGATAGTTTAGTAACCGACAGTGTACATTATTATACCCTGCATCATTCACCGCAATTATATTTTGGATACGGAAAGATGAATATGGTGTGGAGTCATTTTGATAAGGACACTGCAACAGCGGATACGTTGCAGAGAGTTGATGTTACTTTCTTAAATAGTACAAATCTAACAGAGGCTTACCCAGTTGATTTGCAGGACAGCATTGCTTATCTGAATTATTATCTTGGTCAATGCCCTAATGGAATTACAAACGTTCATGGAAGCGGAAGTTTATTATTTGCAGATGCTTATTACGAAATAGATGCAATTTATAGTAGCAACAATGCAGGCATGAAACTTACTTTCGTCTGCAACCCGGGTTCTGTTCCTCAGGAAATTGGCCTGGCGTTTGAAGGCGATAACGGTGTTTCAATAATAAATAATTGGGGACTAAAAGTTAGCACTTCATTAGGGGATTACGAATTTGAAAAGCCGCACGTATATCAGCTAAACTCAAATGGTAATCGTATAAATCTTCCATGGCATTTAAACTGGAATATTGTTCAAAATGGGCAAGCAAATTTTACTGGATGGGGTAATTATGATGCAGGGTTACCACTGATTGTTGAGCTTAGTAATTCAATATCGAATAATGCTCCAATGCCAGATAATGCCGACTGGGGCACGTATTTAGGTGGAAGTGGTACTGATGGTATTCTTGATAATTGTGTTGATGGACAACACAATTATTATGTATGTGGCTTTACTTTTAATTTAAGTTTTCCCAATATAAATGGTACAACAATAATTACCACATATGGTGGAATTAATTCAGATGCATTTGTTTCAAAGTTCCATCCAGATCAATCTCCTGAATGGACTACATATTATGGAGGTAGTACATATAGTACTTCTTTTTTTAGCCCAGATGAAAATGCTTTGGGAATGACTATAACCAAAAATAATAATCCAATTTTTGTTGGTTTTACTACATCGACTAATTTTCCTTTACCTTCAACTAATCCATTTGCAAATGGGTATTTCCAAAATTTCAATGCAGGAGAACCTGATGGTTTTATAGTAGAACTGAACCCCAATGGCACCAGATATTGGGCAACATATTATGGAGGAAATACAAAAGAAAATATTCATGCTGTTATTCAAGATGGTGATTTTATTTATATCTGTGGTTCAGTAGCGGAACACACTGAAGATACTCAACCTCCAGTTGACCTTTTTGGTTTTCCAATAGTACATTTTAATCATAGAAATGATTGTTATCCAACATTAAATCCATTGAATCCATTCGATCTTGGATTACCGTTGTGTAATTCCGGTAGTGGATACTTTGATAATATTATGCCGACTAGTACGGTACGTAAAGGTTTCATTGCAAAATTTGGATTATATGACAAACAATTAAAGCACAGCACATTGTTTGGAGGAGCAAATGAATCATGGTTACAGGATTTGGATTATTTACCTAATGTAGGGATTTTATTTGTTGGAAGAACAAGACCCACTCCAAGTTCACTGACATGTTCTGCACCCACAAATAGTGATTTCCCTTTGTGTGATATTGGCGGTTATTTTCAAACAACAAATTCTTGTACCGGGAACAACGAATGTGGGATTTTGGCTCAATTTGATTACAGTTTAAATTTGACCTGGTCGACTTTCTTCGGTTCATGCGACAAAATGAATATAGGTCACCTTGCAGTTAATAGATCAATAGGTAGTGCAAATTATGGAGATCTTTATATTACAGGAAATATTGGATCAGCGAATAATATTTTACCAATTACACCTTGTGCTCCTACAAACAATTGTGCATTTCCGCTTTGTGCATCAGGAAATGAATACTTCCGGGATCATTTTAATCATACTACAAACACAAATAATAATGTCGAAAATGAAATATTTATTACAAGATTCGACCCTTCAAGAAACATCACATGGTCAACATTTTTTGGGGGGTCTGGTGAAGATTTTATTATAAACACAACTCTTTTTACAACTGATGCTAATGCAGATATTGCTCTTGACCAAAATGAAAATGTCTATTTGTTTTCTTCTTCAGGAAATATTACATCGTCAACACAGGGAGATGTAGACTTGGAAAATCTTTCCGGTTATTATTTTGACAATAATAATTCAAGCAGTCTTTCAATAAAACACGATGCTTTATTGGCGGCTTTTAATAAACAAAATGAAATATTATGGGCAACATACATAGGTGGAGATGGATTTGAATATGGAACTTCTGTTTGTCTTGACGGAGCCGATTATCTCTATGTAGCAGGCATTACAGAAGAATCACAAATTGGTGCTGGACTTGGACTTTTAACAGGAAGTGACCTTACAGCAAATCCTTATATACAAGGTCAACCCCCTACTTCTGATCCCTTCAATGGATTTATCTGGCGTTTTGATATGAGAGGAAATGTTATTGGTATTAATGAAGCAGAAAAAAGCAACCAAATATTCATCTATCCTAATCCTGCTACTGATTTTATTTCAATTAATTTAGAAAATTTTGAATTAAATAAAAATAGTATTATCGAGATATCTAATTTCCTTGGTCAATGCGTTTATCGACAACCTATAAGTAGCCAAAGAAAATTTATTGAAATCAATATTACTCATTTTGCTAATTCAATTTACAATGTACGCGTTTTCGATAAAACGAAGTCTTTAAATTCTAAATTAGTAATTCAAAAATGAAAACATATACAACAATAATACTTTTATTGTTTTCGTTTTTTGAATTGCATAGCCAACACTGGCAGCAATTTGGAAATGGAGTTCCCGGATGTGATAATTTTTATTTAGATAGCACTTCGAATACATTATATGCTACTGGGAAATTTGTGAATCAAAACGGGGATACTGTTATTTCACCGGCATATTGGGATGGACAAAACTGGATAACTGTTGGAAATTTTGATTTTGGTATTACAGGAGGATTTCCTTACAAATTAATAATATATGATAGCATACTTTATGTTGGGGGAAATTTTTTTAAACTTTATGGTGCACCGGGAGATAATTTACTAAAGTTAAATAATTTAAGTAATTCATGGGATACTTTGAGTATTTCACCGAATTTAAGTGTTAGAAGTTTGTATGAATATCACCAAGACTTATTTATTGGTGGGAGATTTACCATGTTAGGAATACTTTTAAGCTTTGGTGTAGCAATTCATTCTCCTCCTTATTGGTCATCTATCCCTCAAGTTCTTTCAGGCATGCCTTGGGTTGAAACCATGAAAGAATATAATGGATTATTAATTTTTGCGGGTCTATTTCCTGCATACATTTCACCTAATTATAAAGGAAGTATTGTAGGGTGGAATGGTTTTAATTTTGTTCCTCTTGATAAGGGATTGTATGATGGTAGTTCAAATGACCCATTAATAGTGGACTTGGAAGTATATAACAACAAGCTTTATGCAGGTGGAATGTTTAACGCTTCAAATGTTTATAATGGTAATAGAATTGTATGCTGGGACGGACAGGTATGGTCTGAAGTTGGGGGCGGAATAAATTATGACGTTCGTTCATTACAGGTTTATAATGGTGAACTTTATGCCGCCGGCTCGTTTTCTTTTGCAGGTAATATTCCTGCTCAAAATATTGCAAAATGGGATGGTAGTAAATGGTGTAGTTTGGGTAGTACATTCAATGGATCAATAAAAGATATGTGCGTGTATAACAATGAACTTATTATTTCCGGATTCTTTACGCAAATCGACGGACAACCAATTAACCACATTGCCAAATGGATAGGCGGCAACTACACCGACAGTTGTCAGGTTGTTGGAATTGATGATTTCGCTATAGACAAACATATTTCAATTTATCCTTCACCGGTCAACAATATTTTAAATATAAAAAGCGAAAAATATACCATAGAAAATGCATCGATATCAGACGTAGCCGGAAAAATAATACTTACACAAAAAAAGAGAGGAACAAATGTATCTTTTAATGTATCTTTTCTTCCGCAAGGACTTTATTTTCTCCTTCTTGAAACAAGTGAAGGAATAATAGTGAAGAAATTTGTGAAGGAATAAAGTCAAAAATAATAAAGAGTGAATAGAAAAATTATTTTCCTTTTATTAAGCCAAGTGTACTGCCAACACGAAACCACAACTATTGATTGTTACGATCCTTTCATTGCTGCTTTTAAAGAAGTTTCTACTCAATTGTGGCACCACTTTACTTGTGAAGGTAATAATCAAGAAGGCTCCGATGCCTTCTTAGCGGTATTTAATTCAAAAAACAAATCATCTTGCTTTTGCTTTGATGAGTAGAGCGTATAAAATAAAACAGTGATTCTTCTAAAATATTCGTGCATTCGTGGCAATTTTTTTTCCTCAATGCGCCTCCAACCAATTTCTCCCTGTCCCCATTCCAACTTCCACCGGAACTTTTAACGAAAGCGCCGTCTTCATCCTATGCTCAACCATTTTTTTCAATTCATCAACTTCATCCACATGAGCATCGAAAACTAATTCATCATGCACCTGTAAAAGCATTTTTGATTTTAGTGTTGATGCTTTCAAATCGTTTTGAATATTTATCATAGCGATTTTAATCATATCGGCAGCACTGCCCTGAATGGGCGCATTGATGGCATTCCGCTCTGCAAAACCTCTTACGGTTGCATTGCCTGAATTAATATCGCGTAAATAACGTCTACGTCCGAGTATTGTTTCTACATAGCCTTTTTCGCGGGCACGCTGAATACTCAAATCCATGTATTCCTTTATGTAGGGATATTGCCGGAAATAGTTTTCAATAATCCCTTTCGCTTCTGTTCTTGAAATATTTAATCGGTCCGCTAAGCCAAAAGCGGATATGCCGTAGATAATTCCAAAGTTTACCATTTTGGCATTGCGGCGCATGTCTGATGTTACATCTTTTAATGCAACTCCGTATACTTTGGCTGCCGTAGACGCATGAATATCTTCGCCACTGTGAAAGGCTTCCAGCATGTCGGGATCCTCGCTTAGCTCTGCTATAATTCGCAACTCTATCTGAGAATAATCTGCAGAGAGAAGCAGGTAGTCAGCATTCCTTGGAATAAATGCTTTCCGTATTTCTCTTCCGCGCTCCGTACGAATAGGAATATTCTGAAGATTAGGATTGTCTGAGCTTAATCTTCCCGTCACGGCAACAACCTGATTAAAGCTCGTATGAATGCGTCCTGTATTTGCATGGATCATAGAAGGCAATACATCAACATAGGTGTTTTTTAATTTTACCAGTTCCCTGTAATCGAGAATGCGTCTTACAATGCTGTGTTTGTTTTCCAGCTTACTCAATATTTCTTCGCCTGTGGAATATTGTCCCGTCTTAGTCTTTGTTGGATTGTCTGTGATTTTTAAAACATCGAATAATATCTCGCCAACCTGTTTTGGTGATGAAACATTAAAAGTTCTTCCTGCCAGTTCCTGAATTTCTTTTTCCGTAACGGTAATATCAGTAGCAAGCACACTTGAAAGTTCTCTTAAAACTTTTTGATCGACGTTAATGCCTTCCGATTCCATTTCAGCCAGCACTTTAACCAAAGGCATTTCAACTTCTTCGAATAATTTTCGAACGGCACCTTTGTCAAGCCTGCTGTCAAAAATATTTCTCAACTGAAGTGTTACATCTGCATCTTCAGCGGCATATTCTGAAACGATGTTCACATTAACATCGCGCATGCTTTTCTGTTCCTTTCCTTTTTTTCCGATAAGCTCTTCTATTGAAACAGGGGAATAATGAAGATATGCTTCTGACATTACATCCATGCCGTGACGCATATCGGGCTGCAAAAGAAAATGGGCAATCATTGTATCGAAAAATTTTCCGTTGATGTCAATTCCGTATGAACGAAGTATGGCCATGTCATACTTCAAATTTTGCGCTACTTTGCCAATTGCAGGATTTTCTAAAACAGATTTAAAAACATTTACAATCTTTTGCGCAGCTTCTTTTGCCGGTGGCACAGGTACATAATACGCTTCATGCTCCTTTATGCTGAATGATAGTCCGACGAGTTCTGCAGTATAAACATCCAGTGAAGTTGTTTCCGTATCGAAACAGAAATATTTTTGCTTTGCTAAAAGTCCGGCCAGGTCAGAAATTTTTTCATCGGTATCGGTCAGATAATATTTGTGCGGAACATCCTTTATTGTTTTAAAAGATGATGGAAGATTCTCCTCCACTGCAACATCAACAGGAGAAGGAGCAATATCTTTTTTTTCTGCTTCATCAAAAAGCGATGGTTGATAAGAAGCAGAAGCAACAACAGTTGCAGCTTTCGTTTCATTCGCAGGAGTTGCAATAGGAATATTTAACTGATCAGCGAGACGCCGAAATTCAAGTTCTGTAAAAAGTTCTTTCAGCTCTTCTTTATTGGGTTCCGATAACTTAAATGCTTCAGGCGTAAATTCAACAGGAACATCGAGCAATATTGTTGCAAGTCTTTTCGATTGAATTGCAAGATCCTTATTCAGCTCAACTTTTTCTTTTAGTTTACCTTTTAGTTCAGAAGTATTTTCCAATAATTTTTCAACGGAGCCAAATTGCTTGATCAGTTGTATGGCTGTCTTTTCACCTACCCCCGGAATACCCGGTATATTATCGGAAGCATCTCCCATAAGACCGAGAATATCCTTAACCTGATCTACGTTTTCAATCTCCCATCGTTTGCATACTTCATTTACGCCAAGCACTTCTGAGCTTCCACCTGCGCGAGCCGGTTTAAAAATAAAAATATGATCGCTCACAAGCTGGCCAAAATCTTTGTCGGGCGTCATCATGTATGTTTCGAAACCCTGCTTTTCCGCTTCCTTTGCAAATGTGCCAATGATATCATCGGCTTCGTAGCCATCTTTTGTAATTACAGGAATGTTGAACCCCTCACATATCTTGAATACAAAAGGAATAGAACTTGCAAGATCTTCAGGAATTTCTTCCCTATGTGCTTTGTATGCTGCAAACTCTTCATGCCGTGCCGTAGGAGCAGCAGTATCAAAAACAACTGCTATGTGCGTTGGTTTTTCCTTTTTTAGTACATCTAAAAGTGTATTGGTAAAACCGAAAATAGCGGATGTATTCTGCCCTTTTGACGTTATTCTGTGATTACTGCTGAATGCAAAATATGCCCGGTAGATGAGGGCCATGCCGTCGAGGAGGAAAAGTTTTTTATCAGTTGCCATAATTTAATTCGTAAATTGGGTAATCATTATTGCCAGTGTAAAAATCATTAATTACACCGAACGTCATATCAATTTAAGGTATTTCTATTTTGCAAATATTCTATCCCAAAGGCGACTATTCGATTTTGAAGTGCTCCGTTAGGAGCTAGATATGTGTAATAAAAATTATCCCCTTTCCAACATAGTCCCGTAGGGACTAAATATTCCCCCTCAGCAATAAGAATTGGCTAATTAACGAATTTATCCCAAGTGTGGCAACGTTTTGGTATCTTAGCAAACTAAATAAAATAAATTGTCATTCGAAAAATTTAACCTTTCAGGGCTTTTACTCGATGGTTTGGATACCATGGGTTTTAGAAACCCTACTCCAATCCAGGAACAAATTATTCCTCACATACTTAATGGAGAAGATGTTATTGCCTGTGCCCAGACAGGAACAGGAAAAACAGCTGCTTACCTTTTGCCTGTTTTAAATAAGATTTCTGAAAATAATATTCCGCATACCTGTGCTTTAATTATTTCTCCAACCCGCGAACTAGCTTTACAAATCGATCAGGCTTTTCAGGGCTTTGCTTATTTTACGCATGCCAGCTCAATTGCAGTTTACGGTGGCAGCGACGGAATAACTTTTGAACGTGAAAAGAAAGCTTTGATGCAAGGTGCTTCTGTCGTTATTGCAACACCGGGTCGTTTGCTTAGTCATTTGAATATGGGATATGTGAAATTCGATCAGCTGGATTTTCTCATTTTAGATGAAGCGGATAAAATGCTCGACATGGGTTTTTACGAAGACATTGTGCGTATCATAAGCTTTGTTCCAAAGAAGAAACAATGTCTTCTATTTAGTGCAACGATGCCTCCTAAAATGCGCGAACTTGCCCGTAAGATTCTTCATAACCCATTTGAATTAAGCATTGCCATCAGCAAGCCTGCAGCTGGTATTATTCAAAAAGCATTTCTCGTTTACGATACTCAAAAACCGGAACTACTTAAAAGAATTATTTCCGATAATAAAGCCAATACTGTTTTAATATTTGCTTCCACAAAAGTTGCTGTTAAAGATCTTGAACGTGATCTGTTACGCTTAAGACTTCCGGCAAAAGCCATTCACAGCGATCTTTCACAGGAAGAAAGAGAAAATGTATTGCTTTCTTTTCGCAACCG
>JANOVM010000042.1:0-25706 GCA_031417395.1 Bacteroidota bacterium | reverse complement strand
TCGGAAGGTGATCGAATCATTATTGTTTTTATTAATCCATGTCCCAGAGGGACAAAACATCGGAAGATGATTGAATTAATGTTGATTTTATTAATCCATGTCCCGTAGGGACAAACATCGGAAGGTGATCGAATCATTATTTTTTTTAATTGATGTCCCGTAGGGACAAAACATCGGTGGAGGGGGGATGATGATTATTTATTGCAAATTGTTTTAAATGCGCAATATTTACAAAGCTTTTCGTCTTTTGTTTGAATGAAGGGAGTTTCGGGGGAGAAAATTTCTTTAAAAAGATTTGACAATGAAATTTCAAATTCCTTGAATTGTTCTGCGGTGAAGGATGCTCCTTTGTTTAAGAAATGAATGCCGTCGCCGAGTTCTTTTACATAAAGTAATCCGGATTTTATTTCTCTGCCACTGATTAAACGATCGCTCAAATAGGCATAGTAGGTAGCCTGAAAAGCTTCTTTGTGGGCGGGATCGGTGAAGAGGTCGGCGATTGAGTCTTGTTTCTTTTTGCTGACTTTTCCGGTTTTGTAATCAATGATACGGACTACTCCGTCCTTTTCATCTACTCGGTCTATGATTCCAAAAAGTTTAACAAAATTATTTTCGCTAAACGGAAATAAGTTGCTCACATCCTTTTCGAGTTGAAGTATTTTAACAGGAGCATGTATTAATTCAGTATCCAGTATTCTGTTAATTAATTCATGGATAATGTTTCTAAAAAGCACATTCTTTCCTTCCAATTGCTCAAGGCTGATAAATTCTTTTTCAATGGCCTGGTCAACGCAATCATCAATTCGCTTTTTTAGTCCTGCAATAACTTCTTTATCCAAAAGAATTACATCCTTATAAATTAATTGCATGGCATGGTGAAGGACCTTTCCGAAAGTAGCTGCTTCCATATTTTCTTCAGGTTCTTCTATTTCACGGAGGCCGGCTATGTATTGAAAATAAAAACGAAGCGGGCAAGCAATATATGATATAAGACCGGAAGCACTGAATTTTTTAGAAGGATCAACGGAGCCATCAGAAACAAATTGCGAAAGCACTTTCATTACTGTTTCAGACTTGCCTACTACAATTGGCTGTATTTCCTCCTTGACGGCTTTGGTACTTATTGTCTTCTGCACAATTGAAATACTATCACTAAAACGCTTTTTCATTTCATGCTCCAGCTGAAGCATAAAACGGGAAGGTTCGCCGGTTGTCAGTCCTGAAGTTTCAGAATTGTGAAGCAGATAAATTCTTCCTGCCCGCTGAAGCAACCTGTAAAAATGATATGCTGAAACTGCATGTTGCTCTTCGAAAGTTGGAAGTCCGAATGCCTTACGAATATTGAAAGGAATAAAAGAAGGAGAATTTCCTTTTGCAGGAAGAACATCTTCATTAACAGAAAGAATAATGATATTGTCGAAATCCAGAACACGGGTTTCCAGGAAACCCATAAGCTGCAGGCCTTTCAGAGGTTCGCCGGTGAATGGAATGGTAACCGTAGAAATAATTTCTCTGTAAATTTTCCAGAGTGTGTCTATATTGTCGACAACAGGATTATCTTTTAAAGCATCTTCCAGTCTGCTAAGATTCGTATAGAAATTATAAACAAATTCCGATTCCAGGCGGTGAAAGCGAAAATCCTGTTCACGCATGGCTTCGAGAATCAAACGCAAAATTTTCTTAAACCAACTGAAAGCATCTCCGGGCTTCTCAATTCGCACAAAGATATTTTTGAAAATTTCAGGTCCATCAACATGCATTAGCACGCTGCCGGGCATTCTGATAAAATTTTGATTCAGCTTTGCCAGCCAGTCGCGAATGGGTTTATCGGCAATCAATCTGATGTAGGGATGATTGATAACATTCAGTATGTCTCTGAAAAAATAGGACTCCTCCCCTGCTTTACTCTTTCTTGAATTCTTTTGGAGTGTCATTAACGATTCAAACAGATTGTAAAGTGGAGTTTGACGCAAGGGATAACCCATAGTAACATTAACATCCTTTAAATCTTCTGGAAGAGAATACAACATGGGAAACAACAAAACTTCATCAGGTAAAACGACAGCAGTTTTTTCGCTGATGAAATTGTTTTCCTTCATAAGCGCGTTTAAAATGTTTCCGGCATACTTCGCTTGACCAACTAACAATGGAACAGAAATAAATTCAATTTCTTTTTTAATGTTTTTAAAGTGATCCTGTTTCCATAAAAAACCGGGTTCAATCAACGTATTGTTTCTAAAAAATCTGCCGGCCTCCTGGGTAGTATCATCGGCATAATAACTGTCGGCATCCCAATAAGCAGAGGCTTTTCCTGAATCCAAAAAATATTTCAGGATTGTTTTTTCAGCGGGAGAAAGTGCATAAAAGCCGGCAAAAATGGTATGAGAATAATTATGATTTATTTTGAAAGCAGCGTTTCCAAGATCTTCAGCGAGTTTTCTATAGGCCATGCCTTCATATGCGAGATTTTTGGATTCAAGTTTTTTACGAAAAGAATAGTAAATACTTTGAAGATGCTTCCAGGTATTCAAAAATTCATTTCTTAGAAGAGACGGATCTCTGTCAAAGAAGTTTTTCCAGAAAATGCGAAGACGTTCCAGGTCTTCTTCGGCAAGAGCAAAATCTTCATCGATTTTGTGCAGGTCTGTCACCGTAGAAAAAACTTTATCCGCATGAATCATGTATTTATCGATGTCGTCAAAATCTTTAAGCATGAGGTCTCCCCATGGATAAAATCTGGCAAAATCATCGGAAGGGAAAAACTCTTTGTATGATTCATACAATTCAAAAATAAGCGTTAGATTATCAGGAATATTTTTTCCGGAAAGTTGTAAAACAAAATCCTGAATGGAAAAAACGGCAGGCGACCAAATTGGTTTGGTAATTTTAGCCGACAATTCCTTCTTAAAAAATAATCCGGCCCTGCGGGTAGGAAAAACTACGCATATATCCTTCAGCTCAGAAGAATGCTTTTGCATCACTTCATTGACCAATTGTTCTAAAAAAGTCGGCATACAGGATGATTATTTTGTTTGAATACTACAAATGAAGCATTAATTTTGCTTTAAATTTGCATTATGGAAAAGAGACTCGTAAAAAAAAACAAAAAGATATTTGGTGTGTGCGGTGGACTTGGTGATTATTTCGGCATAGACCCTACCATTATCAGAATACTCTTTATTGCAGCCGTTATACTCTATGGATCAGGCCTTTTGCTTTATGTTATTTTGGCCCTAGTAATGCCCAAAGAAAGTGCATCCTGAGAATCTGAAGGTTTTAGTTAAATTCGCAGGATTGACTTCAATGCCTTTATGACTAAAACCCTTTTAGCACTTTTTTTGCTTTTTACCGCTGCAGTAAAAGCATTCGCTTTACCGTTAGACAGTACCGTAAATAAGGTCACCTATAAAACAAGTGTGAAGACTTTTTACGAAAAGAATTTCATGAGCGGAAATACTTCTTTGGTTTCCCCTGATTCTTCCTTGCTAATTGTTAGTGCCCCACATCCTGCCATGAATTTTCATAATAATTTCCCTGGGACAGCGGGAAGTGCTTCTTCACCGCAGCTTTTCGGAATTCAATATTTACCCTTTACTTTTTCATCAATCAGAAGCTTCGATTTACAGCTTTTTCATTCTGACAGCATGCTTTCTTACAAAACCAATAAACGATTTACGGAACTTAGCTATAACAGCAGTGCGTTTAAAGAACAAAGAATTGCTGTTTTACATACGCAGAATATTACGAAGGACTGGAATGCAGGAATTATATTCGACAGACAAGGAGTAAAAGATTTTATGAATTTCAGTGATACCTACAGAAGTCGTTTTGCATTATTCTCATCGTATAATACCGGCAATAAAAAGTACTATTTGTTTGCACATGCATTTTGGAACAGGATTAGAAACGATGTAAATGGTGGTTTGTTAAGCGATTCGTTATTTGATAATACCACTGTTAGCAATCTAGGAATCAAGGGCTTAGCTTATAAGATATCGAATGCAAAAGAAAGCAGGCGAAAAAGAGAAATTTACCTTAGCCAATATTATGATTTAGGAAAGACAAATAAAGATTCCGGCGGTACGGTTATAAAAAACGGGCCTTCATTTCTTTTGCATCATGAAATAAGTTATGAAAGAAATTCCTATACTTATTCTGACAGCAATACTGACAGTTCCTTTTATTATAACTTCTATTATGGTTCCACTACACTCGATTCACTGGGAACAGATGATTTAAGGAATACGGTTGCCATATTAATGCCTGCTGATTCAATGTATGGTTCTAATTTCATGAAAAAATGGAGCTCGCAAATTTTCGGAGAACACATTCAAACTAAATACAGACAAAGAAGCGACAGTACGTGGAATAATTTTGCAATTGGTGCTGAAACAAGGCTGCTATCAGACACAATTTTGTTTGGATTTTTTATCCGGGGAAAATATGTTTTCAAAGGCTTTGATAAGGATAACTATTGTTTCAATGCCAAAGTGTTTTCCCCTGATTTAAAAGCAGGACAACTTAGTGCTTCAATTGATTTGCTCCATCAAAATCCTGATTTTATTTACAGATTGTATGACAGCAATAATTTCTATTGGAGAAATGACTTTCTAAAGGTCAATACCTTTGCCGCTTCTCTGAATTATGAAAACAAGAAGTATCAAATTGAATTCTCTGCAAAAAACTATCGCATTGAAAACTATGTCTACATGGATGAGAATGCATTTCCTAAGCAGTATGCAGATTTGATAAATATCAATTCCTTTTCCCTGAATAAAAACTTTATCTTCCGCAAATGGCATTTGAACAATACTTTAACCTATCAGAAAACCGATAAGGATGGCATTCTTCATATACCTAACTGGGTTACAGAGAATACGCTTTATAATGAAAAAAAATATTTTAAGAATGCTTTGTTAATGGCGCTTGGATTATCTGTCAATTACAATAGCCTATATTATGCTGATGCTTTTATGCCTTCCAATGCTTTGTTTTATCTGCAAAATGAAAAACAGGTTGGCGGTTATGCACGCATAGATGTTTTTGCAATAGCTAAAATTAAGACTGCAAGAATCTTTCTAAGAATGGAAAATGCATTTGACGGAGTATTTAAGAAAAGTTATTATCTGATACCGCACTATCCTATGCCGGGAAGGGTTTTAAAGTTTGGATTGGTGTGGAGGTTTTTTGATCAATAAGAAATAAAGACAAAACTTTGTGGCTCTTTGTGGTTAAAAAAAACAGCCACAAAGTTCACAATGGAAAGGCACAAAGTTCTCAAAGAATGAAATATAAAATCCGAGAACGATTTTCATTGTGGAACTTTGTGTGCATCGTGCACTTTGTGGTAAAATCCGACATTGAATTATTTAACCACAAAGCACAAAGAAACACGGAGAAAATAATATAGAGAAATAACAGGAAATACTTAAATGCTTTTTAAGTTTTCTGTTTCTTTTTCTTGGCTGCGGGAAATAAAACGTTGTTTAGAATGAGGCGATAGCCGGCAGAATTAGGATGAAGGGCAAGATCCGTTTGAGGATCGCCGACCTGATGCTGATAATCTTCCGGGTCGTGGCCGCTGTAGAATGTCCAGGTACCTTTTCCAAATTCGCCGTGGATGTAGCGTGCTTCGTTTTCAGCCTTGGTTTCTCCCAAAATTAAAACATTAGGCTTTATGAATTTCTTTTTGAAAGCAGTGGTTTGTCCCATGAAGCCTTTGATGACCTGCTCGTGATTCTGACACAACATAGTAGGCACCTGATCCCATTTTGCAGAGAATTCAAAAAGGGTAAAGAAATCTTCCGTTCTTGAAATGCGGCGCTGAGGTGGTTCATTGTCGATATCGCTAAATTCATATTCAGAAGGATTTGTACTTAGTTTATAATTTTCGAAAGCAAAACATTTGCTGTAATCCAGTTTGGAATTCATTTTAGAATCAGCACCATCGCCGTCAAACATAGACTCGCAGATATCAACACCTTCTGCGGAGAGAGCAATGTCATAGCTGTCTGTGGCCGAACACATGGCAAAAAGGTAGCCTCCACCGGCAGTAAAGTCGCGGATTTTCTGAGCTACAGCAAGTTTCATTTGCGACACTTTTGTATAACCCAGTCGCTTGGCAGCCTGCTCTTGCAAACGTTGATCTTCCTGATACCAGGAAGCATTGCGATAAGCATTCCAGAATCGACCGTACTGGCCGGTAAAATCTTCGTGATGTAAATGCAGCCAATCGTATAAAGGAAGTTTACCCTGAATTACTTCATCGTCATATACTACATCGTAAGGAATTTCAGCATATGTTAAAGCGAGCGTTACAGCATCATCCCAGGGCCTTCTATTTTTAGGTGAGTAAACAGCAATTTTCGGAGCCTTTTCAAGTTTAACAACATCCATATTAGCCTCAGGATTGAGAATTTCAGTTATTATTCCCTGTGCCTGACCGTCAGCAATGATCTGGAACGATACTCCACGAATAGAACATTCATTCTCTAAAGCCTGAATATCACTCAGCAGAAAACTTCCTCCGCGATAATTCAATAGCCATTGTACATCAATGTTTTTTTGAAGAGCATAATAAGCAATTCCATAAGCTTTGAGATGGTTCTTTTGAGCATCATCCATAGCAATGAGAATGTAAGCACCATTAACCTGCAATGCTGAAACTAAAAGAAAGAAAATAAAATATAAAATGCGCATGATTTACTTACGTGAAAAGGTGAACTTTATTTTAAGCACAGGCAAGAAAAAACGTACCGGTGATTTTCAATGTAAAAATACGATTTTTTTGGGGATAAGCTGGACTTTAGTACTTAGTACTAAGTACTAAATACTCAAATATCCAACTTCGTCTGCGCCCTATTGGATTCTGATTTTTTTGATTTAGGTAAATTTGAACTGCGGTCTTTTATTGCTTTTTCTTCTTTGGCATTAAAACTCCACTCAACGGTGACCGGTCTTTCTTCTTTGAGTGGAATTCCTTTTTTTATTAGCGGCTTCCTTTCTTTTTTGGGAGGAATGTTTTTTTTTGAGGATGCCTTTGCGGGAGCTGATTTTGAAGATTTAGCCGGAATAGGCTCAGCTTTACTTTTCTGTTTTTCTTTATCAGAGACAGGAATACTCATCTGCACAGGTTTGGGCGCAGGTTTGAAGTCTGAAATTCTGATAACTTTCTGAACAGCATTTTTTGTAATGATATTACCAATGCTCCCACGACCTTTTATTTCGACATCTTTAAAGTTAATGTCAATTTGTGTGATTCTTAATTTTGGTTTAGGTCTTAAGAAAATTCTGACAGCGTCAATTGGATCAGGCGTATCGGTAGAAAACCACAATACTTTTGTTCCTTCTTTTCCTTTTGTCAGTATGTATTCTTTATCGCGTGTAGTACCACCAACGGTAAATCGCTTGGCCATAATATTTCCGCCTCTTCCATCCTGATAAATCATATTGTAAACCACTTCAGGATCCGATTTACGGAAAATAGCAATGTGTCTTACGTCTTTGCCCACGTATTTTTTATCGTCGACTTTGGAAACGATCATGGTTCCATCGCCGCGGAATACTACGATTTCGTCAAGCTCGGAACATTCGCTAACGAATTCGTCTTTCTTCAAAGAGAAGCCTGCAAAGCCATCTTCCCTATTGACATACAGCTTCTGATTATTTATGATTACTTCTGAAGCTACAACTTGTTCGAATGAGGAAATGACTGTTTTCCTTTCGCGTCCTTTTCCGTATTTTCTGAGAAGTTCTTTGTACCAGGCAATGGTATATTGCTTAATTGTAGAAAGATTTTGTTCAACTTCTTTAAGTTGTTCTTCCAGGCCCTTTATCTTTTCATCCTGTTCTTTTACATCATATCTAGAGATACGCTTGATTTTTATCTCAGTAAGAGCAATAATATCGTCTCGGGTAATTTCGCGTTTGAAACGTTTTTTATAAGGTTTTAATCCGGCATCAATTGTATCGATAACGCTTTCCCAAGTGGTACATTCCTCAATGTTTCTGTATATTCTCTTTTCAATAAATATCTTAATAAGAGAACTAAAATGCCATTCCTCTTCGAGTTCTGCTTTCCTTATTTCAAGTTCTTTCTTTAAAAGCTTAACGGTATTCTCTGTATTATACTTCAGAATATCATTTACACTCATGAAGCGAGGCTTATCCTCAACGATTACACATGAATTCGGAGAGATTGCCACTTCACAATCGGTAAAGGCATATAAAGCATCAATGGTCTTATCCATGTCCTCATAGGATTCGCTATGAAGTTGGATCATAATTTCAACCTTACTTGCAGTATTATCTTCTACCTTTTTGATTTTTATTTTCCCTTTGTCGTTAGCGGCAAGTATAGTATCAATAAGGGAAGTTGTTGTTGTTCCGAAAGGTATTTCAGTAATGACAAGTGATTTCTTGTCGCGCTTTTCAATTTTCGCACGCACATGGATGCGGCCTCCACGCAAGCCTTCATTATACTTGCTGAAGTCGGCTATACCGCCGGTTGGAAAATCAGGAAGGAGGTTTACACTTTTTCCGCGAAGTGTATCAATGGAGGCTTCTATGAGTTCAATGAAATTATGCGGAAGAATTTTACACGCCAATCCAACGGCAATTCCTTCAACACCCTGAGCCAGTAAAAGCGGAAACTTAACCGGCTGCGTAATTGGCTCTTTATTTCTGCCATCATAACTTAACTGCCATTCTGTAGTTTTAGGATTAAAGACTACGTCGAGAGCGAATTTAGAAAGTCTGGCTTCAATATAACGGGCAGCAGCAGCACTATCGCCTGTATAGATATTTCCCCAGTTTCCCTGCATGTCGATGAGCAGTTCTTTTTGGCCCAGCTGAACCATTGCATCACCGATGGAAGCGTCACCGTGGGGATGGTATTTCATGGAGTGGCCGATGACATTGGCAACCTTATTGTACCGTCCGTCTTCCATTTCCCACATGGAATGAAGGATACGGCGTTGTACAGGCTTTAATCCATCGTTAATATGCGGAACGGCTCTTTCCAGGATTACATAGGAAGCATAATCCAGAAACCAGTTTTCATACATACCATTTACATGCACGGAATTGGTCTTTTTCCGTATGGCTGTATCTTTAGGCGGGATCTGGGATTCTATTTTCTTTTTTGGGGGCATGTTTTTTTTGGTCTAGTGTTGACAAGAAGCAATGTTAAACATCAAGCAATTGTTTAGCAGCTTCCTTTACTTCATCTTTTTCAATTCTCAGATTCTGAATAATAAACTCCTGACGTTCCGGGGAATTTTTTCCCATATAATATTCCAGGAGATGATGAATGGTTTCTTCCTGGCTTAAGGTAACAGGGTCGAGCCTGATGCTTTTTCCAATAAAATGAGAAAATTCATCGGGAGAAATTTCACCAAGTCCCTTGAAGCGTGTGATTTCAGGATTAGCGCCAAGCTTATCTAATGCTCTGAATCGCTCTTGCTCATTGTAACAGTAAATAGTTTCCTTTTTATTTCTAACTCTGAAAAGCGGTGTTTGCAAAATGTATACATGTCCGCTTTTAACTAGGTCAGGGAAAAATTGAAGAAAGAAAGTCATGAGCAACAAACGAATATGCATTCCATCAACATCTGCATCGGTAGCGATTACAATATGGTTATAGCGTAATTCTTCCAGACCATCTTCAATATTTAAAGCATTTTGCAAAAGGTTAAATTCTTCATTTTCATAAACGACTTTTTTAGTCATGCTGTAACAGTTCAGTGGCTTCCCTTTGAGACTGAAAACAGCTTGTGAATTTACATCTCTTGCTTTTGTTATTGATCCGCTGGCAGAATCGCCCTCTGTGATGAATAAGGTTGACTGAAGTCTGTCAATATGTTTGGAATTGAGATGCACTCTGCAATCCCGCAACTTTCTGTTGTGAAGATTGGCTTTACGTGCGCGCTCGTTGGCAAGTTTTTTAATACCTGCTATTTCTTTTCTTTCTCTTTCGCTCTGCTGAATCTTTTGCTCGAGTGCTTTGGCAACATCGACATGTTTGTGAAGATAATTGTCGAGCTCTGTTTTTATAAAATCATTAATCCACGTACGAATGGCAAGGCCGTTGGGTTCACGGGTAAGCGAGCCCAGTTTGGTTTTAGTTTGTGATTCAAAAACAGGTTCCTGAATACGAACGCTGACGGCAGCCTCTATAGAAGTACGCACATCGCTGGGATCAAAATCTTTTTTATAGAATTCGCGAATTGTTTTTACAATTGCTTCACGGAAAGCTGCCTGATGTGTACCTCCCTGAGTTGTATGCTGGCCGTTTACAAAAGAATAATATTCTTCACCATAAGCAGTAGTATGGGTAAATGCTACTTCTATATCATCGCCTTTAATATGAATAATAGGATATAATATTTCATCGCTGAGATTTTTCTCCAGAAGATCCTTTAGGCCATTTTCCGAAAAGAATTTCTGATCGTTGTATTCAATGGTAAGTCCACGGTTAAGAAAAGCGTAGTTCCACAACATGCTTGAAACATGTTCTGAGTTAAAACGATAATTCTTAAATAAACTTTCATCAGGATAAAATGAAATAGATGTTCCGTTAGGCTCTTCTGATTTTTTCTCCTTTTCGTCCTTGACAATTACGCCCTTTTTAAATTCAGCAAACTTAGTTCGTCCTTCGCGAAAAGACTGAACGATAAATTCAGAAGAAAGCGCATTAACGGCTTTTGTTCCTACGCCATTGAGTCCAACGCTTTTTTGGAAAGCCTTGCTGTCGTATTTTCCACCTGTATTAATTTTAGAAACACATTCAACAACCTTACCCAAGGGAATCCCTCTTCCGTAATCCCTTACGAAGACCTGCCCTTCAACTATTGCAACACTGATAGTTTTACCGTATCCCATTACAAATTCATCGATGGAATTATCAATAGTCTCTTTCAATAAAACATATATACCGTCGTCTTTGGATGAACCATCTCCCAATTTACCAATGTACATTCCCGGACGGGAGCGTATATGTTCTTTCCAGTCGAGGGAACGAATACTTTCTTCTGTATACCCGTGATCCGGTTTATTTTTTTCAGCCATTTACTTATTTTTGTAATTGAATTTCATGTCCGGACAAATTTCCGGAAAGTGACAAAATTAATCCTGCCGGGGTTTTAACAGGAAAAGAGACAGTTTAGTTATTCACATTTCATTGTGTAGACTCGTTGAAAGCCCTTTCCAGCCGTTGATTTACAAAATCGGTTTCTGCATCAATTTCAATACACTTAATTCGAGAGCTTTGACCCTTTTTTAATACTATTTTTGATTTTGGCAGTCCCAATAATTCGCTTAAATATTTAATTAACTGTTCGTTTGCTTTACCATCGATAGCCGGTGCCTTTAACCTGATTAGCCAATCACTACCCGATTTTTCGATTCGGTCAAAACGCTGATTTGGCTTGATTTTCAGATATAATAGCATTTAAAGCCTTTTCGAATGTACAAAGTTAATCAATAGAGGGAAAAACTGTAAAAACTCTTCTTCAAAAGAGGAATAACTTTCAACAAGGTCATCTGTGGCAGTATTTAGCTCATTTTGAAATGACAGTCTTCGGCCGACTCCGGATAAAGTTCTGCCAATACCCTCAATTGTAGCATAATTGACCAGCCAGTTTCTTTCAATCATAAAGGGAAGAAATTCGATTACTCTTGGAGGTAAAAAATGCATGTAGGATGAAATTGAATTGTAGGTAATTGCAGCAAAATCTTCCAAAGGAATTTGAGAAAACAAAGAAAAATTTTTTGCCAGTAAATGGTCATAAAAAATGTCGACAACGGGCCCGGAATATTTGTGATGCTTCGGATATAATCTTGTTTTACTGATGGCTGTAAGAGGATGCTGGTCTGTAAAACTGTCTATTGCGCGGTGCAATTCAATCCCCTTCCGTATGGTATCCGGATAATCATTCTTCTTATTTCCTTTAACATAATCGGCAATAAAATTTCCTATCATTAGCTCTTCGTCATTACCGGAAAGAAAAATATGAGCTAAAAAATTCATAGCGTTTTCAGGGTTTCTGAAATAAAAGAAAATAGTATTTAAAGAATTTCGTTATGTGCTGAAGTCTTGTAATTCATTATCTTTAGCCCATGCGAAAAATATTGATTCTGTTTTTATTTATAAGTAATACTGCTTATTCGCAATGCAAAGATACGCTTATTCAGGCCGACCCCTTTTATCAATGTGCTTTAGTGGGTGGCGGGGAAGAATACAATCCTGTTTGCGGATGCGACAACGTAACTTATAGAAATGAATGTGCAGCTATTCACTGGGGGAATCTGCAGTATTGGACAACAAGTACCATTTGTGAAAACTTTCATTTTGATTTCAGACCTACGGCTATTTCATACAACCCCGGAAAATTCCAGGCTTATATAAGAAACCTGACGGGTAAATCTGTTTCAATTGCATTATACATTTATGACAGTTTTGGTAAATTGCATTATAGCAGAAATTTTGAATCGAGTCAGGATGGCCTTTACCCACCCGGATTAGGCAACACAATAGATATTCCCGCGAATGAACTTCATTACGGAATATACAGTCTGTTAGTGGTAGTTAATGGAGAAAAGCAATACGTTAAATTCGGAAAGGTCAGTCCTCCTTAAGCCGGTAATTCACCTTCCGCTTCCGGTTCTTCAATTACAGGTGCGGCTGATTGTCCGACCACATCTATCATTCCATAACCCTGGTTTGTAAAGAGCCCTATTCCACAATCCCAGATAAATTTCTGAACCTGTGGATGAGCATGCAGTGTAAAAGGAAGCAGGTAGCCGAAAATGGTCTGGTTAAGATTATTCTTATAGATTCTGGCGAACTTCTTATGTGTCTCCAGAATTTTCTGAATATAATTGGGATCAGGCATTATTTCAAATTCAGCGAAAGATGTCAGCTGTTCCTGTGAAAATCCTGCTTTTTCCATTCTGTCAAGAATTGCATCATAGAATAAATCTGAATACTCATGAGAACGAGGATCCAGAGCATCCGGTACAACACCGGAAGGATCAACTTCAAAAGCCGGCTGTGGAATCATTGGTGAAATACAAACATATTTCATGACCGTTTTAAAATCCGGGTCGGGAATGATATCATACGATTTAGGAACGAGCGTCAATTTAGAAAAACTGACCAGACGCCTGTCGAATATTTTTTGAACAAGTTGTTCCGCAAAATGCGCTTCGGGAGCAGAGATAACAAGAGAAACCTTAGAAGAAAGAAAACGAATTTGTCCACTCTGAACTTTCGATGTTCCCTTTAAGGAAGAAAAGCAAAAGTAATCTGTAGGAGAAGGAATTTCATGAGCTACTTCATCAATTAATGCAGAAATAATTTTTTGATGATGAAGCGGAACGGTTCCACTGCTACCGTGTACTTTCAAAAAAGATATTTTAATTCTCATATTTAAGTAAAATGAAATGTTCTACGACTTGCGAAAAAATGTGCTTAAAGAAGCTTTTACAATATCAGAACTATTCGTTAAAATTAATAATATTAAATAATTATTTATGTATTATATGATTAATGTAATTTACTAGTGAGAGATTACCTTACCGATGGTTTTTAATATTATCTTCAGGTAATTGGTAAAGGTAGGGTTTTCTATAAATATCAAATTTAATTTAATTTTTGCAGGTAAAACTTCATTTACATAATACTGTTCCGGATCAGAAACGTTACTAAGGAGTTCATTTTCTAGGGAATATTCAATTGAAGCTACATCTGTTATGCCCGGTTTAACGGAAAGAACGATCATTTGTTCGGCAGGAGAGAATAATTCTGCATAACGCCTGACCTCCGGGCGGGGGCCAACCAGACTCATTTGTCCTTTTAAGACATTAAAAAGCTGGGGGAGTTCATCGAGTTTATATCTCCTGAGTAAGATGCCTAAACGGGTAACTCGGGGGTCCTTCATGCCAATTGTAATAAGACCTTGCTTATCAGCATTAATGCGCATTGTCCTGAACTTAAATAGTCTAAAATCAATATTACTCTTTCCTACCCTCCATTGCCGGAAAATGACAGGTCCGGCAGAGTCAAAGGGAATCATTAAAGCAATCAACAACATTAAAGGAAAGAGTAAAATCAATCCTGTTACTGAAAAAATGATATCAAAAAGACGTATTAAAAACTTATTCATTAATCCCCAAAATCTTATCATTTTTTAACTAATAAAACCCACTTCGATATGTCTTTAATAAAATCGTAATCGACGTTATTACTTTTATTATATTCCATCGGCGTACTCTTTTCACTTCCTTTAATAAAGAAATGATTTAAGTCAGGATACATTTTAAATTCTGCCTTTTTACCCGATAACGTATTTTTCCACATATTAAAATCCACTTCTGTTACCTGATAATCGCGGCCTCCATGCATAAAGAGCATAGGGGAATTAACCGACAAAACTGCATTCATTGGATTATAGCTGTTGAGATCAAGCCAATAGGAAGGCGGCTGAAACAGGATTCTGGTTGAATCGTTGGGGCTTGGTTTAAGACTCTTAATTTTTGCATTTTCCATTTTAACAGAATCAATTAAAGCAGTATGATCTTTTCCGGAAGTATCCAGAGAAAGCATGTAGATTGTCTGGTCAAGCATTACATCTTCTAGTTTTCTGGCATTTGCAGCAAGAAAAATTAAACCGGAAACTCCTTTTGTTTGTTGGGCAATTCGGGGAAGAAGCATCCCTCCGAAGCTATGACCACAAAGAAAAATTGCTGTACTATCGACCAGAGAATCAAGTTTTAAGGTTGCGACAGCCAGACTAACATCATCCATAGTTTCATCTTTTACGGTGAAGTTTTTCTGTTTAGAGATACCTGCCCTTTGCACTCTTGTTCTTTTATCATAGCGGTAGGAAGCGATTCCATTTGCTGAAAGTCCGATGGCTATATCTTTAAATATTTTAGTGGCTCCAACAGATTCGTCTTTATCATTGGGTCCGGTTCCATGAACAAAAATAACGACAGGGAATTTACCTTTCCTGTTTGGTGCCGACAAAATTCCCGGAAGAGTAATAGGTCCCATTTTTAATGGCAATCTTACTTCTACAATACTGTCTTGCTTGTAGTATGCAGGAAGTTTGTACACTTCACGGGGTTCGCCGGGAAGAAATGAAACTCCTTTAACCTTTTGATTGGTGCCGAAAACAACTTTGAAATCAATTTTCTTTTTTTCGAACTGAGCATGTTGAAGTACAACATCGTAATTCGGTTGATGATCTAAAGTAGTTTCAATTATTTTAACAAATGGTCCTGAAATGGTTTGTAATTTATCCCAGGCATTTCTAAGTTTTGTGGAATCAAGCCTGGATGCAAAATCAGCATCAAAAAGTTCGGACGCTTTGCTAAAATCACGCTTGCGTATGTCTTCAAAAATCTTTTCAGCAATTTTTTTGTATTCAGGAAGCGGTCCGGTCGGAGATATTACAGGCTGCTGAGCAATTGCTGCATTCAGGGTAATAAATAAAATAAATAGAACTTTTTTCATTGATAAGTAGGTTTAAGTTGTTCTTCAACGGAGCTTTTAACAGCTTCAATTACTATATTAATTTGTTCTTTTGTTAAATCATAATAAACAGGTAATGAAATTTCATTTTCATACTGCTTAATGGTATTGGGATAGCGGTTTATGTCATAACCTAATTTACTATAAAAAGACATCATGGGAACAGGAATGAAATGCACATTAACGGAAACTCCTTTTTCCGCAATTGATTGAATTATCCTGTCGCGATTAAGTTCGGATATTCCGTTTATTCGAAGAGCATACAGGTGAAAGGAACTTTGTGTTTGCATGCTAAGATTCTCCTGAGGAGGCACAATTGCCCAATCCGTCTGCCTGAAAGCAGCAGTATAAGCAGAGCAAATTTCTTTTCTTCTGACAAGCATATCGTCTTCATATCTCGCTAATTCAACTAAGCCGATTGAAGCCTGTATGTCTGTCATATTCATCTTATACCCTGCCTCTATAATGTCGTATTTCCAGCTGCCGGCTTTCATTTTAGCAAGGGCATCTTTGTTTTGTCCGTGGAGAGTTTTAATACACAGAAGTTTATAAATCTCCTGATTATCAAAAGGAGGAGGCAGATTTAATGCTACAGCGCCGCCTTCAGCAGTAGTAAGATTTTTTACTGCATGAAAAGAAAAAACAGAAATATCCGTTAGCGAACCTGCGCGACGGCCCTTATAAATAGCGCCAATGGAATGAGCAGCATCAGAAAGAATTAATATTCTTCCCAGCATTTTTTGCTCATCCGTGTGAGCCTGAAAAATGTTTTTAATATCCTTCTCTTTCACAAGACTGTTTAAAGCGTCATAATCGCAAGGCCAGCCACCAAAATCTACAGGCATTATAACCTTTGTTTTCGGGGTAATGGCATCTCTGACCTTTTGAGGGTCGATATTAAAGTCATTTTGAATATCTACAAAGACAGGCTTGGCACCGCAATGAATAACGACATTTGCAGTAGCTGAATAAGTATAAGCGGGAATAATTACCTCATCCCCTTCCGTAACGCCAAACCAGCGAAGCATTAATTCCAGTCCGGAAGTGGCAGAGTTTATACAAATAGTTGACTGACTGTGGCAATATTCCGTAATTCTTTTTTCGAATAACTTGGTTTTGGGACCCGTGGTAATCCATCCGGAGCGTAGTGTGTCAACTACTTCATCAATAATCTTTTGGTCTATTCGGGGTGGTGAAAAAGGAATCATATCGGGCGTTAAAAGTAATAAAAGAAAAGGTGCATTTTACCAAAAAAATAGCAAAAAAGAAGCTTTTATTTATCTCCAATCTCTTTAATATAATGATAAAACGTTGCGAAATAGGAACGGGATTTTATCATAAGGGAAGCAGTAGTATCGGTTCTAATAGGGGATAAATTATTATTATTTATCCATTTGTAATTAACAGGGTTACGATCAAAACGCACTGCTCCTTTATTATCCATCGCTGTATAAGACATTACATCCATTCCATAAAATGATTCAGGGTCTGCCCCGGAGCTTAAAAGATCGTTTCCGGCATTAAAATACTTAGACTGACTAAGAGCAAGGTTGTATAAGGTTGGAAAAATATCCTTGTGTGAACCCCATCGGGAGGTGTCAACCTTAGAATTTGCCATGTATTTCTCCGGAATATACATTACTAATGGCACACTTAATTTATAATATAATTGTCCGGGTGTAAAATCGAAAAGCATAAGGTTATTATGATCACCGGTAGCAAAAACTATTGTGTTTGAGCCATAAGGTGATGCTTTTAATTTGTCTAGAAATTGTCCCAGACAATCGTTTGAATATTGAAAATTAGTAAGGTTCTTTAAAGCACGCTCCTCCTCTACTTTTATAATTTTTCGGATTGAATCATTTAAAGAAACAGGTAAAGGTTTATAATGATCGGGAAGATGAAATGGCGTGTGATTCGTTGTACTTAAAGCAAAAATAAACTGAGGCTTTGAAGCTTTTTCAAGTTTATGGAATACATGATCAAACAAATATTCATCATACACACCCCATTCACATTCCTGAGTAGCAGCATTAACCGCTTTAATGTCGCCATCACCTTCAATATGTTGAAAATACTGGCGCGGTATAAACGTATTGATATTTCTCCAGTTTAATTTTCCTCCGGATATAAAAGTTGTTGCATAACCCTTTTCCAGAAAAGGCTTTGCTGATGAAGAAGGAAAGGTATCGGAACCGTACCTTGATTGAGCAATAGAAGTAATAGGTGTATTCACCATCAAAGCCTCTATAGTGTTAATAGTGCCATTCTGAGCAGGAAGAAAATTTCTGAAAACTATTCCTTCTGTGAAATACTTTTCCAAAGCACCCATAACATTAATTTCTTTGGATTGGAGGTAGAGATTATTGTTACTCATACTCTCCATTAAAAAGAGAATTACATGAGGTGGGTTTTTCTCTGCAACAGCATTGATAGGAGTTTCTGCAAATAAAAAATCGCGCTTTGTGCAATCAATATTATTTCCGAAATACGTTTTGAAGGCTCTTTCCTTATCAAGCATTCCAATACTTTTAATTTCCCGGTCAAATTCGCCCAATTTGCTTTGCATGAAAGCATATCCTAAAACATTCTTCAATGCAAATACACCATTTACTGAAAGTAAATTTACTTTAGGATTGCTTGAAATATTTGCATCATCGATCTGAACCGGGAAAGTACCGAATGATCCACGCAAGCCCATGGTAAATAAACCGGTGAGTAAAAGTGAAGACATTGAAAGTTTTAAAGAAGAAGTGTTTTCAAATAAACTATTAACGTTTTTTCCGGCCTTCCTCACAAACCATCGTATCAGTAAAAAGAATGACGTTATAAACAATAATACTCGGAAGAGAGGATAGTCCGTGTACACAGATTTAAGAATAGCCCCTGTATCGTCCTCCCAGAAACCCAATATCATAATATTGAAATGGGCCTGAAAATAATTGTAATAAAAGTAATCGATTACCAGCAGGAGAACGAAAAAAGTACTGCAGATGATTAGAAACTTTTTGTTGAATGTATCAATAGAGGTTTGCCATCTAACATTTGTTATAATCAAGCCTGAAAATGACATTAAAACAGGCAGAAGAAGGCCGTAACAAATGGTAACAGTATCAAACCGCAGGCCAGTTAGGAAACTTTGAAATATATCAATAGAAAATTCCTTACGCTCAATGGCAGGGATTATATTAATGGTATAAAAAAACCGGAATAAAGAAAAGACAATCATATTGAAAGCATAAACGACAGCAATCAAAACAAAACGCTTAAGATATAACCGAAACTTGTCCACTAGTTTATAGAATTACGAAAACGGAGCCGAAGATAAAAACAAGTATTGAATGCTGTAAAAAAAAGAATTCCGGCTTGCCTTTCCAGAATTGACTCCGTCATTGCATTCAATAAAACGATAATGAGAAAAAAGAAATAGAGCCAGTCCTTTTCTTTAAACGAAAAGTAAAGCGGAAACAAGAAATAAATAGCCAATAAAACCATTCCTGTAATTCCCAGAATTACACCGGTATGCAGAAACTGATTATGCGGACTTATTCTTTCTTTTATGCCATACTCATAGTTATTCTCCGTGTAAATGCTTACAAGTTCTTCTTTAATATCACCTGTACCTACGCCAAATAAGGGGTTCCTGCCTATCAGTTGAACAGCATTTTTCCAAAGGTGAAATCGTATGTTGGTGCTATTGGGAGCTTCCTGAGTTATTGTATCGGCAGGAATGGAATTTTCATTTGCAACAATTGCTTCTTCAACCTGATTAAAACGGTTATTCAAATGCAAAAAACCAAAAAACATACTTGTGCTTATTAAAACAATCAAACCATGCAAAAACCAAATCCGATTAGTAAACAACTTTTTACCCAATATAAAAATTGGAAAAAATACAATACAGAAAATTGTTACAATAGTTGATGTCCGCGCAGACAAAAATAAAATTCCTGTGAACAAAAACAATGAAAGTAAAATCAAAATTAGTTTAGGATATTCAGATGGGTATTTAAATATTTTTTCAAGGACAAATAGTAAAGCAAGGCAAAAATAGATGGATAAGTAGGTAGGATGATATCCATGGGAAAGTTTAATATAGAAAAAGCTTCCTGAATCAGACGATTGTATGTATTGATACAGAGAGGTTATCAGCAATATTATAAAAGTAATTGAACAAATAATAATGAAATAATTTTTTATTCTTATAAAAAGAGATTCATCAAAAAACATTCCGGACAACACAAGCGGGAATAGCAGGAAGGTTAACTTTGTCTGAAGATCAAGGAAGCCGTAATGTATATTGGAACTGTAGAACATTCCAAAAACATGTAAAAGAAAATATAAAAGGAATATTTTAAGTCCCCAATCCTTCTTAATTCGAGTAAGAGAACTTTTAAAACTCCCTGTAAAGAAAAAGTAAATTGCTAAAAGAATAAATGAAACAATAGAAACAACAGGAAGAAGCGGAAGGAAAAGAAAGTAAATTATAATTAAAATACCGCTAACGCTTTCCTTATTTTGAAAATCAAATTTATGATTTTTTGTATTGGTCATTGAGGTACGGTGCGTGCCTTTTGATGCGGCTAAAATGTTGTGCTCTTTGTATATTTCCTGAGGTTATTAACGGAGGGATTTAACACAAAGGGCACTAAGGGCACAAAGAGACACAAAGGGTTGGAGTACAATATTTTAGGATTGGTGATGGATTGCTGGAATAAGGAGCAAAGATACTTCTTTTGCTAGAAAAGTTGTTAAATATTTAAGCGGAATTAAAAGCAGTTTTTAGTGCTTTTAATTGAGTAAATCAGATAAAACGGAATAAAAATCTGATGCAATTTTTTCACGGTTAAAGTATTGATTGACATACTTACGACCGTTGACACCAAGTTCCAAAGCTAATGCACGATTGTTTTTCAGCATTAAGATTTTGTCGGTTAGATCATCAGCATTTTCAGGAATGAAAAAAAGTCCACACCTCCCTTGCTCTATGAAAAGGTCCTTTGCTTCACCTTCAACACCCAGAAGAATTGGCTTTTCCATGGCAAGATTTTCGAATATTTTGGAAGGGATTGCACCCTTAAACAAATCCAGTTTCTTTAATGGAATAATAGCAGCATCGATAGCTTTAACAATAGCAGGCATCTGAGTACTATCAATGGAATTAAAATAAAACACATTGCTTAGTTGAAGTTCAGCTGTCATCTTTAGCAATTTTTCCTTTTCAGGACCATCGCCAAGTAAAACAAATTTTATGTCCTTCTCCCCTTTTAACTTTTCAGCTGCTAAAAGGATTATTTCCAATCCCTGAGCATGACCAATGATTCCGGCATACAATAAAATAAAATCAGATTTATTGAAATGGTTTTCGGCGCGCCAGAATGAATCAATGCCTTCATTGAAACGACCGGGATCAATTCCATTGGGAAGCCAGTGTGTTTTAACTCCGGGAAAGCGTGTATTTATATCTTTGCAGATACCTTGGGTTTGTCCGCTGACGAGAGAAGATTTTCTATATAACCAGGCTTCCAACTTATAAGCCAATTTCAGAAAAAAAGCATTGGTAACGAGTCCAAGTTTTTCGGCACTTTCAGGCCACAAATCGGAGACATTAAAAATAAAGCGAGCCTTTTTCCTTTTAGAGATAAACCAGGCACTGATTCCAAGAAATAAAGGAGGTGATTCGCATAAAACAAAATCAAATTTTCCTTTAACTTTAAAGGAAACAATAAATGAACTTAAAACAAATGAGAAATAATTTAAAAGTCGAGCAAAAATACTTCTGTTTTTACTTGTGAAAATCCATGCGCGATAAACTTTAATATCGTTAACCGTTTCTGAAAAAGAGAATTTTCCTTTATACGGTTCAAATATTTCCATGCGGGGATAATTCGGCATGGCTGTTAAAACCTCTACCTCTACTCCTTTTTTTTTCAATTCTATTGCCAGGCCGGCCAAACGATTTTGCGGTGCACCTGTTTCAGGAAAATAATATTGAGTTACAAAAAGAATCCGCATAAGGATTAAAGATACGTTTCAATAGCGCTGATAATATTTTGCGAAGCTTTACCCCCGCCGAAAAGTTCATTATCAAAATTGAATTTTTGTTTTAGCATTTCGAAGATGGAAGATTGTATGAGTACAGGGTCTGCACCGACAAGTTTATTGCAGCCTAATTCAACCAGTTCTGTCCATTCGGTTTCGTCACGTAAGGTTACACAAGGCTTTTGAAAAAAATAAGCTTCTTTCTGAAGTCCGCCGCTATCAGTAACAACAAGTTTACAGTTTTTAAGCAATTCAATCATGTCGAAATATCCGACGGGAGGAATAACATCCATGTTGAGTTTCAAACCCAATGCTTCAACGGTTTTTTTAGTCCGTGGATGAAGCGGTAGAACCACGCGCTTTGTGGGATGAATTGCATTCAGTGCTTTAACAATATCAGAAAGCCTGCGGGGATCATTGGTATTTTCAGCACGGTGAAAGGTCAACAGAACAAAATCATCAAGATTTAAATCACGGACAATAGTACTTTTCGTTTCGGCAATCTGTGAATAAAAGAGAGCGGCATCCAGCATTACATCGCCGGTATTAAGATACGTGCAATTAAAATCAGCGAATCCTTCTGACTCAAGATTTCTTACTGCATTAGCAGTAGGACAACATAAAAGGTCTGAAATTCTATCTGTGAGAATGCGGTTTATTTCTTCAGACATTTTCATATTGTAACTTCTCAGGCCAGCTTCAACGTGAATTATTTTCACAAATAGTTTATTTGATGCTAAAGCACCGGCAAGAGTAGAATTCGTATCGCCATAAACGAGTAAAGCATCCGGTTTTTCGCTTATAATAATTTTTTCTATTCCTTCAATCATGCGTCCTGTCATTTCACCCTGTAGACTGGCCTGAATGCCAAGATTGTAAGCAGGCTCTGGAATTTCCATTTCCCGGAAAAAAACCTCAGACATATTTGCATCGTAATGTTGTCCTGTGTGCAGGATGACTTCATGAATATCCTGATGATCCTTCATTACCCTGCTAACAGCAGCAGCTTTGATGAATTGGGGGCGGGCACCGACTACTGTTAATATTTTCATCGGCAGAAAGTGTTTTTCGAATATAGGTACGCAGGTATTGCCCGATATGGCAAAAGAGAATTATGAAAATCCTTATTTTCTAAAATCATGGTGTGCAAGATAGTAAAATAAAGTTTTTGAAAAGGAAATGAGTAAAAGGGGAAATAGTTAGGGAAACCGATTTTTACCGGTTGTTTCGGATAGAGGCCGGTTTTCGCTTTGGGCTTAACAGTTGAAATAATAAGGAAATGCGCGAGGACAAAAAAAATAATAAAAAGTCCAAAAAATGATGTATTCAATTATTTAATTTTATACCTTTGAGTATAATACCATTTGGTATAATATCCGGAAGTGCAATGATTAAATAAACTTAATAAAAATACAAATGAAAGATTCACCGTTTATTTATGGTACTACAGTTAGTATCCACTCTTTTACGAACAGAGAAGATGAGACGAAAAAACTGCGGAATAATTTGTTAAATGGAATTAATACGACCATTATATCGCCAAGAAGATGGGGCAAATCTTCCCTTGTTGAAAAGGTAATAACCGACATTAATAAAAAGCAAGGAAAAACGAAAACAGTACTTATTGACTTGTTCTCTACAAGTAATGAAGAAGAATTTTTAGAAACTTTCGCCCGGGAAGTGATAAAAGCTTCCTCATCCAAATGGCAGGAATGGATGAGCAGTGGTAAGGATTTTTTTAAAAAATTAGTACCAAAATTAAGCCTGGGAATTGACCCTAATACAGATTTCAGTCTGAGTTTCGACTTGAAAGATTTGAAAAAATACAGCGATGAAGTATTAAACCTGCCGGAGAATATTGCCCGAAAGAAAAACATTAAATTTATTATTTGTCTTGATGAATTTCAAAACCTTTCTGCCTTTGACGATTATCTTTCTTTTGAAAAAAAACTTAGAGCGTGCTGGCAACGCCATAAATCGGTTACATATTGTTTATACGGCAGTAAACGTCACATGATGGCCGATATTTTCAACAATCCATCAAAACCTTTTTATCGTTTTGGAGACATTATGTTATTGCAAAAAATTGAAACAGAAAAGTGGGTATCATTCATTACACATTCATTTGCGAAAAACGGAAAACAAATTGAAGATAAAGCAGCGGAAGCAATTCCGATTTTAATGAAAAATCATTCGTGGTATGTTCAGCAACTGGCTCATTATACATGGAACCTTTCAGAAAAAAAAGCCACTTTAAAAGAAGTCGATTCAGCATTAAACGAACTGATACAGGCAAATACACCCTTGTATCAAAAGGAAACAGAAACCATTAGTGCAACACAACTAAATTTATTAAAGGCTGTTGCAAAAGGTGAAACACAATTTACAAGCGTTTCAGTCATGCAGAAACATCTGCTTGGTACACCCCGGAACGTAAGCAAGAATAAAACATTGCTTATCAACAATGATATTATCCATGAAATAAACAACGTCTTTGAATTTGTTGATCCAGCCTTTGAGTTGTGGTTCAAAAAACAATTTTTTAACCAATCCTATAATTTGAAAAAGTGAGTATTGTATCAGGCGTATTTAAAAGTATACCGGACATAATTTGGGTGCAGGATTGGAATTGGAAAATTATCACGTATTGGTTAATAAGTTTGTAAAAATGTAGCGAGATGAAAGTTATTCAAATATTGTTTCTGCAACTGTTACTATCGCTAAATTTACTTTTAGCTAGTTCACCTGATCCCATTTGGCTCTATACCGAACATAGTGTAGATGGTTATGCCTCTTATGTTGCGAAATTCACCGGTGATACAGTGATTAGTAACGTATCATATAAAGTACTTTATAATTCCCACGTAACAATTCCCGGACTGTTTACTAACCCATGGCAAATGAGTGACTTTCAGGTTTATCTGCGATTTGATTCTCTTGCTGAAAAGGTTTATATTAAAGAAGCACCTCAACCTGAGCAGGTATAATACGATTATACAATGCAGCTAGGAGATTCATTATTTCATTATGCTGTATTATCAACTATAGATACAGTTCAATTACTTGATCTGTCTTATCGAACGCGATTCATTTTCACAACAACTAATAATGATTCCATCGTATGGATTAAATGGATTGGGAATCTTGCCCACCCGCTTCAGTCTTATTACCCTTTTGGAAGCGATTTTCTATTATGTTATCATGAGCAATCAACATTAATTTATGAGTATCAGAATCTCGTTCCAGTTCAGTGTAATCTTTATACCAACATTAATGACTCACCTAGTTCAACTGAAATCATCCTCTTCCCAAATCCGTTTTCGGATAGATTTGAACTAAACAGTGTAAAGCCAATACAAGAGGTCCATTTAGTTAATCAGATTGGACAATCATTCTCATATATTCTATCTGGAGATAACAAGGCAGCGTTGGATTTAACGTGGTTTTATTCAGGATTAATCTTAGTCAATATAATTTTTGACGATGGGTCAACGTACGCTTCTAAAATTTTAAAATTAAATGCGAAGTAAATTCTATCAAATTATTAACACGCATTAAACTCTACAGTGAACCTTGCGGTATATGGGTTAAAAATACCCTGGCTGCGACGTACTTGTCAAACAATTGTCGTTAATTATCATATCTCAAAGCTAATAAACTTTCCGATGCTTTGAAATATTTTTAACTTTGAAAGAGAAAGGAAGCTTTATGATGGATGACAAGTCAGTCGCAGCTTAAGTCGTTTATAAAATATGAATCTATCAACGTATTGGAAGTTGGGTTATTAATGGATAACCATTGGAAAAAGCATTTAACGCTTTTTATTTGAAATATAAAAATCATGTATAAAATGTGACGTAGCATGTTTCTTTAATATAATTAAAATCTACAACAAATAAAATTCATATAAAGTTTTTGAATAACTGTTGAACTATCATTGTAAAATTCATATAAAAGTGGATACGAAACTCTTACATATGGAATTTGTGAACTATCAAATCCTGTAACATAAATTGCATATTTTCCTTTTTTAAGTCCAGACACAGTAACTGTTGAATCACCTACAATTCCAACATAAATTTTATCATATGCACTTGGGTCGCCACCAAAAGGATAAACAGCATTTGGG
>JANOVM010000041.1:0-60877 GCA_031417395.1 Bacteroidota bacterium | reverse complement strand
TTGAGTCGGGTGTTGATGTACGCATAGTCTAAGCCAGTTCGAATAAATGGACGAATACCTTATGTACTAAATGCAGATAGCCTTCTTTGCTCACCGCGCGCTCGACACCGTTTGAAACTGTATGACATAGATACCGGTATGGTTACCGTATGGTACTGCAACTCCTAAGGTACTTCACATCAAATGTCAAGGTAAAATCGATAAAAATCTCGACGAGCCGACTAGAATTGACATTCAACGGTGCATTGAGACCATCTTATCCAGGCGAAAACAGGAGCTAAACAAGATCTTTCTGATGCTCTGGATAAAAACAAAGAAGTGTATGATTTCCTTGCTTCCGTTTCTAATAAATACGGAATAGGCTTTTGGAAAGCAGGTGCAGGTATCATCCATCAGGTTCTTCTTGAAAATTATGCATTCCCGGGAGGATTGATGATTGGTACTGATTCACATACGGTTAATGCCGGCGGATTGGGAATGATTGCAATTGGAGTCGGTGGTGCTGATGCATGTGATGTAATGGCCGGCTTGCCATGGGAATTAAAGTTTCCAAAAATAATTGGTGTTAAACTTACAGGAAAATTAAACGGATGGACATCCCCAAAAGATGTCATATTAAAAGTTGCCGGAATATTAACTGTTGAAGGTGGCACAGACAGAATTTTAGAATATTTCGGTCCGGGTGCTGATAGCTTATCGTGCACCGGCAAAGGAACAATTTGCAATATGGGTGCTGAAATAGGAGCTACTACTTCTGTTTTCTGCTACGATAAAAAAATGTCAGAGTATCTGCGTGGAACAAGCAGAAAAGATGTTGCCGAAGCAGCTGATGCTGTTATGAAACATTTGCGTGGCGACGATGATGTTTACACTAATCCCGAAAAATATTTTGATCAGGTTGTTGAAATTAATCTTTCAGAACTTGAACCGCATGTTAACGGTCCGTTTACACCGGATCTTGCCTGGCCAATTTCAAAATTCGCTCAGGCTGTTAAAGATAAAGGATGGCCAAGTAAGTTAGAAGTTGGTTTGATAGGCTCTTGTACTAATTCATCGTATGAAGATATTACACGTGCTGCATCTGTAGCAAAACAAGCAGCTGATGCAGGCATTAAAGCAGTATCAGAATTTACGATTACACCGGGCTCTGAACTCGTTCGTTACACTGTTGAACGCGACGGCTACCTCGGAACATTTGAAAAAATTGGCGGCGTTGTTCTGGCTAATGCTTGTGGTCCATGCATTGGACAATGGGCACGACACAGTAATGATCCTTCGAGAAAAAATTCTATCATAACTTCTTTCAACAGAAACTTTGCAAAAAGAAACGACGGTAATCCGAATACCCATGCTTTCGTTGCATCACCTGAAATTGTTACAGCAATGGTTCTTGCAGGAGATCTTACTTTTAATCCGCTTACAGATTATCTCACCAATGCTAAAGGAGAAAAAGTAAAATTGGCAGAACCTGTAGGAATAGAAATGCCTCCTAAAGGATTTGCTGTTGAAGATGCAGGTTATCAGGAACCGGCAAAAGATGGCAGCGGTGTGAAAGTAATTGTCTCCCCTACTTCTGAACGATTACAACTTCTCGATCCTTTTTCTGCCTGGGAAGGAACTGATATTTCCGGACTACGTTTACTCATTAAAGTATCCGGTAAGTGTACAACCGATCATATTTCTATGGCCGGTCCGTGGTTAAAATTCCGCGGACATCTGGACAATATTTCCAACAATATGTTAATCGGAGCATTGAATTCTTTCAACAGCAAAACAGATAATGTAAAAAATCAGTTGACAGGCCAATACGATTCAGTTCCCAAAGTGCAGCGTGCTTACAAAGCTGCCGGTATCGGATCGATAGTAGTTGGCGATGAAAATTACGGCGAAGGTTCTTCACGTGAACATGCAGCTATGGAACCACGTCACCTTGGCGTAAGAGTGATACTCGTAAAATCTTTTGCGCGTATTCACGAAACGAATCTGAAAAAACAAGGAATGCTTGCCATTACTTTCGCAGATCCAAAAGACTGGGCAAAGATTCAGGAAGATGATGTAATAGATGTTACAGGATTGAATACTTTCAAACCGGGCGTTCAGCTTACTGTTGTTCTCCATCATGCAAACGGACAATCAGAATCATTCAAAGTAAATCAATCGTATAATCAAAATCAGATTGAATGGTTTAAAGCGGGCGGGGCATTAAATATTATAAGGGCTCAGGTGAGTGCTTAAACAGCAATATATCTTTTAGAAAGTGATATTTCAATTTTTTTAAAAGGCATCATCTTACGATGCCTTTTTTATTTTATTGGGTTTTCCGATTTTAGCTTGTGAATGTCAAAAATATTTATTATTTTGTTACTGAAATATTTTTATTAAATTATTTATTAGCCTGAAAAATAGATTTTATTCTCATTGAATGTAATACTATTAAAAACACAAATGAGTAGAATAAAGATAATGAAATGAAAAAAATAATATTTACGAGTTTTATTTTTTTCTTTTTTAGTATTTACTTTTCAATGGCACAAATGCAGGACAAGCTATGGTTGATGGGGTATGGTTGCTGCTCACCGAATTTTACAGGCATTGATTGGGATTTTCGTTCCGGGGTCATGTCAATATCCTCTGTCCAACGACATTTTAATTTTGCAGAAACAAACGGTCAAATATGTGATGCTACCGGTAATTTTTTATTTGCTTCGAATGGCATTTATGTTTCGAATTCTCTTGATGATACAATGCTTAATGGGGATGGATTAAACCCAAGTTCATATACTAGTAGTCATAGTACGTATGGCTTACATATTCCACAAGCCAATATTGTAATTCCAATGCCAGGTGATTCTATGAAATATTATTTATTTCACGAAACTAGTGATGACCAATTTGCTACTTATGCAACATATTATTTATATTATTCTATAATTGACATGTCACTTGATGGCGGTTTAGGCGGTGTAGTACAAAAAAATATGGTTCTACTTAATGATAGCTTGGTAGAAGGCTTACTTACTTCGTGCAAACATGCTAATGGCAGGGATTGGTGGTTAATTGCACACAAATTTCGTAGCACTATATCCTTTAGATATTTAATTACACCATATGGAATTCAAGGTCCATGGTTAGATAATTTAATTACATGGAGAAATAATTATTTTGGCCAAACCGTTTTTTCAAAAGATGGTAGTAAATATGTTTATTACGAGCCTTATGGTGATCTAGATATTTGGGATTTTGATAGATGTGATGGGACTTTTAGTAACCAAATTCACATTGATATAAATGATAGTTCAGGAGCAGGAGGGGCGGCTTTTTCACAAAATGGAAGGTATTTGTATATTTCAAGCGGTTATTATGTATATCAGTTCGATTTACAATCGTCAAACATACCAGCAAGTAAAACCACTATCGCAGTTTATGATGGATTTGCAAGTGGCGGATCTCCAACATTTTTTTATTTAGAACAATTGGGCCCAGATAATAAAATCTATATTAACTCTACGAGTACAGTTTTCGATTTCCATGTAATTAATTTTCCTGATAGCGCAGGTTTGGCTTGT
This sequence comes from Bacteroidota bacterium, assembly GCA_031417395.1. Lineage (GTDB taxonomy): Bacteria > Bacteroidota > Bacteroidia > AKYH767-A > 2013-40CM-41-45 > JADKIH01. The sequence goes on along the minus strand of JANOVM010000041.1, from coordinate 57,311 downwards.
GATTTGCAACAACATAGTGTACACTTGCCTGGATTTTCTGCTTCTCTTCCAAATCATCCAAATTATTTTTTAGGCCCAATTCCTGGCTCTGTTTGTGATAGTTTGGCAAGTGATATTCCAATTATTTCTTCAGCGGTTCAATCTTTTTATGTTTTCCCCAACCCTGCAAGAGATGTTTTTTACATAACTCATAAAAAGTCGGAAAGAATAAAGTTGTTACGAGTAATTAATTCCTTAGGTCAGGAACAAAAAACTGATTATTCATCTATTAGTAATGGAGAATATTTAGAAATAAATATTTTTAATTTATCCTCAGGAATTTATTTCCTGGAGATGCTAACAGAAAAACAAAGAATAGTAAAGAAGTTTGTTAAAGAATGATATTTTTAATATAGTACAAACAAGTTCCCATTAGTTTAACGGGAATATATTTTAAGGGAATTGTTACAGATAAAAGCTTTATGAGATAATTTTTGAAACATTAATAAGTATTCCTTTAGTTTGAAATTAGATAATTTGATGATTCCATTTTTGGAAGAATAAAATAAATAAAAATTAAAATGCATATCCGACTTCCGCTTACTAAAATAAATATTCATTTATTAATTTCCATCATTTTAATTGCATCTACAATTTCTTGTGTACAAAAATCGAAGAAAGATGAAACTCAAATTATTCAAAACACAACTCCAAAAAATATGAAAATCACAAAATCAGATGAAGAATGGAAAAAACAACTAACTCCCGAACAATATAATGTTACCCAACAAAAAGGAACTGAACGTGCTTTCACAGGAGAATACTGGGACAATCACGAAAAAGGAAATTATTATTGTATTTGTTGCAACAACCTGCTCTTTACATCAGAAACTAAATTTGAATCAGGAACGGGATGGCCAAGTTTTTATGCGCCGGTAAATAAAGATGCTGTTGGAGAAAATACAGACAATGCTTTCGGCATGAGTCGGACTGAAGTTGTATGCAGTCAGTGTGGTGCTCACCTTGGTCATGTTTTTGATGACGGGCCGAAGCCTACGGGATTGAGGTATTGTATGAACTCTGCTTCTTTGAAGTTCGAAAAATAATTTTTTTTTGTAATTGAATAAAGGGTCGTTTTTTGAAAAAAATTTTCTAAATTTTTTATTGTCGGATTTTAACGCAAAGGCGCCACGGACCGCCACGTTTCGCAAAGAGGTTCGGAAAAATTTAATCATAAAAATTTGTACTGCTATCGTTGCGGTCCTTTGCGGTGCGTTGCGCCTTTGCGTTAAAACCCAACACCAAAATACATTCCAACAATTTTTAATTCACAAAATATCAATGCCTCAAAACAACCTTCCTCGACAAAGCACTCTTCCCCGAAATCACTTGTACGAAATACATACCCGAAGCCCACGAAGAAGTTTTAATTGATACTTTTTCTTCCCTCACACTTTTTTCAAAAACTTTTTCGCCAATTGAATTATAAACCCTTAACAGAGTTGAATTATTACCGAAATTATAAATTCGTATTTCCATATGGTCATTCACAGGATTTGGAAATACTTCAAAAGTTGGTCGTATAAAAATGTCGTTTGAAATACCCGAGAAAGGAGTATGCTGGTATCGTATCTCTGCTCCTCCTGTTGCTTGTCCTATGACAATATCCGTATAACCGTCGTGATTTAAATCGCCTCCGTTTACTGAAATATTAAACTTAACTCTTGAACTCTCCACAGTATCATAAACAGTTCCTGCCAGATGAAAACAACCAAAAAGATTACCATCGATATTATCATATTGATAAATATTGCCTTTCTCATTTGATACCAATAATCGCGTAGCGCCCAAACTATCGTAGAAAAAAGGAACGGTATAACCGTCTGTTGTGCCTTGTCCCTGCAGTACAATACAACCCAATGAGTCGTTATCAGGAAGACTTAAAAACATAGGTGATGTAACAGTGCCGGTATTCTTATAATAATACAAAAATCCTCTTTGGCCACCGATAATTATATCCAGCAGTCCATCCTTGTTCAAATCAAAAAGCTGTGGAGTAGAAAAATTTCCTACATCAATAGCCATATAATTTACCTGAGGACCTACAAACGTTGCAGGATTTCCGGCTCCTGCCGTATTTTCATAATAATGCAAATGACCATCCTGAACACCGAGCATCATATCCTGATCACCGTCACCATCCAAATCACCGAATGTTGGAAAAATATAATTAGAATAAAAATGAGGAGCGGTTAATCCGGCAAAATCAGTAGATACTAAATCGAAAGCAGGATTGGAGGGAGTGCCAATATTTTTATAGAGGTATAATCCGGTTTCATACGTTCCGGCAAGAGAATCATAAATTGATTTATTGATTACTAAGTCTAAGAGACTGTCGCCATCATAATCTAAAAAAGCAGGACAGGCAACTTCTCCTGCATCAATCATATCCTTCTGTAGAAAAGAATTGGATTCAAAATTAAATATTGGCGAAGCAGTAGTTCCGGTATTTTTGTACAACCACATACCGTATTTATTTCTATAATCGCTTGGCATAATTATCAGATCGTTTTTACCATCGTTATCAGTATCCAGATATGCATGATAATGGAATCCGCTAAAGTAAGCAGGGTAATTATTGGAAGGAAATAATGAGTCCTGGGAATCCATTTCAATTCCGTTGTTATGAACCATTAACGAATTCTGAGCAGCAATATCGCCGACGAGAATATCTTTAAATCCGTTTCCGTCAATATCAATTGCAAAAATACTTGATATAGTATCGTCACGCGGTGCAGCTTTACTTTGATCTCCATCGGGCTCAATAAAATCATCCTCCATAAATTGTCTGCGTGTTGAATCAATCGGCATAGGCCGTCCCATGCGGCATGGGCATTGAAAACATCCTACCTCATTGGCTCCGCCGATTTTCAGCTGAAAATTTCCCCAACACAAATTCTCAAGATTAAATTCTAATGAATCACAATTTCCATATAGTTCCTTAGACAAGTTTTTATGATATATTATTCGTCCGTTAGGAACAGTGCTGTAACCCAAAATATCCATATCGCCATCGCCATCGATATCACTAAAATTGGGAAGAGCTATTGAATTTGTAAAAATATTCTGCTGTAAAGTCACATACGTTTCCTGCAGGCAGGAATCAGCAACAGTCCAGTTAAATCCCGTTCCAGCTGTGAAATTATTTTTATAGACTGCAATACCCGAACATTGATTTCTAGAGGAGGCCGTAAAAAAATCCGCTTTGCCATCGCAATTGTAATCGTATAAAAATGCCCAGAATTTTACGGGAGGGAATTTGTTAATGTATTGCGGGGCATAATCCCAGGCGAGCTGAGACGACGTATTTCCATTGTTAAGAAATGTTAGTATTCTGTTATTGAATCCATCGAACATAAATATGTCGGATAGGCCATCGTTGTTTAAATCAATAGACGACATCTTTGGAAAATTGATTCCGCCTGCCCAGGGAAAGCGTAGAGGCTGGCCGTTTTCTGCAACAGGAATGTTTAAAGTCTGATCGAATTGTGCTTGTGCAAGAGCCGATCCTGAACAAGCAAACAATAAAAAGTAAAATATCAATTTCCGCATATTACAAAGATAGTAATCCATTTGAAATCTATTGCCCAGCTCCAAAATAACCAGTATCAAATTCTCAATGAATAATCAAAATAAAATTTTCAATTGCAACTTTACCGTTAATCCTGTATCTTGTAAACGTAAAAAAATTTACTTCAGTATAGAACAAACCACAACCTATGCCCTCCTTCGACATCATCAGCAAAATAGATTTACAAAAACTCGACAATGCCATCAATGCAGCGAGTAAAGAAATAACTACCCGTTACGATTTCAACACCTCCAAAACGAAAATTGAACTCGATAAAAAAACAATGATGATTCACATCTTAACAGAAAACGATATGCGGATGAAAACTATTGAAGGAATTATCATTGGCCGAATGATTAAGCAGGGACTCGATCCACAATCACTCGATGTAGGTAAAGAACTTTACGCTTCCGGCAATATGGTAAAGAAAGACATTACCATCAAACAAGGAGTAGATAAAGAAACAGCTAAAAAACTTGTTAAAAGAATAAAAGAAACAGGAATGAAAGTGCAGTCATCTGTTATGGACGACCAAATCCGCATAACAGGAAAAAAGATTGACGATTTACAGAAGCTGATTTCTTTGCTGGAGGAAACACCGGCGGGGATACCGTTGCAGTTTGAGAACTTTCGGAGCTAGTTGTACCTTTACTTGAATCGTTCAGGTTTTGTGAATACAGATTATCTCGCAACAACAACTATTTTTGACCACATTATCTTTAATAAAAGTACCTGCTTATATGCAATTGTTAAGCTGAACAGGAAAAATAATCTTTGACTATTTAAAAAACATCATTGTTATTGCAAGTAATGATGTTATGTATGGCAGGGTGAGAGGGAAAACCGTACGAGGTTCAGGCGCAAGCTTTTTTTACACTAAAGCTTGTTTACAGGCGATTAAATATGCTGGTCTTTTTAATATAAGGAGCCCAAGGGCAGAGTATTTATTCTCTTGCGCCCAAAGGATTTGTATTGTCCGTTGTTTTCCCACCTGAAATTGAAATCACAAAACCAAACCGTTTGTAGAATAGCACTAACTTCTCCGTATTTCTGCTCCGGCTTCGCGCTCGTAGGCGGCCATTAAGCGATCCATTACTTTATTGATTTGCTGATCGGTTAATGTCTGCTGATCGTCCTGAAGAATAAAACTTAAAGCGCAGGATTTTTTACCGGCTTCAATTTTATCTCCATCATAAACATCGAAAAGTCTGATGTCAATCAGCAACTTTTTTTCTGCATCAAATGCAATTTTCTCCAGCTGCTGGTAGCTGATTTCATTTCGCACCATCATAGAAAGGTCGCGTTTTACGGCAGGGAATTTAGAAACTTCTTTGTAGCGTATAGGTTTTTTTCTGGCGTACTTTAGAATAGTATCCCAATGCAATTCAGCATAAAAAACATTTTGAGAAATATCGAATTTCTTTAGCATGGATTTCCCAACCATTCCGAAATCGACAAGGACTTCTTTATTTTTTTGCATGACCATTCCCTGTGCAAAAGCCTGATTAGAACTTTCCATTTCCAGGGAGTCTTCAATTCCACATAGCGTGAGTATATTCTTGACATACGCTTTCAATGAATAAAAATCTACTTCAACTTCTTTTACTTTCCAGGATTCTTCATTCTTGTTTCCTGTTAAAAGAAGGGAAAATCGATAATGCTCTTTGTACTTACTTTCATTTCTGAAATAAACCTTACCGAATTCAAAAAATTTAAGATTGTTTTGCTTTCTGTTTAAATTAAACAATACTGTTTCTAGTGCTGTAGTCAATAAATCCTGACGTAAAATCGAAAGCTCCTGACTAAGTGGATTTAAAAGATTTACAGCTGTTGACTCTCCATCGGCAATTAGAGATGCATATTCCTTTTTGACCAAAGAGTTATTAATAATTTCATTAAAGCCATTTGCGGAAAGATATTCCGCTATTTTATGCTGGAAATTTTCTTTATTAAACTCAACAACGCCGGGAAGCGACGTTGAAATTTTTTCCCTTACCGGAATTCTGTCGTAGCCATAAATGCGCAATATTTCCTCCACAACATCGACAGGACGACTTACATCAACCTTAAAAGCCGGAACTTCAATTTTTAATTTTTCCGAATCAGCTGAAAGAATTTTAATATCCAACGATTCAAGAATTGTTTGAATGACTTTCCTGTCAATCACTTCGCCACTAAATCTGTCAAGATAATTGAAAGAAATTTCAAAAACAGCAGGAAGTACCTTCAATGGATAAATATCAACCACTTCAGAAGCAATCACTCCTCCGGCAATCTCACAAACCAAAGTGGCCGCGCGATTCATCGCGCCAACAGTAATCTCAGGATCAGTCCCTCTTTCAAATCTAAAAGAAGCATCTGTTTTCAATCCATGCCTTTTAGAAGTTTTTCTGATAGAACCGGGACTAAAACAGGCACTTTCTAAAAATACATTTTTCGTTTTCTCGGTAATACCGGAATTCAATCCGCCAAAAACTCCTGCAAGACACATAGGAGAACTTTCGTCACATATCATCAAATCACCTTCAGCCAGACTTCTTTCCACCTTGTCAAGTGTGGTAAACTTTTCTCCCGGTTTTGCAGAGCGGACAACAATTTTATTTCCTTTAATAGAATCGATATCGAAAGCATGTAAAGGTTGTCCATATTCATGCAAAACATAATTCGTTATATCTACAATGTTATTGATGGGATGTACACCAATGGAAGTTAGTCTGTCTTTTAACCAGGAAGGAGATTCACCGACCTGAACATTGGCTATGGAAATACCCGTATAACGAAGGCAAGCTTTTGAATCCTCAACAATAACTTTAACTTCTTTCGATGCAGCTTTTTTCAACTCTTTTGAAGGAGGAATCACTAATGCTTTTTTCTCGTCCTTTCCGGTTTCAATTAATAATTTTGCTCTTACAACAGCAGCAAGATCACGAGCCACACCAAGATGAGAAGCGGCATCAGCCCTGTTGGGTGTAAGTCCAATTTCAAAAACAAAATCGCTTTTAATTTTATAATAGTCGGCAGCCGGAGTGCCCACCTTTGTATCATCCGGAAGAACAATAACACCGGCATGCGAATGGCCCAATCCAATTTCATCCTCAGCACAAATCATTCCATTGGATGATTGTCCGCGAATCTTTGCCTGTTTAATAACGAAAGGCTCACCTTCCAAAGGAAATATTTTTGTGCCCGGCAAAGCAACAACTACTTTTTGTCCGGCTGCCACATTTGGACCTCCACAAACAATTTGCAAATTTTCACCGGTTCCTACATCAACAGTTGTAAGTTTAAGCTTATCGGCATCAGGATGTTTAATGCATGTTTTAACCTCACCAACGACAAGACCTTTCATGCCGCCCTTTACAGACTCAAATTCCTCAATGCTCTCAACCTCAAGTCCGCCGGCCGTCAATAAAGCATCAATTGCTTCAGGCGATAAATCAGTAGGATAAATTTCTTTTAACCAGTTATACGATATTTTCATAGTGTCTTTCCGTGTTCTGCAAATATAATTGTTTTAAAAGAACCAATTCTCAAATTTTCAAATTCCCAAATTTTCAAATTCTCAAATTCTCAAATTACCCATCACCCAATCCTCCCCCACTCCCCCTTACTCTTCAAAATCTCATTCAGTTTCACTGAAACAACATCATTTTTTTCCGCTTTCAATCCGGGATCTTCTTTGAGCATTTTAATAGCTGAATCACGTGCAAGTATTACAATTTGCTGGTCTCTTGAAATATCTGACAATTTCAAATCGAGCATACCGCTTTGTCTTGTACCTTCTGCATCTCCCGGACCGCGCAAGCGAAGATCAGTTTCAGCAATAACAAAACCATCGTTGGTTTCACACATGGTTTTTATTCGCAAGCGTGCTTCATTGCTTAATTTGGGTTTGGAAACAAGAATGCAATAGGATTGATCTGCTCCTCTTCCCACACGGCCACGAAGCTGATGAAGTTGTGATAGCCCGAATCTTTCCGCATTTTCAATAACCATGAGAGAGGCATTAGGAACATTAACACCAACTTCAATGACTGTTGTAGCCACCATAATTTGTGTTTCTCTTTTAATGAAGCGCTGCATTTCAAAATTTTTATCGACCGGTTTCATTTTACCGTGAACAATGCTGACATGAAATTCCGGCCTTGGAAAATCTCTGCAAATCGATTCAAAGCCTTCCATCAGATTATTCATATCCATTTTTTCCGACTCTTCAATTAAAGGATAGACAATGTAAACTTGTCTGCCGGCAGCGATTTCTTTTTTTAACGAACCCCATAAGCGTAATCGGTCTGTTTCAAAACGATGAATAGTCTGTACAGGTTTTCTTCCGGGAGGCAATTCATCGATAATGGAAATATCCAGATCTCCATAGAGCGTCATTGCCAGTGTTCGGGGAATGGGAGTAGCAGTCATAACCAATACATGCGGAATGATAACACCTTTATTCCAGAGACGCGACCGCTGTTCTACACCAAAGCGATGCTGTTCATCGATTACGACAAAACCAAGATTTTTAAACTTAACAGCATCTTCAATTAAAGCATGGGTGCCAATAAGAATATCAATTTCTCCGGCTTCAAGTTTCTGCAATGTTTCTCTTTTCAATTTAGCCCGGGTAGAACCTGTTAACAAGGCTACGCTGATATTCATTTTTTCTAACAGAGAAGAAATTGTTTCTAAATGCTGGGCCGCCAAAATTTCTGTGGGTGCCATCAGACATGCCTGACAACCGTTGCCTATAGCTATTAACATGCTCATGAGAGCAACAAGCGTTTTTCCGGAACCTACATCACCTTGTAGTAAACGATTCATTTGCTGACCGGATCCTATATCATGCCGTATTTCCCGAATAACTTTTTTCTGCGCATTGGTAAGCGGAAAAGGCAAATGCTTATGATAAAATTCATTGAAAGGTTCGCCGACAGAAGAAAAGATCAGGCCTTTAAATTTTTCCAGCCGCAATTGCTTTGCATAGAGAAGTCTGAGTTGCAGAAAAAAAAGTTCTTCAAACTTCAGACGAAATTCCGCCAGTTTTTGCTTTTCAAGACTGGCAGGAAAATGAATATTGGTAATTGCTTCCGAACGACTCATTAGTCGCAGGCCGCCGAGAATTTCTTCCGTAAGCGTTTCCGGTAATGCAGGAGGAATTAAAGCGACAAGCTGTTTTTGAAAACGAATGATAGCCCTGCTGTCAATTCCTTTGGCTTTTAATTTTTCAGTCGTGCTATACACAGGCTGCATGGCTGATGCTTTTTGCAACAATGCTTCGGAAGCAAGCTCCATTTCAGGATGAATAATATTTACAGTGCCATTAAATTCTGTTGGTTTGCCGAAGAGAATATATTCTGTATTTAACTTCAGTGTAGTTGAAATCCACTTCAATCCTTGAAACCATTTTAGCTCAATGGATCCTGTTTCATCTTCAAAGCGGCCGGCCAGATGCTTTCTTCGTTTTTCACCTTTTACAATCAGGCTTTTTAATTTTCCTTTCAGTTGTATGTAAGGGAGTTCAGCAGAAGCCTCCCGGACGGTATAAAATTTTGTTCTGTCGACATAGCGAAAAGGGTAATGCTGCAATAAATCGCCAAACGTATTTATCCCAAGTTCATTATTAAGCAAAACAGCGCGTTGCGGTCCAACACCTTTCAGGAATTCAATAGAAGTTTGCAGAAAAGTTGAGTGCATGAGGTTCCAACTGTGGACTGCAAGATACAAAGTACTTAGAACAAAGTATTAATTTTATCTTTAAAAAAAATTAAACACCAATTCTAAAACATTAAAACTTAAAACAAGAATTCTTAGAAATACTCAAACAGTATAATATGTGAGTTTGAAGATTTGTCGTTAGCTTTTACTCAGAACAAATTGGCACCTTCAATTTGTTTATATTTTTTTTGGATACTTTAATATCACTATAACGAAGGCATAGTTCGCCCCGGGGCTAAATTGAAAAAATCAAAAAGCCCTCGACACCCCAACTCCGAATTATTGCTATACAAAAAGGTTTATCAATTAAAAAAACGGCTGACGCCATGCAAGTTACCCCTCAATTTCCCCTCTTGCTGGACTATCCGCCGGTGGGCGGACAGCACCACTAAATACACAAATGACATTATTCCAACAGATGATTCCAACCTCTTATATGCCGGATATTTTATTGAATCTTGAGCAAGTTGTCGATTAATTAAACACAAAAACTACCTCAAACCAATATTGATGTAAACAATTATTTTTTTTGTTAACTTTACATGAAGTACTTAGCGAAAAATTGAAAAAAAAATTCTAAGTATTAAACACTAAAAAGCTATCAAACAATTCTCAACCATTCTATGGCCGATTATTCGCTGGCCGGTAATCTTTGTTTCAATACTTTGGATTGTTGAAGGGCTTAGCGTTTTAACTGGCATTAGAGCGGTATGGTTAGGAATCATTCCTCGCACAATTTCAGGCATAGCGGGAATATTTTTCTCTCCCTTCATTCACGGCAATTATGAACACCTTCTTTCCAATACATTGCCACTGCTGGTAGTGGGCAGTGGGTTGTTTTACTTTTATAAAGTTCTGGCAAAACAGGTTATTGCAATGATCTGGTTGTTTACAGGTTTTTGGGTATGGCTGGCAGCAAGAGAGAGCTCACACATTGGTGCCAGTGGTTTAATTTATGGTTTTGTTTGTTTTTTATTTTTCAGTGGACTTTTGCGCAAGGATACACGACTCATGGCCGTTTCATTCCTAGTTACTTTTTTGTATGGAAGTATGGTTTGGGGAATATTGCCTGTTGACCAAAGTATATCCTGGGAGTCGCATCTTTTTGGTTCAATTGCCGGAATTTTTTGTGCCATTTATTACCGTGCAGAAGGCCCGCAAAGACCCAAAGCCCAGTGGGAAATAGACGAGGAAATGGGAGTAGAAAATCCGGAAGATTTGACTCTTGAAAATCCGGAAACAGAAGAATCAAAAGGTCCTTTTTCGAACGACAATTTTCAATACAATTATATTGAAAAAAAAGAGAAAGAAGACAAGGGTAATAATCAGTAAATCAAGATTATTAGCCATTATCTTTTCAACAATTCATTCATGAAAAGTTTACGAACAATATCCGGTAACTGTCTTATGAATACCTAAATTTACGGGAATATTAAAAAAACCAATAAAATCTTATTTTATAACTATGAAAAAACTCTCTACAATTCGAACATTATGTTTCGCAATTTTTTGCCTTGGGCTTTCAATAGCCGGAGCGACACCACCGCCTGTCGGCGATGCAGGTATTTCTGCAATTACTGAACCAACAAGCCCTGTCTGCAAGGGAAGTAGTCCGGTAGTAGCTGTTATCAGCAATTTTGGAACTAGCTTTGCCATCAGTACTGTTACGGTTAACTGGAAGGTAAACGGAGTTTCTCAAACTCCTTATAACTATACGGGCAATATTGCTATTGGCAGTACAGATACGGTTGTATTGGGCACTTATAATTTTTCAAGTGGATCGGACACTATAGAAAGCTGGACTTCAGACCCTAACATTGGAACAGATTCTGATAATTCCAATGATTCACTAACCGAAATCATCGCTGTTAGTTCAAAACTTACCGGAACGTATACAATTGCAGGAACTACTCCGGATTTTGCAAATTTCAATGCCGCTGTTTCAGCTCTTACTTCTAATGGAATTTGCGGTCCTGTTGTTTTCAACATGAGAGCTTATACAGATTCCATGCAGGCTGTTATTCCACAAATTGTTGGAGCCGACTCTGTCAACACAATTACTTTCCAATCAGAAAATGGAGATAGCACTTCTGTTATTCTAACATATCCTTCAGTAGATACAATTAACAATTTTAACTATTTGATACGCTTAAACGGCGCGGATTATTTAACTTTTAATGCACTTACTCTTCGACGCTCCGGAATTCTAACCAATGGAAGAGTCCTTGTTTTTGACAGCAATGCAACGCATAACACAGTTACACACTGCCGGATAATAAGTGCTCCTTCTAACACACCAAATTCACTTGCCGCACTTATTCATTCTGAATCAGGTGGTGGACCAAGCGCAGCTTTTAACGATTCTATGAATACGTTTACATACAACTATCTAAAAAATGGTTCATTGGGAATTTATATGAATGGAATAAGTGGTTTATCACTTGAATATTATACTACAATTACAAACAATATTTTTGAAAATCAATATTTCAAAGGTATTCAAATGATGAATCAGGGATTTGCCACAATACGGGAAAACACCTTTACCACAGATTCAACATATCGTGGTTATTCAGCCATATACCTGGATCGCAGTCTTAGACCGCATAAGATTACAAAAAACCAGATATTAAATACACCGGGAACAGGTATCTTCCTTGTTGATTGTATTGCACAAGCGGGAGTTCATGGAACTATTGCCAATAACTTTATTCATTCAAACGATTCAGCGGGAATTTCTATTGTTAACGGAGATTACCAGGATATTATCTTTAACAGCATCCTGATGACAGGAACTGATTCTTCCTTCTCGGCTCTGGCTGTTCGTGGTGTTGGTACAGGCAAGGTTATTATGAACAATATCCTTTCCAACAGAGGTGACGGTTATGCCTATTTAATTTCTGATGGGGCCCAGGCAGGAATTCAAAGATCAGATTACAACGATATACATTCAACCGGACAGTATGTTGGATTATTCAATGGAGTTGAAAAAGATTCGCTTTCGTGGGTGGCTGCAATTCAAAAAGACACCAATTCGATTTATTTAAATCCGAATTTTGCTACAGTTACAGATTTTCACGTTACATCCATTGCTATGGATGATCGCGGTAAACCGTTTGGTGGTGTAACCGATGATTTGGAAGGCGACACTAGAAGCAATCTTACCCCTGATATTGGCGCCGATGAATATTCATCAAGTGCAAGAAATATCGGAATCATAGGCATTATCAGTCCTGTCGACAGCACTTGTGGTTCACCAACAACAACCGTTTCCGTTATTGTAACGAATACAGGCGGTACTGCTGAAACTAATTTTGATGTGGTTACAAAAATCTCCGGAGCACTGACGCAAACATTAACACAAGTTTTTACTGCATCTCTTGCACCGGGGACCAGCGATACATTGACCTATTCAACTACCATCAATACAAATACAACAGGCACATACAATTTCAAAAGCTATACGTCACCAACACTTTTCAACGATGACGTGCATGCAAACGACACATTGCAATTAGCTATTGTTCAATTTACACAACCCGGTGCACCAACTGCTACAGGTACTTCTATTTGTGGATCCGGTACGGACACTTTAACAGCTGTATCATCGGATACATTGCATTGGTATGCAGCAATGACAGGCGGAAGTCTTCTTGATACAGGCGCTGCTTTCCTTCCTCCAAATGCAGTGACAACAACTACTTATTATGTTGCAGGTAAATCAGGATGCGAAGGTCCTCGTACAGCTGTTGTTTTAACAGTCCGTTCTTTACCGGTTGTCAGTTTAGGTAACGATACAAGCATCTTGCAAGGACAAACAGACACTTTGAATGCAGGAACCTTTGTTGCTTATCTTTGGTCTACAGGTGCAACTACACAGAAGATTGGTGTTGATACAACAACGTCAGGATGCTACAATGTTCGGGTAACAGACGCTTTTGGTTGCAATGGCAGGGATACTGCTTGTGTAACTGTTATAGCTCCATCAGATGCAGGTGTTACTTCCATTCTTTCACCAACAGATAAATTATGCGCCGATGACAGCATTAATGTCACGGTTCGAGTTACCAACCTTGGTTCTACAGCTGCAAATACTATTCCTGTTTCCGCACAGATTAACGGAGCTGTTAGTGCAAATTTCAGCGACACAATTTTCTCGCTGGCACCGGGCGCTGATACAACCCTTACCCTGGGCATGATTGACGGCAGTGCAGGCGGTGTTGTTGCTATTAAGATATTCACTTCGTATACCAACGATCAGAATCATGTAAATGATACATTAATGGTAAGCGATACCATTGTTATTGAACCTGCTTTACCCTTGGGAATTAATGGTTCACGTTGTGGTGCAGGAACAAGTTTGGTAATTGCTACGGCTAGTGATTCTATACGCTGGTATGATGCTCCTACCGGAGGCAACCTGCTCTTCGTTGGAGATAATTACTTAATCAATTCGCTTGGAACAACAACAACTTATTATGCTCAAAATGGTAATGTTTGTTCAGTACAAGATCGTACTCCGGTAATTGCAACTATTAATAATGCTTCTGTATTCCTTGGAAACGATACTATTGCTTCTGACTCCTTGATACTTGATGCCGGCCCGGGCTTTGTTTCCTACCTTTGGAATAACAATTCAACAGGACAAACATTGACTGTAAAAGCTGACAGTACTTATTCTGTTTGCGTAATTGATAACAACGGTTGTTCTGCATGTGACTCTATCGATGTTACTATTACAGTAGGAATTACTCCTATTCAGGCCGATGCCAACGTCAGACTTTATCCAAATCCTGCTCATACAAATGTTATCGTTGAAATGAAAAAATCCATTAAAGGGAAAACATCATTTACAATTTCAAACATGCAGGGCCAGCTTATCTTAAACGAAGAGAATGAAAATGTTTCATCCAAATCGTTTAACGTTGCCGGTTACTCTAAAGGAATTTACTTCCTGAAAATTACATCTGAGAACAGCTCTTCTGTTTACAGACTGGTTATTGAGTAATTAGTTTTTTCATATTATTTTGAAAGCCTTTCCTTCGGGAAAGGCTTTTTTTTGCTTTTAATAATTCAATAAAAAATTTATACTTTTTTCTTTGAAGGATAAGCGGAATCGTCTGCGCAGCGGGATTCAGCCGAAAGTTCATATTGCAGTATTCATTCTAAATTTAATTCTGTAAGATTTTAACTTCATTTCGAGAAAAACAAGCCAAAAAAACCGGCTTCCATAATTCTTTTATTCTCCAACTAACATTTTTTGTAAGGCATAATTCATAATTAATTTTTCCTGCGGAACAATATAAATGAATTGCCGTATCTCCTATTCATAAAGGGATTTAGAATCATTTTAATTTTAATGCAGACAAAGAAAAAGTTGTTTTCCCTTGAATAAAACGCAATATTAATGACAATCAATTTAATAAGTAAGTAATAATTAATCCGGTTAAAAAACGCATCCTGATTGAATAAATAAATTCTGACTTAAAATTCTTTTGAATCTTCAAAAAAAACTGATAGTGATTGTATCCATACTTAAAGGCATAAAAAAGTGTAAGATTAAACGGTTAAAAGCAATTCTTTTTATTGCCTTTATTTTTCTGTTTAGACCTATTACAAGTTATGGAACACATATCAGCGGCGCTGAAATAACCTATAAATGGATTTCAGGAAATACGTTTGAGGTTACGTTAACATTATATCGCGATTGCTCAGGAATTGCTGCACCTTCAAGTCCGGTAATAAAATATAGCTCTGCTTCATGCAATAAAAAACTAACGTTAACATTGTCAAAAGTTCCGGGCACCGGACAGGAAATCACTCATCCCTGCAGTACTTCTGTTACCAAATGTCAGGGCGGAACCCTTGCCGGTATACAGGAATATCAGTACAGAGCTACAGTAACCCTTCCTGCTCAATGCACGGATTGGGTTTTTGGCTACGATATATGCTGCAGGAATTGCGCAATCACTACTCTTAATTTTAGCGGCTGTGCCAATGTTCCTGCTACGTATGTTGAAGCGACGCTTAACAATGTAGCTGCACCCACTAATTCATCCCCTATCTTCACAAATATTCCTGTAACATTTGTTTGCATCGGTCAGCCGTTTTTATACAATCATGGAGCCTACGACAGCAATGGCGATAGTATTATTTATTCATTGATTCCTCCACGTTCAGCATCAGGAACAAATGTTACCTATCAATCCAATTATTCAGCTACAAAACCCATTTCTTCTTCACCACTGGTAACGTTAAATACAGTCAATGGTGATATTACCATGCATCCAACAAATATAGAAGTGAGTGTAATGGCTGTTTTAGTAAGAGAATATCGCAACGGTGTGTTAATTGGATCTGTTGTCAGAGATATGGAAATATGGACACAACCGTGCAGTAATTTACTGCCTACTGCAACAGGTATCAACGGTACAAATAATTTTTCCATAGTGGCTTGCCCGGGAAAACCGCTCGATATAAATATATATTCAGCAGATGGAAATCCAGGACAAACCGTTAACATGGAATGGAATAGTGGAATCCCAAATGCCGTTTTCAGTGCTGCCGGAAGCCCTTATGCTACAGGTCATTTAATATGGACACCTACATTGGCACAGGCAAGACCGCAGCCATATAATTTCACGATTACCGTAAATGATAACAACTGCCCCCTCATAGGAATTCAAACTTATTCGTACTCTATAAAAGTTCCTCCTATTTCTGCTACTACTACTTCAACAAGTTCAGGTTGCTCGAATCCCGGGACAGGTACGGCAACAGTATTACCTACAGGATCGGCGCCTTATACTTATTCATGGAATCCCGGTGGATACACTTCACAAACTGCAGTCAACCTATCACCGGGAACCTATACTGCCACAGTAACGGAATCGAATGGCTGCACGGCCACTGTTTCAACAACCGTTAATTCCAAAATTCCGGTGACAGCAACTGTTGCGGGAATAACCAACGTGACCTGCAACTCTTCCAATAACGGATCCGCTACCATAAATGCCGGAGGAGGCACAATGCCATATACCTATAGCTGGAGTCCGACCGGTGGAAATGCCGCTTATGCTTCTAATCTTTCTCCCGGTAATTATAATGTAACCGTAACGGATGCAAATGCATGCACATCAGTTGCACCCGTAACTATTTCACAGCCTTCGCTATTGACAGCAACAGTTGGCTCATTAACCAATATATTATGCAATGGAAGTAATACAGGCTCAGCGTCTATTAATGTCAGCGGAGGTACTGGGCCCTATTCCTATTTGTGGTCACCGGGTGGTAAAACAACATCTTCTGTTACAGGCTTACAAGCAGGAAACCATGCAGTATTAATAACGGATGCTCAGGGATGTACAAAATCGCTAATTCTAAATATTAATCAGCCAATACCCATGCAGGTTACCGTTGCAGGAACAAATTCAACCTGCGGAAATTCAAATGGTACAGCTTCTGTAGATGTCGTTGGCGGAACAGCTCCCTATACATTTCAATGGGCAAATGGCAGCACTGCATCAACACTTTCAGGATTATCAGCCGGTTCATACTCAGTAGTTGTTAGCGATGCAAATGGTTGCACATATTCTGATGTGGCAGGTGTTTCAAATATAGAAGGGCCAACGACTATTCTTTCTTCCATAACTCAATGCACTTGTTATGGCGATCAAAACGGTTCAGCAGAAGTTTCGGTAAATGCAGGAACACCGCCATTTTCTTATCAATGGACACCTACAGGAGGAAATGCAGCTATTGCAACCGGATTATCAGCCGGAAATTATGTTGTTACGGTAACCGATTCTTTTAATTGTAAAAGTGCTTTATCGGTAGATATCACTTCTCCAAATCCAATTAACATTTCACTATGGCCAACATCTCCCGGTTGTTTTGGAGGGTTCTCAGGTTCCGTTCAGGCCTCTGCCAGTGGTGGCACAGGTCCATATAATTATTCATGGTTGCCGGGAAGTGCTTCCGGCAATTTATTAAGTAATGTTCAGGCAGGAAATTATCTAGTCACAGTTACAGACAATTCCGGCTGCCAGAAAACTGCTTCCGCTCAGATTAATGAACCTTCGCTATTAGGCGGATCCGTTTATGCTTCAACAGCTGTCTCCTGCTATGGAGGAAGTAATGGCTCTGCTTTGGTAAATGCTTCTGGTGGTTCTGCTCCATACAATTATAGTTGGTCTCCTACGGGAGGGAATCTCTCTTCTGCATCGGGTTTGAGCAGTGGAAATTATTCTGTATTGGTTACAGATGTTAATAATTGTACTGTTACTATTCCCGTAAATATTATTGAACCTGCAGAAGTCATTTCATCCATGAACAGCACACAGGTATTATGCGCAGGAGATACAAACGGAGTTCTAAACGTTTCTGTAAACGGAGGTACTTTACCGTACAACTATACCTGGCTGCCTGAAGTTAGTACAACTTCATCAGCAACAAATCTCCCGGCGGGAAATTATAAAGTAACAATAACCGATTTAAACGGTTGCACAACCTCATCTACAGCTGCTATTAATGAACCGAATCCTGTCTATGCCAATATACTTTCTTTAAACCATGTATTGTGTAAAGGAGGATCGGATGGTTCTGTGGCAATAGCAGCAACAGGAGGTATTGCTCCTTACAACTATTTCTGGCCATCGGAAGGAGTAAATTCCTCTTCTATAAATTCATTGATAGCCGGCATCTATACTGTAATTGTGACGGATGCAAATAATTGCACTTTAAATAATATTATTGCTATTAATGAACCGGAATCGTTGCAAGATTCTCTTGGTGCTTCAACAAATGTTACCTGTTTTGGCGGAACAAATGGCGCAGCGTCTGTAATTGCTTTTGGAGGAACAGAACCCTACAACTACACATGGAATCCAACGTTGACAAACACTTCTGATGTTTCAAATTTGTCGGCAGGTAATTACAATGTAACTGTTACCGATACTAGTGGATGTTCGGTTTCATTAGCCGTTATCATAACTCAGCCAACTCCAATAGTAACTTCTTCAAATACGGTTCCTGCAACGTGTGGCATGCAAAATGGATCTGTAACAGTAAATGCTTCCGGTGGAAATCCTCCCTATACCTATGCTTGGAATACCGGAGGCTCTAATTCTAATTCCCTAAACGGACTTGCTGCCGGATCATACTCTGTAACAATTACTGATCAGGCCGGATGTTCAACATCAGCAACAGAAAATATTTCAAATTTAAGTACTATGACATTAGCGAATAATGTCAGTCATGTTACTTGTCAGGGAGGAAACAACGGCTCCGCTTCAGTCTCTGTTAGCGGCGGTACTCCTCCTTTTCAATATTCATGGTCGCCAAATAATTGCTCTACAACACAAGCTACCGGACTAATAGTAGGAAATTATACGGTAACAGTTACCGATGGTAATGCTTGCCTGCAAATTCTATCTCTGGCCATAAATGAACCCGCTCCTTTAACATCATCCATTGTTACATCTCAAAATGTTTCTTGCAATGGCGGAAACGATGGTTCGGCAACAGTTAATTCAAATGGAGGAACAGCACCTTATTCTTATCAATGGAATAATTCAGGAATTAATTCTGCTTCGATTGACTCCTTAAATGCAGGATTATATTCAGTGACTACAACAGACGCTGCAGGTTGCACAAGCAATACACAAATTACTATTAACGAACCGGCAATATTTTCTAATTCTTCAACGTCCATTCCAACTGCATGCGGTACTTCGAATGGTTCAGCAACATTATCGGTTTCGGGCGGAAGTCCACCTTACAATTATGCCTGGCAGCCCGGGGGAATGAATAGCGCCTCCGTAAATAATATTGCAGCGGGATCATATTCAGTGATCATTACCGATTCAAAAAACTGCAGTCAATCAGCTAATGTATCGGTTTCAAATATTAATGGGCCAACTGCAAATGTATCATCATTAAATAACGTTTCTTGTTCCGGCGGAAATAATGGAAATGCATCGGTATCGGTTAGTAATGGAACACCGCCCTATACTTACCAATGGCTTCCATTGGGCGGAACATTATCTTCAGCGTCAAACCTTACAGCCGGAAATTATTCCATTCAGATAAACGATGCTAATAATTGTATTACTTCTCTTCAATTAACAATTACAGAACCTTCACCAACAATGGCAACAGCAAGTGCCACTCCTGCTAAATGCAATGGATCTGCTGATGGTTCAGTAAATGTTATGGTAAATGGAGGAACTTCTCCATACCAGTATCTCTGGTCAAACGGTGCTCAAACTCAGATGGTGAATTCACTTTCACCGGGAAATTATTCAGTCACAATCACTGATTTCTTTGGATGTACATTTTCTTCATCTGCAACAGTTGCTCAGCCTTCAGGTATTGCACTTACAACGAATATAAATAACATAAGCTGTTCGGGAGTATCAGACGGAAGTGCTTCCGTTCAGCCTTCCGGAGGAACATCTCCGTATTATTATCAATGGCTTCCATCGGGAGGAAATGCTGCGACTGCAATAAATCTTGGACCGGGAAATTATACTGCTTACGTTCGTGATGATAACGGCTGTGTCGACTCAGCACTTTTTACATTTTCTTCACCCGCTCCGGTAAATTTTAATATTGGCGGAAATAGTATTAAATGTTATGGCGGAAATGACGGACAAATATCGCTTACCGTTTCAGGCGGAACAGCACCGTATTCATACCAATGGAATACGGGAGATACCGCACAAACTATTTCTAATCTCGGCCCCGGAAATTATTCTGTAATTTCTACCGACCAAAACGGTTGCACCAATTCTGTTTCTTTAAATTTATCACAGCCTGATGAAATAATAGTTGCTTCTACAAATCCTTCCCCTATTTGTATTGGACAACAAACCACACTAACAGCAAACGTTACGGGAGGCGTACAACCCTATAGTTACAACTGGAGCAATGGAGTACAAACTTTCTCACAAAATATTTCTCCAACAACAACTACAACATATTCCTTAATTGTTACAGATGCCAATGGATGTTCATCTGCAGCCACAAATATTTCTGTCGCTGTTAGTCCTCCTTTAGTTGTTGCTCCGTCCACTACAGATACTATCTGTGAAGGAAGCACAACAACACTTCAGGTAAATGCAAGCGGCGGAAATGGCGGTCCTTACAATTTCAGCTGGGATAATGGTAGTGTTTTCAATTCAATTTCGGTTTCGCCAACGCAAACGACAACGTATACACTTACCATAACCGATAACTGCACTTTAATGCCGGCAATAGTCAGAATTCCTGTTGTTGTAAAACCTAAACCCAATCCTAATTTTATTCCAAATCCGGTAACAGGTTGTGCTCCTCTTATTGCCAATTTTACGGATCAGACATCAGTCTGCAATTTGTGTACGTATGCCTGGGAATTCGGTGATGGAACAACTTCAAACGGAATAACAGGAAATCATATTTATAATTCTCCCGGACAATACACCGTAACTCATATAGTAACGGATGGAATAGGTTGCATGGGAAGTGTTGAAATTCCCGCTGCTGTAATTGTATATCCCAATCCGGTAGCAGCATTTACTGTAAATGAAGAAACAGTACCAATTTCAAATCCCATAGTTTCCTTTTTTGATCAAAGCGCCAATGCCAATAAATGGTCGTGGGATTTCGGTGATAAATACGGATATTCCAAAATCGAAAACCCATCCTATTCGTTCAAAGAAATTGGAACATACGAAGTCTCACTAATTATTAAAAACAGCAATGGATGCATTGACACAGCACATAAAACAATAAAGGTAAGAGGTGAATTCGGAATGTATATTCCTAATGCTTTTTCTCCCAATGGAGATGGAATTAACGATGTTTTTATGCCGCTCATGCTTGGCGTAAAAGAATTTGAAATGATAATCTTTGACCGGTGGGGATTAAAAATATTCGAAACAGACAACTTACAAAAACCCTGGGATGGAAAAGTGGAAGGAAAAGATAATCCGTGCCAAAATGATGTTTATGTTTATCTGGTAAAAATCCGCGATACACAAGGAGAGATGCATGATTATACGGGGCGGGTTTCTATTGTGAAATAATTGAGAGACTTTACTTAATGATAAATGAGGAAGTTCAATAGCTAAAGATTTCTCCTTAAATCAGGGCTAGGTGGTGCAGGTTTGGAGTTAAATCAATAGATTTGGCTGTTTTCAGAAGTAAAATTAGTCTATGAAATATTTCTTCACTGGCTGCGTTTGAATCTTGCACACCAATCTAATAGAACATGCACCTCGAATACATCTCCCATTCCTGTTTTGTTATTTGTACTAACGGAAAGTCAATTGCATTTGACCCGTGGATTACCGGTTCTGCATATTATAATCAATGGCAGTTGTATCCTAAGCCTATTGACACAAAACTAGTTGAGAATGCAGACATAATTCTAATTAGTCATGGACACGAGGATCATTTTCATACTGAATCACTCAAGCGAATTTCAAAAAATGCTCATGTGTTTTTTCCTTTTCAATGGAGAGCAGGAGTTACTGATTATCTAAGGTATCTTACTTTTAGCCAGATTACTGAAGCAATAAGTTTCAAAACGTATACTCTGGGAGATATAAAAATTACTTACCTCGGTTATTCTCTTGAAAGTGTCATTGTCGTCGAATGCGAAGGAATTGTTCTTGTAAACATAAACGACGCATTAAATTCTAATCATGAAACAGCAGTAGATTTTCTTTTGGCAAAGATCAAAGCACAATGGCCAAAAATAGATTTTCTTTTGTCGGGCTGGAGTGGAGCCGGCTATTTTCCCAATAAGGTACATTTTAAAGGTAAAGATGATGTAGAAGTTGCCAGGGTGAGGGAACAATATTTCGCTGATAATTTCTGCCGTTTTACTAAATACCTGCAACCTGAAATTGCTATAGCTTTTGCACCGGGCTTCGTATTACTCACAGATGAAAACCGCTGGATTAATGAAATTAAATTTCCGAGAACTAATGTTGAAAAATATTATTCAGAAAATTTTGAAAAGGAAAGTGGCATTCAATTTCCGTTAACTTATCCGGGTGATTATTTCACGGATAAAATATTTCATAAAAAATCAAAATATCATAAAGGCAAAGGAGATACCGAAATATATAATAACATAAACGAAGTATTCGCAATTCAAATAATCGCAGCCAATGAAATTAAATGGATTGAAGAAGACGAAATGGCTTTGCTGATTAATAAATTATCGTATTGGTTGAATAAAAACAAGTCTCTGTACCATTCAGTTGTATTGAAGGATGCCAAATTCAGTATTAGATTAAAAGATGTTCAACAAAATAACTACCTGAATGTTTTCATGAAAGGAAATACATTTAAGATAAACAGGAATAACAATCCATGCACCGATGACAGATTAATTATCAAAACCAAAGCTCTGCTGCTTTCTAAAAACCTTGATAAAGTCTGGGGTGGCGATATTCTATCGATTGGTTACGGAATCGACATTGAAGTCTTTGATGAAAGATCACTGGAAAAAAACCTGGATATTGTTTGTGTAAGACTCATATCCCGCTATCCTATTTTCAAAGATGACGTAATTGACAATGCGGCAAGAGTGATGAAATATTATTTTAATAATCCTTCCCTAACTAATCTTTGGATAAATCAGAAAATAAAGCTACGTCCGTATGTGAATAAATATCCTTTTAACGAAAGAGATCACTGGATATCCTTTAACAAATGTGATCTGTGTAGGGTATGTAATTTACCGGAACTGGATTTTGAAAAATTAAGTGATAAAATTAATTTCTAATAAAAATATTTTAATTTATTAAGTATTTATTTACGCCATTACCTCCCTATACCTCGCATCCGCCTGATCCATGATCTCACTCAATATTACCTGAAGCTCATCTCCAACAATCTTGTTTTTTAAAACTCTCTTGACTGCAAGTATTATCTGGGCCCTGGCATCCGGTTTTTTGAACCAGTCGATTTGTAAATTCTTCTTGATGGCTGCTGTAACTTCCTTTACTATCACTTTGATTAGTGCGAAATCTGTTAAGGCAGTTTTATGACTGTCAAGAATTTCGTAGAATGCTTCTTCTTCATCGGTTAAGCCAAGCGTCTGTCTGCGTGAATCTTCTTCCTGCATGTCGCGGGCAACTTCTCTCAGTTTCTCCAGAGCGATAAGACTGTCAAAGAAATGTTCGTGATAGTCATTGATGATTCGCTCAACCTCTTCTTTAAGCCTCTTATATTTAATCAGATTCTTGTACTGTCGGATTTTTATTTCATTATTAATTATTTGCCGTATCAATTCCAGCTTTATCTCCGTTCCACTCTTCTGAATTTTTGCTGATTCTAAAAAATCATCGTTGATGATTGAAATATCGAATTTGGCTATTCCTGCCATTTCAAAAACATCAACCACTGCTTCGCTGTCAATGCTTCGATGTATAAGGCCTTTAATCTGTTCTTCTTTTTTCCTGATTGATGTTACGGGGTATTTGATTTTACGAACTGCCGCTCCTATATGCTGCCAGAAAATAATATCGAGTGCAATGGTTTGAATGTTGTCATGACTTTTTACAATAGGTGCCAGGCCGGACAATTTCCGTTCATTCAGAAGAAACATTTTACAAGGTTCATCATCCTTGACAATGAAATTTACCGCACGCATTACCAGTTTTAATTTGTCGCCTTCTTTGGTGGCACGCCATCTTGAATAATCGATGTCGTTGGGAAACTGATTTTTTATCGCTTCAATTGCCTCCTTCGTCATTTCAAAGGCGGCTTCTATATCAATAGTTACTTCTCCTTTGCCGCCGCTACCTGTATATTTCTTTGTAGCATCTCTTAGCCTGTCGCCTATTCCGATGTAATCCACGATTAATCCGCTTGGCTTGTCCTTGAAAATGGTTGATACCCTGTTGATACTTTGAATCAGATTATGTCCGGTCATTATTTTATCTACATACAAGGTATGCAGACAGGGATTATCAAAACCGGTCAGCCACATATCGCGGACGATTACGATCATTAACGGATCATCAGGATTTTTAAACCGTTCCTTCACGGCTTCCATTGCTTCTTTCGTACGTACGTGTCTATTCCATGCAGGAGGATCTTTGGAAATATTGCTGGTCATAACAACAGCCACTTCCGGACAACCTTCCAGTTTGGTTAGTGCATCGTACATCTTCACACAATTCCTCCGGCTCATGCAAACGATCATGGCTTTTCCTTCTATGCTGGCGCCTTCTGTTGTTCGTTTAATATAGTGTTGCAAAATGTCCTTTGCGATTTCGGCAACTCTGTCATCTGATCCGGCTGCATCTTCAATGGCTGCCCACAATACTTTATTGCGTTCATTGGACGAAGCCCCTGTCAGGATTTCTTCGGCTTCATCCTCGATGTTTTCATTAGCCAGGTGAAGCTTTGCTAATCGTGGCTCATAGTAAATGGGCACGACTGCCTTATCTTCCGTCGCTTGTTTAATATCATATGTGTGAATGATCTCTCCAAATACCTGTACCGTATCTGCATTCTTCGTATCAACCGGAGTTCCGGTGAAGCCGATGAAACTTGCATTTGGCAAAGCTCGCCTTAGATTATGTGCAAATCCCTCTATCAATCCGTATTGGGTACGGTGACATTCGTCTGCTATGACAATTACGTTTTCGCGAGTCGACAAAACAGGATGTGTTTCTTCTTTACCATCCTCTGTTTCTCTAAGTCGGAATTTCTCAATAGTGGAAAAAATAATTCCCCCGCCATCACCACCAAGCAATTGACGAAGCTCTTCTGTGTTATCAGCCCTTTGCGGAATACCGACGAGATCTTTCGCTTCCACGAAATTGCTGTACAACTGCCTGTCCAGATCATACCGATCAACCTGAACTACGATAGTCGGATTTTTCAATTCAGGCATCTGCCGGAGAATAGCACTGTAAATTGCCATCGTAAAGCTTTTCCCTGATCGGGTCGTATGCCAGATGACACCTATTCTTCCATCTCCAAAAGGCTTTATTGCAGGGAGTGTATGAGCCAAAGCATTTTGAACGCCAAAAAACTGGTGATACTTTGCCGCTTTTTTTATGAGCTTACTGCCAGATTGTGCATGATAAATATAAAACCGGATGTATTGCAACAATCGTTCGGGTGTTAACAGTCCATTTATAAGAGTTTCCAATTCAAAGTCCTGCTCGACAATAGTTTTTCCATCCACACTCTTCCACGCCGCAAACCATTCGAGGCTGCTGCTATACATTCCGTGTAATGAGCTTTGTCCATCACTGATTACCGTGATTGCATTATTCTCAAACACCTGCGGAATATCTTCTATGTAATGCTGAATCTGATTGAAGGCATTTTCAACAGTAGCTTCCGTATCAAACCAATTTTTAAATTCAAATAAAACGAGCGGCAGTCCATTGACGAATAGAATTAAATCAGGCCGGCGATTGTTTTTACCTTCTATGCTGAACTGGTTAACAGCAAGAAAATCATTGTTGGATGGCTTATCGTAATCCACACAGTAAATATGATCGAAATGCTCTTTGCCCTGTTCATCTTTCCAGGCAATGTCAATTCCTTTGCTAAGCTTGAGATGAAAATCACGATTGCGGTGATCGAGATCGCCGCCGACATTGTAAAGAAATTGCTGCAATACTTCACGCAATGTTTTCTCAGGCAGGTATGAGTATTTTTTCCGTAGAAAATTTTCCAGTAAATTTTCCAGCACAACCTTTTTTAGCGGACGATGAACCTCGGGGCCTTCCATATACCGCCAGCCAGCGTGTTGCAGCCAGTCGATGGCAGCCAGTTCGATGTCGCTTTCTACGAGGTAATTGTTCATTTAGGCTGTGGCTGGTATTTGTTCTACATTTATTTCGCCGGACATTAGTTTTGGGAGAAGAGAGTCCCGAATAACAGTTATATTATTGTTTTGTTCAAGATTGATTTGAATCAGATCTAATATTGGAGTAACAATAGAAGAAAAAGTTAAAAGAATTGATTGAGTTGGAAATGCAACCTTAAGAGCTTTTAGGTCAGCAATTGTTACATGTCCCAAACCAGTAGTCTGTTTGTTACTAGCAATATCAATAAATATAGGGTTAAGATGTTTTAGTAGAAAATAAAAATAAGTTCTCATCTCAATTGATTTTGTTTCGACTTTAAAAATATGTTGATTTAACCATGCAGAACCATGTACCCATAAAAAAGTGTCTATTGATGTTTCCGGGCTTCCCGACCATGAAAATAGTATGTCACCATTTTCTATTCTATATTTTTCTCCCAGGTTTGTGTTTGTAAACTTCGTTGATTCTGTAATACCATTTTTGAGTTCAACTATTTTAACAACGGGTAAGGCATCCTTTGCAGTTGAGAAATACATATTTTTATAAGCTGCACCATTAATAAAAATTGCTAAATCATAAACACATTTTCTTTCAAATATTTTTGGTATTTCTCCCAATTCAGTCACTATCATTTCACCACCTGAAGAAAAATAAGGCTTACCAAATTTATTAGGAAATTCAAAATCCACAAAATACTTCTTAAAAAGTGCCTGCGCCATTTGTTCGAGGGTGTGGTTCATCTGGCGGTTGAGTTCGATTTTATCATCGAAGGCGGAGAGGATGGAGGCGATGCGGGTTTGGGTGGGTAAAGGAGGGAGGTCAACTTCAATTTGATAAAATGTCTCTCTTGTAATTGTATCGAAGACAGAACCATGAGAAATACTTTTCAAATTATTAATATGAAACTTGAGTAAATAATATAAGTAACTATCAGTCGTTACATTTTTTGAAGTAATGCCATAGCATGATTGATTAAATGCCATATCTTTTCCAAGCACTGCCATTTCACCAACAGTACCTCTTGCAGAAATGATAATTTGTCCCTTTTTCAGAATTTTTGTACTGCTATTATTTAATCCATTCTCTGTAATTGATTTATCTGTTTTATAAACAAATTTTCGATCTCCCCCAAAATCAACAACAGATAACCATGGAATATTTCCATTCCAATATTCATTAACAGAAGTTTTAGGAGTCCCTCCACCTATGATTTCAATTACATCCCCAAGTCTAACTTTCTTCCACTCCCCCATAATCATTTCTTCCTTTTAAATTCCACCTTAATTAAATCAGTCAATTCTTTAGTAGAAGGTAATTGTTTTTGTAATTTTTTAGGTATAGTTTTTCTTAACTCGTATTCTGACACTGCAATGGGTTTATTAATTCCCTTAAGGGCATATTCAACTTCAACGGAATTTTTTTCTGCACAAAGTATGATACCAATGGAAGGATTTTCATTGGCAAGTTTTACATGATCATCGAGCAGGTTGAGATAAAAGTTCATTTTTCCGGCAAACTCCGGTTCAAAGCCTCCAATCTTTAAATCAATGGCCACGAGGCATTGCAGGTGGCGATGAAAAAATAATAAATCGACAAAATACTCCTTTCCATTTAACGGTATTCGATACTGATTTCCTATGTAACTGAAACCATAACCAAGTTCAAGAATGAAATTTTTTATTTTTTCAATGAGGCGATTTTCAAATTGTCTTTCGTGTACCGGCTTATTGATA
Source organism: Bacteroidota bacterium (assembly GCA_031417395.1). Classification (GTDB taxonomy): domain Bacteria; phylum Bacteroidota; class Bacteroidia; order AKYH767-A; family 2013-40CM-41-45; genus JADKIH01. The sequence goes on along the minus strand of JANOVM010000041.1, from coordinate 29,430 downwards.
CCCAGAAAATCGAGGTTGTATTTACTTTTCAGTATTTCATCGGCCTGTTCCTGCAAATGAGCAGGTAATGCCTTTTTAAAATTGTGCTGTTTAGGATTTTTTTTATGACGTGTGTATGCATTTGCTTTTATCTGGTTGAGAAGCACATTCCGGCTCCAGCCCATTTGCCGGGTCGCTCCTGCATAATACAAACATTCTTCAGTATCAGTTATTTTATTCAACAGTAATAAATTATGCCCCCATGGAATTTCTGCGACAAGCTGTCGCAGTTTTGGATGATTCTTGTACGCTTCATAAAACCTCCGCATATCCCACAAATTTCTGCTTGAAAATCCTTCATAGCTCGGAAATTTTATTTGCAAATCAGCAGCAAGTTTTTCCACTATTGAGTTTCCCCATTCCTGCTCCTGCTGTTTTTCCAAAATCAATTTCCCAATGTTCCAATAAAGTGATACCAGTTCCGTATTTACAATACGGGCAAGGTTAATTTTGGTGTTGCTAATTTTATCAACTACCTGTTTTAAAAATTGGTTATATGATTTAATAATTACTTTTTTCACGATGTACTTTTTACTTTTTCAATTCTGCGACAGCTTGTCGCAGAATTAAAAAACAATTCTTTTCAATACCTATATTCTAATTCTCCAACAGCTGTTGGAGAAATGAATCTTCTAGTTGTGCAACCGGTGGTTGTACAATTGAAAAATCAGAGTAAGCCTCAGCAAATGAACGATTGTACTAAAAATTATGAATCGTTTTACTTGCCATACCCCAAACCCTTAAGATTTTCAGCAATCTTTTTCTCAAGGGCCGCACTTTCCCTGAATTGAGTATTTAATTTATCGGTCAGTGCTTTCATCTTATCTTCAAACAAAATCCCATCATCCTCCTCCGCTTCAGTTCCAACATACCTTCCGGGCGTCAATACAAAATTGTTTGCAGCAACTTCCTCAAGTGAAGCGCTTTTGCAAAATCCTTCTATGTCCTTGTATTTGCCATTGACGCCTGCCTGCCTGTCAGGCAGGTTTCTCCACTGATGATAAGCTTCTGCAACCTGCTTCACATCTTCATCCTCCAAAACACGCAACCTGCGTGTTGCCATCTTCCCAAGTTTACGTGCATCAATAAAAAGAATTTCCTTTTTACGTTGGCGATGTTCTCCGTCTTTGCCATCACGGTTTTTACTGAGTATAAAAAGACATGCAGGAATTCCTGTGGTGAGAAATAATTTATCCGGCATCTGTACGATGCAATCCACCATTCCGTTTTGGATCATGTGTTCGCGTACATTCTTTTCTCCCTGGTTACCGGTTGTCATTGCGCCGTTTGCCATTACTACTCCGGCAGTACCTTTGTTACTTAGATGATACCAGATCGTCTGAAACCACATGTAGTTAGCATTTCCATCGGTGGTAAATAAATCTCTCTCACCAAAAAGTCTTGGATCTTTTTCGGGTAATATTTCAGGATGCCATTTGCTGATATTGAACGGAGGATTCATAAGTGCATAATCGGCACGGAGATCAGGCAGTTTATCTTCGATAAGAGAATCACCGAGTCTTAAATCAAAAGGAAGATTACGCAAAAGCAAATTCATCTTGCAAAGTCTTAATGTACCCTCATAGCGTTCCTGTCCGTAAATAGCCAGTTGAGAGCTGTCGCCGCCATGCGCCTTTACAAATTTCAACGATTGAACAAACATTCCGCCGCTGCCGCTTGCCAGATCAACAATGCGGCCACGTAATGGCTCAATCATTTCAACAAGGAGGCGAACTACAGAGCCTGGAGTAAAGAACTGCCCGGCACCACTTCCTTCAGCCTGGGCAAACTTACCAATGTAATATTCATACACACGGCCATATAAATCGCTTTCAGGATTCTTTGCTTCTGAAAACTTATCGCTGGAAAAGAGGTTTATGAGTCCGGCTGTCTGCGTTGCCGATAGCTGGCTCTTCACAAAGATGGGTGGCAGCAGGCCCTTCAGTTTATCATCGGTTTCAGCAAGTATATCATCGATCAGGATAAAAGCGTTATCGACTTTTACTTTAATATCGTCGCTGGTAGCATTTTCCAGCAGGTATTCCCATTGTGCTTCCCTGGGAAGCCGGTAAACATTTTTGGAAATGTATTCCAGTTTATCGTTGAGTACTTCCTTTTTCTCCTTTTCTTTGGTAGTGTAGTAATCGGACTTGGGATCTTCCAATAACATCCTCAACTCATCATACCGGAACTTGTATCGTTCAGAAAGGTGCTTTACAAACAAGAGGGAAAGCACAAAATCCTTGTACTGATTCTCGGCTACGGCTCCGCGCAATTCATTTGCGGCTTCCCATAACTCATTTTCGAAATCGATGTCGGCTTTAGGTTTGGGCTTGGATTTTTGTTCAGGTTTCTTTTGGGCCATAAATAAATAAAGTGAAAATCTTAAATGGTACTTCCGATTTTTTAGGAATTCATGCAAAATAATAAAAAAATAACAAAAATAGGATAAAGAGAAAAATACATATACACTTACAGGCTACAAATTAAGAATGAATACTTAATAAAAAATGGTTCGTAAATGCAAGTTTCTTATTAACCGCTGTAGTGCAGAATTTGCAAATCAATATAAAGCTAAAATATCACTAATGAAAACAGACAGCTTCAATTAAAACTTGTCGCTTAACCTGACTACAATTCATTAACTATCGGATCGAGGCGGCACGATCGCAATGATGACAGGATTTTAGGTACTACGCTACCTTGCAAAATGCAACAAAACAAGACAATTTGGAGCAAAAGGGAACAAAAGGGTGCCTTTATCGCACACAAATATTGCACACAAAAATTTAATGAATAATTTAATGAATGTGGTCGCACCGCAATCGCATATTGAAATTTGACCATAGGTATAAAAGTTGCGCTCTTTCAGAGCTTCTAAAACTACTCTTGCCTTAAAGGCTGTAGTGAATTTTCGTCTTGTCTTTTTCATGGTTTGTGAAATTTAGAAAGTTTATTTTTTCTGTCCTAATTTTCCCGACCACTACAAGTGGGATATGGCTATTTTCGTTATAATCTTAATTATAAATGTTAAGGTGTTCCGCTTCCTTGAATATAATGAACTTCGGCTTTGGTTATGTTTCTATTTTCATTGTAAAAAAAACGATAATAAGTACATTTGGTTTGTCCTCGTTTCATAATTTTCTCACAAGGTTTTGAAACAAGATATTCAATGTAGCTATTTATAGCAAATTCATGAGAGGGTTTACCAAGTATATTCACTATAGAATCAATAGGTAAATTATACAAACAAAATTTATAAGTTGTATCCATCCTTTGTAAAAAACTTTTATCAGTTTGATAATATGCAGAATCAGAATTGTATTTCCAAGAATTTTTCAACTCAGATTTTAACTTGGAAATACAATCAGTACTACACAATTCTTTATGTGTCTTACATGAAAGAATAATTAAACACAGTAAAAAGGCTTTGTAAATCATTCTTGCTTAATGATTTTTCTAAAATAATAATAGTTTCCTACTTTTATAGAAGCAATGTAATAACCATTAGTTAATTTATCTATTGGAACTCCTATAGTGTAATTTCCTGCGCCTTGTAATCTAGATTCATTTAAAACCAAACGCCCTGAAAAATCATAAATGGATACTACAACAAGTGAACGATTTTCAATCTCGTATTCCAAATTAATTTTTGTAGAGGCAGGATTAGGATAAAGGTTCAATTTAATAGAAGGTTTATTTAGTTCATTTATCCCAATAACATTTGAACAATGTGATTCCGTTCCTATTTTCAACCCAACAAGCGGACATTGAGTTGTATCCAACATAAGTGAATTTGAAACAACGTAAAAGCCTCCATCAATTGCGGATTGATCGTAATTTAATTTTATATGTCTATCATTTGCGGCAATTCCATTCTTTCGCGAATTAAAATACATTAAAGCATTTTGATCATTTACATGAGTTAATCCGCAACTGTGACCAAATTCGTGCAAAAGCGTTTCAAAGTAATCAAATTGATTCGGAGGAACACTATTAGTTCTATTTGTATCAATAAAATATCTACCAATATTTAATAAATCTATATTCATCGCCACATCTATTTCAAAGATATACGCTTCGTCACAATTAGCTAAAGAAAAATCTTTCCATGTATTAGTCAATCCTATCAAAGAGGTATCCATTGATTGAAAAGAAACAGAGTTAATATTATCCCGAACATTTTGGATTGTATTTACCTCTTGTCCTAAGGTAAAATTTACACCCGTAACACACACCCATTGTTTAATAGTATTATCTAAACAAGCTAACCTATCAGGATGAAAACTTGTTAACGTATCTGGCCTAAAAACAAAAGAATGGTTAATTGGATCATTTAACGGGCTCAAATTACAAAACCATTTTTCGTTTACCGTATCTAAGTAAAGATTTTCTACTCCATAATGAATAGTTAGCCAAGAATTAATATCTGATATAACATATCCTGAATCTGTTTTTACAGATAATTGTCCCGTTCCAGGATTATCAAATGCAGAAACTAAAAATGAAGGAACAACGAATTTAATTAAAGTGTCTGACCAGCCATTTGGTAAAATATCAATAGCATCCAAGGGTACGTCAAGGTTAACAACATTCGCACTTTTAAGGAACACATTCCCTGTTCCCTGAGTATTTCCAAATCCGAAACCGTTAATCGCAACAGTATCACCAACACCTGCGTTAACCGTATCTGGAGTAATTCTAGAAATGTATTGCGTTCCGCAACCAGGAAAATTTACAGGGTTAATGCAGTGTACACTATTATAAATTTGATTTGTGGGTAACATTGAATCAACTAATACGTAATGATTAAGCAACTGAGAAGGTGCAGGATACGGAGTAATAACGCTTGGGACATTACAATTTTCAATTTCAATGACTATCCTAGCAATAGAAACAGGAGTGGTCGATAATGGTAAAAAATGATAGTTAACTATCCATGTATACGGATTAAAGTGTGTGTTAATTTTTAAAGAATTGGGTCCTCCAGTAGGATCATCACTTATTGAAATTGGGTTTACGCTATATGTACTTGTATCTGAAAAAAAAGATGAAGGGAAAATATGTGCTTTTCCGTTTGCATAAATATTTGTTCCAAAGGTTAAAGAGTCATACCTTAACCTTAAACTTGCGTAGCTGAAATAAATAGTATTTAAACTATCACTAAGTTGTATATCAAATGCAAATGCTTTGTGCCCCTGAAAAGTAATTACTGCCGGATTAGCTAAAGTATATGATAGTGATGTATCTGAGCTGGAATTCGCTATTGTTGAATCTGGATTAGAATTAATTTGTGAAGCTGGAGGGATACAATCAACGAAATTCAATTGAGTATACAATTCCATCATATCATAGACTTGTGCAAGACTATCTAAACGGAATTGCCAATAGTCAACAACATCAGGGTTCACCTTATCCTCCATAAATCTAATAAATCCCTGTGCATTATATACCGTTTCCAATACCTGATAATTTGATTCTTGAAAAAAGTCTACGGTTGAATGTTCACGATTTGACTGAACACTAAGAAATATCCCTTTATCGCCGACCCTTAAATTTAAATTATGAGAAATATCTAAAAGTATATTCCCGACCTGACCCCCGAGTAAAATTAATTCCACAGTACCACAATTTAAATTACCTTTAAATATTTTTTTGATATCTAATGTTAATGACCTATAAATATAATTACTATCACCATTCCAATACCCGTCAACACGAATAACTTCACCTTCAAAGATAAATTGGGCATTATTAATTCGTCTAACAATGTCTTGCGGTATAACTTGAGCTTGTAAATGATTTGCACTAATAAAAAATGTAATAAGGAGTAAAAAATATTTCATTGGTAATGGGTTTAATATTTATCAATTGATGCGTAGCAATTTAGAAAAAAAAATTAATATGTAATTATGTCAAAACTCCCCCCCCCTTTTTCTAAACGTATATAAGCTCACCCACAATATACGAATGAGGCTTTCTTTTAGCAAAATAAGATAATCAAAAACCAATATTTCTTGAATTTTACTGCATTTAGTGAGATTCTTGGTTAATTGTATACCGGTTGCACTAGGCTGTGTACTTCCGAGCTATTTACTAACTTTTTTAAACATCAATAATAAAAGTTTAATAAGTTTTAGAAAATCAGTTAATAAGCCTACGATGGTATTTGAATTTAGGTGTTTCTATTCTATCTTAGCTTGGAGTTCATAAGAAAAATAAAAGAGACGTTTTCAACATTCAGATCATTGACAGGAGCTAAGACCAATATCTTTTATTTGTTACAGTAGGAGCTTAACTATTATCAATTTTTCAAAAGAGGAGGTTATACGACTGTTTTAATGAGTAACATTATGTTTTTACCTCGTGACATTTAACAGCGTATTTTATTATTTCTTGATCTGCTGTAACTAAAAGAAGCTTTACCTGTCTAGCCTGAGAAATAATTATTCTGTCTAACGGGTCTCGGTGAATTTGCGGAAGTGCTGCTAATTGTTTCAAATGATCTGTATTAATAAGTAGCAGTTTGTAGCCCCTACTCTCGAATTTATCGAAAACACCTTTCGAAAAACGAATTTTTCCTAATGCACCTTTGATTGTAAGTTCCCATAAGGATGCAATGCTTACAAATACTAGATCATCACTATTAATTAATTCTGATACTTTACCCGGCAATTTAGGGCTATCAGTTATTGACCACTGAAAAACATGTAAATCGAGTAAAAGCGGCAAATCATCCTCACCTAATCAATAATCCCTAAAGTCTCTGCTCGGCGATTTCTAGAACGACGCGATATTCCGCCTTTAAATCAAATCGCCCCCTGCCCCAACAATACAACAGGATTTTCCATCAACCCTTTAAACGTTCGTAAAAATTCTGCTCCTGTAACACCGTCTACTACGCGGTGATCGCAGCTCATTGTTACCTTCATAACATTTCCGGGCACGACAACATTGTTTTTCACAACAGGCTTTTGCTGTATTCCGCCAATGGCAAGAATGCAGGCATCGGGCGGATTAATAATAGCCGTAAACTCTTCAATGCCGAACATGCCTAGGTTAGAAATTGTAAATGTATTGCCTTCCCAATCGGCAGGCTGAAGTTTTTTATCTTTTGCTTTTTGAGCAAGTGTTTTCACTTCATCGTTAATTTGGCGTAAAGTTTTAGAGTCTGCAAAGCGAACAACAGGAACTAATAATCCTTCTTCAACAGCTACAGCTACTCCGATATGAATGTGATGATTGAAACGAATTTTATCTCCCAGCCACGACGAGTTTACCTTCGGATGCTGACGCAAAGCAGCAGCAACGGCTTTGATAACAAAATCATTGAATGAAACTTTTGAACCGGTAACGGCATTGATACTTTCTCGTGCTGAAATGGTATTGTCCATATCAATTTCTATCGTCAGATAAAAATGTGGAGCTGTAAACTTGCTTTCACTTAAACGCTTGGCAATTGTTTTGCGCATTTGAGAAACATCAACTTCATCGTATCCTTCTTCCATGACAGCACCCGCAAATCCTCCATTCACTGCATTGCCCTGCTTGAACCAATCGATGTCGCGTTTTACAATTCTTCCATTATCACCTGAACCCATAACCTTACCCAGATCAATTCCCTTTTCACCTGCTAAGCGCTTAGCCAGTGGTGAAGCTCGAAGTCCGGATGGAAGAGATACTGAATCAATAGACGGTACAGGCGTTTTTGAAGTTGCTGTTGTACTTTTTGTACTTGCAACGGGAGCCGGTGTTGAAACATTATTTGCTTTAACTGCCTCAACGGTTTTGGGCGCTGCTTTAACTTCCGGTTTATTTTCAGCAACGGGTTTAACAGCTGCTGCACTTGCTTTAGCTTTCTCTTGTTCGAGAACGGATTTATAATCTTCTCCAGCTTTACCAACAATAGCCAACAAACCATCCACAGGAACTGATTTGCCTTCTTCCACTCCACGGTATAATAAAATTCCATCCTGATATGATTCAAATTCCATCGTAGCTTTATCGGTTTCTATTTCAGCAACCAATTCGCCCGACTTAATTGAATCACCAATTTTTTTGTGCCATTTAGCGACAACACCTTCTGTCATCGTATCACTCATTTTCGGCATGCGTACTATTTCGGCCATAATTTTAATTCGTTAATTAGCTAATTCGTTAATTAGCCAATTAACGAATTAGCTAATTAACGAATTAAAAAGTTAGTCCATTATATAAGGATAATCCTTTTGCACATACACATCCGTGTAAAGCTCTTTCGGATCGGGATAAGGAGATTCTTCAGCGAAGCGGACGGAGTCTTCAACGATGTCTCGAACTTTTTCGTTTATCATTTCAATTTCCGAATCCGTGGCGTATTTATTTTCTTTAATCGTATGAAGCACTACTTCAACGGGATCTTTTGCTTTGTAGGATTCTACCTCTTCTTTCGTTCTGTATTTTGCAGGATCACTCATGGAATGTCCTTTGTAACGATACGTATTGATCTCAAGTAAAGAAGGACCCTTTCCATCGCGTGCATGCGCTGCTGCTTTTTCCATAGCATTGTGCACATCTTCTACACTCATTCCATCAACAGGCTCTGAAGGCATGTCGTATGCAAGTCCGAGTTTGTAGAGATTGGTCATATTACTTGTACGCTCTACAGATGTACCCATGGCGTAATTGTTATTTTCAATTACAAAAATTACCGGAAGTTTCCAGGTCATTGCCATGTTCAACGTTTCATGAAAAGCACCCTGACGAACGGCACCATCGCCCATATAACAAACAGTAACATTTTTTGTTCCATTATACTTTTCAGAAAATGCTATGCCTGCTCCCAAAGGAATTTGTCCTCCAACAATACCGTGTCCACCGAAAAAATTATGCTCTGCATCAAACATATGCATAGAGCCGCCTTTCCCTTTTGAACATCCTGTCGCTTTTCCATACAACTCAGCCATTACTGCACGGGCTGAAACCCCTTTAGCTATAGCATGTGCATGATCTCTGTATGCAGTTATCATATTGTCATCCTTTTTAAGAACAGACATAGCACCTGCAACCACTGCTTCCTGACCTATATATAGATGACAAAATCCTTTAATCTTTTGCATGCCATAAAGCTGCCCTGCGCGTTCCTCAAACTTGCGCATTAAGAGCATGTCTTCATACCATTTCAAATATTGCTTTTTTGTAAATTTTGTTTTGGCCATTGTTTCGAGCATGCGCAAAGATAAATTTTTATGGGAAATTCTAACAAAGGTAGGTTATGTAATACGTTTCATTATCATTGTTCTGATTAAGGCAACTTTAAACAAAATGTCTCAGTAGAAAGCCGAATCTATTACAATTCTCCCACATCATTAATTCTTTCAATTTTAGCCATTTTTACCTCATTTTCCCCCTTTCTATATCTGATTTTCAACGTATATTCGCACTCTTATGGAAACTGCTCAAATGAAAAAAATTCAGATGGTTGACCTTATCGGCCAGTACGAAAAGATTCAACCTGAAATCGATAAAGCTGTGATGGATGTAATTCGCTCTTCTGCCTATATAAATGGACCGGAAGTGAAGTCCTTTCAGGCTGAACTGGAAAAGTATTTGCAGGTAAAACATGTAATTCCTTGTGCCAATGGAACAGATGCTCTACAGATTGCAATGATGGCCCTGGATTTACAGCCTGGAGATGAAGTAATTACGGCCGATTTCACCTATGTTGCTACTGCGGAAGTTATTGCTCTTCTAAAGCTGAAACCTGTTCTTGTTGATGTCGTTCCGGGGTCTTTTACTCTTAATCCCAAAGCTGTTGAAGCAGCAATTACTCCTAAAACAAAAGCAATTGTTCCTGTTCATTTATTCGGACAATGCGCCGACATGGAAGCAATTAATAGCATTGCAAAAAAACATAATCTGTATGTGATTGAAGATAATGCTCAGGCTATTGGTGCTGATTATAAATTAAACGATGGAAGCATAAAAAAAGCAGGAACCATTAGCACTGTTGGTTGTACTTCTTTTTTCCCTTCTAAAAATCTGGGATGTTACGGTGATGGCGGCGCTTTATTCACCAACGACGATGCCCTTGCGAAAAAAATCAGAATGATTGCCAACCATGGACAATCCGTTCAATATTATCACGATGAAGTTGGAGTTAATTCAAGACTAGACAGCATACAGGCAGCTATTCTGCGTATTAAACTTCGTCACCTCGATGAATATGCAAGCTCCAGACAAAAAGTTGCTGCATATTATGATAAAGCATTTAGCAATCATCCTAAAATAACTATTCCGGAGCGAGTTCCTTTTTCGAATCATGTATTCCATCAATATACACTTGTACTAAAAGGATCTGACCGAAATAGTCTGCGCGAATATCTTGCATCAAAAGATATTCCTGCAATGATTTATTATCCAGTTCCATTGCATTTACAAAAAGCATACAAAGATTCGCGTTATAAAGAAGGCGACTTTCCTGTTACCGAAGCACTTTGTAAAAATGTAATTTCATTACCCATACACACTGAATTGAGCGAAGAAGCACTGGCATATATTTGCGAAAATGTTTTAAGCTTTCTTAATAATAACTAATTCTGTTTTTCCTGACGGAATCGAAAAATAATAAAGCCTTTTCACCGGGAAAGAAAAGGAAAAAATACTTATGAAAATAGCTGTAGTAGGAACCGGATATGTCGGACTGGTGACAGGCACATGTCTTGCTGAAACTGGCAACCAGGTAATTTGCGTCGACATCGATAAAAAGAAAGTTGAACGCATGCAAAAAGGAGAGATTCCTATTTATGAACCTCATCTGGATGTATTGTTTGAACGTAACATTAAACAAGGCAGACTTCATTTTACAACTGACCTCAAAGAAGGAATAAAAGATGCTTCCATTATTTTCCTCGCTTTGCCAACACCGCCGGGCGAAAACGGTTCTGCCGACTTAAAGTATATTTTAAATGTCGCCGATGACCTTGGAAAAATATTAAAAGACTATTGCATCGTTGTAAATAAAAGCACTGTTCCTGTTGGCACGGCTGAAAAGGTAAAAAAAGCAATTCAAAAAAATTGCAAGACTGAATTTAATGTGGTTTCCAATCCGGAATTTTTACGCGAAGGATATGCTGTCGACGATTTCATGAAACCCGATAGAATCGTAATTGGCACGCAGTCAGAGAAAGCAAAAAAGTTAATGACAGAATTGTATTCCCCCTATGTAAGGCAGGGGAATCCGATTTTTTTCATGGATGAATGTTCTGCTGAATTGACAAAATATGCAGCCAATGCTTTTCTCGCCACGAAGATTTCATTTATGAATGAAATAGCAAATCTCTGTGAAAGAGTTGGTGCCAATGTTGATAATGTACGCACGGGAATTGGATCGGATGAAAGAATTGGAAAGCGTTTTCTCTTCGCAGGTATTGGTTACGGCGGAAGTTGTTTCCCAAAGGATGTACAGGCACTAGCCCATACATCGAAAGAATACGATTATACATTCACCATCCTTGATTCCGTTATGGAAGTCAATGAAAGACAAAAAAATGTTCTCATTGAAAAGATCAAAGAACACTACGGAAAAGAACTCAAAGGTAAGAAAGCCGCTCTTTGGGGACTTGCTTTTAAACCGGACACAGACGATATACGGGAAGCTCCTGCTTTGCATATCATCAGTGAATTGTTAAATGAAAAAGTTAGCATTAAAGCTTACGACCCTGAAGCCATGAAAAATGTTAAAGGTGTCTTTGGCGATAAAATCAAATACGGCAAAGATCAATACGAAGTACTTGAAGATGCCGACTTTTTAATAATAGCTACTGAATGGTCTGTTTTCCGTACACCTGATTTCGAACAAGTCATGAAAATGATGAAGAATAAAATAATATTTGACGGAAGAAATCTTTACGACCTTAAACAAATGAAGCACCTGGGTTTTACATATTACAGCATTGGCCGCAAAAAAATTAATTGACAGAAATAAGAAATGAAAAGAATACTAATAACAGGAATTGCAGGATTTCTCGGCTCCCATCTCGCCGATCGTTTTATACGTGAAGGATATACCGTCGTTGGAATGGATAATCTCATTACAGGAGACTTGAAAAACATTGAACATCTTTTCAAGTTGAAAGAATTTGAATTCTATCATCAGGATGTTTCAACATTTATTGCTGTACACGGCAACCTCGATTACATTCTACATTTTGCTTCTCCTGCAAGTCCAATCGATTACCTGAAAATTCCAATTCAAACTCTTAAAGTAAGCTCCTTAGGAACACATAACCTATTAGGACTTGCAAAAGCAAAATCTGCTCGCATACTTGTTGCTTCTACCTCCGAAGTTTATGGTGATCCACTCGTACATCCGCAGAATGAAGATTATTGGGGAAATGTAAATCCTATCGGTCCACGCGGAGTTTACGATGAAGCGAAGCGATTTCAGGAAGCTATTACTATGGCTTATCACACATATCATGGATTGGAAACACGAATTGTAAGAATATTCAATACGTATGGTCCGCGTATGCGCTTAAACGATGGAAGAGCACTTCCTGCATTCATCGGACAAGCACTAAGGGGTGAAGATATTACTGTTTTCGGTGATGGAAGTCAGACTCGTTCTTTTTGCTACGTCGATGATCTCGTAGAAGGAATTTACAGACTTTTACTTAGCGACTATCATCTTCCTGTGAATATAGGCAATCCGGATGAAATAAGTATTCGTGATTTCGCAGAAGAAATTATTAAACTTACAGGCACAAACCAAAAAATTATTTCCCTGCCGCTACCTCAGGATGATCCAAAGCAGCGTCAACCGGATATTACACGTGCACGAAAAATTTTAAATTGGGAACCGAAAATATCCCGTGCCGAAGGACTGAAAATAACTTTTGAATATTTTAAAAGTCTTTCGAAAGAAGAACTTTTTAATTCAGCACATCGATTTGCTAATAACTGATTCAGGCTATTGTAAAACATAGACACACAAACAATGGAAAAAAAATATTTCGCCCACGAAACTGCCATCATTGACGATGGAGCTAAAATTGGCGACGAAACAAAAATCTGGCATTTCTGTCACATTATGTCAGGAAGTATAATTGGCAGTAATTGCAACCTCGGTCAGAATGTAGTTGTTTCACCCGATGTAACGCTGGGAAGTAATGTTAAGGTTCAGAATAATGTTTCCATCTATACGGGCGTAATTTGTGAAGATGATGTTTTCCTCGGCCCATCTATGGTTTTTACGAATGTAAATAACCCAAGAAGTGCTATCATCAGAAAAAACCAATACCTGAAAACAAATGTCGGAAAAGGCGCGACTATAGGAGCAAATGCAACAGTTGTATGCGGCAATAATATTGGCGAATATGCGTTTGTCGGTGCAGGTGCTGTTGTCACAAAAGATATTCCGCCTTATGCATTGGTTGTTGGCAATCCGTCCAAACAAATTGGCTGGATGAGTGAATACGGACACAAACTTAAATTCGATGCAAAAGGAATTGGCATTTGTCCGGAAAGCAAACAGGAATATAAACTCGTTGGTAATAAAGTGAAACGAACAAAATAAATGAGTGGCAAAGAAAAAATCAAATTCGCTATTGTTGGAAGCGGTCATATAGGCAAGCGCCATGCGGAAATGATAAGCCGGAATCCTGAATCGGAATTGGCAGCAATGTGCGATGTAAAAAGAAAAGATGAACTCAGTCTGGCCGATGCTACGATTCCCTTTTTCTCTTCCATAGACGAACTCTTTGCATCAGGAATAGATTTTGATGTCGTTTCCGTATGTACTCCCAATGGACTGCATGCCGAACACACTTTAAAAGGACTCGACAATAAAAAACATGTAGTCATTGAAAAGCCAATGGCTCTCAATGTAGCCGATTGTGAAAAAATACTTTTTAAAGCGCTACAGGTTTCCAGACAAGTTTTTTGCGTAATGCAGAACCGTTATTCTCCTCCATCTATATGGATTAAAGATGTTGTAGAAAAAAACATCCTGGGTAAATTACACATGGTGCAGCTCAACTGCTACTGGAACCGTGACGAACGATACTATACCGGCAAAAACTGGAAAGGAACACCCGTACTCGATGGAGGAACATTGTTTACACAATTCTCTCACTTCATTGATATCATGTACTGGCTCTTTGGTGATATCAGTGACATACAGGCACGCTTTGCTGATTTCAATCACAAACAGCTTACTACTTTTGAAGATTCAGGCATTGTGAGTTTCAACTTTGTAAATGGTGGAATGGGATCTATTAATTATTCAACTTCGGTTTGGGATAAAAACCTGGAAAGCAGTATTACCATTCTTGCAGAAAACGGAAGCGTAAAAATAGGCGGACAATATATGAATGAAGTTGAATATTGTCACATAAAAAACTATTCCATGCCTGAATTGCCGCCTGCCAGTCCTGCTAACGATTATGGCTACTACAAAGGATCAGCTGCCAATCACCATTTCATTATAGAAAATGTTATTGACACCATAAAAGGCAGAACCATTGCTACTACAAATGCATTGGAAGGTCTTAAAGTGGTTGATATTATAGAGCGTATTTATCATCTCAGAAACCTGCCTCAATTAAAAGAAATTTAAGCACCGATTTAATCCTATGTATAAAGAACTGATTGAAAAGAAAAACAAACTTGCCGTTATCGGTCTTGGATATGTTGGACTACCTATTGCTCTCGAATTTGCAGGTAAAATAAATGTAATCGGCTTCGACATCAGCGATAAAAGGCTTGATAAAATGCGCAACGGCATTGACCCAAGTGGTGAGCTTAATGCCGATCATTTTAAAAATAAAGCTATTGAATTTACATCTTCGCTTGACAAACTTAAAGAAGCATCTTTTTTCATTGTTACTGTTCCTACACCAATAGACGAACACAACCTTCCCGACCTAAAACCCATTCTTAGTGCTACACGCTCCATAGGCAAGGTTTTGAAAAAAGGCGATTATGTTGTTTATGAATCTACAGTTTATCCGGGCTGTACGGAAGAAGATTGCGTTCCTATTCTCGAAGAACTTTCAGGATTGAAATGTAAAACAGATTTTAAAGTTGGTTATTCACCGGAGCGTATTAATCCCGGCGATACGGAGCATACAATTACAAAAATCCTAAAAGTTGTTTCAGGAATTGACGAAGAATCACTTCATGAAATTGCCAATACTTATCAGATAATTGTAAAAGCAGGTGTGCATCTTGCTCCTTCTATTAAAGTAGCCGAAGCTGCAAAAATTATTGAAAATACACAACGTGATGTGAACATTGCTTTGATGAATGAACTCAGCATCATCTTCAATAAAATGGGTATAAATACTTACGACGTTTTGGCTGCTGCAGGAACGAAATGGAATTTTATTCGTTTCCAGCCCGGATTAGTCGGAGGACATTGTATTGGTGTTGATCCTTATTACCTGACGTATAAAGCTCAAGAACTGGGTTATCATGCTCAGGTAATCAACAGCGGACGTTATGTAAATGACAGCATGGGATTTTATGTAGCTAAGCAAACCGTTAAAAAAATAATCGCTGCCGGTAAAGACGTTTCAAAATCAAAAGTATTAGTTCTTGGCGCTACGTTCAAAGAAAATGTAGAAGATATAAGAAATTCAAAAGTTGCAGATGTTGTTAAAGAACTTGTTTCTTACGGTGTTTCCGTTGATGTTACCGATCCCAAAGCTAATAGCGATGAGTTAAAACACGAATACGGTTTCGAACTTGTAAAAACTATTGGCAGCGATTACGATGCTGTTATTGTAGCCGTCAATCACAAAGAATACCTGGAGCTGAAGGAAGATTGGTTTGCTTCTTTATTATCAAAAGACGGACTTGTCGTAGATATTAAAGGAATTCTGAAAGATAAAATTAAGAACCTAAACTACTGGAGTCTATAATATGAAAATTCTGGTTACAGGCGGTACCGGCTATATTGGTTCTCATACAGTAGTTGAATTACTGAACAAAGGATATGATGTCGTTTTGGCTGACAATCTTAGCAATTCAAGAATTGAAGTAATTGATGCATTAAATAAAATTACCGGTAAAATAATTCAGCTGAATCAAATCGACCTCTGCGATAAAAAAGAAACCGAAAAACTTTTTGACAACCAAAAAATAGATGCTGTTATACATTTTGCAGCTTATAAAGCAGTAGGGGAATCCGTCGAAGACCCACTTAAATATTATCATAATAACCTTTATTCTCTTATTAATCTTCTGAAAATTTATAAAGAAAAAAAACTCGATAATTTCTTGTTCTCCTCTTCCTGTTCTGTTTATGGCCAGGCCGAAAAACTTCCGGTTACTGAAAATACAAAACTTAGCGTGGCTGAATCGCCCTATGGAAATACGAAACAAATTGGAGAAGAAATTTTACGAGATACCATCTTTGCTGAGAAATTTAATGGCATTGCTTTACGGTATTTCAATCCGGCAGGTGCGCACGAAAGTGCTTTAATTGGCGAATACCCGCTTCAGGCGCCAACAAATCTGGTTCCCGTCATAACTCAAACAGCCATTGGAAAACGTCCAAAAATGACTGTACATGGAAACGATTACGACACTGCAGACGGAACCTGCATTCGCGATTACATACACGTTGTCGATATAGCAAAAGCACATGTTCTGGCTGTAGAAAGACTGATGAACAAAAAAAACAAAAACAAATTCGAAATATTTAATTTAGGATCAGGCAATGGCAATTCCGTAATGGAATGCATACAAACATTTGAAAAAGTAACCGGTAAAAAATTAAATTATGAAATCGGTCCACGCCGCGCCGGTGATGTTGTAAAAGTCTGGGCCGATACATTCCTTGCAAACAAAGAACTCGGATGGAAATGCACAATGAATCTCGAAGATATTATGCGTACTGCCTGGGCCTGGGAATTAAAGTTGAATGAAAAATAATTTTCAATAAGCAATGAAAACATTTCAAAAAAATATCATGGTTACCGGTGGTGCAGGTTTTATTGGCTCACACGTTATCCGTTTATTCGTCAATAAATATCCTCAATACCGTATTATCAACCTGGATAAACTTACGTATGCAGGAAATCTTACAAACCTGAAAGACATTGAATCAAAAGAAAATTATCTATTTATTAAAGCAGACATTAATGATGTTGCAGCGATAAGCAAAGTCTTTGCTGATTATGCAATAGATTCAGTCATTCATCTGGCTGCTGAGTCGCACGTCGACAGAAGCATTTCAAATCCCATTGAATTCGTAATTACCAATGTAGTTGGCACTGCTAATCTTTTAAATGCAGCACATTCCTTTTGGAAAAACTCCATGGGCAATAAAAATCTGTTTTACCACGTATCGACAGATGAAGTATATGGATCACTGGGTTCTACCGGGCATTTCACAGAAAAAAGTCCTTACGATCCGCACAGTCCCTACTCTGCATCCAAAGCGGGTTCTGACCATTTAGTAAGGGCATATTTCGACACGTATCGATTACCTGTTGTAATTTCAAACTGCTCTAACAATTATGGCTCCTATCAGTTTCCTGAAAAACTAATTCCTTTAGCAATAAACAATATTAGAAACAGTCAGCCTGTTCCGGTTTACGGCAAAGGAGAAAACATCCGTGACTGGCTTTATGTTGAAGATCATGCAAAAGCCATAGACTTGATTTTTCATCAGGCACCTGTAGGGGAAACTTTCAATATTGGCGGAAATAATGAATGGAAAAACATCGACCTCATTAATCTGCTTTGTCAAATAATGGATAAAAAACTTGGACGTTCGGAAGGAACTTCAGCAAAACTCATTACCTATGTTAAAGACAGAGCCGGTCATGACCTCCGATATGCTATTGATTCCTCTAAACTTCAAAACGAACTTGGATGGAAACCTTCGCTTCAGTTTTCAGAAGGACTTGAAAAAACCGTTGAATGGTACTTAGCGAATGAAGAATGGCTAAAAGAATTGACTTCCGGCGACTATCTTCATTATTACGAACAGCAATATGAAAAAAGATAAGCTTATTCAATAGGTTAGGCTTATAAATAAAATAGAAATTAACAGATCACCTACGAAAAACTAAAAAATCCTTCCTAATATTATCCTGAACATTCCATTATCTTTGCCTAAAATAAGCACATGCTTTCTTTTCATTCCAATAACTTAAACAACTACTCTTTTCTTGTAACGGGAGGGTCAGGCTTTATTGGCTCTAATATCGTTGAGTACCTGTTAAAACATAATGCAGGGAAGGTTGTCGTACTTGATGATCTTTCCACAGGTTCAAAAAGAAATATTTCTCCATTCACAGAAAAAAATAACTTTCATTTTATTAACGGTGATATTCGGAATGCCGATGTCTGTCGTAAGAGTTGCGAAGGAATTGATTTTGTTTTGCATCAGGCTGCTTTGGGTTCTGTTCCGCGTTCAATTAGTGATCCATTAAATACACATTCCGTAAATTCTACAGGTTTCCTGAATATGATTATTGCTGCCAGAGATGCTAAGGTAAAACGATTTGTCTATGCAAGCTCTTCTTCCGTTTATGGTGATCATCCCGAATTGCCAAAAAAAGAAGAACAAACAGGAAATCCACTTTCGCCTTATGCTGTGAGCAAAAAGACAAACGAACTCTATGCACGCGTATTTGCTGAAACGTATAAGATGGAAATTATAGGCTTACGATACTTTAATGTTTTTGGACCGAATCAGAGTCCGGACGGTCCCTATGCAGCAGTGATTCCACTTTTCATGCAAAACCTTCTCGAAAACAAATCGCCTTTTATTGATGGCGATGGAGAGCAGAGTCGTGATTTTACCTATGTAGAAAATGCAGTACAAGCAAATATCCGCGCACTTTTCGCAAGCAATCCTGAAGCGTTAAACAGAATTTACAACGTTGCTGTTGGAGAGCGTGTCACAGTAAATGAATTGTTCAATGAAATTGCAGGGCTCTTGAAGTCCGGTGTTAAACCTGTTTACAGAAGTACTCGTCCGGGAGATGTTCGCGATTCTCTTGCTGATATTTCTGCTGCAAAAAAATTTCTGGGCTACGAACCGACAATACGCATGAAAGAAGGACTTTCTTACACCATGGACTGGTTTCGCCAATCTATAATTAAAACAATGTAAGATGTCTTTTTTAGGATCGCTTTTCTCCAAAAAAAATAAAGAGCCTGACTTCCCTCCTGTTTCTGATTTTTCTTCTGTAGTAACAGATATTCACAATCACCTTATTCCCGGCATCGACGACGGTGTAAAGACACTTGATGAATCCCTTTTAATGATTCGCGGTCTTGCCGATTTGGGATTTAAAAAAATTGTAACTACGCCTCACATTATGAGCGATTATTTCAAAAACACACCTGAAATAATTAAAGAAGGTTTAGAAAAAGTACAGTCAGCCATTAAATACGAAGGAATAGATATTACCATTGATGCTGCCGCTGAATATTACCTCGATGAAATGTTTCCCGGCAAATACAAAGACGGAAAAGCATTGTGCATAGGAAAAAATTACTTGCTTTTTGAAATCTCATATATCAATCCTCCCGATAATCTCTTAAGTATTATTTTCGATATGATTGTTAACGGCTACCAGCCTGTACTTGCCCATCCCGAACGTTATAATTACTGGAGTGAAAAATTCGATGAATACAAAAAGATTAAAGAAGCCGGCGCTCTTTTTCAACTCAACACAAATTCACTCACCGGCTACTACGGCGACGTCTCCAAAAAAACAGCTGAACGGATGATTGATGAAAACATGATTGATTTCATAGGCAGCGATTTGCATGGACAACGCCACCTCGATGGATTAAAAAAAGTTGTAAATGAAAAATACTTTTGGAAATTGATGGCTCAGGGGGTGAGGAATGGTTCGTTAATGTGAGGATTCGTTAATTAGTTAATTTAGGTTGGTAGTATGTTTAGTTTCAGGAGGACCTACTTTGAGTAAGTTTTGAAATTATTTCGTACTCCCAGGGGGGTACAAACTGGCGATCACACCAATAACTAGTCCTAGGTCTCGATAAAAGGATGCGGCTACGTTTTCCATCGCTTTACATTTATATTTATAGTTATATTTATAGTTTATGTTACTATACTATTTCCTGTGGCAAAAAGCAATATCAATGGTTCCGTCTTTTTATCCACCGATCTGGTAGTAAGCAAATTATCTATTAAAAGAGACATGATATTAATTTGAAAAAAGTTATCTTTGAGAAATCTATAGAATAATAGAAAAGTGAAATTGCCAAAATATCCACTTGCTTCAAGTGATAAAATGCTAACCTTTGAATTTATAAGCGAAGGTAAGAAAGGGCTTATTATTAAGCTGGTTCAATACAAGCAAACCAACTTGAAGGACGTTTACAATCTTGCATTTGGCGATAAAGATAAAAAGACAGGAGAGATTGATGACTTGATTATATCAAACAATGGTGACAGCGAAAAAGTCTTAGCAACAGTTATCTCAACAGTTTATGCTTTCACAGATAAATATCCAAATGCCTGGATTTATGTGACTGGCAGCACTAAAGTCCGAACACGGCTTTACCGAATGGGTATCACCAAATATCTTTCAGAGGTCAAAACAGATTTTGAAATTTTAGGAGAAATAAATGACGATTGGGAAGCATTCAAAAGTAATATTGAATATGATGGGTTTTTAATCCGCAGAAAAAAGAAAAATAAAAAAAGATAAATTTTAATAAAATGAAAATTACCAAAGAATTAAAAAAAAGAAAAATTCCAATTGTTCGAATTGACAAATCACTGAATAAGTTTGATGACATCAACTTGTTTCCTGATAAGGTGGAAAAAGCAAATGAAATGTTACGGAATGTCGGACTTCCAAAACAATGGAAAGCTAAGTAGAAATGGCAATCATCATTCTTTTTAAAGATGGGTTGGTTATTTGGACAAGAGATTGATTATTATAGGTGAGAAGTATAGGTGTAAAAATTTACTCGCTAGGAGTAGTCTAAGCGCGAGCATCAACTTTGATTAAATGAACAGATATCTATTCGCGCGGACTACGATTTACATTCCCAATACTATCAACTGTAAAACAAGGAATGCAATTCAATAAGTGAAACTTTGACAGGCCCTTCATACCTGCATAGTCTTTTACGCTGCTGTATAGATAATCTTCCCTCCTGCTTACATGTGTTTGCTGAACCATCTTTACCAGTTCCCTGCTTGTATATTTCTTAAAACTTCCAACTACCGTAGAGGAATTGTTTATACACATCTCGAATAAATAAATCAACCCAACCAACATTGTTAAAGTCATGAAATAGACTCCGTCTTGCTTGTCAATTCTATACCTGCTCATACAACGAAACTAATTCAAAATATATGTGGAGTCAACGCATTAAAAAGAAGTTATTTTATTATCTTGCATAAAATAGCTAACTTTACTTACTTATTCACAATGAAGACAGGGGTATCCGCGCGAATAGATGTCTGTTCATTTAATCAAACGAACTACTCGCGCTTAGTACTCCTAGCAGATAATTCTGGCTCATGGTTTTCAGGAATTATTGGAAATAATATTGCACAAGGTAAATCATTAAATGGAAAATATATACATGCATTCACAGCTCAATTGTATTTTGACAATCCCAATATTACAATTCTAACCGATGATCAATATCGTCCATTGAAAAATTCAGAACAACTTAATGCTCCTTCAAATAAATACGATCCATCAGCAAAAGCAGTATTTGCACCTGATCCGGCAAACAAAGATCGATTGTATTATTTCAATATTAATAATTCCGGTTCGTTATTCTATTCAGTAGTAAATTTAGATGCTCAAGGGTTTTCTCCGAATTTTTCACAACCATGGGGAGAAGTAGAGTATAGTACGGCTAATACCCAGATTAATACAGGAGGAGATCCGGTCGGAAGGCATATGTTAGTAGTAGGAAACCTGGAAGAGAAAGTAGTGTACGTTTATTTCACTGTGAATAATAACGGAATTACAAATTTGAAACGGATAAAGATTGATGAAAACGGACCTGATCGTTCTAAAATAGAAACGATAATGACTTATGCAAGCGGAGATCCGAGAGGGAATGGTGAGATTCAAGTTTCACCCGATGGTCGATGGCTTGGAATTTATAATGGCAGAAAACGTCAGGGCTGGTTTGAGGCATATACCATCGATGTGGATGCGTATAAATTGGGGGGTGATTTTATACCTGCTAAAGTAAACTTAGTAAATTCTTCCGGGGATATTTCTCATGAATATATTAAGGTTACAAAGTCATTTGGTGAAGGCAACTTTAAAAAGGGCAGTATTGATTTCGCCAAAAAAGGACAGCATATTTTTATGAATCAACATACACTTGCGATGAAATCTGTTGGTAGTGGAACTAACAATCGTTTTGCTTACCAGGAATTACTTACACAACCAGAAGATATACTGATTTTTGAAAGTGGGGTTATAGGAGATATGAGGCGGACAGCTGATTTTGGAGCAAATTCATATTATAATATGCTTGCATCTAGTGGCGATCAATTTCAGAAATGGACTTATATGAATTATTATGAAGGTACTTTAATAACAAGTATAACATTATCTTCATTACAAACAGGAGTTAACTCAACTGGATATTTACCTCATCAACCTCATTTAATTAATGCTAAAGTCATCCCTCAA
Source organism: Bacteroidota bacterium (assembly GCA_031417395.1). GTDB lineage: Bacteria > Bacteroidota > Bacteroidia > AKYH767-A > 2013-40CM-41-45 > JADKIH01. Next base: position 6,742 of record JANOVM010000041.1, on the reverse strand, counting down.
AATACGGTCTTTTCAAGAAAAGTTGGTGACAAGCAATATGAAATGAAAGACCATTTAGGTAATGTTCGATTGACTTATACAGATAGAAGATTTGGAAATATATCTACGCCTTCAACCTTAACTTCTGATATTAGGAGTATAAATAATTATTATCCGTTTGGGATGGTAATGCCTGGGAGGAATTTTAGTGCTGGTGATTATAGGTTTGGATTTAATTCAAAGGAGAATGATAATGAGGTTATGGGAGTGGGAAATACAATAGATTATGGAATGAGAATATATGATACAAGATTAGCAAGGTTTAAAAGCGTTGATCCACTTTCAAGGAAATTTCCTATGCTAACTCCCTATCAATTTGCCAGCAATACGCCTATACAGGCAATAGATTTAGATGGAGGTGAAGCATTGTATTATATGGCACATGTAAATAAACAAGGTAATGTTATTGTAGAACAAAAAACATTTAATGAGTTATTCCCTAAATCTAAAGAGGATGCTGGACCGTATGGGACAGGTACAGCGTATGTTGCTTACGGGACCCTGGGCAATCTTATATATGAAAACTATTCACCAAGCGTCATGGATCAGATTAAGAATGGATTAGATTTCGGAGGATTACTTGAATGGGGAGATGCAAGTAATAGCGATGAATCTGTTGCATCGAAAACAAAGGGAAAAATATTTGGATCAATTGATAACGCTAAATTGTTGGAAATATTTGATTTACTAAGCATAACGCATCCAAAAGGTTTTAAACCTGAAGTTGAAGCACCCGATGTTACTAGCTTGGGTGAAAAAGTTAAGGACATTATTGATAATAATAAAGAAAAGTCTGAAAACAAAAGTGACGATACAACATTCCAAGTCGCAACTGAGAAAAATATGAACTCGTGGAAAGATGGAAATACAATAAAAGAAATTAAGGACACCATAATTAAGAAATAGGATGTGGATAAAGTTTCTTGATATACAGATAAGACAAAATAAGATAGTTGCACTTTATATATAAATAGCAAATGGCAAATCAAAAACTATTAATGCATCTGACTTTTATCGCTTTCTTATTTTATGGTTGTGATGTTAAGAACAATAAAGAATATAGATTATTGATACTAAAGAATAAAGTATTGGAAGATGAAAATGAGAGATTAAAAGCAAACATTAATTCATTATCGATTAGACCAATTGTAATCCCTAAATCCACGAGCATAAAACTTGGTGAAGAATATATTGCAGATGTTAGATTAGCTATGGTAGACATTAATTCACCACCCCTTACTATTTTATGTCGTTTTGACAATGTAGCTAATAAGCTGATGCCAATAGGGGATACTTTAAAATATAATAAGGATTACGAATCTTCTACATATAGACATACTCCAACAGCAAAGGGACTGTATCAGTGGGCCGGGATAATATTTCAAAAGCTTGATAATAAAAATCTTGAGTATGGTTTTACGGCTGTTTACGATGTTAAATAAATTATTAAGATGAAGGTTAATTTTTATGGTACTTTGAATTCCTTTGTCACAATTAATTTGATTATTTTCATACCTAATAATGCCACGAGCATATTATCATTCAGGCTTTTATCTAAACAACCATTTCAATCCGTTTGGGATGGTAATGCCGGGGAGAAGTTTTAATGCAGGGAATTATAGATTCGGATTTAACGGACAGGAAAAGGTTGATGAAATATCCGGAAATGGAAATCATAACACAGCTTTGTTCTGGGAATATGATACTAGGTTAGGGAGAAGATGGAATCTTGATCCTAAACCGAATTCCGGAATAAGCTCTTATAGTTGTTTTAATAACAATTCAAATCTATATACTGATTATTTAGGGGATACGACTAAAATATTTAGCAAGGCAGGTGATTTTTTAGATCAAATTGATGACAAACTGAAGAACCGAGTTGATTTTATTTCAATAGATAAATTTAATAAAATTAGAGATAATGCTCAAAAAGAAAAACTTTCTCGGAATAAATATGCTAGAGAAATCAGGGGAAATTCAGATTACTTTATGGGAAAAAGTACTTTAAATAAAATTAATGCTATTAGAAAAGGCGAAAACAACCAAAATGCTGAAGCGGGTTTTGTATTAACAATTAGTGAAAGTCGGGAGTTAATAGCAACGGAACTATTTACAAATGACAGATCAATGCATCATTTTAATATGGAAGATGGTTTAACAAAAAGATCAGGAAATTATTTCAGTTATAATTCAAATTTTGTGGGAGTAGGACATAATCATCCATTACAACCTTTTGATGCAACACCTATGTCAGATAGACTGAACTTTTATGGAACCCCATCTAAACCAGAATATAGTACTCTTACTCATGGATGGCAAATGAGCGATTATTCGCCAATGTTAAATAAAAGTGATATGCATATGATTAGTTCCCCATATGGGATAACGATTCATCGGAGCGGCTTTGAAGGACTAAAACGCTTTAAAGCTAATGAGAACATTATCTCTCAAAATTATTTTTCACATTAATTTTATTATGAGAGAAGGTTATTTATTATTTATATCTATCTTATTAATTACTTGTAAAGGTAGTTTGAAGAATGAAAATATTAATATAAACAAAAAAGGGATAATTGATACAGCGAATCTTGACTTTTGTAGCCAAATAAATTTGTATGGTGAAAAATGTTTGGAATTTTCGAATGATACTTCACTTTATTTATACATATATATTTCGGTCCCAACCTATATTGATACTTCTTTTATCTTATCAATAAATAAATATACTGGAGGTTATATTTTAAGTTTAAAAAAATTACAAAGAGGTGGTTTAGCTTTTAATTACACGGCAGATAGTTCAATTAAGGAATATTTTGTAAAATCTAAACTACTTCAAAAAGTAGAGCTCGATAGAATAATAAATATTCTTTCTGAGTCGAATATTACAAATATCAATAGTGATTCTAATAAATCAAATTCTAAAACAGATGGTTGTTTTATTCAACTGTTTTATACGAAAGGAGAAGATAAAATTACTGTCGAAGGAGAAGTAGCTAAATATATTGCCTTAAAGCCAATTCTAATATATTTGTTAGAGATAATTGGGTCCCAAAATCTTTCAATACCGATTTCAATTTGTTCTTAAATTTGGTAATGTTGATAAAAATAGTTGGTAATTATTCGACTTTCCAACTGCGACGGACTTGTCAACCATTTGTCGTTAATTTTCATATCTCAGTAACCGTCCGACCACCCCATCTTGTCATAACAATTTTCAATCATTTCCTTCATAGCCAAAATCAAAGCTATGAAAAATTACCGGAACCGGGGAAGTAAATATTCGGAAGTTGAGAAAAGAAAATTTATTGTACAGTTGTAAGGTATTTGTCCGTCCAAGTAGAGTAAGCATCCGACCAACAGCATATTTCGCATAACCTCATAGTTAGGGTCTTCCTGTAAATTGCAAGAGCAATGTATCCGTCCGACCAAGTACATCTTGATATAGTTTTCATTTAATTTTATATGCGGCATTTAAAGAGAAAGCTGCTTAAATGCTAAACAAGGTAATAAAAATTATGGAAGCATTTCTTGCAGCCGATTAAATTTCCAATCCGGTAAAACTTCAAAAACATTTTTCAGCCACTGAAAAGGTTCAACTCCTTTTAGTTTACAGGTTCCAAGTAAAGAATAAATCATGGCAGCTCGTTGTGCTGCATCGTGCGATCCGGCAAAGAGATAATTTTTCCGTCCGATAGCAATTGGACGAATGGAGTTTTCGACTAAGTTGTTATCGATCTCCAGTCTTCCATCTCTGGCACAGATCATAAGCTTTTCCCATCTGGACAAAGAATATGCTATTGCTTTCCCGATTCCACTTTGTGGAGTTACTTGAAGTATATTTTCCTTCAGCCACCGATGCAAGTGATTTAATACCGGGACAGCATCGCTCTGACGGGCATCATATCATACAACCGGAGTAAAATTATGTTCACGAGCTACTTTCTCTATGGAACAAAATAAAATAACCAATGTTAAAATAGAAGTTGAAGTTGATTTTGCACCATTTCAACCAGACAATGAAACAAACTCTGCAAATGGTAGTAGAAATCCAGCTGAAGCGGAAAAGGGTGGAGTGCCAACTTTTCAAGCTTCTCATAACGATGATAACGTAGCAGGAAATGAAAAAATGACAGGAGCAAAACAATTAGACACAAGTGGAGATAAAGAACAGGGGCATTCCATCTCTAGTTTTAAAAATACAGTACAGAAATTGGGTAAAGTTTTAGACCGAGTACGTAAAAAATAAGCAAGTGAAAAATGATAAAAAGAAAATATTTTATTTTATTAATCATTATATTCAATCTGATAGGAATAGGGATATCTCTATTATACGGTAAATATGGAGGCTCAGGCAGTGAAACAACAGAAGGTGTTTTTTTGGGAATAAAGTTGACAGGAATAATAGTAAGCTTACTTATAATTGTTCTATCTATCATTTACAAAGATTGGTTTATAAAAAATTGGTTTATTGTACTTCCTCTGTTAGCGTGGGGAATACTTCAAATTGTCTTTTTAGAGTTTGTAAAATAGAAGTAAGCATCCGACTCTTGCTCTGACGGTATTGGGTTAAATATTCCTGGATTTCCTCCCCGGTAAATCATTTTTGATAATTTTTTGTGCCTTCCATTGCTTTTTGTTTGGATGCAAAGAAAAACAGCTATGAAGTCAAATGCAATATGGTCTTTGTCGGATGCTTACAAAACACCCGCTCTATTTTTTATTTTGGAATTTACAAGAAGACCCAAATTAATCATGCAAGATAAGTAAAGATGTACTTTATCGGATGGATACAAAGCATTGTAAACAAAAAACGCCAAGCGGTTTGCCTGGCGTTTTGATTATTTTACTTATTGATTTTTAGTTTCAAAAAACAAATGCCTATATCGTAAATAGGCCGGTCTATCATTGCAAGCTCGTAAGTATTTACTTTCATACCCTGTAACATATAATCCAAACTAAAATCTAAACCGTCCAATAGTTTTGTTTTTAACTTTTGCTTAATCATTATGCTGTCAGTTGCATTGATTGCGGTGAGTTTTAATTCTCCAGTGTATTTTAATAAATGATCAGGTATATAGGGGAAAACACTTGAGTATAACCCTATGCCTAAATATTTCCCACTGGTATTTACTCCATCTAACATACTGATAAGTGCTGTTTTATTTGTCATATTTTTTATCACAATCAAAACGGTATCTGTTGAACGAGCAGCATATTTAATTTCAACAGTAATATCATTATTTCCGAGTGAGATATTCTGCGAATAGGTATTCTTTCCAAGAAAGAACACCGCAATAAAAAGTGCTAAAAAATATCTCATTATTTAAAAATAAAACTGTTTATTTCACCTATACCGCCTGCCTTTTCGTGTGCCTCTTTATAAGGAAGCTTGTTTACTGTTCTTAAGAAATTCTCCCGAAGTTCATGGAATATAATCTCCGAACGCACATTTCTAAGAACCGTTTTTGTTCCAGTAACTGCCCCTTGATTATTATAAACATTTTGCTGTTCTGACACTGTTCCATATCCGGGTGCCACCATTACTTGTCCTTGATAGCCTTCCTTCGGCAATATGTAGGGGTTTTCTGCACTATATGGCGTAACCGACAAATTCAAAAAGAAGTCAGGCTTTGTGGTTTCATATCCCGCAGGATGTGCAGGGAATAGAATATCTAGTTTCTCTTTTGTTGTCCGGTCTCTTGCTCCTACATCTCCTTCAGTTCCGTAAAAGAAGTTTATATCATTTCCCTTATCATCTTTTGCAGTGCTCAGGTTGTTAATCAGTGTTAACCCTCCATCTTTCTTTAAAATTTTATCAATTTTATTTTGGCTTAGTCCACCAAAATCCGCTTTTACTTCACCATCTTCTTGAAACTTGAGATACTTCTGGTTTTTCGTTTTTACTTGATTAGCTACATCTGTCTTTGCTTGCTTGTCTTTCGTTCCTATTTTAAAAATATCCCCTAATGGGTCGTTAAACCAAATAGGATTATTTGCAAAAGTTGCGTAATCACTAATGGACGGATTTGGTTTCGGGTCTTGGTTCCAGCGTCTGCCTAAGCGTGTATCATACTCCCAAAATAAGGCAGTATTGTGATTTCCTAAGCCACTAACCTCATCTGTCCTTTCTTGACCATTGAACCTAAACCTAAACCTATACCCTCCAGTGTTATAAACCCTCCCCGGCATTACCATCCCAAACGAATAATAATGTCTTAATGATTCAAGGGCCATATTCGATATATCACAACATTAAAAAACATCTTCACAACTTCTTAATATTCTCATGAAAATAAAACGACTTAAAAATCTGTTCAAACTCATTTTGATTTTTGGGATTGATTTTATTACCATATATATGAAAACTTAAATTTCCCCGTGGAGTTGCAATAATTGAATCAATGTAAATACCTGTAATGCCAATCCCGATCTTCCTTGGTATAATATATTTAACATTTATCCCATTTAATGATTCATAATAAACATTTTGCTTCCTAAATTTATCGATATCAAAATATGGAGTATGAACAATTAATTTACCACTTTCTTCTATTTTAGAATTTACCTCTGCAGATTGAGTGCTGTCCTTAATATTTGGTATGTAAATTACTTCTGGGTCCTTTTCTGAGTATTTCACACGAACTGACCAGTCATTTCACTGGCAACTGACCACCCCCTGTTAAGGTTTTCAATTTTGTGTTTT
>JANOVM010000040.1:0-71163 GCA_031417395.1 Bacteroidota bacterium | reverse complement strand
ATGACACAGTTATAAAAACAGGTTTTTAAACTCTTTCAGTAGAAGTAGCTCATCCTATCTGTGCGTAAGTTCATGTACCATTTACGCAAACTCCGGCCTGATCACATGGATCAGTAGAAGGAGGACAAACAATCGGTGCGTAAGTACAGGTTCCATTCACACAAACTCCCGGTCCATCGCAAGGATCAGTAGATGGAGGACAAATAATTGGAGTAAGTGTACACACACCGTTCACACAAATATTATTCTGACACGGATCCGTAGAAGGAGGACAAACAATTGGAGAGTACTGACACGTACCATTCACGCATACACCGGGTCCATTGCAAGGATCCGTCGAAGCAGGACAAACGATTGGATTTGCTCCAACACAGGTTCCTGCTTGACAAACATCGGTTTGCGAACAATCATTACCATCGTTGCAGGCAGAACCATTGGGTTTAACCGGGTTACTGCATACACCGGTTGCAGGGTTACATACACCGGCAACGTGACACTGATCCAGAGGAGTACAAATAATTGGAGAGTACTGACAAACTCCATTTACACAAACTCCGGGCTGATCGCATAGATTAGTAGAAGGAGGACAAACAATTGGAGCGTACTGACAAATTCCATTTACACAAACTCCGGGTTGATCGCATAGATTAGTAGAAGGAGGACAAATAATTGGAGTAAGTGTACAAACGCCGTTTACACAAATATTATTCTGACAAGGATCCGTCGATGGAGGACAAACGATTGGAGAATATTGACACGTACCATTCACGCACACACCGGGTCCATTGCAAGGATCGGAAGAAGGAGGGCAAACGATAGGTGAATACTGACAAATTCCATTTACACAAACTCCGGGTTGATCGCATGGATCAGTAGAAGGAGGACAAACAATAGGTGAATAAGTGCAAGTTCCATTTACGCAAACTCCCGGCAGATCGCATGGATCAGTAGAAGGAGGACAGACAATAGGAGCATACGTGCAAGTTCCATTTACACAAACTCCCGGTTGATCGCAAGGATCAGTTGAAGGAGGACAAACGATTGGAGAATACTGACAAGTTCCGTTCACGCACACACCCGGTCTATCACAAGGATCAGTAGAAGCAGGACAAACAATAGGTGCATAAGTGCAAGTTCCATTTACGCAAACTCCCGGCTGATCACATGGATCAGTAGAAGGAGGACAAACAATAGGTGCATAAGTGCAAGTTCCATTTACGCAAACTCCCGGTCTATCACAAGGATCAGTTGAAGGAGGACAAACGATTGGTGAATAAGTGCATGTGCCGTTTACGCAAACTCCCGGTCCGTTGCATGGATCAGCAGAAGGAGGACAAACAATTGGAGATCCTGATGTTGCTACGCCATTAATACAAGCATCACCAATAGTGCAGGCATCGCCGTCGTCGTAAACATTGTTGTTATTTGTATAAACGCAGCCTAAAACGGAATCACATGCATCATCTGTACAGGCATTGCTGTCGTTACAAACTGTTGGTGAGCCCGGAGTTGAAACGCCATTTACACAAGCATCGCCCGATGTACAAGCATTACCGTCATCGTAAGCATTTGTATTGTCGTTAGTATAAATACATCCTGTTGTTGGATCACAAGTATCGTCTGTGCAATCATTATTATCGTTACAAACAATTGGTGTTCCGGGAGTGCCAACGCCGTCTTTACAAAAATCTCCGGAAGTACAAGCACTATTATCATCGTATGTGTTGGTGTCATTAAAAATGAATACACATCCGGTTGAAGGAATACAAGAGTCATCCGTACAAGGATTATTATCATTGCATACGGTTGGTGCTCCCGATGTGCCAACTCCACCTATACAAGCATCACCTGTTGTGCAGGCATTGCCATCGTCGAAAGTATTACTGTTATCAATAGTATATACACAACCGGATGTAGGATCACATGAGTCATCGGTACAAGCATTGTTATCATTACAAACAATTGATGGTCCTGGAGTACCAACGCCGTCTTTACAAAAATCTCCGGAAGTACATACACTATTATCATCATAAGGATTGGTATCGTCGTTAGTATATACACATCCTAAAGTTGTATTTGGATCGCAGGAATCATCAGTACAAGGATTGAAATCATCGCAATTGGTTGGAGCGCCTGATGTTCCAATGCCATTCACACAAGCATCGCCTGTGGTACAAGGATTGCCATCGTCGTAAGGATTTGAATTGTTGTTGGTGTTTACACATCCTAAAGTTGTATTTGGATCGCATGAATCATCAGTACAAGGATTGAAATCGTCACAATTAGTAGCAGCGCCGGGTGTTCCAATGCCATTCACGCAAGCATCGCCTGTGGTACAAGGGTTGCCGTCGTCGTAAGGATTTGAATCGTTGTTGGTGTTTACACATCCTAAAGTTGTATTTGGATCACAGGAATCATCTGTACAGGGATTGAAATCGTCACAATTGGTAGCAGTACCGGGTGTGCCAATTCCATTCACGCAAGCATCACCTGTGGTACAAGGATTGCCATCGTCATAGGGATTAAAATCGTTATTGGTGTTTACGCATCCTAAAGATGTATTTGGATCGCAAGAATCGTCTGTACAAGGATTGAAATCGTCACAATTATTAGGAGCGCCGGGCGTGCCAAAGCCATCCACACAAGCATCGCCAGTGGTACATGGGTTGCCGTCATCGTATGGATTAGAATTGTTGTTGGTGTTTACACATCCGAAAGATATATTTGGATCGCAAGAATCGTCTGTACAAGGATTGAAATCGTCACAATTGGTAGCAGAACCTGGAGTGCCAATGCCATTCACACATTCATCGCCGTTTGTACAAGGATTACCATCGTCGTAAGGATTTGAATTGTTATTAGTGTTTACACATCCGAAAGATATATTTGGATCGCAATAATCGTCTGTACAAGGATTGAAATCGTCGCAATTGGTATTCGGGCCAGGTGTGGGAGTACCATTGGAACAATAATCTCCGTCCGTGCAAGGATTTCCGTCGTCATAGGGATTTAAATCGTTATTGGTATTTAAGCAGCCTAAAGGTGTATTTGGATCGCAGGAATCATCGGTACAAGGATTGAAATCGTCACAATTAGTAGGAGCTCCGGCTGTTGTAACGCCATTCACACAAGCATCGCCTGTGGTACAAGGGTTGCCGTCGTCATAAGGATTTAAATCGTTGCTTAAATAAACACAGCCAATGTTAGGATCGCAAAAATCGTCTGTGCATTGATTGTTATCGTTGCAAACAATTGGCAGATATGTGCAAATTCCATTTATACATATTCCCGGCTCTTCGCAAAAATTAGAAGGAGGCTGACAAACAATAGGGTCATACCGACAAATCCCATTACCATCACAAAATCCCGGTTGGTCGCAAGGATCTAGTGAAGGTGGACAAACTATTGGTGTACCCACACAAACACAGTTATTATCCCAAGTGTCATTTTGAGTACAAGGATCAAAATCATCGCAAGGGGTATTAGGATTACACCCTATAGAATTGGCAACTACCTCTGCAGATGAAAAAGCATTTTCCTGAATTTGTTTCGAAGCAGCAAATCCTTCGCCAATGAATAGAAAAAAAGAAACCAACAATGTAATTCCCGTTTTGAATAGGAAAGTTGTTGGTTTTGTTTGAGGCAACTCAAAATGTTTTAATTTTTTATTGTAAGGGTTTTTACAACACGATTGAAACGCTTCTTTTAAAAGTGAATAATTGTTTTTCATAGATGTGTGTTTATGATTGTATGTGTATTTAGTTATTTTTTTTTTATCCTGCAGGTAAAAAATTATCAATTGAGCTGATAATTGATTTTACTTTAAATATATAATTAAATAAAATAAAAACTTTTTAAGATTTTGATATATAAGTGAAGATTTTAAATAAAGGGCAACTAATATAGGAATAATTTTGGTAAAACTATGCAAATTATCATTAATTTTAATATTAAAGTGCAAGGAGCAGGGGAGTCAGAGTTTATAATAAGGAATGTTCTAGCTACCAAAATATAGGATTTTTTATAAATTATTAATTTTTCTCTCGAAAAATTATATGTATAAAATTTCTATTTTATGCTAATATTTGCACTTTATTTCTAATTTTTAATAAGAACTCAAAATTTACCTAAACAAATTAATCCATGAAAAATTTAAACTTATTGTTCATTTTAATATTAACAGCTTTAAGTGCTTTTAGTCAGCCAGCCTATGTTAAGACCTATGGGAAAAAGGAAGCCGTTCCATTAATATTCCTTCATGGCGGACCCGGATACAACTCAGCAAATTTCGAATCAACTACTGCTCAAAACCTTGCTAATAAAGGCTTTTTCGTAATTGTTTATGATAGAAGGGGCGAAGGAAGGTCAGAAGACAAAACCGCGAAATACAATTTCACGGAGACCTTTGATGACATTCTTAGCATTTACAAAAAGCTTGAAATTTCAGAAGCTGTTCTGATTGGCCAAGGTTTCGGTGGAATAATTGCGTCTCTTTTTACTGAAAAATTCCCGCAAAAGGTTTATTCTCTTGTTCTGGTAAGTACACCGATTTCAATGCAGGAATATTATAGGACAATTATTCGATCATCTAAATTGATCTATGAATCAAAGAAAGATACCGTAAACCTAAAATTGTTAAAAGAAGTTGAGAAAATGGATACATTGTCTTTGCAATATACCTCAGCGTGTTTCAACCATACTATAATCAATCGTTTGAATTCCCTGTCAAATCCAACTGATGAAGCAAGGAAGATTTATGAGAATTTCAGAAACGATTCAGCAAATATTAAATTCGTTTACCAGTTTAGTTATGAGGCCCCACAAGGGTATTTGAATAATGAGAAATATTCCTCCATAAATATAGCTGATAATCTGAAAAAAATCATTGCTGCAAAAAAGAAAGTCTATGCCTTTTACGGTAAGGAGGATGGTACAAACTCTTTCTCTGAAATAGAAAAATTAAAAACTATTATTGGGGCAGCAAATGTAAAATACTTTGAGGCTTGTTCTTATAATGTCTTCATAGATCAGCAGGCTAAATTTATGGAATCAATGGGTATGTTGCTTCAATAGTGTTTTCTTAAAAAAAAATTTATGTAGTGATTTTCTTTTGAATGCACACTGTTAACTAAACCAATTCACAGAATTTTAAAGATTTATTCACATGAACAATACTGCTCCATCGTACATCATGGGGCAGTATTTATTTTTGGATAGAAGCAATTTCCGGCTTGATATGCTTTTTAATTAAGAATGGATATTCATTCTTAATTAACAAATACTTAAATTTCAAAGGACAATTTTGTATTATTTTGGACATTGAAAAAGCTAAATGATATATTGTCGTCAATTAATGGAATTATTAGGCCCGTTAGGGCCAGACTCTTGGTAACTTATGGACAATACAAGAGCGCTAAGCCCCTTTAGGGGCGAACTCTTTAAACGCACAGCTTTTTTCGACAAAGAAAGTACACTGTATTCACCTGCCCGACAACTTATCATCAAATAAGGAGATTATCTTATGATGTTCTTTTGGGTTTTGAATATATTTAATCAAATTCATCATATCGGATTTGCCATTTGATTTTTACATAATTGTAGATGAGGAATATGCCGAATGCAAACAATATATGCAGGAACTTTTTCGCAGTTGTGTAAATGGATATATGCGTTGTGTTTAAAAAGTTCGCCCCTAAAGGGGCTGGACGTGCTCGTGTGTTCTTGTGTTACCAAGAGTCTGGCCCTAAAGGGCCGGTCGCTTCTAAATGTATTTACTTATACCCAATGAAAATCCCTAAAGGACCTGTTACTTCCAAATGCATATAATTAATATGAATTCTCGTGATTAAATTAATGTTTTTTGAACGCAGCCGAAGGATGGTTCCCGAGCTTAGCCGAAGGACGGTCATTAACCAGATTCGAAATATATTTATTCCAATCATAAAACCTGCCCGTTCGAAGCATTATATCGAACATTAAATAATAAAAGCCACAAATGAACGAGTCTATTCGTGCATTCGTGGCTAAAAAAACAACTAATTAATATTTGGTGTTGTTTTATGGTTTCGTAAGTAATTTTAAATTATAATTCTAACGTTACTGACGAAAACCCTATTTCCTAATGAATTATTTAGAAGCAATATTTGTTTTCAATCCCCAAACTTCAACCGTTGCTTTTTCTGCAGTTTGATTTGGAATCGTTTTGTAAACAAACACAATTTTCTTTAGGCTTCTTTCTCCGCCATTCAGGTTAATAACCTTGCTGTCTTCGCCTGCCATAATCGGAGAGTTAACATCAATGTTTTGTTTATCGCCTGATTCATAATAAACTTCAAGATTCATCAATTGAATAGAAGCTTCTGTTACTCTGAATTGAATTGCTGAAAAACGATCAGCGCCTAAAACGAGAATTTCGTCGCGATCCCTTACAAAATCTACTGACCGTGAACCGATTTGATGCCAGCCTTTTTTATCACTCATTATGATACTGGGTTGTGGTGTTGTTGAGCCGGTAATTGTATTTTTTTCATTGGTATTTGTTTTCAATCCCCAAATTTCTACATGAGCTTTTTGATCTTTAGAATTTGGAATTGTTTTGTAAACAAAAGCAATTTTTTTAAGATTGCGCTCACCGCCTTTTAAATCGATGATACGACTTTCTCCATGAGCTTTAATAGGAGTACGAACAACAATATCCTGCTTATCGCCGCTTTCATAAAATACTTCCAAAGAAATTAAATTAATTGGAGCATCTTCTACTTTAAATTGAATTGCTGCAAAACGATCAGCTCCCATTATGGTTACTTCGTCACGCTCATTTTTAAAGTCAACAGTTGTTTCGCTGATTTTATGCCATCCTGTTTTGTCGCTGGTAATTACCGCAGGAACTTGCGCTTTTACTGATCCAATCGCTGCAATGGAAGCGATAAGAATGAATTTCATTGTTTTTTTCATGGTGAATTGTTTAAAATAGTTTATTTATAATTATGTAATGGTTTTGACTACAAAGGTCGCCTTAACCTAATTGTGAGCTATTACATAATATTTTAGAAAAGTTACATAATTCACAGCTGCATTATTTTGGGTTTCTTGAATTGATTTTTCAGCTTCACTTTCTGATTGAATTTGATCAAAAAAATCAAATAAATAAATTTTTGAATAAAATGATTAAAATCGGTGTTTTTCATTAAACACCTATTATTTTATTAAAGAATTAAATATTCTCTGCGTGGATTTCTTCAAAATTGGGCTTTTGGGAGCTGTAGGGAATTTCGTATTTATTGAAAAATGGATAAATAATTGTTTGAATTGAATATTTATTGCTAATATTGTTTTAGAATTTTAAGTTTATTTTATTCCTTTTATTTTTTTATCCCTTACATTAATAAACCTGATTTCTTTTTTTTGAAAATATATTGATTGATTTAAAACGGATTTTATTCTATTATTTATAAACAATTTAAACTAAACAACATGAAAAAAACACACACAACAAATTCTTCAAAAGAACGGTTAAAATTTTTCTGCCGTCATTGGGTCTCCAAAGCAATGTTATTGCTATTGGTGTCTACACTTTTTTTAAGTAATAAAAGTAGTGCTACTCACTTTCGAGGTGGGCATTTAACGTGGAAATATGTTTCATCTACAGAGGTAGAATTCACACTGGTAGATGCTTTTAACAGATCTTTGTATTCGGGAAGTGCAGGGGATGGTAAACCTGCAATAGATGATATTGTAACTGAAAACATTGGTGGTACAATGTTGTTTTTTGGAGACGGGAATTCTACGCCACAATTATTTTACAAGGTTACGGCAATTGATCCGACAAATAATTGGTTTTTGGCAGTTGCGTTGGAACCGGGAAGTTCAACTAAAAAAACAATCAATCATACTTATAGTGCATCGAACAATTCAGGTGCACCCTGGATAGCCGAAATTAATGATGGCGATAGGACGTCGGGAGAAATAAATAATCCTGATGGAGCTTATCAAATTAGTACATATGTTGATCTTTCTTCGGTAAACAATTCTCCTTCCAGCAGTCTACCTGCAATAGTCAATTTACCTGTAAGTGCTACAGCAAGTTTTTTTGTTCCTGCAGCCGACTCTGATCCCAATACCTATCTTCGATATAGACTGGCCGGTCCCAACGAAGCCGGGAATGGTTTTGTTCAACCTTTAGGTATTTCAATTAACCCTATATCAGGTATTGCCACGTGTAATACGACATTTCCGGCTGTTTTAGGTGGTTTATATTCCTGCCAGATTGTAATTGAGGATTACAATTCAATTACGGATGTTTGGAAAACATCAGTAGCAATTGATTTCTTGATTTATATTACTAACTGTGAACCAACGAATAGTACTCCTGTTTTCTCTTCTCCTTCTCCTTTATGTGGTACAGTTATTAACGCTTTTGAAAATGTACCATTAGCTTTCACCGTAAATGCAACAGATGCTGATGTTACAGATATTGTTGAGCTAAATTCAGGGGGCGTTCCTTCAGGCGCTACACTAACCCCTTCACTTCCTACAGCCGGAAATCCGGTTAGCTCCACTTTTAACTGGACACCGGGTTTAGGTACTGCAGGAGATTATGTTGTTACATTCTCAGCAACCGATAATTGCGGCGCGCAGTCGCTTTGTTCCTATACTATTCATGTCGCTGCCTGCACTCCTCCTTCATGCAGTATTACAGCAGTGCCAAGTAATAGTATATATACAGGCGGTGTGCCGACAAATATTTACCTTGGCTATGGTCCGCAGTCTGCTACACTTAACGTAGCTGTAACAAATGGAATTGCCGCACAATGGGCATGGACAGGAAGCTTTTTGAGCTGTAATAATTGTGCTCATCCAGTATTTACTCCAACTTCGCCGGGCACTTATACTCTCACGGTAACTGTTACAACAACACTAGGATGTACAACAACTTGTACAATAACTTTCTGTGTTATTAGCGTACGCGATCCGGGAAAACCGGGCAAAGTTATTTTATGCCATGTTCCTCCTGGAAATCCGGGCAACCCTCAAACACTTTCTGTTAGTATAAATGCAGTTCCCACACACCTTAGTATGCATAGTGGCGATCGACTTGGATATTGTGGGCAGTCTTGTAATCCTGTAAAGGTTTCTACACAAGGCAATATGCTTATTCTAAATGAAAACAACGAACTTCAGGTATTGGTTTACCCGAATCCGTTTACTAATGGATTTCATATAAAGGTTGAAAGAGCGGATGATCAGCAAGTAAATGTTCGTCTATTCAATATTACCGGTCAGACTCTTCAGACAATAACCGACCTTCATTCCGACCAGGATTTATCACTTGGAAACGATCTTACTTCAGGTATTTATTTCCTTGAAGTTCAACAGGGAGATTTTAAGAAAGTTGTGATTGTGAATAAAATGGATTGAGAGTTAATTATTAATTGAAAAATGCCGTCCCGGTTTTTAATGGGGCGGCATTTTTTTTTGAAAAATTATTTCAAATACTAAATACTTAAGGGATTGAATTTAGGACCTACGACAAAATTATTTATTTTGTATTTTAAAAAACATATATGACCATGCCACCCTGCTGTATCTAAACATTATAGGCGAGACAATAAGTGTAGTAACTATGGCTATAGTCATCAATAAAGAAAAATGTTCGAAAAGATTACCGGTTATTAAATGTATAATTATTGCAATACTGAAATTCCACGCAACCATAATAGCATAACTAAAATACATTGCACCAAAAAAATATCCGGCCTCGGGATCAATTGGATGTCCGCATACCGGACAAATTTTATTCATTTTGCCCATCATTTTTAAATGATAAGGATTAGAATCTAAAAACATGGGAGATTTTTTACAGGATGGACATTTCATCTTTAGTAATCCTTTAAGCATGCTAGGGCGTTCGCTATTCAAATTGAGTATTTTATTTATTCTAACCAACTCTTGATTCGTACAAAAATTTCTGAAAACCAATAAAAGTATTCTTAATAAAATCGACTCCACCCAAAATATCCGAAGCTTCTACTACAGAATTATATTTCATCTCCAACAACTGAGGTAATTTCTCCTGATCTAATTCCTCCACACCGGTTGCAATGTATTTAGACAAAACAAAATCTACAAATTCCTTTTGCCTGGGGTTCAGTAATGAAAATATCTTATTCTGTGCTTTTGCAACCCTATGTTCGCGTGTGATGGGGGCGATTGAGTAGGCGAGAAACTCTAATACATCAAACAAATCACTCTTTTCGGCATCTATGATTTTTTGCAATGACGTCAATTCATCTGCACCAAAGCCTGCTGCATCGAGTTTCTCTAAAAGTGCCCTTCGGGTCATTGGGTTCGACCAGAGTTTACGCAGCTCTTCTTCCTTCTTGAATAGGGGAGGTAACTTGCCATAAAGAAGATTGAGGAACCCCTGCAGTGTCATAGGCTGTCCATCGGGGCCCCAGAAGGTAGTTTCTACAAGGAACTTAATTTCTGCTTTAGCTCCTGTTCCTAATATAATTTTTATTTTTGGATTAGGTGTTGTTGATAGCTTTTCAACTGGAGGTTCATCTGCCGGAGGGGCTACTAGAGTTGGTTGATAAATAGTTGGTTCTGGCTCTATAGGTTCGCCGTCCCATTCAGGATCTTTAAATTTCGCACTTGCATTTACAAAATCATAAATAGTAAAAAAGTTTTTTCCCTCGAATAGACTAGTGCCACGACCAATGATCTGTTTAAACTCTACCATGCTATTTATAGGACGCATCAGTACGATGTTTCTGATGTTTCTTGCATCAACACCGGTTGATAGCTTTTGAGATGTTGTTAATATAGTAGGAATACTTTTCTCATTATCCTGAAACTCCCTCAAGTACTGTTCGCCAAGGTCACCATCATTAGCAGTTACCCGGACGCAGTAGAGAGGGTCAGCGCTTTTCTTATATTGGTTTATCAGGTCACGCACTGCTGCCGCATGTTCTAGTGTAGCACAGAAAACAAGTGTTTTTTCATTCTGATCAATCTGATCCATGAAAATCCTAACACGGGTTTGTTCTCTTTCTTTTATTTCAATGATACGGTTAAAGTCAGGCTCAATATATGTCTTTCCTGCTTCGATCTTCCCCTCGACAACATTGTCATCGGGTTGATAAGTATATTCATCAAGAGAAGTTGTAATTCGTTTAACTTTAAAAGGGGTAAGGTAACCATCGTTAATACTCTCTTTCAATGAGTATATATAAACTGGGTCTCCGAAATATTTATAAGTATTTACGTTTTCATTTCGTTTAGGGGTAGCTGTCAAGCCAATCTGAACAGCAGGGGAGAAGTATTCTAAAATATCCCTCCAGTTGCTCTCATCATTCGCTCCTCCACGATGACATTCGTCGATGACAATTAAATCGAAATAGTCCTTTGGATATTCACCGAAGTAGGGTGTGTCGTTGGGACCGCTCATGAATGTCTGGAAGATGGTGAAGAAGATGTTGCCATAGTGGGTACGCTTCCTTTTTTCTTGATCTCAATGGGTTTTATTCGAACCAGACAATCTTCAGGGAAAGCAGAAAAAGCATTAAAAGCCTGATCGGCCAGAATGTTCCGATCAGCTAAAAAAAGTAACCTTGGGCGACAACTTCCATCGTATTTGAGGTTCCATGGACTGTGATAAAGACGCCATGCTATTTTGAAAGCGATAAACGTTTTGCCTGTACCTGTGGCCAGTGTAAGGAGTATTCTGTCCTTTCTCTGCGCAATAGCATCCATTGCGCGTTCGACGGCTATCTCCTGGTAGAATCGTCCGTCTTTATTTCCGCCTAAAACCTCGAATGGAATGGCATTGAAATTCTTTTCCCATTGATTCTGTTCGGGGAAGGTCTTATTCAGCAATTGTTCGGGTGAATAATATGATTTTACCAATCCTTCTTTAGCTGTATCAAGATTGATGTGATAAATTTCTAATCCGTTCGATGAGTATGCATGATCGATTTGCAGCTTTACAGCATAATCCTTTGCCTGTGCCACTCCTTCGCCAACTTCCCGTTCATCGCTCTTTGCCTCAACAACGGCCATTTTCCTGCCTTTATAGCTTAATATATAGTCAGCGATGACAGGTTTGCCTCTTCCCCCTGTAGCTTTGATCTTTCCCGGGGCAATAATATACTCGCGATGTATTTTAACTTCTGCATTCGCTTTGGGATCCCAGCCATCTTCTTTCAGCTTGGGATCGATAAGTTCTGCTAAGGTAATCTGGTTTCTTCCATTATAAAATTAATTCTATCTTGACTTCCTCACATTATAATATATGGACGATGTTAATCCGAAAACCTAATTACCTAAGTAGCAGAAAATGCACCTCAAAAATAAAACCTTATTACCTCATTTTTAATTGTGAAACTATTACACAGTTCTGTTTTTGATCTAAATCTTCTTCATTCCACCAGGGTTCTATAAGCTCTGCTCGAGTTTCGGCTTCGTTCATATTATCGGCTGTTGATCAGGTTGATTATTAATTTTATCATAAGCTCTTTATCATCAGGATTACTTTGTGCAACCAATAAGGCCAATGCAACCAACCCATTGTCATTAATTTTTACTTCACCTGTTTTCTTAAAACGATGCTTGTTCTTTTCGAGAAACCAAATAAACAAAAAAGCGCCGATTCTTTTATTGCCATCACTGAACGGATGGTTCTTGATTACGAAATACAATAGATGAGCGGCCTGCTCTTCAATACTATTATATAAGTATTGTCCACCGAAAGACTGAACAACATTTCCGAGTATTCCCTTAAAACTCTCATCCTTTCGATTGCCGAACAAGTTGCTTGCTTCCTTCTTATGAATGAGTTGCTTTTTTAATTCTTCTATGGCTTGGATGGCGGATTCGAATTCAATTTCATAGGTTATGTTTTCATTCAGTTTTTCATCGCTGAGATTTTTACTATCAAACCGGTTCAAAAGGACAAAGCTCTGTGTATAGCTTGTGATAATATCCAGGAGCCCTTTTGCTTCTGTTGTTGAAAGTTCCTGAATGTTGCCTGATTGTTTTACTATTTCTACAACTTTTTCCAGTTGTTCGAGACGTTTTTGATTGATTGCATATCCCTGGACTAAATAGTCTTTTAGATGTTGAGTTGCCCATTGACGGAATAAAGTGCCCTGTTTAGATTTAACTCTATAGCCTACTGATATAATAACATCCAGATTATAATACTGGGCCTCATACGATTTTCCATCTTCGGCAGTATGTCGGAATTTCCGACATACTGAATTTTCCTCTAATTCGCCTTCTTTGAAGATATTTCCAATATGTTCGGTGATCGTAACACGGCTTTTATCAAAGAGTTCTGCCATATGTTTTTGCGTCAGCCAAACCGTTTCGTTCTCCAATACAACTTGGATTTCAATGGTTTTATCCTTCGTCTGGTAAATTTCTATTCCGTTATCCATACAATTTTTTTGAAATAATTTTTGAAGACCAAATCGGTGTATACAAACCCTGTTCTGCTAAGTTTAGAAGTAAATCACGAATAGGGGCAGGATAGATAACGCAAGCGTCCAACAAAGCTGTGAAGCGGGACGAATGAATCATTTGTACCCATATTTAAGTTCCTGCGCTTGCTGAGAAAGTTTTTCAAGACTTTTTCGTCGTTGATCTTTTAAACTTCTTTCATAGTGCAAAAGATCTTTCAAGAATATCCTTCTGTGACTCCCCACTTTCCGGAACGTAATCTCACCTTCTTCAAGTAATTTTACAAGGTGAGGTCGAGACACATTAAGCATTTCAGCTGCTTGTTGTGTGCTAATTTCTGCATCTGAGGGAATAATAGTTATGGATTTACCTTCAGCCATATTGGAAAGAATTTGTACAAGCATATCAAGTGCAATCTTGGGGATCTTTACATACTTTCTTGCCTCCTGAAGTTTAATGTTTATGAAATGTTTATTCTTTCGTATCTCGTTTGCAGATCTCCTTAATGATAAAAAAGAACTGGATGCAATTTTTTGATCTTCCCTGGAAGTACTTTTGATTTTAGTTTCCATTGTATTGTTTTTTTATACAAATATAATAAACGAAATAAACGAAACAAAGGTTTTCTGAAAATTTAATTTTTACAGAAAATATTATTGAATTATCTTACAATTTCACTGATAACATTAAAAATTGCTAGATCATGATTGTAAAATGAAGCAGGTTAACTTATTTAGGAATATGCATTTTTTGCATATTGCTTTTTTCATCTAATTCCCTTTCTTTAAATGCGTTTCTGAGGTGTCTTGAAATAACCGATTGGTCCCTTTCAAAAAGGATTGCAAATTGCTCCTGTGTTAGCCAAACGGTATCTTTTTCGAATTGTACCTCTATTTCAGCGGTACATTCCTTTGTTTTAAAGATTTCAATTTGGTTATCCATTAACTGAGCTATTTATAATAATAGGAATTATTTTCCGACTAGTCATTATTTTGAACTTGTAAGTAATCCTTACAAGTAGATTAAATTCTCAGCCCAAAATTTTTTTCTTTTGGGCATCAAACTCTTCTTGAGTTAAAATACCTTTTTTAACAAGTCCGTGAAGTTTTTCAAGTTCAGCAGCTAAATCAATTTGAGGTTTTGTTTCAATTTGTTTCTGTTCTGACGCACTTAATTTTTCCGGTTCCTTTGTCTGCTTGCTCATCAATTTTTTAAGTTCAGCATAAATTGTTGGAATATTTTTGCTTGGAGTAATAATAACTTGACAATCTGTCCCCATATAGTTTACGACCAAATGAAGTTGATTTTCTTTTCTACGTTTACCGCCCATTGCTGCACCTGCTATAAGACCAATACCACCTGTCAAGATGCCGCCAACAATTGCCCCTGTTGCTGCTTTTCCTGAAGACCTATAACTTTCCTGATTTAGTCCAACCTCAATAATGTCGTTAGGTTTAATTATCACTTTTTTGGAAATAAATCCTGATAATATTTTGAACTCAACATGGTCAGGGTGGAATTGGATTACAACATGATTGATACCTTTAATGTCTGGAAAACCAAGTTCGTATTTTTCAGAAAATGTCGGGAATATTAATGCATCAAAGAAGCCCATATGTTTTTTTTTTAATTGATATTAGTTAATTTTGTGCGAATTTGATAATTGCCCATATTTATAGCCTTTGGAAGCATTAACAAAAACGATATTGCCTTTCTGTAATTCAACGATTCTAATTCAAATTCCATTTTTCTTATGTTTTTAGAATATGGTTTATTCTTGGCGAAATAATTTTTTTCTGATTGAATGAACCTGGCTTTATTGTCAAGCTTTTGTGAGAAAAATCATTTTTTCAAATTCCTTTATTGTCTTTTTATCCAATCGCTTCTTAAACGCTCCAAACAAGTCGCCGGGAATTATTTTAAGCGATTGCTTCATGCTAACTGCTTCATGTCTTCTGTTTTTAGCTCTCCATTGAAGGCCTTTTGTAGGATGGATTTTTTTAGTCCGTCGAGGGAGGTTATCTTTTGATAGTAGAGGGATTCGAGTTTTTTTGTTTCGGCAGAAAGATTTTCAATTTTTCGAACTACTTTCTTTTGATCATTTAATGAAGGAATAGGTATTAAGAAATCTAAAACAGCATTCATATTTGCTCGTGGCATCCGTGCCCCAGTCCAAGTCGCATTTATTTTTTTCATGGTTTTATTAAGTAATAACCACTGAAATAAAAACTCTCTACTTAAATTCTCTTTTGGTTTAATTGGGAAAATTTCGGTTGAACAATGACCTTCAAATTTTGGCAATAATACTTTATTTGGAGTTTCCGCGCAATCTGCAACATCCGAAATGTACCGAGGCGCAGTTAAAAGAGATGTTCCCTGATGCAATCATCCAACGTTACTGAGTCTTCACCGACTTGAAGACTGCTATCAGTAGGAGCAAGACGTCAAGAAAAAAGCGCTATTTTTTAAGCGAGGATCAGATTATTAAGGTCGGCGGAAAAGAATACGCTGTGACAAATCAGTGGGTGAAAAGTCTTATGGACAAACTCCTATTACATTTAAAAGAGAAGGGGATGAAGGCGGTGAAGTGATTGTGTAAAATTACACGCGATGTTTGAGACGGCAGAAATGTCGACTTTTTTTTTTAAAATCAATTTTCTATATTTGAAACACTTAACAAATAAACAGAATATGTACATTCTCAAATCCAACCCTAATTCCGACCCTATTGGAGCTTTATTTGCATTTATTGGAGTGTGTTTCGCTATGTACCTTTTAAGATCATCTGTAAACTACTTTAATAAAAACAAAGAAAAAGTTTCAAATAATTTTAAGGAAGGATTGCAAATAATTGGAGGATTAATAATTTTAATTGTTATTGCGTTCTTGCTTTTTTTAGTTAGTGACAGTTCTATAGATATTTTTCATAGCAGGCGTTGATTATTAATATCTTGTACTGCTCAAGAGACTTACGCCTGTCGCCTCTGGTAAGGGTTACGATTGCAACTCTCATCCCTTATGTTGTTCTGATATGTGAATCCATCGCTCGTACTCCGTCTCATAAGCTTGCCGATACTCAGACAGCACTTCCTGCTTATTACTTTCAGCTATGAAAGACCTAACCTCTGAGAGTGTGATGTTGTGATGTTGTACGAGGTAGACATTTGCCAACAATCTGAACTCATCCTTGACAGATTGCACATGTGAATAAGGAACACGCTGGCCAATCTGCATGCACTGCACACCTTATAGAATCAATTCGCAGTTGATGTAGTTCGATACGTGAGACATTTTACCAGTGAAGTCGATGTGCTAGGGTATGTAGTGCTCGTACCTCTCAGCCTTGATTTTCCAATGCGGCCAAGTCGTCAACAACATTTCCGCAACTACTCTTACTTGTTGTTTGTGATTGTGCTCGGAAATCTTTCCCCCCGTATGTTGTTTCATTTGCTCCGTATCGAGCTCGAAATATTTTTGAATGTTCGGAGCTGGTTGGTGCCTCCGGAGGCGGTGGTGGAAGCCGAAACACTCGCACCGTTGCTCACAGTGGGACGATATAAGGAGATTTCGCACTTGCTCGCGTTTGTATATATATTATATTGGAAAGACTATCGCAGGAATTAACCCGGTTAGAGTTGCAACTGTCTCTGAGATGTTATCATAAATTCGAGTGAAGCGTTCTGCAATTCCAGTTTGATATACCTCGATTTCTTTATACTTATCCCCAGTTTTCTTGCAACTTTTAAGTATAATATTAGATTCTGGTAGGTGACTATAATTCTCTATTAGCAAAACTTTTAATCTATCGATAAGTAGAGTCTTCACCTGTGGAAGAGTGACGACACCATTGTCCATACATCTGAAATAGGTTAGGAATATTGCGTTAACTCCGTTCCACATATCTTGATATTCTTGTGTCTGTGGTAACTTTCCATTCTTTCCTTTTCCCAATAATTCCGAAGCGTTCATCTGTGCCGTAGTAGACAATTCGCCGAACTGGCTCATTAAGCCGAAAGTAAGTTTGTGATCCTGCTCGATTGTATCTATAAGATTATCCTTCATATCAAACAGGTAATCCAAGCAGCTATACATTTGAGTGAGCTCATTTAACCTCAGCTGGTTGTGTCCCAACCTCACGTAGTATGCCTTGAATATTTTTGCTTGATCGAGTGTGTCTAATCGTTCAATATCTCTTTTGAGATTTACTCTCAAAGAATTACTCGGATTATACGGATCTGCCTTCTTTTTATCCGCGAAGTCTTTTAATAGTTTGGCTTGATCCGAATAATTCTTAACAACATTTATTGCAATCGCCGTGAAATAGTTCAGCAGATCGTTGTTGTCGTTTATCTTGACAGAATCTTCTTTGTCTTTGTCATCCGTTGCCTTCTTATTATAGAGATAGATTCCGAGTGCAACAGCAATCAACGGCCCAATGATGGCGAGTATGACTTTGAAAAACCAGCCCTCCGAAGGTGCAGAACCGTAGTCGTCGTTGCACTGGTGTATAACAATATCTAAGATCATCTTTATTAAGTTTCAGAAATAGTAGAGCGAGATTTCAGAAAATTCTCTCCGTATAAATCCTTGTGAAGTTCTGGATCTGCGAGATCTTCAAAGGCCAAGTTCTCAACCAAAAAGTATTTCTTAATAAGGGTTTCAACTTGCACAAAGCATAATCCATTATAAAAAAACAAGTACAATTCCGAGGATGACATTTGCGCCTGAATCATACCTGCATAAAATTGGTATCTATTCTTTATGTTGTCCGCATCATCAGGAAATTCTCGAAGATCATCTTCCTGAGCTTGGTCAACGAAAGCAATTACATAATATAGATGACGAAAATAGTGGCTGAGTTGATTGTGATAAACGTCAAAGAACCTTTTCCACTTATACTTAATCCTCGGCAGAGGGTCATTAACATCAGGTGCTTCGGAGCTATCAAGATTATTCAGCTCACGACAAACAATTCTTGGAGAGATTAACTCTGGCCTCGAAATGTAATATCGACCGAAGTCATCCTTCGCTGTTTCGAAAAACTGCAAGCCGCTAACTGAATAGATTTGGTATGGACGTTCTCCCTGGTAATAAGTAATAAGATTATCTAAACCGAAGTTCATCGAATTCCTTATTTGATTCTGAACTTGCAAGAGATTAAAGAATGTACCTTCGAATCGTTGCTTCCGAATTATCGTTCGAGTCTCTTCGAGTTCTTCCTTTTGTGATTTGTAAGTTAGCCAAACAAGAATAGTAGTAGCAACCATAAACAATGTTCCAAACAAACCACCAATAAGTCCACCGAAACCCTGCATTTGTTCAGCATCTACTTTTGTCCAACTTATATGTCCCCAATAGGCGTATCCTATAACTGACAACCCAATTCCCACCAAACCTATTATTCCAAATACCCAAGCGAATCCTCCTAAACGAGTATCGATTTTACTGTTAGCCATAATAATTTCTTTAATGTCCTGCGGCCTGATTCGCTGCCGAGATGGAATCCTGTACCGCCTTCTCTGTTGCCGCGCTCTCTTCCGCGCTAACAGATTCTTTACCACGCAACTCGTTTTCGACCCGTGAGATTTCCAACCGGAGGTGATCCACATCTGACCTCGCCTTCTGAACCTGTGAATATTTCTCCTCCGAAGTTCGCAGTAACTGGAACTGCTTAGAGTCGTTCAGCTTCATCTGTGCCACTTCCAATTCTGATCTACATTGTATCAGTCTTTCGTAAAGAGAATCGGAATGTTCTTTGTTCCTTTTCGCCTGGAGTGTTGCGGCTTCTTCTGCTTGCCGTTGCTGTTCTATTTGGATTTTGGTTGCATTGGCTACGGAATCCATTAGGTTCTTCTGAGCGATGAGGATGGAATCTTGTTCTGTTTTCTTCTTCACTTCGAGTTCCTGTTGTGACGGGCCACAGCCGGAAAGTGTGATGTTCATAAGTAGGAAAAATAGGAATAATCTTTTCATAGTAATGTGTTTAAGAACCCAAGAATAGGAATTCTTGATAGGAAAATCAAGTCTTTTTATTAAATTTGATCGAAATAAAGATTTTCGGGGTCTCTAATGCAATAACCGCGAATTTTCGGTTTGAAATTCGTTTTAATATTTCCAATTGAAGAAGGTCTATTTTCCGGTATAGTTTGTCTTGCTAATTTTTTTAATGACTGTGGTTCTGCTGACTGAATGATTGAAAGAGTTTCATAATTGGGAAAAAACTTGAATTTGCAAACTTTTTTTTCTTGGAGTGATAAAGCTCAAAACTCGGATCAATCCTTGATAAATGAGTTTTCACTTTTTTATAATTTTTGGTTCAAATCAATATTAATATATTTCGAATAAGACTACTTAAGCATAATCTATAATTCTGAACTTTGTGGCCATTAACAAATATTTGGAAAATTGATTAATAAATCATCGACCTATAAGTTGAAACTTTATAAATATTAAAAAAAGGTCGGTTTTACGGTTGCTTCTTTTTGTAATAAAATATTTTTAAAAAGATATTGAATTTACAAGTGAAAGCTGAAAACACCCTATTTATAAGTATTTCAGGCTATTTATGGTAAATTAATTTTTCCCTTTTTCAGTTCAGCTTTATTTTCCTTTAAATATCAAATAATTATCTATATTTGAATTAACGAAACACATTTTACTTTCAAAGTTTTTATCTGACCACATGAAATACACATTACTTGCTGCTTTTGTTATTTATTCAATTTCGGCTATTGCTCAGCCACAGGCTATCAATTATCAGGGGGTGGCGAGGAACGCTCAAGGTTTCCCATTGGTTAATCGTAATATTAGTCTTCGATTGAGCATTCTCGATTCCTCTGCTACCGGGCAGGCGGTTTATGTGGAAACACAGAATGTTACTACAAGTAGTTCAGGGTTGTTTAATTTAGGAATTGGATTAGGTACAATTATCAGCGGGGCATTTTCTTCTATTCCTTGGGGCCAGGGCGATAAGTGGTTAAAAACCGAGATGGATACTGCTGCAGGGAGTAATTACAATTTGATAGGAACAACACAGTTTTTGAGTGTTCCTTATGCTTTGCATTCAGCAACAGCCAATTCGATAAGTACAAATCTAAACAATGCTACATCAATATCTTCATTTTCACAAGTAAGCCTTAATAGTTATAAATATTTTTATGCTTTAGATTACTGTACTTCGTTGACAGAAGGTGGATTTTCAGATTGGAGGCTACCTACTATTGACGAAATACAAAACTATATTGAACTGAATGGTTATTTATCTTTTCCTTTCTCCTCTTTTCCAGTTTCAACTTCATATACGGATATTTGGACAAAAATGACTTTGTCGCAAAGTCCACCACAAAGAGGTGAATTTATTTCCTTAAGAGTATTTAAATACCCTCCCGATTTTTCCTTTAAATTAAATGATGGTTATATATCTAATGATAATAATTTAAAAGTAATTTGTATAAGATAATTTATTATGAAAAGCATTTTCAAGGTTTTATTTATTGACTGTATGGTTTGTGTTTGCGGGTACGCTGATGCGCAATCCATTTCTCCATCAGCATTTAACTCAATCGGAACCTCCTTCCAAACCCCCTACGCCGGACTCGACATAAACATCGGCGAACCCATCACCGGCCTCATTTCCAATAACAACAACATAATCACACAAGGTCTGCTGCAACCAAGCATAAACAGAATGAACATAAAAGTCTACTTCGAAGGCTTCTACTCTGGAAACGGTTTAATGGACAACAGCGGCTTCGGAGGATGCTTGTATAAAGTAGGAGCCTCAACAAATTATAACGATGTTGATACGCTTCGCTTAACTCTTGTAGATAAGGTCACACTTTCTATTATAGAGACTGCCACTTCGATAATAAATATTAATGGCCTGGCTAACTTCAAATTTAATAGTAGTGTTGAGAATAGTTACTATCTAAAACTGAATCATCGCAACTCAATTGAAACATGGAGTGCTATACCTGTATATCTTCAACCGGAAAATTCTTACGACTTCACAACTGCAAAGAACAAGGCTTACGGAGGGAACCAGATTCTTACATTCGATAGTCTTGGCTGGGCAATCTATAGCGGAGACATCAGCGATGCTGCAACAGCAACCGTTGGTCTGCAAGATGGCGTCGTTGAGTCGCAGGATTATTCGGATATGGAAAGTGCTGTCCCTACTACCTTACTCGGTTATCATATAGAGGATATAACAGGGGATGGGGTAGTGGAGTCGGCGGATTATGGGTTGATGGAGAATGAGGTTTATTATACTAGGGTGATCATGTCACCATGAAAATCAGTATTTAATAATTTCTTCTTTTGTTTGTCTTATAATGTAATTTTAAATAAAATAATTATAAAATGAAAAATTTATTTGCTTTTATTGTCTTTATTTTTTGCTTTAACACAAATTATGCAGCGAGTTTAGTTGTTCGACAAGACGGCTATTTGAGCTCTTTTTCTACAATTCAATCCGCAATTGATACATCTAATAGCGGTGATTCAATTATTGTATTTGACAAGTATGACGGAAAACCATGGCAGGAAAACCTTATGCTTAATAAGAATATTAGTATTGTAAATGGAATTGATACCTCACGATTAAAAATTTCGGGAAGAATTTCAATACAGCCATTTACGAATATGAATATTACTTTGTTCGGAATTGATCTTGTTGATCCCATAAATGGATCAATTACTAATTACGATAAACGCATTGAAGTATTAGGGGGAGGTATTTCTATTAACAACCGAGGAATAATAAATATTATTGATTGTAATTTTGGAGATTCATATTTTAATTATGATAATCTTTTTATTAATTTAATTAATTCATCAACAAATGATGTTTATTTTAGACATGGGAAAGTAATTGGTTCAAGAACGGGGGTCATAAATATTTTTAAAGAATCTTCAAATTATTCAATTAGTGATTCTTTAATATTAGTAGGAAACATTTCAAGAGAAATTTATATTGATACTTTTGAAAAATTATTGATTTGTAACAATTTTATTTTTAAAACAATTCAATTATATTATTTTAATTACTTTTTAACTCACATTAATTTAATTTTAAATAATTCATTTTACGGCAATTATGGTGCTTCTACGGCAATTATTTTTGCAGGCCCTAATTATTTAACTACAGCTCAAATATTAATAGCAAGTAATATTATATATTCACCACCATGTTATTATTGTGGAAATAGTAACGTTACATTAAGTAATTCAGGTGGCGGTAGTTTGATTTTATTTAAATACAACCTTTGTTATTGCATTAGTAGCTCTGACCAATTTACATATAATATAAGTCCTAACTATTCTCCTTTTGATTCATTTGGAAGATGTTCATATCCTGAATGCATTGACAAAGGAAATTATCTGCCTGAATATACTGATATCGATTTAACTCGAAATGATCTTGGTACATATGGAGGGTCATACTCCATTGATAATTTTCAGCCAACAGTAACAGTTGGAATGGGAAAGGGTCGAGTTCATTGGCTGGATATTCCAAGAGTTATTAGTAGTACTTCAACTCCTATAAATATTAAAGCAGAAGGTCACACAAACCATTAATTTATTTAGAATGATCCGTTTCATTTATGCTTTAATATTTCTTTCTTTATTGTCTTGTTGTCATTCATCTAAGGCTCAAGCGCAAAGAAAAATTATTTCAGCTGAATATTTCTGGGGTACGATAGACCCCGGTACTGGGAATGGATCTCCTGTTTTTGCTATCGATGGGAATCTGGATCAATCACTGGAAAAATTATATGCTAATGGATTATTTCCTCCAGCACAAGGGGCAAATTTATTTAATATTCGAGTAAAAGATCAAGATGGTAATTGGGGGCCTTTGTATAAATCTGTTATAATTGTTGAAGGAAGTCCAACTGTGATTTCATTTGCTCAAAGATTTATTACAGCAGCAGAATATTTTTGGGGGACAATAGATCCAGGCTCGGGCTACGGAAACCCCATTCTCGCTTCCGATGGTAACCTCGATCAATCCTTAGAACAACTATATGCAAACGGCTTAACTGCTCCCTCACAAGTTCAGAATCTCTTCAATATCCGCGTGAAGGATAAAGAAGGAAAGTGGGGACCATTATATAAATCGATTGTAAATGTAGAAGGACAGATTCTTATTTCACCTTTTCCAAAAAGATATCTAACTGATGCAGAATATTTCTGGGGAACAACCGACCCTGGTTCAGGAAACGGCACACCTATATTGGCTGTTGACGGTAATCTTGATCAGTCGCTTGAACAGTTGTATGCAATTGGAATTACTGCTCCATCGCAAGGACAGAATCTATTTAACATCAGAGTAAAAGATCAAGATGGAAAATGGGGGCCATTATATAAATCGATTGTAAGAGTAGAAGGACAGGATCCTATTCTTCCTTTTCCTAAAAGATATATAACCGCAGCAGAATTTTTTTGGGGAACTTCGGACCCTGGAGCGGGTAATGGAACACCGATTCTTGCTACTGACGGAAATTTAGATCAGTCTTTAGAGCAGTTATATGCAAATGGATTAAACGTTCCTTTGAATGGACAAAATCTATTTAATATTCGAGTAAAGGATCAGGATGGTCGGTGGGGGCCTATATTTAAATCTGTAGTAAGAGTTAATAGTCTTGATCCATTGCCAACGTTTCCAAAAAAGCTAATCACTGCCGCTGAATATTTCTGGGGAACCTCAGACCCAGGAACAGGTAACGGAACTCCGATTCTTGCTGTAGATGGAAATCTTGATCAATCTTTAGAACAACTTTTTGCTAATGGTTTATATGCCCCTTCACTTGGACAGAATCTATTTAATATCCGTGTAAAGGATCAAGACGGAAATTGGGGGCCAATATTTAGATCTATTGTCAGTGTAGGAGGTCAGGACCCTGTTCCTTCTTACACAAAGAGGGTAGTAACTACAGCAGAATATTTTTGGGCCAATAATGATCCGGGTGAAGGTAATGCTACACCTTTGTCTGTAAGTGACGGTCATTTCAATGAGTCCTTAGAAGAAATGCATCTCCAGGTTAATAATCTGCCTGCAAATGGAATGCATCTCTTGAAAGTTCGAGTAAGAGATCAGGATAACAATTGGGGGCCAATCTTTGCGCAAGTACTAAATATAGCCGCACCCTCGAATGAATTTGGTGTTTATTCTTCACCAGAATATATTAATCGCTGTAAAAGCGACAGTGCTCAATTGTTTGCATATGGTGCTTCGAGTTACGAATGGTTTCCGGCTTTAGGGTTAAGCAGCACGAATGGCAATTATGTAAAAGCAGCACCCGATACCATTACTACCTATACGGTAATAGGAACGAATGGTATTGGTGATCGTGATACAGCCCATGTAACTGTCTTTGCAAATTATTGCGCATTTAATATGACCATAAAGGTTTTTATCGAAGGATTTTATCTTGGCAACAACATGATGAATGCAACAGTCAACTCAGTAAACTATCCAACCCTGTGCGACACAATGATCATGGAATTAGCACAACCCAATTACCCCTATGATATTTTATACATTGACAAATCTGTAATTGATATAAACGGTAACGGCATTTTTCATTTTACTACTACTCCTGACTACGATCGTTATTATTTAATCCTTCGCCATCGCAATGCTATTGAGACATGGAGCTCTTCTCCAGTCCCCGTAAAAGATTTGCTGTCAGATTATCATTTTAACACATCAATTAACCAAGCCTACGGTAATAATTTAGCGGATCTCGGGGATGGAAACTTTGCTCTATTTAGCGGAGACATAATCGACGCAACAACAAGCACAGTCGGCCGACAAGATGGAGTGGTGGAATCCTCAGATTACGGTGAAATGGAGAACGCTGTTTACTTTACATACTTAGGGTATATGCCACAGGATATTAGCGGTGATGGAGTAGTTGAATCGAGTGATTATGTGTTGGAGGAGAATAATGTCTATTATATTATATTCTCAATGCACCCATAAATTAAGAAATCATAAATATGAAAAATCGGTTTTTAATAATTTTGTTTTTTACTCTTTGCCTAAGATCAGTTGCTCAGCCTCCGCAAGCAATAAACTATCAAGGTGTAGCACGAGATTCCATAGGTTACCCATTAATCAATGGAAGCATTTCTTTGCGCTTGAGTATACTCGATAGCTCTGCAACAGGCCAAACCGTTTATACAGAGACTCATTCAACACAAACAAATAGTTCAGGACTTTTTAATATTTATATCGGGAGTGGAACTGTTTTATATGGAAGTTTTTCAGTTATACCGTGGGAGCGAGGGAGTAAATGGTTGAAGGTTGAGATGGATTTGAATAATGCAAACAACTATCAATTGATAGGAGTCACACAGTTTTTGAGTGTGCCCTATGCTTTGAATGCAGGTAATGGAAATTTTAATAAAACAGGATATGATATTTACAATTCAAATATAGGAAATGTCGGAATTGGTACAAACTCTCCCGATCCTTCTGCTCAAGTTGAAATAAAATCTAATTCAAAAGGTTTTTTGCCTCCTCGCATGTCATTAATTCAACGTAATGCGATTTCTAATGCAGCTATAGGCTTAATTTTATGGTGTACGGATTGCGGAGTATCTGGTGAATTACAGATTTTTAATGGTACTGCCTGGACAAATATTTTGGGAGGAGCAAGTCAAATTAACTTAGTAATTGGTCAATTCTATCAAGGTGGCAAAATAGCATACCTGTTGCAATCTGGTGATTCTGGTTTTGATCAAAATGTTCCACACGGTATAATTGCTGCACTTTTTGATCAAAGCATTAGCACCTCCTGGTATTTAGGTAATCCAACAACAACCAACGCAACCTTATTGGCTTTAGGTACTGGAAATAATAATACAAATACAATAGTTACGAGCCAAGGTCCGGGCAACTATGCCGCCAAATTATGTTTTGATTTAGTATTAAATGGATATGACGACTGGTTTTTGCCAAGTAAAGATGAATTGCATAAGTTATTTTTAAATAAATTAGCAATTGGTGGTTTTTCTAATAATAAGTATTGGAGTTCTTCCGAGGACAACATCAATTATACCGGTGGTGTTGCCTGGGCGCAGGATTTCAGTAATGGTCAACAGGGAAACTATTATGGAGCATTCTTTGGTGGGTGGTCCTTTTATGTGCGTGCTGTAAGGACTTTTTAATATTTTATACGATTATATTTTATAATAAATAAACTTCCATTTATGAAAACAAATATCATATTAATGTTTTTTTTCTATTCCACCATAGCATTTTCTATTGCGCAACCACCACAAGTAATAAATTATCAGGGAATAACACGCAATGCCCAAGGTTTTCCATTACTCAATCGAAACATTGCTATTCGACTAAGTATTCTTGATAGTTCTGCTACAGGTCAGCCGGTTTATGTCGAATCGCATATCACAATAACAAGCAGTTCAGGCCTCTTTAATTTGAGTATAGGATCAAGAACAATAATAAACGGAACTTTCAGTGCTATTCCCTGGGGCCAAGGCAATAAGTGGTTAAGAGTTGAAATGGACACAAGCGGTGGAAGTAACTTTCAGTTATTAGGAGTTACTCAATTTTTATCCGTACCATATGCATTAAACGCAGCCAATGGAAACAAACCGGGAGTAGTCTTAGGGGATATGCAATATTGGAATGGGATAGAATGGGTTCGTGTACCTGCAGGCAGCCATGGACAAAGTTTATTTTTCTGTAATGGAGTTCCGACTTGGGGAGGGTGTTTGCCATTATTAATAACAACTTCGTTCAGCTTTCCAACAAGTATATTAACAATTGGTGGAAATATATCGAATGACGGTGGATCATCAATAACTGCAAGAGGTGTCTGCTGGAGCACATCTTCAAGTCCTACGACTACTAATAACAAAACAATGGAAGGAACTGGCATTGGTACATATATTAGCAGTATTGCTGTTTTTTTAATGGCAAATACTACTTATTATGTGAGGGCATATGCTACAAATAGTGTTGGAACTTCTTATGGAAATGAAATTTCTTTTACAACATTTTCTTCAGCTAATTTACCTAGCGTTACTATCTGCAATCAAATATGGGCTACTCAAAATCTTTCAGAAAGTACGTATAGAAATGGAGATCCGATACCAAGAGTTGATGATCCAAATTTATGGGCTTCTTTAACATCAGGCGCATATTGTTATTACAATAATGACTCTGCAACTTATGCTGCTATTTATGGAAAGCTATACAACTGGTATGCAGTAAATGATCCAAGAGGATTAGCTCCTATAGGCTGGCATTTACCCAGTGATTCGGAATGGATTTCAATGATAAGTTGTTTAGGTGGTTCTTCTGTTGCAGGAGGTAAAATGAAAGAAACTGGAAATTCTCATTGGTCTAATCCCAATTTAGATGCAACCAACACTAGCGGTTTCACAGGACTTCCTGGCAGTTTCCGTAACTATATTGGAAATTTCGGTGGTTTTATAGGCGGCTACAGCTACTATTGGAGTAAAACAGAGAGCAATGCGACAAATGCCAATGAATACAATCTAACTTATCAAAACGGCATCATCTACTTTCAAAACGACGACAAGAAGAGTGGTTATTCAGTTCGTTGCCTCAGAGATTGATCGCGTAACAAAATACTTATTTAAATATGCTGATTTATTAATCGAAGAAAATAATAAACCAATTGTGTACACCAATCGGTATACCATCAATTTTTAAAATAAGAAAATAATGGATGTAAAATATTGAAAATGAAAGTGATCCCGACGAGGATCGAACTCATAACCTACTGCTTAGAAGGCAGTTGCTCTATCCAATTGAGCTACGGGACCAAAATCAGTTTTGAGTATGGGGTGTGGGTGTGGTAATAAATTAAATTAGTTAAGCTTGATAAAAAAATAAATTATCAAACTCACACTCCACACGCACACTGAATTTCTTGTGCACACTCAAACTCCACACTCACACTGAATTTTTGTCGGGGTGGCAGGATTCGAACCTGCGACCTCATGGTCCCAAACCATGCGCGATGACCGGACTACGCTACACCCCGAGTTAATTTGAAAATTAGTTAATTTGAGAATTTGAAAATTACTCTATTTATCTTTCTGTTTGTTATACTGTTTTTTTAAATATTTTACACACTTTAAAATTCAGGAATTTTCAAATTTTCAAATTCTCAAATTCTCAAATTGATTGGCGGTGAGGGAGGGATTCGAACCCTCGGTACACTTTCGCGTACGACAGTTTAGCAAACTGTTCCTTTCGGCCTCTCAGGCACCTCACCGGATTGCAAGGCCGGCAAAGATAGAAATATGATGTTTTTAAGCAAAAGATATTGAAAGTTTCTTTTTTTATTTTTTTCTCCGGGATTAGTAGTAAAAAGAAGACTTCCAATACGTTGTATTATTTAGCTTATCGGTTACTTTAATTTCTATCGTATGCTCGACATTGCCAAGGTATGGATCGACATTGGCAGATAGCATATCGTCTTTTTTGTCATACTCAAATAAACACCAGTTACCATCTATTTTTCCACTATAACTTTGAATTCCTGCGAATTCATCTTTAATTTTTATCATTACTTTACCTCCATACATGCCATCCATATCTGCCGGTGTATAATACTTTTCTACCTTCGGAGTTATTGTATCAAGTACTAATGCATAATTGCCGAATCGCTTGTTTTGAACAGCAAAAAAATCTTCTTTCCATTGGCCTAAGATTGAAGTTGTTTGACCGAAATAATCTGTGTAAAGCACTAATGTCTTGGCTTTTAAGCTGTCGGCTAGGGTATGATTGGGTTTTATTTTTACTGTAATTGGTGTTTGTACTGCTTCACCAAAATCCCCAACCTGGTAAATATCCGATAGATAATCGACCTCTAGCTGACTGTTGAATTGGTAATAGCAATCTTGATAGACAGCATCAGGAGGGATAATGACCTCAATTCTCGGTTTTCGAACAATCAGACCTTTGGCTCTTGTTAGTGGCATTTCATTTTCTGCAGGGACAAGGTATTTAGTATCCCTAAGTGAAAGCTCGGATCGTACTTTGAAATTTATTTCAGTGGTATTCCTGTTGAAATCCATAACCACTATTTTGATCTTGTGACTGGCTCCATCAGTTAGTGTGAAATAACCGGTCTGATTGGGGTCGCCGTAAAATTTCAAGTGCTGATTGCCCGGCAGATTGTGACAACGTTGAATGGAAAGACCCTCTTTTGCTGCTGATGAATAGTCTATATGTGCATTAATATCCCGGGTGTCTGCAAAATTAAATCTGTCAAACTTCCAGGAATAGGAAAGCTTATCGTCTACAAACAATTGAGCACCATAGATTCCTAAGGTGGCCTGAGAATTTTCTTCCTCAATAAGTTGATTGTCTATTGCTTCTATGCCAAAGCCAATCGTTCCATATACAATAGGAATATTTTCAGTCTCCAGTCTGTATTTTTTATTTTCTGAAACCGTTACTTCATAGGTCAGAGCTGTATCCGTTTCTTCAAGTATTCCATTACCTCGAACTGGAAAAATTTTCACTCTTTGTATAATTGGCGAAAGACTGTCACTAATGTTAAATCCAAAGAGAAGCGGATTGATAGTTTCCTCTGTTTCTTTGTCACGTATTTCAAAATGTAAATGTGGATTAGTAGCACTGCCTGTACTGCCGCTATAACCAATTACTTCTCCTTTTTTGAAAATAAATTGGTTGATTTCAGGATTCTCATCTAGTTCAAAAACCTGCCTTTGTTTTTGAATTGAATCAACAAACTCATTTAAAGCTGAGTTGAATTTCTGCATGTGTCCATATACAGTTACAAACCCATTGGAGTGGGTGATATATAAGGCTTTACCATAACCATCAGAGGCTATTTTTACTCTAGAAACAAAACCATCCGCAGAGGCCATAATTGGATACCCTTCTTCGTCATTTCCTGTTCGAAGATCCAATCCTGAATGAAAATGATTGTCCCGAATTTCACAAAATGTTCCGGTAATTATCAGTGGCGGATCTACCGGCGGACTAAAATAGTTCCCGGGGTAGGTTTGAGTATATCCTGCATAGCCTATTAAAAAAAAGCAGATGAGGCTTCCTAAATGTCTTTTCATAAAGGCAAAGAAAGTAAGAAAAAATGAGATTTTACACAGCTCTTGGTACTTAATAAAAAAAGTAAGAGCCGTTGATTTCTCTCAACGGCTCCACCACACGAAAAACACGAACACAAAAAACTAACGTAAATTTAACGAGCATAAAGCACATAAATTTGATTTCGTGTAATAGTTACATTTTAATGACAATGATCATTTAAAGTATGGGTTTTTGGAGGAATTTTTAAGTGAATTAATTTATCTTTGTGAAAAATAACATTAGTTTATGCAAAAGATTTCTCTCGGAATTGGTTCAAGGGTAAGACATCCTCAATTTGGTGAAGGCGTCGTCATTCAAATCAAGCCTGAAGATTATATGATTACTTTCATGCAGCATGGTTTGCGTGAAATAGAAAGGACATACGACGAATTCGAGATTATCGATGCTAATGATGCTGATAATGATCTGGTAAGTTATGCCGACATTGAAGTTTTACTCGTAAACCTCCTTCGTAAATATTCTGATGTTCAGGAAAGAGTTGAATTGGGTAATAAATGGACAGGCGGAATGGTAACTTTAAAACCCGGCGACTCTTCTTTAAAATCAAAGGAAATTCCGATTGATGTTTTTTTTAATAAGGTAGTCATGCTGCGCGACAGACTCAGAGTTCTTGAACAAAGGGTTAACAGTCATGAAAAACTTACGGAAGAAGATAAGGTTAATATGCAGCAATATATTACCCGCTGCTATGGATCTTTGACTTCATTCAATATTTTATTCAAATATTCAACCGATCAATTTGTGGGAGATAAAGGAGGAAAGGATTAATCTCTGATCCGGATTCCTGCCAACTCCATGAATATATTATCCGTAGAAAATCTTTCTAAATCTTTTAGCGACAAAGTCCTTTTTGAAAATATTAGTTTTGGTATTTCCAGAGGAGAAAAAATTGCTTTAATAGCACGTAACGGTTCCGGTAAAACAACCTTGCTACGTATTCTTGCAGGCAATGATGTGGCTGATTCGGGAAAAGTAACCATGCGAAAGGGTATTCGAATTGATTACCTCGAGCAGGATCCGCAAACGGATCCTAACAAAACTGTTCTTGAAACTATTTTCGACGACAACAATCCTTCAGCTCAACTTATGCGACAGTATGAAGATGTGCTTGAAAAAGTTCAATTGCATCCTACTCCTGAATTGCAAACGGAATTGCAACGCATTTCTTCTCTTATTGACCTTGCAGGTGCCTGGGATTATGAGCATCGCGTAAGGCAGATTTTGTCTAAACTTAATATTCATCAATTGGATCAGCCGGTGCGACAACTTTCCGGCGGACAGAAAAAAAGAGTTGCTCTGGCTAAAGCGCTAATTGATCCTGCTGACCTTTTATTACTCGATGAACCTACGAATCACCTCGATCTCGAAATGGTCGAATGGCTTGAAGATTTTCTTACGCGCTCCCAACTTGCTGTTTTGCTTGTAACACACGATCGTTACTTCCTGGATAACATTACCAATAAGATTGCCGAACTTGAAAACGGTAATCTTTTTTTATACGAGGGTAATTATACATACTTTCTTGAAAAGAAGGCGGAAAGAGAATTCAACGAAGGCAGGGAAAAAGACAAGGCCCGCAATACCATGCGTACTGAACTCGAATGGATGCGACGCATGCCTAAAGCAAGAGGTACCAAATCCAAAGCCCGCATTGATGCTTTTTATGAATTAAAAGAGAAAGCTACAGGCCGAAAAAAAGAAGATGAAATGAGTCTTGATATTAAGATGAATCGAATCGGAGGGAAGGTCATTGAAATGAAAAAGGTCTATAAGTCTTTCGGAGATCTTGAAATTCTAAAGGGTTTCGATTATACCTTTAAAACCGGTGAACGCATTGGAATAGTCGGGAAAAATGGAACGGGTAAAACCACTTTCCTGAACATGATTACAGGTAAAGAAGTTCCTGATTCAGGAAAAATAAATACAGGCGATACAATCATTTTTGGCTATTATTCTCAGGACGGACTTGTAATCGAAGAAGACAAAAGAGTTATTGAAATCGTAAAGGAATATGCCGATGTAATTCGTCTCAGTGATGGTTCAAAGGTTTCAGCTTCTCAATTCCTTCAACTCTTCCGCTTTTCTCCTGAAATGCAATTTACCTATTATTCCAAACTCAGCGGAGGAGAAAAAAGGCGGTTGCATTTGCTTACAATATTGATTAAGAATCCCAATTTTCTTATTCTCGATGAACCTACAAACGATTTAGATCTTCTTACCCTTAATATCCTTGAAGATTTTTTATTGCACTTCCAGGGTTGCCTGGTTGTTGTTTCTCACGATCGTTATTTCATGGATAAAATCGTTGACCACCTGCTGATTTTTGAAGGCAGTGGTAAAATCAGAGATTTCAACGGAACCTATTCTGAATACAGAATGGATGAAGAGGAAAAGGTCAAAGCGCTAACTTCTTCAAAAGGGGAGAAGGGAAGCGGTGGAAAAGATAAGGGAAGTGAGAAATCTGTTTCAAAGAAAAAGTTTACCTATAAAGAAAAACTCGAGTTTGAAAATCTTGAAAAAGATATTCAACGTCTGGAACAAGAGAAAGTCGAGCTTACGGATAAGTTGAATAACGAAAATATCAACCATGTCGATGCCAATGATTTTGCCCGTCGTATGCAGCAAATAATCGATGAGATTGAAGAAAAATCTATGCGGTGGCTTGAACTTTCAGAGATGGGTATGTGAGTAAATACTTTTAATGGCAATCCTTTTTTACATGCACCAAATGTTTATAAATTTTTTACTCAAAACAAATTTGTACCCCTTCGTTGTTTTCCTTTGCAGCAATGATTAAAAAGTTAATTCAAAACGAAGCATCTTTCCTGGCTTTCAGGTATATTGATTTCCGGCGTTTTATCTTTTCGAAATTCATGCTTACTCTGGCACTTCAGATTCAATTTGTAGTTCTGAGCTGGCAGGTGTATCAGTTAACTCATGATTATCTATCTCTTGGACTTCTCGGACTTGCAGAAGCTATTCCTGCCGTAGGGCTGGCATTATACGGCGGTTATATTGCCGACAGACATGACCGCAGACGCATTATCATTTTAGTAATGGCCGCTCAGTTTATTTGTTCATCCATTCTGATGGCAATCAGTATTTATTATGAACGTCATGCAGGCGAAGTTTTTTCAGCTTTGCCGTTTTATGGAATAATGTTTTTTGTCGGACTCTTACGCGGCTTTTACAGTCCGGCTCAATTGCCGCTCATGACGCAGGTCGTTCCCCGTGAAGCATATGCAAATTCTTCAGCATGGAATTCAACCTTCTGGCACATTGCTGTTGTACTCGGTTCTTCCTTCGGCGGATTGCTGCTTGGATTTTGCGGAAAGCTTGTGACATATTCCATTGTTGTAATATTATTACTTGTGGGATTAATCCAAATGTTGCGGGTTTCGCCACAACCTCTCGAAAAAGTTCTACGCGACGAAGGTATGCTTGTTAGTATTCGTCAAGGTTTACGATTCGTTTTCAGCAATCAGCTTATTTTTGGTGCCATGCTTTTGGATCTTATAGCTGTTCTCTTTGGTGGTGCTACTGCCATGCTTCCTGTTTTTGCCAGCGAAGTGCTCCATGTGGGTGAGTTGGGTTTCGGATTACTCCGTGCAGCGCCTTTTGTCGGATCAGTAGTTTTGGCTTTATATATGACAAAACATCCGCCATTGAAAAATGCAGGGAGAAAATTATTTATTTGTGTAGCCAGTTTTTCTTTATGTATGATATTTTTTGCCCTTAGCACGAATTTTTACCTATCCTTATTTATTCTTGCTGTGAGCGGCGCTTTTGATAATGTCAGTGTTGTAATACGATCTACCATCATTCAGCTTTTTACTCCTAACGATATGCGGGGTCGTGTAGCTTCAGTAAGTACTATCTTTATCAGTTCTTCCAATGAAATTGGTGCCTTTGAATCCGGTTTTGCTGCAAAATTACTCGGATTAATTCCTTCTGTCATTATCGGCGGCTGCATAGCTCTTACTTCTGTAGGAGCTGCTTTGGTTTGGCTTCCAAAGCTCCGAAAACTCGAATTAAAATGAATTAGTTATACATAAATGAAAATCCAAGTAACATTTCATTGCTAAACTGCAGTTTTGAAGAAACCGGGTAATCGTATACAATTCGATTTTCTATCTGAAGTTTAGCAAACCTGAAAAGCTTGTAGGTTATAATATTTCTTGAATCTAAATTTAACCTTTTAAATCTAATACCACTGGCAAAAAATATATTTTTGTTTTCAAAACTTAAATATTTTCCGATCGACTTTAAGATGCATGATTGCATGCTGCATCCGAATTCAGAGTACAAGAAAACATTTTTTGTTTTACCGATGATTTTATAGTTCTCGGGAATTATTTTGTAAGGATGATTTGATTTAACTTTTATAGTTGCAATGGAAAAATTAAAAAATGAATTTTGTTTAAGGTTTAAATTAATTCCAATACCTGTCATTAATGTTGCCGGTAGTATTGGTCCGGAGATCCATTTTTCTTTTTCGCCGGTGCGCTTTGCTATCCATGTATCAGTAATCTGGCTTTTCACATTGGCGGAAAATGCAAATTGCACTGTTTTAACTCCTTCAATGGTTTTAATGATTGAAAGAAAAAATTCATCCTTGGTTTTGAGCCAGGAAGAATCAATGAATTTAAAATAGCCAAGCTCAGTCCTTAATTCATAAAGTGTGGATTTATTTCTTGCTGACTTTTTGCAGTTTATATTAAATTGTCCTGACAGAAATATTCCCGTTGCATTTTGTTCTTTCCAGTTTCTAAAGCTATTAAAGGAAGTTGCAAGAAGTCCTTTGATATAAACTTTCCCTGATATAGCATTGTCCGATTTTATTGAATCTGTCTGAAGCGCTTGTAGGGTATTTTTTTGAAATAATAAAATCAAAAAAAATAGTAATTTAATCCTGCCCGGTCTCAATGCAGAAATTTATTTACCTAGAAATTCAATTATTTCTTTCTTTGTGTTTTCAGAAACTCCGGCGTTCGGGAAATCGAAGATTGAGCGGTAAGGAATATGTTTTATTTTTCCTTTATTAACCAGGATCAATTCCGGGGTGTAGTTGGTATGAAACGTTTCAAAAATGCTTTTCGATGCTGAGCTAAAATATTGAAAGTAAAAATATTTAAATTCAGGCATTAGCATTTTGTTATGTACATAATCTCTCTTTCTTTCCAATGAACTGGAATCTGTTAATATTACAGCGACATAATTAGCGTCAATTTTATTTTTTTCAGATTCTACAAATGCATTTATTTCCTGGAAGCAGTTGTCGCACTTTTTCCTGTTTTCAAGGACTATAAAATAATTTCCTGTGTCAGAGAATTGAATTGGTTTATTCATCGGATCATAGAAGACGTTTTCTGATAGATCAATTGTTGAAAATAAATTCGTGTCTTTTTGTAATGACTCGTTTTCTGAATTCGTTCCCCATGAATTATATGTAATGAATGTGTTAAGGAATACTAATTTTATAAATAGCAATACTGTATTGCGGATCATGATTTTCATAATGAATTTCTTTAGAATTTTTATAGTCCTTGTATTGTATATTGTTTTCCGGGAAATAATCTTCTTCATTTATGGCATAAAGGCTGCAATTTTTCACACTGAGGTACTCCGGAGAATTTAACGGTATTGGAAGATTGCTATAATTGACGGTGTCTGTATTATTAAAGTTTATTTTTTGGTTTTCGAACGTTGAGGTTGAATATGGCTTAGTTTTTATATTCCAAGCATCTATTCGTTTTGTGTTTTTATTGTTTTTGCCGTTAATCGAACTTACCATCAATGTATTTTCGTCCAGAAAATATATTTTCTCTATTCTTGAAATTGTATCGTTTAATTTGATAAGCTTATCTATTAGAATTTTAGGATGAATTTTATATGGATTAGTTTCAAAGGGTATAGTATTACCGGGTAAATTATTCCAGTTTTGGGGATTACTTAGGACTATCGAGTCGATCAACTTCAATTTAAAGTCGTA
Source organism: Bacteroidota bacterium (assembly GCA_031417395.1). Classification (GTDB taxonomy): domain Bacteria; phylum Bacteroidota; class Bacteroidia; order AKYH767-A; family 2013-40CM-41-45; genus JADKIH01. The sequence continues at coordinate 34,561 of JANOVM010000040.1, read as the reverse complement.
AAGAAAGATTTTGTACCCGCATGGACTTGCAACAGCAATTTTTGTTTTGCTATTGGCAACCCAGGAACTTGTTAGATGACTGAAACCAATACATGGCAAATCGGGATGTATTGAATTAATGATTGCATCCCTTTCAGCATCGTAAATTGCAAAATTGGTGTTGTATTGATTTTCGTCAGGATGGTAGTTGTAAATGCTGTGAAATAGAAATTGATTTTTTGTAAGTTGTCTGACATGTTCGCTTGCATATTTTTGGGGTAGGTTGACCTGGTTCAGGAAAACGAATGTGTTTCCTTTTTTTATAAAGCGATAAATATCTGATCTTTCATCATCTATCAGGATGAGGTATTTGTTACTAATGGAGAATTTGGGTATGAATCGTATGCTAATTTCTGATGGATAGTTAATTATCAGGGAATCCCATCTTTCTTCTGCAATTGTTATTTTATGAATAATTAATTTATTTTCTGTTTTGTTACAATCATTTTGCGTAAGAAAATAAAGCACATCTTCCCGAATGTCTGCTGATATTTTATTTTCCAACGATTGCTTCCCTAATGTGAATTGCTTTATCAACGAGCATTGTATTTTCCTTTCCGTTTGGGCGGCAAGATTGAAAAATAAAAATAACAGAGAGCAGAAGGCAAATAATTGCCTTCTGCTCAAAAAATTATTTCTCCGAATCATAGTAATCAACTCCTTCAACTACACCATTTTCAATATTTATCTCCACATTTCCGTCCCTTTCAGATTTCCAGGAAACCGGTAAATCATTTTCAAAAGTTTCTTCGCCATTTACATTTCCATTATTTACCTGACTAAAAACAAAATCAACTACATTTTGAATGTTGTGTTTTATGGTTTTAGTCGGCGTTGAAATTGTTCCTTCTAAAAGAAAACATTTATTATTACCATTTCCGGTACATTGGGCAGTCTTGTCTGAAATGAAAATTCTATAAAATCTTTGGTTTTTTCCGCCTCCGGAAATAAGAATTGTATATGCTGAAGATTCAAATGCAATTGATGCCAGCAGTAGAAGTGTTGCAAATATTCTTTTTTTCATTTTGAATTGTTTTAATTAATTGATAAATACTATTTTATTTTTATACGCTATACTAAATTTATTTTATCCCGCCTGATAGCGGCTAAGTAGGAGATTTTTTAAAAGCAGTTTTATTTGGGATTTCCATTTTATTTATGAATTTATAATGCAAATATGTATTAACATGAACCGGATTACAACACTGTTTTTGTTGGATAATTTATGCTGTTTGATAAATGATCCTATATTTGCACAAAACTATTAGCACATGGACAAAAAGACCTTCAGAATTTTATGCTGGAATGTAAATGGTATTCGGGCTATTTGGAAAAAAGGATTTCAGGAATGGTTCGTAAAAGAGAATCCTGATGTCTTGTGTCTTCAGGAAACCAAAGCTCAACCGGAGCAGCTTGCTGAAGAGATCATGCGTATTGGAGACTTCAAGTCATATTTTTTCTCAGCAGAAAAGAAGGGTTACTCCGGCGTTGCCGTGTATTCACGCCAGGAACCTTTGCAGGTTAATTCCGGTTTTAACAATCCTGAATTTGACAGTGAAGGTCGTGTCCTGGAAGTAGAATATGAAAAGTTTGTCCTTTATAATGTTTATTTTCCGAATGGAGGTCGCGGACCTGATCGAGTTAAGTATAAGCTTGATTTTTATGGTGAGCTTTTTAAACGTGCGGAATTTATGAGAAAGAAAAAAAAGAATATTATCGTTTGCGGCGATTACAATACTGCTCATAAAGAAATTGACCTTGCCCGTCCGGGCCCTAATGCTAAAACAAGCGGATTCCTTCCTGAAGAGCGTGCCTGGATCGATAAAATTATTGACATGGGTTATATTGATATTTTCAGAGAGTATAATAAAGAACCTAGTCAATACACTTATTGGGATGTTATTACTCGCGCCCGTGAAAGAAATACAGGCTGGCGAATTGATTATTATATGATTTCTTCTGAGATGAGAAGTATGGTTACCAATGCTTCCATTCATCCAAACGTTATGGGAAGTGACCATTGTCCTATTGAATTGGAATTGAAACTTTAGAGGTCTATAATTATCTAAAACTACTTCACACTAAAAGAGTCTCTTATTCAGCTGTTTTTGATTTTGAGAAATGGATAACAAACTCACTGTAAAATAAATTATCCGTCATATATGCAGTTGGAATCTGTTTTTAGAATACAGTCATTCGTGTATTTATTCATGCTGTCTGCCACCCGGCGGATAGTCTTGCAAGAGGGGAAATTTAGGGGTCTCTTGCCTGGCGCCAGCCGCATTTTTAATCATAAACTATTTTTGTAATAATGTGGAGTAAGTAAAACAAGGGCTTTTTGATTTTTGCCCCCGGGGCAAAATATGCCTTCCTTTTCCGGAAATTACGTTTGTTCAGAATTTCAATGCCAAAATCATTTTTATTTTATGAATTATAATTCGAATACCTTTAATCAAAATGTTTCCTTCGAAGACAAAAAATTAGATCAACCCCCGGCTGAGCGATTTCTATGCTAATTCCAAATTAATCCCCGTTCCCTGAGCGCAAAGTCATTTCGTTAATCACAAGAATTCATGTTAAGTAAATGCTTTTAGAAGTGACAGGCCCTTTAGGGCCGCACTTTCGGTAACAATAGACAACACGATTACGTCAAGCCCCTTTTGGGGCGAACTCTTTTAACACAACGTATCTGTCCATTCATACAACAGGGTATAAGTTCCTGCATATATCGGTTGCATTCGGCTTATTCCTCATGTACAATTGTGTTAAAATTACATGGCAAATACATACACACAAATACATCTTCAACTCTTTGAGGTTGGTTTTGACAAATGATATATTTTTAAACAACCGATTTCCCGCTTGGCCCTTTGGACAATATTTGATGATAAGTTGTCGGATACGTGAATAAAGTGTGTTTTCGTTATCAAAAAAAGCTGTGTGTTTAAAGAGTGCGCCCCTAAAGGGGCTTAGCACTTTTGTATTGTCCAAAAGTTACCAAGAGTCTGGTCCTAACGGGCCAAATAATTCCATAAATTGACTACGTATAAATCATTTTACTTAACTAAAGGACATTGCCCTGAGAGTCGAAGGATGGTTCCTGAGCGCAGCCGAAGGATGGTTCCTGAGGCAGCCGAAGTGAGGTCACTGAGCGCAGCCGAAGTGTCGAAGTATACCGTACACCCTAACATTCACCCAAACATGCACAACATCAATTATTCCGTTTAATTAATTCTACTCAATTTATTATCCATACTTAATGGAGTTGTTTTCAATCCTTTTTGTATTGAATATTTGCACTGAAATAGTTTTTAATAAACTTCCGGAATTCGGCCTATGTATTTTGATTCATCATAAAAATTTCTTTTCAGCGAAATACTTTCAAGAGTTTAAGTTTTATTAATCAATTATTAAATACAATATCATGAAAAAATCATTTATATTAATTCTATTATTTACAGGTGTGTTTTGTTCCGGCTTATTCGCTACCACATTTGTTATCGATGGTTGCACAAGACCTATGGGATACAGTTATGTAAGAGTTCATCATAATTATATTGAATGTCTTGGAGTAGGTCGTCACTTATGTGGAGGGTCTGACTTTTCAATCGAAAGTGTTGCACATAGAACGTATTCTTCAGGAGATATTTTGGATTTCGTTTTTAATCAGGTTGAAAATGGCAGACAAGATGGTAATGTTCTGTTTGAAAACGATCTTCCCGTTTATTGGAATGTGCAAAATGGCAATATGGTAACTATTGAGATTAAGGACAGTAAGACTATGGGTTTATTTGATATAGAATTGAAGGAATAGTAGAATACAAGCGGAAGAGATTGAGAGCTTTCTTCCGCTTGTTTTTTTTATCAGATAACCCAAACAAATCTGTAAAAAGTCCGGCATACGAAAATATTCACTATTTTTGTGTCATGCTAGTACCCGTTAATCAAATGCCGCCTGATTCCAGGATCTGGATTTATCAAGCCGACAGAAAATTTTCTGAAAAGGAGGAAAGGGAAATTGTTATTAAATCAAAAGTCTTTCTTGAAAATTGGACATCCCATAATGAACATTTAAAAGCGAGTTTTGATATCCGTTACGGTATTTTTCTTATTTTGATGATCGATGAAAAGCATGCATCGGCCGGCGGTTGTTCTATCGATAAATCTGTTCACTTTATTAAGCAGCTTGAAAAGGAGTATGCTTTAAACTTACTTGACAGAAACATTTTTGCCTTTAAAGAAGACGGAAAAGTGAGATTGGTAAGAAGAGCTGAGTTTGAAAAGTTATTGGAAAGCGGAACTATAAACGATAATACTGTTGTTTTTAATAACCTTGTTCAAAGCCTGGAATTACTTGCTAATGCCTGGGAAATTCCTCTAAGGGATAGCTGGCATAAACAAATAACATAGATTAAATTTCTTCTATTTCTTTTTTACCGGTATTTCTTTAATGATTTTTCCTGCTTTGTAAATTACTTTCTTTACCAAATTACCATTTTCATATTCTTTCCATTCTCCTTCTTCATTTCCGCTTTTGTATTTTCCTTCTTTCTTTAAGGTGCCGTCTTCATTGTATTCATAGGATACACCTTCCAAATATCCATTTGCATAATGATATTCGACAGATGGCTTTCCGGTTTTGAAATACCATTTACTGACACTGTCTCGCAAACCAAATTTATAAAACGACTCTTCTTTAGGCTTTTGATCATCGTAGTAGGCTTTAAAAGTGCCGTGGAGTTGGCCGTTTAAATAATTTTCCAGCATTTTGATTCTTCCATTCGTAAGAAAAGAAAGTTTTGTACCATTCAGAGAGTCATTTTTATAAGTTGCATCTGTCTGTATCTGGCCAATAAATGAAAAGGTAATGGAAGCTCCGTTTTTTTGTCCTGATTTGTATTCTTCAATTTTTGTAATAACACTTGAATTGTTGTATTCACGCCAAAGTCCTTCTCTTTTTCCGTTAAGCAATTCTCCACGGGTAAGGATAATGCCATTGGCATTTTTAATTTCCATATTTTGTCTTGAAGGATCTTTTTCACTAATCTCAATTAAGGTATCTTTTGGAGTAAATCCCATTAGATTTAAAGGAAAGGAGGGTAAAGGCTTTGTTGTTTGCCCAAATAGCGAAATTGAAAACAGAAAAAATAAAATGAATGTAAACCCTTTCATAGTATGATTTTAAGTGGTAAAATTAATTTTTCTTTTGGTATTCGTCGCTTTAAAGGTATTCTATTATTTTATTTATTGATTCATACTCATTTCTTATTTTTACCCTCATGAATATAGAGTTACGAAAAGCATTACCAGCGGATAATACGATTCTCAGCGAAATCGGACGATTAACTTTCTATGAAACCTGGCGCCCCGTGAATACAGAGGAAGACATGCAGAGTTATATGAAAGAAGCCTTTAATACCGATAAATTAAAGAAGGAAATTGAAGATTCCGATGTCAATACCTTTCTTATTGCTTCTGCTGCAGAAAAGATTATTGGTTACGCAAAACTTCGCCGCGACAGAAGCTATGATGAGTTTGAAAATGAAGCGGCAATTGAGATTGAAAGGATTTATGTAAGTAAGGATTGGCAAGGATTAAAGGTCGGCAAAATTTTAATGGACAAGTGTCTTGAAATTGCTTTGAATGAAAAATTTTATTGGATATGGCTAGGTGTAAACATAGATAATCTTAAAGCGATTAACTTTTACAAGCAATATGGTTTTGAAATTTTTGGTGAAAAGTCATTTCAATTGGGGGAGGCGAATGATGTGGATTATTTGATGAAAAGAAGGACACTTTAAGGAGTGCACAGTGCACCCCCGGTCAATACTGTCGAACTACGGACTGGAAATGCATGTTATAAATTTTTTAACTATTTTTGGGCCTTAAACATATTGTTTTTCGGGTTGGTTGAAGTAGCCTCATGAATAAGCATGTGTGATTTTGATAGCTGATTCAATTCAATTTGATTCCCGCTCGAAATGGAATTATTTATACCTAATGTTCATGGAAATGAATATCCGCAATGGACTGGATTCGTATATTTATCAATACTTTCTGAAATTATAATTCATTGAATTGATATTTTCTTATTTGAAATAACACTTCCCTCTTTTTCAATTATAATGAAATAAAATCCTTTAGTGAAAGATGAAACGTCTACGGTTGTACTATTACTATTTATTTTATTGAAAACAACATGTCCTAATATATCCTTTAATTGAACTCAGAAGTTTTCAATGTTAGTACTGATAGTTAAGTTTGATATTGCTGGATTTGGAGTAATAGTAATTTGAAAGTCTTCTGATGAAAGTTTTTGAGAAACAGGTCTAGCTAATTTTAATTGAGAGCCATTGCAAGTTCCAAGTAATTCTTCAGAGTTAAATTCAGATATAAGAATTTCTCCATCGAGAACAGACTGCTCAATACCCATAATGCACTGAAAATGTGTTATGGCGTCTGCTTCTTGCTGGGTTGAAACTAAACTTAAAAGAGATTCAGAAGCTACGATTGCTAAGTCTCTTCTTCCTGCAAGTCGTAATATTTGGACTTTGTCTAGGCCAACAGATGTACCATACAAATTGTTACCTTCAGCAAAATGAAAATCTGATATTATTTCTTGAATTTCTAAAACATGTGACACTACTGTGCTAAGCTCCGATTTATTTTCTTCTTCGGTTATTTGTCCATATTTGAAAGCATACCCTAATGCCTCTGTTATTTGTTTATATTGAAAATCAAGTATTCGTCGGTCTTCTTCTCCCATTGAATTTGAGTAATCAACAAGTTGATTATATAAATTTTCAACTATTTCTAAATAATTATTAGGATCTGTTGAATTTATGACTGCAATTTTTTCGCTAATTTCTTCTTTCAATTCAAAACCATTAAAATTTTCCGAAGAAAATTCTGCATAATCAGGATTTTCGCCACCTGCAGTTTCTATATCACAAGGGGGATTAGGGCATAAAGGAATTGCTTGACCACATGGATCGATATTAGATTGAGGGTATTGATCTGAAATCGAAATTTGATTACTTGATATATCAACAAGATTAACATCGCTTGAGGAATATGAGCCATTCCAATTCCATTTATTATTATCTGCTACCATTGTAGTTGTAAATGGAACCATTAGCGACCCTTCAATACAATGTGCTGCTTGGGCAATAGCAGGAGTAAGTTCATTAGCTCCTTCTTCAACCCTAACATCGTTTGCATTTGTACATTTTATTGTTGATCCATTAGCAAATGCCGTAACATTTGCTGGATTATTTCCAATAAATGAATTGTCCATAATCAAAGTAGAATTAGTTAGCATATTAAAACCCGTTGTGTTCATCCCAACAAATCCGCACTTTGCTTTTAGCATAATTCCCTCGGCAGTAACTCCATATTCATTAGCTTGAATATATGGATCATCTAAGAATAGAGAAGAAGATGAATACCCTCGAAAATCAATTCCTGAAGAATTACCAACAAATGGACTACCAAAAGTTCCACCTAGAATCAATGACCCAAATGACATGTACTGTGCATGTACTCCTTCGCCATTATTCCAGAAATAACATTGATAAAGATTGAATCCTTTATCATTTGCCCAAAAGCCAATATCATTTTTGAAGAAAGAACATGTTGTTAAATTAAGGGGTACACCGCCATATGTTAAAAAAGCAAAAACACCATATTGGCCATATTGAAAGATACAAGATTCAATTGTAACATTAGGCTGACCATAAAGATGAAGTCCCCGATGGCCATTATATGTACCACTTATAGAAGTAAAGATATCATTTGTAAACTGAATAATTGTATTACCACCATCAGCTTGAATTCTACAACCGGCACCAAATTCAATGGTTCCATCAGTTACAATGAATTTATCAAGAGCAGCTGGCCCATGAAAGGTTTCTTGGTCAATTACTAAAACTCGACTATGCATGTTGTTTCCGGTAAGCTGAAAACTAGAGCCGACTCCACAAGTAACATTTGAAGAGGGCCAGTGTGTACTGTATCCTAATCGAACATAGCCATGCGCAGAACCATTGTAATTAAAAGTAAAAGTTGCTCCGTCATCAATATATAATAAACCATCAATATTTATTTTTGTATCTGCGCCATCAAGATAAATTTTTGCACCATCCTCATATATAAAATTTCCATCAACCCCATTCGCAGCTTGTATATCAATCTTTCCAACTCCAACGAAAGTAATATCCGCGTTTGATTGCAATCGAAGTGTTCCGCCCGGTTCAACATTAATTTCACCATCCCAACCACCATCACAATTATTTGTTATTTCGCCATCAATTTCCAATATACCTCCTGCTTTGACAGTAATACTAGAAGTCTGGGGCATTGATAATTTACAATTTAATGTTAAAGTAGCTCCTGAATTAACAACAATGTCTCTATCCCATAAAACATCAAAATTCCAGTTCTCGGACGAGGTAATATTCAGTGGATTATTGGTGTCATAATAACATTCTTTTAAATAATTTCTTGATGACATATATTTTAATGATCGGTGCATCGTTCCGATTTGCTTTGGTGAAAAATAATCTGCACACTGATTACCGCCCAACATATTATTTTCTATTTTATTTGTGATACTTTGATTTCCGCAAGGCCATGAAATATTATGAGGACAATTTCCAGGAGCAGGTAATCCATAAATATCATCAAGATAAAATGGGTCAGATCCATTTGTTGTACAATTTGCAGAAGTGTTTCCGCCAGTATAAGTGTGAATCAATCCAAAGTTATGTCCCATTTCATGAGCAAGAGTTGTTGAAGTAGAATAATCAGCACCTGAATTTCCGCCATTATAAACACCAAATAACATAACATAATGCTTGACTTCCAAAGTGCAACTTGCAAGTGGTGCATAACCTGCTGCTCCTCCGGAAACTCCAGTAATAACAGCCGTTGCACCGCTGCCGCCACCTCCACTAAATGTAATGGAGGGATAACCATTGGTGCCGTCACATGGAGAAGTGTATGAGCCACCATTTCCAGTATTTATTGTTATTCCTACAACAACACCACCGGAAATTTGTGCTGTTCCATTTGCTGGTATTGTGCCAGAAAAGGTTACGGTTGGTGGACTAGTATAACCGCTTCCTCCGTTTGTTAGACTTATATTGCTTGTTTCAAGATGTGCTGATTACCAACCTTGAGATAAAAAAACTTGAATATGATTGCTTGTTTCTATGGGTGAACGGGAAGCATCACCATCAACGACAGAAATTAAAGTTGAAGCATTGGAGCATTTTAAATAATTTGCATTGTTATAAAAATAAATATCTCCCAGCTCAAATTGAATAAATTCATTTGACAAATCAGTAACAGTAGTATTTGCTGGAGGAATAAAATTAGTCCCATTATGGCTATAATAATTATTCAGATAACTTAAGATGCTATATAGACGAGGAGTACCAGAATTTATATTTGTAGTATTTTGAAAATTGCCGCCGCCGCTGCCATCTTGAAAAACATTAAAATCCACCATCACAATCTTCACGACACTATTTGAGAATGGAATATTATTCGCAGGGTCAAGTCTTTGACTGGAACTATTGCAATTACAGCTAGGAGTACCAGAGGTGTTAATTATCACATCATTTTCATAATTGTAGTTTTGAGCAAAGGAAACAGGTAATTGAAAAAGAATAAATATAATGGTAATAATTATCAGCTTTCGCCTACTTTCATTTGTTTTCATGATTTTTTATAATTTAACAATACGTTTAGAATAGATTTTATTTTGTGAGGATTTAATTACAAAAAAATAACTACCTGGTAGCAGGTTTGAAAAATCAATTTGAAGAGGATAAGAGAAGCTATTTTTTACGGCAGAATAAACTAAATCCCCTTTTGATGAATACACTTCAATAAAACCCGAAATACTTTTATCATTTAATTTAATATTAATTTTATTAGTAAAAGGATTAGGATAAACAGAAAAATTAAGCTGATCCATATTATCAGTTATTCCAAATGTGGAAGTATCGCCATAAAAAACTAACCCATAGCCAGAAGCCATCCATAGATTGTTATAGGAATCATTGGTTATTTTAGTGACACCTTCTACGAACACGCCTACGTTGACAGAATCGAAATAATACCAATTTGCGTCGTCAAACATGGCCAATCCGCCACTAATACATGAAATCCATTTCCTATTTAGCTTATCCAATTCAACACACATAACAGTATTATCTGGTAAATTATTAGTTGTATCATAAGTAAACCAAGTGTTAGAAGATTCGTTAAAAACTGACAATCCATTTGTTGTTGGAATCCAATATGAGTCATTCTGATGATCGCGCTTCACCAACCCGATCACATTATCCGCTATTCCGGAATTAAATGTGTTGAATATCGTCCAAGTAGTGTCATTAAATAAATCCAATCCGTTTTTTGTCGCAATCCATTTAACATTGTTCTCATCTACCGTACAACCATAAACAATGCTATGGGAAATCCCTGAGTTTGAATTGTCGTATGTAATCCAATTTGTATTGTCGTATTTTGTCAATCCGCCTCCAGTTACACCGAATTGTTCGAGTGTGCCAATCCATTTATTTCCGACACTGTCTACATCAATTGAGATTATATAAGGATAAGGTAAACTCGAACTAGATCCATAAACAGTCCAAGATGAACCACCATCAAATTCGACAAGACCATAGACAGATCCTATCCATATAGTGTTTCCTTCCGCGGCAATAGCATAGCATACATCGTTTGGTATCAGGGAATTTGAATGGTTATAATGCGTCCATGTATTGTGGTCAAATTTATATACTCCGGAATCAGTTGCTACCCAAATATTGTTACTTGCATCTACGGTAACATCGGTAACTCGATACTGTGGTAGAGGAGAATTATTTTCATTCCAATTTAACCAAACCTGTGCCTTAGATTCAGTTATCAGTAATAAAAATATAAAAAAGATGAGAACACGCATAAGTTTACCTATATAAAAATATTTTCTTTAAAAGAGTTAAAATTTGATACTAGATTTTCGAATTATAAATTCCTACAAATATTAAGTATAAATTTCTAGAGAAACAATAATGTTTATAAATATTTTGTATAAATTCTAAATTTTAATTTAATAATGAGTTTTCATTGTAAAAAATGAGAGAAATAGTGCCGTGAAGAGGATTTAATTGAAGTTCACATTTGTCCTGTGAACAATCCTCGGTTTATACTACCGATCGTAGAATTCTTTCTTCTTCAACAACTTCAAATCCTGCAGTATCGATGCTTTTACATTTATCTGGAAATTCCAACTTTCCTGATAGCCGAATGGTATCCAGTTCATGCGCATTTCCCAGCAGTGAAGGTCGCGATACAAATTGACGCCGAAATTTGTGAATCGCCCATTGGTTATGTCGTACCATGAATTGAAACCGATTTTCCATTGTGGTGTCAGACTTAAATCGCCGGTAAAACTGGCAGATTGTGTTTTTGTTGATGCTTCATTTCCCTGCTTTTTATAAGTGTAGCTATAACTTACAGCAAGGTTATAAGGAATGCTAAAATCCACATACTCTTCGGGATGAAGGTTAATATAGTCAAGTTCTTCTTTTGTGTATTTTGAGTTTTCTTTATTCTTCTGTTGATTAAGAGAAAAGCTTGTGGATATATTTGCATTGGTAAGTCTGACAAGTCGGCCGCCATCAGAAACTAAAAACTTATCGTAGTCAATATTATTTTCATCGAAAGAATAAGGATCAAGTGTCCCCCCGAAATTTAATGAGATACGATCGAATAATGTAGTCCTGCCGGAAACTCTTATCAATGAAAGTTTCATTGAATCAGCAATAATGTTGTAGCCTGAAGACAATGACAAGCTTTCCAGAAGTTTTATTTTCTTTGTTGTAGCGCCGGTATCTGAATTCGTTTTGACCTTCATTTCAAGATTATTATCGAGACTAAACCCAAGATTGGCATAGGGTCCGGAAGATGGTCCTCCATAAACACCGCCCTCGAAAATGGAATACGACTTTGAATTTCCCAGACTATCTGACTGTACTTTTTTGTAATAGCCAAATTTTTCTTTTCCAAAATCAGGTCTGTAGCTAAATGAAACCCCGGGAGACATAACATGCCTTAATGCTTTTACGGGACCACGACTAAATTGGTACATTCCGTAAATTCGCGTTGAAAATCCAAGAGATGCCTGATAATCACGTGCCGACTGAAATTTACTTACTTCATACTTTTCTGTTCTATTAGAGTCTGCATTCCACAAGTATCGCGTAGTCTTAAAGTACCACCTTTCCGTATAACTTACAGATGGGGAAAAATTAAAATAGCTCAAAACGTTGAAAGATGTTGAGAGCGGAATGGAATGCTGGAAACCGTTGCGAAGTTGCTTCAGTGATTCATTACGGAAAAGAAGGCTGTCTTTAGTATCAATATAGTTCGTTCCGCGAAGGGAATAGCTCGTGCCAATTTTTTCATACCAACGCTGACGACCGACACTGTTTTTCTTTTTGAAGGGTGTAATACGTGAAATATTAAAACTTAAATCAGGTGCTGTTATACATATATCATGAGTAATACTGTTTTGAGTATGATTTAAGCTTAGAGACAGATTGATTGGCTTTCCCGGAAAAATGCGCGAGTAATTAATGGATGATTGTAATGTATTCGAAAGAAAATTCCCTACTGTGCTAATGGTGTTTTTGTAATAGGAAGAACTTCCTGCATTGACATTAGCATTGAATGTACTATTCGGATTTAGTTTGGCATCCTGAGAATGTGTCCAGTTAATGTGAAAATCTTTCTGTGTGGCATAGTCAGGAAGTTCTTTTTCACTGGTTAAAGAATAAGCATAACTTACTCTGAAATTTCCGGAATAATGATATCTTTTTTTGTAAACGGATGCAGCATCAATAGTGTAACTGCCTTTCGTGTATATGTCGGAAGTAAGTGCCAGGTTAATATAATCGTTAAAACCAAAATAATATCCCAGATGTTGAAAATAAAAACCTCTGTCGCCCGATTCACCAAATGCAGGAAAAATCAATCCTGAACTTCTTCCTTGTTTGTTGGGGAAAAATCCAAATGGAATGAGCAGTGGAGTAGGTACATTTTCAATAGTAAGGTAAGCCGGTCCCGTTACAATCTTACTTTTATTAATAACCTTTAATTTATTTGTGCTAATTGAAAAGTGAGGATTGTCGAGATTACAGGTAGTATACTGACCATGCTTTATAAAAAAGTTATTCTCAGGATCTTTCTTTACTATTTCTCCATGAATATATCCTTCCCCTTCCTGGGTTATTACATCGGCAATCTTACCCTTCTTAGTTTCAAAATTATAACGAATGGATTTGGACCTGAATTTCTGTTCAGCCTGAGAAAATTCTGGGGTTCCTTTTAATTCACCTGTACTGTCTTTTACTCCTTCAGCATAAAGTTCTTTCTTATTCATGTCGATTACGATGTAATCTGATTGAAGATGCATGTCGTCATAATCGACTGTTGCTGCGCCATATAAGTAGACAACTTCATCAATAATATTCACCCGTATGGAATCCCTTGCATGGTATTTTACAGGAAATTTTAAGGCATCGTCTTTAGTAATGTTCGTATCGGCAACAATTGTGTCAACTTTAATGACTTCACTTGTTATCTTTGCAGTCGTATCGGGTGCAATAAATATATTTGTATCAGGTTCGTTAATACCGGAAATAGTTGAACCTTTTGCTTCCGAACCAACATCAAATTGTTGAAAAAGAAGAAGTAATACAAACAAATAAGAGGATGATATTTTGGATACTTGCAAAAACAATCCGGTCTAAATTTCGGTGGTTGTGGTGTCAAAACTAAGCAAAAAAATCAGTTCAGTTTTCCTTATGAAGGTCTTTATGGCTTTCATACTGATTTCCTTTTGTTCTTTTCAGCCTATAAAGCCTGTTGCATACGGAATTAACACTGTTGTAATTGATGCCGGACACGGTGGACATGACCCGGGATGCCTCGGAAAAAGATCAAAAGAGAAAGATGTTACACTAAGCATTTCATTAAAATTAGGTAAATATATTGAAGAACATTTTCCTGATGTCAAGGTTGTTTATACCCGTAAAACAGATGAATTTGTTGAACTATATGAGCGTGCCGATATTGCCAATAACGCTAAAGCAGACCTCTTTATTTGTATTCATTGTAATTCAGCATGTACTTTTAACAAGAAAAAAAAGAAGGAGGTTTGTGCTACTGAAATCTTTGGTGTTGAAAGCTGGGTCATGGGCTTACATAAAACCGAAGCTAACCTTGAAGTTGCAAAAAGGGAAAACGAAGTAATCTTAATGGAAAAGGATTATACCCGACAATACGGTGGATTTGACCCTAATAGCCCTGAGGCTAATATAATTTTTTCGCTTTATCAGAATACCTACTTAGATCAAAGTCTTCGTATGGCTACATACATTCAGAATGAGATTAAAGCTAAAGGACGTACGGTCAGAGGAGTAAAGCAAGCCGGTTTTTGGGTTTTGTATAAAACCACCATGCCAAGTGTACTAGTTGAGACGGGTTTTTTATCAAACCCTGCAGAAGAAAAATACCTTGCTTCCGAAAAAGGTCAAGACGAAATTGCTCATTCAATTTATAGAGCTTTTAAGTCTTATAAATCTTCTGTTGAATCATTAAAAAATGAAACTGCCGAAAGTAAGCCTGACTTACCGGAAGAGAAGAAAGTTGTTGAATCTCCAAAAGTTGAAGCTAAGCCTTTAGAAAAGGATTCTGTTAAACAGGAAGAAAAAAAGATAAAAGAAACTCCTGTAGCAGAAGTAAAAAGTATTGATAAGGATTCTTCTTTACAGGAAGAGAAGAAAGAAATTGAGCCTTCACCTATTTATGTTAAAAAGTCCGTAAGAGATTCAATAGCAAAAGCTGCAGCTAAGAAAAGTGAAATAAAGGTGGAAAAGAAGGAGGAAAAAAAGGAGATCAAACCAATAGAACCTATAACAAGTACCGGCTCCGATGAAATTTTCTGGAGTGTGCAATTTTATACTTCACCAAAATCATTACCTGCAAATCATAAAGCGAACAAGGCTTTTGATAAGGTAAAAGAATTTATGGAAAATGGAACCTATAAGTATGCTGCAGGTATGTTGAAGGATAAGAATGAAGCTATTCGTCTTCAGGGACAGGTAAGGGAAATGGGCTATAAAGATGCTTTTATTATCGCTTTTTTAAACAATAAAAAGATTACTGTTAAGGAAGCAACGGAAAAATTGCGTCAGAAGAAAAATTGACCGAAAATATTTACATTTATGAAAAAATGAAATTATCCAGAGAAACAAAAATTGGAATTATCGTTGTCGCTGGAGTAACCTTGTTGTTTTGGGGATTGAACTTTCTTAAAGGAAGAGATTTCTTTTCAAGCGATAAAAGTCTTTTTGCTGTTTACGATCAGGTGGAAGGACTTGCAGCATCAAACCCTGTTCAGGTCAATGGATTGAAAGTAGGTCTCATCAGGAAACTCAGAATGCAGAATGATGGCAGAGGTAAAATCGTTGTTACAATGACGATTAATAATAATATCCGCCTTCCCAAAAATTCCAAAGCACAGATTTTTAGTACGGACATCCTGGGCTCAAAAGGAATTCGTATTCTTTTGGGCGATTCACAGGAAGAGTTGCAGGACGGCGATACACTCTTATCCGGCTTACAGCAAAGTCTTCCGGAAGAATTTCAGGCACAGGTTGCTCCGATAAAAGCAAAAACGGAAAATCTTTTAGCTTCAATGGATTCTGTTCTCCGGGTTATTCATGAGGTCTTTAATGAGCGCACAAAAAATAATCTTAAGCGTTCTTTTGAAAGTATATCAAACTCACTTGCTTCCATTGAACATGTTTCAAACAACCTTGATAGCATGATGGATAAAGACGGTAAGCTGAAGATGATTTTTGAAAATATTGAATCAATCACAAATAATCTTAAGAACAACAATGAGAAAATAACAACAATGATTAATAATTTTTCTGCTATTTCTGATACGCTTGCCAAATCGAACATTTCTCAGACAATGGAAAATATGAAAAAGTCATTGGAACAAACTGCAGGTGTTCTTCAAAAAGTTAATAAAGGCGAGGGGTCTCTCGGTCAACTGGCCACTAATGATAGCCTTTACGACAATCTTAATGCATCAGCCCGCAGTTTAGATTTACTGTTGAGTGATTTTAGAGTTAACCCGGGCAGATATGTGAAGTTCTCACTAATATCATTTGGAAAAAAGGATAAGAAGCATTGAAATGGCTCAAATAATTTTCCTCTTAATTTTCTCTGCGGCCGTTTTTTTATTTACAAAGAACTTAAGAAAAGTTATACGAAATATTCGTCTGGGGAGAGAAGTTAACCGAAGCGACAATAGAAGTTTGCGCTGGAAAACCATGATACGTGTTGCTTTAGGACAATCGAAAATGGTGACAAAGCCCGTTGCAGGTATTCTTCACATTTTTCTCTATGTAGGATTTGTTATTATTAATATTGAAGTTGTTGAAATAATCATCGATGGAATAACAGGAACGCACAGGGTTTTTTCTTTTGCAGGAAGTATTTATAATATGCTTATTGGATGTTTTGAAATACTGGCACTTCTGGTGCTTGTTTCCTGCGTAATTTTTTTGATACGAAGAAATGTAATCCGGCTGAAAAGGTTTACCATGAGCGAACTTACAAGCTGGCCGAGAACGGATGCCAACATCATTCTCATAACGGAGATACTATTAATGCTTGCTTTCCTGACAATGAATGCAACGGATTCGGTTTTACAATCAAGATCATTCGAACACTATGTTACTGCTGGATCTTTTCCTATAAGCAGTTTATATGCTTCAATTTTTAATTCGTTTTCCTCTGAATCATTATTGACCATTGAAAGAATATGCTGGTGGTTTCATATCATTGGAATATTAGCTTTCCTGAATTACGTTCCTT
Source organism: Bacteroidota bacterium (assembly GCA_031417395.1). Taxonomy (GTDB): domain Bacteria; phylum Bacteroidota; class Bacteroidia; order AKYH767-A; family 2013-40CM-41-45; genus JADKIH01. The sequence goes on along the minus strand of JANOVM010000040.1, from coordinate 17,557 downwards.
ATTCAAAACATTTTCATATCCTCCTTGCTTTTCCCAATACCTGGTATTCCAATTTGGAGAAAAAGGGAAAGTTTAATGAAATGAAAAATGTTTCCCGTGAAGTTCTCCTAATGATGGACCCTGCTGCTCAGGTAGACCCTGCTCCGGGTGATCAAATACGTTTTGGAGCAAAAGATGTAATCGATCTTAGCTGGAAGCAGCTTATGGACGCTTATTCATGCACAGAGTGTGGACGATGTACTTCTGAATGTCCGGCTAACCAAACCGGAAAATTATTGTCGCCCCGAAAAATAATGATGGATACGCGCGACAGACTCGAAGAAGTTGGAAGGGGAATAGATAAATCAGGAAAAGAATTTAAAGACGATAAATCTCTTTTTAATTATATTACCGATGAAGAATTGTGGGCATGTACGAGCTGTAATGCTTGCGTACAGGCTTGTCCGGTTAATATTGATCCTTTGAGTATTATTCTCGACATGCGCCGTTACCTTGTAATGGAAGAGAGTAAGGTTCCTTCAGAACTAGCTTCTATGTTTAATAAAATCGAAAACAACGGAGCCCCCTGGCAGTTTTCACAGGCAGACAGGGGAAATTGGAGGGACGTTGTTATTTAATTCATTAATTAGCTAAGTAGCTAATTAACGAATTAGCAAATTAATACTTACACAATATATTAAAATCGCCCTACTTAGAATATGAAAATTGAAACACTTGCTGATTATGCTTCCCGCAACGAATCCCCGGAAGTGCTTTTTTGGGTAGGTTGTGCAGGGAGCTTTGATGAACGTGCTCAGAAGATTACCAGAGCAGTTGCTAAAATACTTCATCATTGTAAGGTAAACTTTGCCATTCTCGGGGCCGAAGAAAGCTGCACGGGGGATCCTGCGAAGCGAGCGGGTAATGAATTTTTATTTCAAATGCAGGCCAGAACCAATATTTTGGTTTTAAATGGTTATGGCGTAAAAAAAATAGTAACGGCTTGTCCTCATTGCTTCAATACCTTAAAAAATGAATATCCCGAACTGGGTGGCACGTATGAAGTAATACATCATTCAGAAATGATTCAATCGCTTCTCAATGAAGGAAAGCTTTCTATCAGCGGCGGAGCTTTTTCCGGAAAACGCATTACATATCACGATCCTTGTTATTTGGGAAGAGGTAATGATGTGTATGAAGCTCCTCGTGAAACCATAGCAAAACTCGATAGTGCTTTTGTTGAAATGAAACGATCGAGACAAAATGGTTTTTGCTGCGGTGCAGGTGGAGCACAGATGTTCAAAGAGCCTGAAAAAGGTAATAAGGATGTAAACATAGAACGTACAGAAGAAGCTCTTGAATTAAAACCGGACTTCATTGCAGTTGCTTGTCCATTTTGCATGACTATGATGACAGACGGTGTCAAAAACTTCAATAAAGAAGGGGAGGTCAAGGTTCTTGATATTGCTGAGTTGATAGCTCAGGCCGGAGAACTTTGATTTAGAAAAGTCTTATTTTCCTTTTACTCTTTCCCAAAGTGATTTAATGGCATCTTTACCGGCTGATTTCATTCGGCCACGTTGAATAACAAGGTCATTATTCATTCCTTCGTTTAGTATATAGCGAAATACAAAATCCTCATTTGGTCTTTCCCATCCTCCTGTAGTACCAAAACGAATGTCGTTAAAGTAAAGTGTGTCGCCTGATTTTTCAGCAGAATAATAATCTTTAGAAAATCTTTTTAATTTCAAAAGGTCATTCGATTCAGGTAAAGCTGCTATCAAGTTTTCATTTTGTTTTCTGTATTGAAGAGGAACAGTATCCGATTTGTCGAAAATGGAACGGTACCCCATGTAAAAACCGGAATCGCTTTTAGCAACCATGTACCAGAGGAAGCTTGTAAGAGGAGCAGGTGTTGTAAAATACTTGTTGTAGGTTATGTTCTGACTTTTCAATTCTTCTTTAAAATGTGAATCAATATTCAGCTTAATGAAAGATGCAAATACGATATATGCAGAGCTAATATAAATGGCCCACTTTGCCCATACAGTTCGCGATTCTTTTCTTTTTTTAATAATTAAAAGTGCAATAAAGCTTACAATGAAAGCAATAGTATAAAGCGGATCAGCCACAAAAAGAATATTCATGGATACCCTTTTATGGCTAAATGGTTCGAACCAGCCTGTACCATAACAGGTAAGAGCATCAATAAAAATATGAATGAACATTCCCGTTCCGAAAATCAACAGCCAATCGCGGAAATGCATGTTTTTATTCTTGTAAAAACGCTGAAATATAAAAGCCAGAATAGGGGGGAACAAGAAAGCGAAAAGGATGGAATGTGTAAATCCCCTATGAGCAAGCAAGGAATCTGCCTGATTCATCCAAAATGAAGTGACCACATCAATATCAGGAATATTATTAGCCAAAGCACCCCAAAACATAGCATGTTTGCCAATTTTTTTTCCGGCAATGACCTCGCCAACACAAGCTCCAAGTACGGTATGAGTGAGTGAATCCATGAGTTAGTACCTAGTATTTAGTACTTAGTACCCAAAAGTAAACATTCACCCCCAACAATTCTCCCCTTCTTGGTCAAATAATATTAAACATTATCTTTGTAAAAAAAATATAATAATGCAAGTTTCAAAGAACAAGGTTGTGACGGTGACCTATAACTTGTCTTCTCATCTTCCGGGAAATGATAAAAAACATGTGGAAACGGCTGACAAAACGCAGCCTCTTCAATTTATTTTCGGACTTGGAATGATGATTCCGGGATTTGAAAGTGGTCTGGAGGGAAAATTAAAAGGTGACCAGTTCGATTTTAGTATTGAATCTGCCGATGGTTATGGCGATGCTGATGAAACGGCTGTCATCAAATTGCCAATTGATATTTTCAAAACAGAGGGTGTGGTCGACTTTAATATTTTAAAAATCGGAAACATGCTCCCCCTTACCGATAGCGATGGTAATGTGTTGAATGGTATTGTAAGAGGTTATGACGACAGTACAGTTACTATGGATTTTAATCATCCATTAGCAGGACATAAACTTCATTTTTCCGGTGAAGTAATCGATGTACGTGATGCTTCTGAAGAAGAAATTTCTCACGGTCACGTACATTAATAAGTCGTTTTTGCTATGCTAGGGCAAGACTAAACCTAAGAGCAAATGTCAATACCTGACAAAAAAAATCATCTCAAAAATAACATTGTAAATCAATGAATATTTTCGAGATGATTTTTTATTAAACAGTAATACTGCCTAATTAAAAGGGAAGATCGTCATTTCCTTGTGAAGCAGGGATATTCTGATAGCTTTCTGCCGGCATGCTTTGAGCAGGTGCCTGTGCATTGCGGTCTATTTTCCATGCTTCAAGGGTATTAAAATATTTTATTTCTCCCTGTGGACTTGTCCATTCTCTTCCGCGAAGGTTGAAGTGTACTGTAATAACATCTCCAACATTAACCTGATCAATTAATTTACATCGATCCTGAGTAAGTTGAAAACTGATGTGTTGAGGGTATTGAGAAGAATTGTCAGTTAGGACAAATTCTCTTTTCTTGAACTTCTCACTTACGCTTTGTTCTTCTTTAATTACCTTAATGATTCCTGTGATTTGCATGTTATTAAATTTTCCATAAAGATACTTTTTTCTATTAGATGTTTGATGAAATTATCCCCGACTGTTAACAAAAAGTGTCAGAAAATTGTATTTATAATCCTTAATAGAAAATCACGAATTATTTATTATTAATTAAAAATAGAATTGAATTTTATTAAACCGTTGCTTGTGTTCAATTTAGGTCTATTTCCCTTTTTATGGGATATTGCTAATAATTAGCATTTTATTGACCTAAAATCACCCGTTGCCCACTTTGTTCTTCGTTCTTAGAACACTACTTTTACGGCCTGTTAAAGATGAAAATAATACAAATTTTGTTGATTTTACTAATTTCCTTTACCGGTAAGGAAATTAAAGCGGATGAACCTGTTACAATGGCATGGTCCAGGGACATCAGTTTTTCTTTGAACAGCATAAACAAGGCTGTTGCTTTACTCGTAGATAATCAGGAAAATTGCTACGTTTTAGGGAATACCTGGTTTTCAGATTCGACTAAGAATATAATTCTCGAAAAAATTGACCCTCTGGGGAATCAACTTTGGATTCGGTCTTATGATAGTAATTTGCATGGAGATGATATTCCAACATCCATGTGTTTTGATCCTAACGGTAATATTTGGATTACGGGAATGTCCAGATCCACTTCCGGGAAAGCCGATTTGCTTTTAGTCAAATTTAACAGCGACGGAATTCCCGTTTTTGATTACCTGCACGATGGTCCCGGTCATCTTTTTGATTGCGGAAATTCCATTACTTCTGATAAATCCGGAAATGTTTTTGTTGGTGGTTACGAGACTTCACTTGATTCAGGCATTAATATTATCACCATGTGTTTTAAACAGTCAGGGGAGCTTTCCTGGCGTCATTCTTTTTCAACTCTTGAAATGGATGTAGCCAATATGCTAATAGCTGATGATTCCAGCAATGTTTACGTATGTGGCACCATTAATAATGGTCTTCATTCAGGGGATATAGTTGTTTTAAAGTATGATCTTGCCGGAAAGAAAAAGTGGCAATTTGTTTTCAACGGTTCGCTTTCACAAAGTGATTTTGGTAAATTCATTGCTGCAGATGATTCCATGAATATATATATATCCGGTTTTGTCAATCATTCCAACGACAGAGCCGATATTCCTGTTCTTAAATTAAACAGAAATGGACGGCTTTTGCAGGAGTCGTTTTACAATGGAAGAATAGCTGATTGCGGGGCTGTTAATTTACTTGCTGCCAAAAACACAGTATATGTTACAGGTAGTTGTTTTGATTATAACATTTCCGAAAATTCAACGTTTATATTTTGTCTTACGAAGGGTGGAAAAGAGAAATATACATTAAAAGCCCCTGATGATGTACGATTTATAAGCAATGCAGAAATTGCCGGAAGTTCATACATTTTTGGTGCAAAAACAATACATCCGGAAAGCACATTAATTCCTTTTATTGCGCAAAATGATTCTATAGATTTTCAATGGACTTATTCAGATTCTCTAGTCTACGGATTGTCGCACATTATAGCTATAGCATCAAGAGGTAATAGCGTACATTTTTTAGGTGATGATACAGGTGAAGCCAATGGAACAATCAGAGTTTTTAAATATACATTGAATACAGTACCAACCGTTAGTCCTAAAATGAATAAGAAAAAAAATAAATAATGTTTAATAAAGTTACACCTGAATTATTAAAAAAGTTTGCAGGCATCGTTGGGCAGGAATATGTTTTTACCGATAAAGAGAAGCTGGATGAAAACGCTAAAGATTATACTGAAGATCTCCGTTTTTATCCTGAAGTAGTTTTACAGCCTTGTCTTCCCGAAGAGATTTCGCAAATACTTCGCTTATGCAACATTGAAAAAATTCCGGTAACTCCCAGAGGAGCCGGAACAGGATTAAGCGGAGGAGCTTTACCTGTTCATGGCGGTGTTGTAATTGCTATGAATCGTTTTAATAAAATCTTAAATATCGATGAACGCAATCAACAAGCTACTGTGGAACCCGGTGTCATTAATCAGGTATTTCAGGAAGCAGTGATAGAGAAAAATTTATTTTATCCTCCTGACCCTGCCAGTAAAGGAAGTTGTTTCCTTGGCGGAAATCTGGCAGAAAGTGCCGGAGGACCTAAAGCGGTAAAATACGGTGTAACGAAAGACTATGTGCTGAATTGTGAAATCGTTCTGCCTACAGGAGAAATAATGTGGACTGGAGCAAACGTTCTTAAAAATTCTACTGGCTATAACCTGACTCAATTAATAGTAGGCAGTGAGGGAACTTTGGGTATTATCACAAAAATAGTTTTTAAGTTACTTCCTTTGCCTACGGAGAATTTATTGATGTTAATTCCATTTTATAGTTCTGAAAAGGCCTGCGAAGCTGTTTCCGCTATTTTCCGTGCCGGCATAACTCCTTCAGCCCTTGAGTTTATGGAAAGAGATTGCATTGAGTATGTAATGCGTTATGTCGATGTTAAGATTCCGCTAAAGGATGGCATACAGGCCTATCTGTTTATTGAAGTAGATGGAACTGACAAAGACGTGTTGTTCAAAGAATGTGAAAAAATTTCAGAACTTCTTTATTCATTCGAATGTGATGAAGTGCTTTTCGCAGAAACAGCGCAGCAAAAAGCTGATTTGTGGCGGGCAAGACGCTCTGCAGGGGAAGCGGTTAAATCTCACTCAATATACAAAGAGGAAGATACCGTTGTACCAAGAGCCGAATTACCCGTGCTTTTAAAAGGAGTAAAAGCAATTGGAAAAAAATACGGATTCAGAAGTGTTTGTTATGGCCATGCGGGTGATGGAAATCTGCATGTCAATATTATTAAAGAAGAGATTTCTGATGAAGACTGGAATACAAAGGTGCCTTTAGGTATACGGGAAATCTTTAAGCTTTGTGTTGAATTAGGAGGGACCATTTCCGGAGAGCATGGAATAGGTTATGTTCAGAAAGGCTACCTTGACATTGCCTTTAATGAAACTCAGCTCAACTTAATGAAAGGGATTAAAAAACTTTTCGATCCAAATGGTATTTTAAATCCGGGTAAAATATTTGCCTGAAATGAAAGATAAAGTTGTTATAATCACAGGTGCTTCAAGCGGTATAGGCGAATCTTTAGCGGAAGTCTTTGCTGCCGGAAAATCAAAAGTTGTTCTTGCAGCACGCGATCAACAAAAACTGGAAGCTGTTAAAAGCAGACTTGTTTCATTAGGCAATGATGTTTTAAGTGTTACCTGTGATGTCAGCAAAGAAGCCGATTGTAAAAACCTTATTGAACAGACTATAAAGCGTTTTGGAAGAATCGATGTACTAATTAATAATGCCGGCATTTCTATGCGTGCTTTATTTGCCGATGTCGATGTAGATGTTCTTCGTAAAATCATGGATGTGAATTTTTGGGGAACAGTTTATTGTACCAAATTTGCTTTACCTTACTTATTGCAATCGCAGGGAAGTCTGGTAGGTATTTCATCCATAGCAGGAAAGAAAGGCTTGCCTGGACGCACAGGATACTCTGCTTCCAAATTTGCCATGGAAGGTTTTCTGGAAACCGTCAGAACTGAAAACCTGAAAAAAAATCTTCATGTACTAATTGTTTGTCCGGGTTTTACGGCTACCGATATCAGAAAAAATGCTCTTTCAGAAAAGGGGGCGATACAGCAAGCATCTCCGCGCGAAGAAGGGAAAATGATGACATCTGCAAAGGTGGCAGGACTAATTTATGAGGCTATTCGCAAAAGAAAAAGAGATCTTACACTGACTTTAAATGGAAAACTAACCGTCTGGCTGAATAAATTTTTTCCTTCTATGGTTGATAAAATGGTATACAATCACATGGCTAAAGAAGCGGATTCGCCATTTAAATGATTATTATTTTATCTTGATTAAAACTTTTCCAACGGCAAGCATTTTACCTGTTTCATCGTAAACATTGACCTGGTATTCTCCTTCTTTATAAAAAGTTACTTCTTTATAAAACCAAGTCATAAAAGGATTTACATTCATTTTTATACTATTGTCTAGTTCTCTTTTTTCTCCCTTCATTCTGAAAATATCAATGACAACAGAATTTGTATTTGCTTTTTTCTTTAGCCTTACTAATAACTTAAGGAATCCTCCTTTTTTACTGACAGTAAATTCAGGACTTGCATTTTTTGGATTACCTATATGATCAACATTTTCACAAAATATTACCAGTTGTGAATTTGCAAAGAAAGGAATTAATAAAAACAGAAGAAGTATTTTTTTCACAAGCTGTTTTTTCTGACTAAATTATTTTTAAAAATATTTTTAAGTATTAAAACTTTGCACTCATCCTCAGGTTAAGCTGTCGACCGGTTAGAAAATTTGGGACTGCATATTTTCGTGCATTGGAGATATCTGTAATCCATGTATAAGAGGCAACGTTACTTACCTGAAGCAGGTTAAAGACTTCAATGCCCAGCCAAAGTGATTCTATACCACGCAGCAATTTTCCCTGTGGTTTTTTCTTTACTTCATCGCCGATAAGTTGTTTGGAAAAGCCAATATCTACTCTTCTATAGGTAGGTGAGCGAAGTTCATCTCTGTATCTATCTTTGCCGGGAGGACCAAAAGGCAATGCTGTTCCAAAGAGCAAACTTAACTGCATTTTGTATGTTGGGAATTTTGGAAGAAAATCCTGAAAGAATAAACCAAAAGTTACACGCTGATCGGCAGGACGCGCTATATAGCCGGGTTCGACTTTTACGCTGTCCTTAACTATCTGATCAAAAGTATATCCGGAAATAATTTCTTCTCCTGCTTCATTGTAGCGTCTGTAATAAAAATCATTCTGCAGATCTTCTTCAGTTTGCAGAAAAGAAAGACTCAGCCACGACTCTGCGCCAGGGACAAAATCTCCGAAGAGCCTAAAGTCAATGCCACGCGCATATCCTTTAGAAGTATACGTTGGTAAATACCTTATTCGAATGTCGCTTACTTTGTAAGGAATTAATTCGTTCAGGAATTTATAAAATATTTCCGTTGTTAATTTAAATTCACGTCCCAAAGCGAGGAAGCGATAATCGCCGCCAACTACAACATGAATGGACTTTTGAGATTTGGTATTCGGATAAATTTTTCCATCGAGGTCGCGTATTTCACGGTAGAAGGGAGGCTGGTAATAAAAACCTCCGGAGGCACGCAGACTAAGTCTTTTATTCGTTTTAGGCTTATAAACAATTGAAGCCCTTGGACTTATAAAACTCTCTTTATTAAGGTCCCAATAATTAGCTCTTACTCCTGTTGTAATAATAATTTTATTGGTGTCCGAAATTTGCCAGGTATGTTGAACATATCCTGTTAATCGATTGGATGATAGAACAGTTTTGTTAATGACAACATCATTCAATTCAATTTGCGGATTAATAAGATCACGTACAGAAGGAATGGAGAAGCCAGAAGAATCATTATAATACCATTCGTGTAGCCTGTCTTCTATATTTTCGTGCTGGTACTTAACTCCCCATTGAAGCAGGGTGCGGTCACCAATGAGTTCTCCTTTGTGTTCTGCACTGTAAATATTTCCATCAAGTTTGTTACGGGCATGGTTAAGAAAAGAGCCTACTCCGAGATTGAAGGCAACGTCTCCAAAAGTTTCTTTCCCTAAATCTGCTTCTAACTGGTCCAGAAAATATTGTCCGAGAATATCAAAATTTTCTCTTTCTTTTGTGCGATATGCGCTTCCAATAATTTTTAAAGAAATTTTTTCCTTGGGATGATAGTTAAAAGAAATAGTCCCTGAATTTGTTTCATAGCTGTCAATTTCCTGTCCTTCGAAATAAACAGTAAAGCGTTTAGCATCGTTAATGGTTCCGAAATTTGTTTCCCGTGACTGTGGAACAAGGTTGTATCTGTTCCTGGAGTAATTGCCGAATAATTCAATACTGAATTTTTTACTTAACTCATATCCTGTAAGTAACTGCAGGTCGGTAAAGGATGGTTTATATTCGCCTTTTGTTTCAAAGGTATTCAGGAGGTACTGATTAGATTTTTGTCTTGCACCGACCATGTAATACCACTTTTCGTTTTTACTTCTGTTCTCAAGTTCCAGTGAAGCACCCAGCAGACTTGCACTTAGAGAGCCGGCAAATTTTTTCGGTTTTCTGTATTTAATGTCTAACACGGAAGAAAGTTTGTCACCATAAATTGCATCGAAACCTCCGGCAGAAAAATTTATACTTTCTACCATGTCGGGATTGATGGTACTTAATCCTTCCTGCTGTCCTGAACGAATAAGCATTGGTCTGTAAACTTCAAAATCATTTATGTATACAAGGTTTTCATCGTAATTTCCGCCGCGGACAGAATAGGTTGAACTTAATTCATTGGTTGATGAAACACCGGGCATACTTTTTATAATATCTTCTACACTTTGATTGGGTGTAGGTAGCAAGCCTACATTTTTAGGATTTATTGGCGTAATGTTTATCCTCTTGAAGGATTTATCTTCAACAACAATGTCACGCATTTGAAAAATACGCCCTTTCAGTTTTCTGTTAATCTCCTTTTTTTCTCCTTCTGCGAGCCTGACAGAAAAGCTGTCTGTTTGGAGTCCTGTAAAAGATGCTATTATTTTTAACTCTTCATTTGCGGGAACTTCAAAAGAATACTTTCCATTTTCATTTGTGGTAGAACCATAAGGTTTGCCAACTACACCAATAGAGACTCCAAAAAGAGGTTTGTTAAGAGAGTCGCTAATTGTACCGCTGATTGTAGCTTTCTGTCCGTAAGAAAAGAAAACAAAAAAAACATTAAATAGAAGTAAAAAGGAAAATCTTTTTTTTATCATAAACGACTTACTTATCTTCTTTGTATTTTTTTTCTTTCTTTTTGAAAGCGCCGTTTTGCCACATTTGAATAAACTTAGCCCAGGCTATTGGATTCATAAGATAATTGGGAGTAAGCTGGCCGGCATAATAAAGTCGTGTTGTATGATTTTCCATTTGGTTTCTGAAATTCATGCTTCCATCCATAGGAAGGGAAGCAGCAAGAAACCCTAATTTCTCAGGATCCATATTGCGCTCTGCTTTAGTTAAATCGTCATCAGGAATATGAAGACGGATAAAGGCTTCCTTAAATTGTTCCTTGGTAGGCCACGGGAAAATGACAACTTCTCTGAGAAGAATTGTATCGGTTTTGAGAATTTGAATCATGGAACAGCGCTGATCCGTAAGCGTATCGGGAATGATGAACAAAGCTCTTTTATATCCTATTGAAGCGAATTCAACGGTATCTTTCATCTTGGCAACAAAAGAAAAGAAACCGTAATAATCGCTTATAGTTCCGCGGTTAGAATTTCTAATCATTACGCTGGAAAAAGGTATTGGCTTCAAACTATCTGCAGTAACAATTACGCCTGAAAACTGAACTAAATCACTATTGTCAATAGTTTGTCCCGTTACATTCAGAAATAAAAAACTTAAAGCAATAAATAAAATGCGATGCATGTGTGGTATATATTTTGGTGCTAAAGTTACTTCTTTTATGGAAGTTTTTTGAATATTTTTACATACTTAAAAGGACTAATTTTGACTTTCGCCGGATAAAGGGTTAGAACGAAAAAACAATCTGTTTATTTAAGTTTGAATAGACCTTTTTAATAAGCTTAATCCAAAGAAGAACTTTGTCGGGAATATTTGATATTAACCTCTGTATTTAGGATAAATATTTTCATCGCATTTAAAAACTATAAATGGTGATTATATCCCTTTCAGTCTTAATGAATTGTCTTTTTACTGTAATAATTACAATTTTATTAATTTGTTGGAATAAATTACTTAAATTGTATTATTGTCATCGCTTAGCATAATGATTACATCTAAAATATGAGCTTGTTTATTTCATTTCCCAAAAAACTTATTTTGTTTGGGGTATTATGCTTTTTCTTTGGCTTTTTCTCTTGCAAAGACGATGAATCTGTAACGCCTGAACCGTCCGATGGCCTTACTTACTTCCCTCTGGTAAAAGGGTTCTGGATAGAATATGAAGTAGACTCTATTTATCACCGTAACGATGATGATGCAAGTTTAGTAGATACTTCAAAGGATGAATTTCATTTTTTTGTTCGTGAAGAAATTGACAGTTCTTTTATGGATTCTGAGAATCAGCCTGCTTTTAAGATAGTAAGATATAAAAGGAGCGTTGATTCTCTTCCCTGGAATCTGGCAAGTGTATGGACAGCCAGGGTAGATCAGTATTCTGCGCAGCGTGTCGAAGACAATATCCGTTTTATTAAACTTAAATTTCCTGTTAAATCTACAACTGTATGGCAGGGTAATGCATATAATTTTTTTCAGCCAGAGGAATATAGTTACGATAAATTGTACGAATCAAAGAGCTATAATTCATTACTATTCGATTCAACTATTACTGTAATTCAGAATAGTTTTGTTTCAGCAGTTAACCGTATAATAAAAACTGAAATTTATGGCGCTCATGTAGGTTTATTGTTTAAACAACTAGACAGCGTTCGAACTGCAAATACACCGCAGGGTACAATTATTCTCAATGGCCTTCAATTCAGCCAGAAAATAACAGAATATAAACGTTAGAAAATGGTAAGGATATTATTTTTTTTTCTTCTCGTTTTTACAGACTTGTCGGCACAAACGTCTATTCACAAATATTTTATAGGTTTTACTGATAAGAATGGAAGTAACTATTCCATTAGTAATCCTTCGACTTTCCTTTCTCAAAGAGCCATTGAAAGAAGAATACGGCAGGGTATTCCATTGAGCATTCAGGATCTTCCGGTTAATTCAAACTACATCGATAGCGTACTTTCCAAAGGAGCTGTTTTGTTTACACGCAGTAAATGGTTTAATGGAATTACTGTTTCATGTGATTCAATAACATTGAATGAAATTCAACTTTTACCTTTTGTTACATCATCCCGGAAAGTTTTTAAGTATTCTGACAAGCGTGTAGAAAAGAAAGGTGTTAACGGATTGCCTTTCAACACTGAATCTATGCTGAAAGCAAGTAAGTACGATTATGGAAATTCTTTTAACCAGATCCATTTGATGAATGGAGAATTTCTTCATGAGTCCGGAAATAAAGGGGAAGGTATGCTAATGGCTGTAATTGACGATGGTTTTAAATCCGTTGACCAGCTAAGCATTTTTGCGAATGTACGCCGGCAAAACAATGTTGTGGCAACCTGGGATTTCGTTTCCAATGATGCATCGGTCTATGAAGATGATTCGCATGGCATGTCCGTTTTAAGTACTATTGCAGGTTTTGTGCCCGGAAAGTTAATTGGAACAGCGCCAAATGCTTCTTTTTTATTACTGCGTTCTGAGGATGTTAACACTGAAAACATTATTGAAGAATACAATTGGAATGCTGCTGCTGAATTTGCCGATAGTGCCGGAGCCGATGTTATTACTTCTTCATTGGGGTATACAACTTTCGATGATTCAACTTCCAATCATGTTTATGCCGATATGGATGGTAATCATTGTCCTTCAAGCATTGCAGCTGATATAGCAGTTTCAAAGGGAATTTTAGTTCTTACCAGTGCTGGTAACAATGGTAACAAGGCATGGCATTATATTGGTGCACCTTCAGACGGTGATAGCGTATTATGTGTTGGCGGAGTTGATTCCATTGGGAACCATTCTTTTTTTAGCAGCTTTGGTCCGGCTTCAGACGGCGATGTAAAGCCTAATGTTACAGCCAAAGCTTCTCAGTCGACAATTGCAAACGAATTTGATGAAGTTACTTCCGGTAACGGCACTTCTTTTGCTTGTCCTATACTTGCCGGTTCTGCAGCTTGTTTATGGCAGATGTATCCTTCAAGTAAGGTTATGGAAGTCAAAAATGCGATTGAAAAAAGTGCAAGCTTATTCAATATGCCCGATAATGCTTTAGGTTATGGAATTCCTGATTTTAGAATTGCTGCTTATTTTCTTTCTCCGGAGAATGCCGGACTTTCTTTAGAAGAGAATATTCTGGGGGTGTATCCCAATCCTTTTATAGATGAAATGCACGTTCGATTTTATTCTTCCGTTTTTCAGGATTTACAAATAAATGTTTTTAACTCCATTGGTCAAATCGTTTATAACGATGTCGTTTCTGTTAAAGCAGGTTTTATTAATACTATTGATATTAATTTTGATAACAATAATAATAATGGAATTTATTTTCTGAAAATTATTGCTGCGGGGAAAAGTTTTGAAAGGGTGGTTTTGAAAATGGAGTAATAGGGAGCAGATTAAGGAGTGCAATTGTTTATTGTGGACTTTTACTCATGTTATGAATAATTTTACCTGTCGGTTTTTTACCGCGCAAAGAAGAAAGACGTCAATGCCTTTAATAACTATGTTTACCTGTTGTCCATCCGTATTTTGTTAAATACTTTTCTCCTGAATCAATTGCGCCGGCTTCAATTTCAGTTCCCATGGAGTCATTCCATCTGTTCAAAAATCCAAAGAGAGCAACAACACCAAGGATTTCTACAATATCACCTTCACTCCAATGTAAACGCAATTTTTCGGCTATTGAATCGTCCACAGCATTTGGTATGGTAGAGCTAACCCAGGCAAACTCTAATGCAATCCTTTCTGCTTCTGTAAACGCGGGATGAGTTTTATATTCCCATATGTTTTCCATTTTTTCAGCTTCAGCCCCATACCTCTCAGCGGCACGAATTGTATGTGCCTGACAATATTTGCAGCCTGCTACATTGCTGCTCATATAGCCAATGAGTCTCTTTAAGGAGCTTGATACATTGCCACTATTCTTCATTACGGCTTTGTTAAGTTCGATAAACGCATAAGCAATATGCGGTCTGTGATACATCGTCTTCACGCTGTTTGGACAAAAGCCTAGTGTTTCATTAAAAAACTGAATGAGTTCATTAAACGCTTTGTCTTCATTCTTCCGATTTGGAAGCACTAATGGCCTTATCATTTGAATTATTTATTTTTTATTTTTTCTTTCAGTTCAATTGCAGGCAAATCTTTTTTGTATTGTTCTAAATCCCAGTTGATGTCCCACATCTTAACATAGTCTTTAAGTGGCTGCAAACCAACTTCAGCACGTCTTTTATCAACGTTATCGGGATCTTCTAAAGGCGACACATAATAAATTTTGGCCTGTTCGTCTCTGTCGATCTGGCTTCCATAAATTTGTTTTTTGCCTTGCCGTAGATTCATTCTGTCCTGAAGCAGAGCAAAACTACTTTTTTTCAGTTTACCCGAATAGACTGCATCTTGCATCATTGGAAAAAAAATTTCTTGTGTTTTCAAATCGGCATGTTGTATTACAAGAAATAATGCGGAATTACCGTGTATTCCTATGGTGTCCTCACCTAACCATCCATGCCTATTTAAAATTGTTTTTACTTTTTGAAGGTTATAATGATCCTTTTCAGCCATCATTTTAAAAACAGCTTCACGCTTTTCAGATTCCGGTGGAATAGTATCCAGCATTTTCCTGTATTTTTGATCTTCAGAATATATAATTTCTAATTCTTCTGTTAAAGATAAATTTGGATTTAGTTCTCCTTTTTTCTGATTAGTTTTTATTAATTCGAGTAGGGGTAACCATCGTTTATCGTTATACAAAGAAATAAATGCAGATTCAGAAATTACTTGATTGAAATCCGAATAGTATAAAGCAGTAACAATTCTTACTAAATTAAAAAAAGCACTATCGGGATTTCCGGCTAATGCCCATGAACAAGCGGCATGATAACGATCTTCGCCAAGGCCTTTCCACCCGAGAGTTTTAAAAGCAGTAGAATATACGTTCGATGATTCAATATAGTCTTTTGCTTTGTATAAAGAATCTGCTTTTTTAATTCGTTCAGTATATTCAGTGGGTAATTTTTGTCCATAAGTATAATTACAAAGAAGTAGGCAGACTATTAAAGTTGTAAATGCTATTATTCTGAACATATTCGTTTCTTTAAGGATAAAGCTTAATGATTTGTCCGTATAAAATTAATTCTGACTTTTCCGAAATAGCATTGTCAAAATCCGTGGTATTGTTGTCCTGTCATTCTCATCAAAATATTCTTCCATATCTATTATTTCTAAAGCATTATTTTTAGCAGCTTGTATAAAGTCTGAAATATTGTGATTGAAACAGGTTACAATATGTTGCTCTCCATCGGCTTCAAACCTTGCTTTTGAACCCGAATATTGTTTGAATGGATGAAGTTCTCCGATATACAAATGCCCATTGGAAGTTAGCACTTTTGATGCTTTCCTGAATATGTCTTCAAGATCTTCAATATGCTCTAATACCAGACTAAAGGTTACAAGGTCGAATTGTTTTTCGGCAAAAGTCCATTCCTTGGTAATATCGGCTTGCTGAAAATGGATCTTGCTTGACTTGATTTTTTCTTTTGCCTTTAAAAGCATTTCATCTGATAGATCAATGGCAGTTATGTGGTTTACTTTCGTTAATAACCATTCTGTGTTTTTACCTGTACCGCATCCTATTTCTAAGCAATTATTGAAAGAAAAGTCAGTAAGTGTTGTTCTTAATGAAATTGCTTCCAGGTCTCTGGTTTTGTTTTCGTTTGAATCATATTGTTCAGCCCAAAGGTTGTAAGCTTTTTTAATGTCCATTTTTATTTGCTTTTAAAGGATTGATTACACTTCTGTTTTTGTATTTCAATAAATCCTTCGCAATCGTATATATTTCTATACGATAAAACGTTTTTGCTTTTTGATGTTTTAGGCCGCCAGCCTAGAATATTTATTTGTCCTGTTGTTCCTTCCTGAATGCTGAAACACTTTTCTTGTATTCCGGAATTTGTTTTGAATTTGACACCCAGGGAAGACCTTCCCGGAAAAATGGCAGGTTTGTTCTCACATTGATCCCTATAGGCATCGGCAACGCAATCTTGTATCTTTAACCAGTTTATGAGTGCATTGTAGTTTTTAGAGTAATCCGATTTTATTCCCCAGCCATTTTCTTCATTATTATAAACATATCCTTCTCTGTTTTTATTGATTTTATTTTTAATTATTCTTTCTACCTTCTTGAAATTCAATTTTGCAACTGCTTTGTTAAAGCTATTGTCATTTTGACAAAATGAATTCTGATAAATAAAAATTAAAATTAGTAAGACAACTATTTTACGTGTGCTTTCCATTTTAAAACAGCTTGTTGAAATTGTAAATCATTTTTATACCAGTCGCGGAATTGCTTTTTCTCAGCAATGTTTTCATGTGTCAATAGATCAAGGTTCCAAAGGATGTTAGAAATATATAGGCTGTGAATCGTGGAGCTTTCACTGCCGCTGATAAAAAGAGGGTTGCTTTCCAATATATAAATTAAAAACTCTATTGCGATTTTATCGTACTTTTTCCATTCTCCATTTTTCATTTTGACAGAATTAACCAAAGGCCTTATGGTAAGTTCTTGGTTCAGGTTGAGTAAAGCCTTAACGCGTATATCCGGATTCCAATGAACACTTAAAGCTAATAAGGAGTAACCATAATCCATTTTATGGATATACTTAAAAGCACTTTCATAATCAATTCCCGATTTATACTTTTCTCTGCTTAATTTTTCCAAAAAAAATTTGGCGGAATCGTCTGCAACTATTTCTCTTTCCATGCCAAATAAAACACAATCCGTAACTTGGGGAGGTTTTGGATATTCTGACTGAAAATTTGAAGAGTCTTCTACAATGTTAAATATGTAACTTTTAAAACTGGGGAAGTTGATGCAATATTGTTGCTGTTGACCCTGGCATAAAACGATAATGCTGATAAAAAATAATATAAACTTGGTTTTCAATAAGTGTTTTATTTAGTTCTTCCATCAACAATTTTATCGTATTCAGTGTCGTTCGGTTCCCAAAGCTCAATTTTATTACCCTCCATGTCTAATATATGAACAAACTTACCATATTCAAATGATTCAATGTTGTCGGTAATCGTTACCCCTTCTTTTTTTAATTGTTCAACCAGAG
>JANOVM010000039.1:0-72182 GCA_031417395.1 Bacteroidota bacterium | reverse complement strand
CTTCTCGATCGGGATCTCCTTGGGCTGAATCAGCACGTCCTTCTTGATCTTCTTCTCTACCTTCTAATATTAATTTTTCGGTAGCAATTTCAACTTTTTCTAATTTCTGAGTATAATTATTTTGATTAATTACAGAATCTTTCTCGAATTCACGAGGACCTTCAATAGTCCAATCGTTAACATCTTTATGATCAAAACGACATCCGTTACAGATGAACTCTTCTACTTCATGATATTCGTCTTTACGACCTGTTACTCGTTGAATTTCTCCACCAAACATCCAAACAGTCGTTTTTCCGCAACATCCTGGAGTTGTACATTCTCTGTGCGCATTGAAAGGTTTGTTAAACCAAACTCTACTTTTGAAACGGAATGTTTTGTCAGTTAAAGCTCCAACAGGACAAACATCAATCATATTTCCCGAGAAATCGTTATCGACTGCTTGTTTTATATAGGTGCTTATTTCAGAAACATCGCCTCTGTTTAATACTCCATGCACGCGGCCATCTGTAATTTGTTCTGCAACTTTCACGCAACGGTAACAGAGTATACAGCGAGTCATGTGTAGTTTTATCTTTTCGCCAATGTCAATTTTTTCAAATGTGCGACGGGGAAATTCATAGCGGGTTTTAGCCAGTCCGTGCTCATAAGCAAGATCTTGCAAATGGCATTCACCGGCTTGATCGCAAATCGGGCAATCAAGCGGATGATTGATCAAAAGAAATTCGACAACACCGGCACGTGCTTCGAGCAGATCAGGAGCGGTTAGATTCTGAACTTCCATACCATCCATAACAGTTGTACGACAGGAAGCCACCGGTTTGGGCATCGGTCTTGGATCCTTTTCAGAGCCTTTCGATACTTTTACAATGCATGTACGGCAATATCCACCGCTGGTTTTCAGCTTGGTATAATAGCACATGGCAGGAGGAACAATGTCCCCGCCAATCATTCGGGCAGCATTAAGTATAGTGGTTCCTTCGGGTACTTCGATGGATTTACCGTCGATGGTTACTTTGGGCATTTTTTAATCAAATCGAAGGTCAAAAGTAAATAAAAATCTCTTTATTGATGACTGTTAATCGCTTCTTATTAAACCTTTTTGTTAGTATCAACGGAGCATAAAAATGTATGATTTTAAGAGGTGGTCCGACAAGTTTTACCTTCAATATTTTTATAACTTGCTGATGCTACGATGAATGAACACATAGAAAAGCTGTCGACTAAATTTTATATCTTGGTGCATTAATCTACTTCAACAAAGCCGATGTTGAATAAATTTTTTGTTGTTTTTGAAAACACACCTCAATTGCATTACCGGAAGGAAAACTTCAGAATACATAAAGCTCTTTAGAAGCATAAAGATTTCTATTGCTTTATTGTCGCTTTTATTACTTACCAAAACTTTTTGCGGTGTGCAAACACTTTATGCCACTGATTCACTCCATTCGAATCATATTAATTTTACTACAAAAGAAGATTATAAAAATGCATACGATAGTCTTCTGAAATACCAAAAAAGTATTGCCAGCGCAGAGGAAAAACAGGATGAACAAATAAAAAAAGCTATTCTGTTCAGCATGATTCCCTTTGTTGTAGCGTTTATTTTTGTTGTTTTTGTATTTTATAGAAGAAAGAGGGAATCTGTTATTAGGGAAAGAGAAACTGAATTAAAACAGCAAATAGCTGAAGTAGAAATGAAAGCTTTACGTGCGCAAATCAATCCGCATTTTATTTTTAATTCGCTGAATTCAATTCATCGGTTTATACTTGTTGAGAAGCCTAAAGAAGCGGGAGAATATCTGCTGAAATTCGCTAATTTAATACGTCTTGTATTAGAAAATTCCCTGCACAAGGAGGTGTCTTTAAAAGAGGACATTGAAGCTTTGAAACTTTACATTGAAATGGAACAGGTAAGAATGAATGATGGATTTGACTATACGCTTGAAGTTGATCCTTCCATTGACAATGAGAATGTACTAGTGCCACCGTTAATAGTGCAGCCCTTTGTTGAGAATTCAATATGGCACGGATTAAATAATAAAAAACAAAAAGGAATTCTTTCCATTTCAATATCAAGAAAAGGAAATATGCTATGTTATTGTCTGGAGGATAATGGAGGAAGCGAAACCGTTAAAGAGGAAACAATTTTACATTCTGCAAAAAAGAAATCTCTTGGCATGAGTCTTACACGGGAGCGACTGGAAATACTCAATCGAGTAAAAGGAAGCAATGCAGATTTTACAATTAGCGATAATCTGGATACTAATCAAAAAATTATCGGTAAAAAAGTAGAGTTATTAATACCTTATGAAGAAGCATTTTGAATATCTATTAAAATGGCAGAAATTTGCATTAAATTAGTAACGCTTAACGACATTGACCAATTGCAAAAAATTGGCCGACAGACTTTTTCTGAAACCTTTTCAGCAGGAAATACAGAAGAGAATATAACCCAATATCTTGAAGAAGGGTTTTCTGTTACAAAGCTGACTTCTGAACTTAGCAACAACGACGCTCAATTTTATTTTGCAACACTTGAAAACAACATAATTGGTTATTTGAAACTAAACTTTGGGCAAGCTCAAACAGAACTACAAGATGAAAAGGCGCTTGAAATTGAACGTATTTATGTTTTGAAAGAGTTTCATGGAAAAGGGGTTGGACAAATACTTTATGATAAAGCAATTCAAATCGCCAGGCAGAAAAGTGCAGACTATGTTTGGCTGGGTGTTTGGGAAGAAAATCCAAGAGCAATAAATTTTTACAAGAAAAATGGCTTCGTTGAATTTGATAAACACGTTTTTAAATTGGGTAATGACAATCAGACTGACATAATGATGAAACTAAAACTTAACGAATAATTCGAATGAAAAGTTTGGCAGTAACCAACGTCGTATTACCACAACATTATTATTTGACTCTTCATACCTAATCACAAATAAGTTTTTCCAATATGTATTCTACCCTGATAATTGATGACGAAAAACACGAACAGGAAATACTTGTAAAAATGCTGCAAGAAAATTTTCCGAAAATTAATCTGCTTGGTATTGCTTCTTCTGTTGACGAAGGTATTGAAATGATAAAAAACCGAAAACCTGTTTTAGTTTTTCTTGATGTTGTAATGCCGCCAAAAACTAGTTTCGATTTATTGGAAAGTTTTCCTGCAATCGATTTCAATATAATATTCACTACTTCTTATGAAGAATTTGCCATTAAAGCATTTAAATTTTCCGCTGTTGATTATTTACTGAAACCTTTTGGCATAGAAGATCTCCGTATTGCCATTAATAAGTTTGAAGAAAAAATGCTTTCGAAAAATACATTAAATCACTTTGAACTTTTATTAAACAATTTTAAAAATAGTTCCGGCGATAATTCGAGGATTGCTTTACCAACACAGACAGGTTATGTCTTTATAAATGTTGATGAAATTATTCGCTGTCAGTCGGACAATACTTACACTACTTTTTTCCTAAAAGACAAACGGCAGATAGTCGTTTCAAAAACATTAAAGGAGTATGAAGAGCTGCTTTCAGACTACAATTTTCTACGCGTACATAATTCGCATATTATCAACCTTCGGTACATAAAAGAATATATTAAAGGTGAAGGCGGCATTGCAAAAATGATTGACGGTGCTGAAGTGGAAATTTCGAGAAGAAAAAAAGAGCAGTTTTTAAATGCATTGAATAAGCTTTAGGTTTTACGATTTTACACATATTTTGTCCCTACGGGACATACTAAATGCGGGCGTTTTGAAATGTTCAATTAAGGACTAAAATAAAGTCAATATTAATTTATTGGCTTTTGCAGGAAATATTGAAATCGGAGCAAAAAACAGCTACCGAACTCTAACCCATTTCTTCCGAATTCAAATTCAACCCTTCCACATCCTGTTTTATGGTTGAAAGAGGCCCCATCCTCATAGTAGTTTAACGTCAGAAAAAGGAAAATCTGCGCCTTGAAACTGCAGTTAATCAAGTAAAACTCTACAATCATGTCTGACGAAACCAACAAAATAAACGACTCTGAAAAAAACGTAGATTCTAAGATCAATCCTGTTGTTGCCCAGGTAATTTTATGGAATCTGATTGCATCTTCCACCACTTCCATGGGTCTTTTAGCAAAGCAAAAAAGTAAAAATTCCGATAATTCAGAAAAAAGTGATGAAAATTATTGGCCGGTGTTGTGAATGTGGGGAATATGTTTTAATCTTTGCAGGGATTAAATTATCTGTTACTTTTTTTAATTGTTTAACTCAAATAAATTATATTATCATGAAGAATATATTTAAAAACTTTAGATTTACTATTTTACTCTTTTTAAGTCTAAATCAACTAGCTTGTCAACACGAAGATAATGCCGAAAAAGCTAAAAAAAAATATATTAATGGCTTAATTTGGAATCACAAAATTGACTTAGTTAAAGCATCAGGAATTATTAGTGATTTTTTGAAAATCGAGGACCTTAATTCAAAAGCAAAAAAATATACCATTGGCGGTTTTATTAGTAAAGATAAATTGCAAAATCACATCGCTCCAATTCCAGCATATAAGTTTTATCCTTGTTATGAATCAAATTTATTAGGGGACCGAGTTTATTTAGCTTATAATACAAGTGCTATTAATAGTGCGAATGAAACTGATTGCTATTTACTACCAGAAAATACTTTTTTCGAAAAATCTGAAAGTAATTTTAAATTTAATGCTAATTCCTATTCAGCAGATTTCATTAAAGAGTATCTACTTAATTTAGAAGAAAAGACATACGAAAAAACAAATTCAATAACAAAAGATGAATTAATTGAGTATTCTGAAAAGTTTATTAATGAATATACTGATAAAGGAAATTCAATTCAATCAAATATATGTCTTACTATGGATAAAAGCGAAATTGATTCATTAATTTTACAACACGATTCATTAAATCATTATATGGAATACCCCTGTATAGGAATCAGATATTTTTTCGCTTATGAAGCCGGAATAAATAGTGATAACCCGAATAAAATTCGATTAGTTTTTGTAGGAGTACATGAAGTCAAAGTGGCGGGGAAAGTATATACTGAAAACCTAATTTATTACAATAATGATCCTACACATAAGGCGCTTATGATGGAAAAAAACTGGCCTCCAAGCCCAAGCATAAATCCATCGCAAAATAAAAAATGAGCGATAATGATCCCGTCCATATACTTAAAATTACAGCAACAATATTTTCATTAATTCCGATAATTATCGGTTTAATAAAATACAATACATTAAATTCATATTTTCGTTCATATATATATTTTTTGTCATATGGGTTTATTGTTGATGTCTCCATTTGGTTTACCTCAGGTACAGATAATCCAATGGGTTACTTTTTTTATAATTCATTTTCATTAGTTGAATCCGTGTATTTGTTTTGGTTTATCAGCATGACAACAAGTTCTTCCTGGGTAAAAAAGATAACCTGGAAACCATCCCTCCTACTTATTCCATTCTGGATTATTGCTCACTATTTTATTAATACACCCGAAAAGTTCAGTTCAATTTTCGACACAACATATTTAATTGCAATTTCATTGCTTTCAGGATATGTAATATTAAAGCATATTGAAAAAGATTTTAAAGACTATGAAACCTCTTTTTGGATATTGATTGGTATTTTTATTTATGCTTTCACTACATTTTTTATTTCAAGTTTATTGGAAACTGAAATGATTCAAAAACTCTGGTTTTTACAAAATTCAATAAATATTTTAGTGTATTCAATTTTTGCTAAAGCATTTTGGGTAAGCAAGCCTGTGAAATTGACTTATTAATAATGATCTAGTTTTTTTCTTTCGCCCTAATCTATATAATAATTTAAATCTATTAATATTTTATAAAATTCACTACCTTGCTTTATAAATTAATATTTTGAAAACATATACCTTCCCGAAACTTAAACCCATGAAAGAGCTCCTCCTTTTCCTCCTCATCCTCCAAAATACACGATCCTTTTCCCAGACCCCTTGCCAGTGGGCCTACATCCCCGATGGCGCCAGTGCCTATAATTCACCCTCTCTGATTACTACGGACAGTTATGGCAATATAATTCAGGCAGGAAAAATTCTTGGAGTAGCGGATATGGATCCGGGAACGGGACCGGCAGATACATCTAATAGTTTTCCGAGCTATAATTATTTTCTTTCTAAGACAAGCAATGACGGGCACTTACTATGGATAAAATACTTTTCACGTCAACAAATTAACTTATCGTCATTTGAATTTATTGGTGTTGAAATGAATTCGAATGATGAAATTGTATTAGTCGGAAATTTCTTTGGTGTTGTGGATTTTGATTTATCAGCAGGAGTTGATACGCTTAGAAGCCACTTTCCTACTTACAATGATTATTTTGTGGCTAAATATAATTCTTCGGGTGATTTAATGTTTGCTTTTAATATTGGTAATAATACAACGAGCAATATGGAAGTTCAGGCATTAACTATCCTTCAAAATAATGACATACTAATTAGTGCAAATCCATCCGGAACTCCTCCTGTTGATGTTGACCCGGGCAATGGAATTCACAACTCAATATCAAGCAATGGAAATATCGTTTGCTACGATTCAAATGGAAATTACTTATGGAATAATAACATAAACTCTACTTACTCTTATGGCATACCAAATAAAAGTATTGATGCAGACGGAGCAGGAAACAGTTATTTACTTACAGTTGGTTATTATGAGCTAAGTGTAAATAAATTCAGCAGCAGCGGTACACGGCTTTGGGAAAAGACGATTGGCGATTTTTCATCCGGAGCCAGAGTAAATCCGCAGTCAGTTATAGTAGACAAATTTACAGGAGACTTTTATGTTGCCGGCACGTTTCAGGATACTGTTGATTTCGATCCGGGAAGTGGAACAGTAAATAAAATTTCCACCTCCGGTTTTTATCAGGATGGCTTTATTGCCAAATACGACTCATCAATGAATTTACTATGGGTAAATGCTTATGCAGGCGAAATGAACTTTGGTGATTTTAGTCTGGACTTTTCCGGATATGATATTGTGGCCGTCGGCAGTATGAATGGCACAATCGATTTTGGAAACGGACTTACACTCTCTTCAGGGGTACAGGTAATAAGTCCGTTTTTAATTACACTTGATGCTTCGGGAAATGCTCTGAATGGTTATGCATTGGATGGTGCAGGATATTACTTCACTGTAAATAGTACAAGCAATCAGTCATCTGTTATAAGCGGCAATGTAACCGGTAATATTGATATGGATCCAACTGCTGCAACAATAACTTTAACTCCGGGAACCTCGCATTGCTTTGTCGCTGTGTATGGTACAATTCCTACTTATGTTACTGAACAAAATCAAAGTCAGACTTTTTCTGTTTACCCAAATCCTGTTAATGAACGATTAATTGTTCAATCTTCGTTATTATCAAAAGCTATTAATTTTACGCTTACAGATGCAATTGGTAAAACCATAATGCAAGGAATACTTTCTGCTGAAAAGAATTATGTGGAAATGGATAAGTTGCCTGCAGGAATTTATCTTTTAACCCTTGGAGAAGATGCTAAAAATTCTTTCAGAGTAATTAAAAACTAAAATTTACAGCGTTTGATTTTGGAGAATTTTTCTAGGTCATATTCAAAAGGAAACAGGATCTGAAAATTTTTCTAATATTATGGATAAACATATTAACGCTGTAACGAAGGCATATTTTGCCCCGGGGGTCAAATCAAAAATCGTTGAGCCCATGATATACTCACGCTGCATTATTAGTATACAAAAAGGATAATAGATTAAAAAAAAAGGCTGACGCCATGCAGGAGACCCCATGATTTCCCCTCTTGCATGAATATCCGCCGGTGGGCGGACAGCAGAATAAATAAACGAATGACTTTATTTTCAAAGGTAATTACAACTGCTTAAATGAGGGTTATTTTATTGAAGTAGGAGTTGGTTGTCTATTATTCAAACTCACACACTGCATAAAATTCATACAAAAGTAATTTCATTAAACTAATTCAACAATAAAACCTTTTTTTGAAAGACCCTATCAGATACAATTAAATTAACTACATAAACACCTGCCGCTAAATCATGGACTTCATAGTTGTATTTACCTGAATTTTGAATTGAATTAGTTTCAAAAACCTTACAATCGTTAGCTAAGACTGATACTATTTTCAATTGCACGTTTGAATTTTTATCAAGTGTGTATTCTATATGAATGCATTTATCGTCTAAGTTTGTAAAAATTTTAAATGGGAAATCTGTTTGATAATTTACATAATTTATTCCTACCGGTTTATCTAAGTATATAGCATAATCTTCTACATCTCCATATATAAGATTTGCACAAGGAGCAGGCGGAGGATTGCCGGAAAAGTCTGACATAATCCTAAGGCGCAAAGGTTGTCCGTAAACTCCGGAAGGCAATGATAGAGAATCGATCATAAAACTACCATATGCATTGGTCAAAATTGCAGAATCATTTATGAATCGTTCTGATACAGGATCAAAAACACCATCGTTATTTAAGTCAATCCACGCTTTAACATTTTGCGTATAACCAAAACCCATTGTTACACTATAATCATAGAGGGTATTAGTAAAGATAGTCATTGAATCAGAGCATGAAAAGTCGGCGTATCGATTTACGTCTGATGTATTATCAATTCCAACAGACGATAAACCGTGTTGGTTAATCCTAAAGTTAGAAATACCAATTCCGCAACAAGCTTCATCTGCATAGGGGTAACAGGAATTATGGACTAGTACTGAAGAACTTGTTATAGTCCAGTTTGCAGTATATCCGGAATCCGATACTAAGCTATCTGTAGTCCAAATTATTAACATGGCTCCGCTAGTAGCAGTAATTGGCGGAGGAAGTATTGTTCCTGAAGCATGAAGAAGTACTGTTCCGGAAGTATTCGTTCCATCATAAATGGTAATTGAATCATGATTTGCCTCAGTTCGAAATTGGCTAAAAACAAGAGTGATTGTAATTGCACATGGAGGAATTAATAAAGTAGTACAACTTTCACTTGGGTAATAACTGTAAGAATTTTGTGATAAATCAACTAGAGTACCAAAGCTATCCTCCCCGGTATATATACCTGAACATATATTATTATTTGCATTACAAACATTCATGGATGAAAAAAAAGTAATCCATGTTATTAATAAAAACGAGAAAAACGTTTCATTGTTTGGTTTCATCTGAATAGTTAATTAATAAAATAAATAAATAACAAATATTAATAAACAACTAACTTTTTATTATAAACTGATTTTTTGTTTTCAATTCTAACCATAAACATTCCGGAAGCTAGTTTATCTATGGGTATAAAAAAGGGACCTTGCACCTTATCGGCCGAATAAATAATTTGACCTTTCATATCGAAAATGCAAAATGAGAATTTCTCCTGTGTATCACTTAGGCTAATTTGTATATTTCCGGATGAAGGATTCGGGTATATTAAAATATTTGGTTCATCCGAAATTTCATTGATGCCAATAGTTGCCATGCAAGAATCGGAATAAACGCCTTCAACATAAACTAAATAAACAAGATCTATTCCTTCGGCTTGACCTCTGACAATTAAAGAATATGGTTGACGGGAAATGTTCGCTACAGATGGTGTCCAGGAAAAATCGGCAGTAACTAAGTTACCGGTGGTTTGTGTTGTCCATGTTGAAGAGTCAATCATGTTAGAAATATATCTAAGAGTTGGGCTAATACTTGAATCATTAAATTCTACGTGAAGATTAAAAACAGAATCAGGCAATACTGTTGAAGAAAAATAACCTCCCGCATTAACAGGATAGCCTGACGTATCAAAATTAAAATTTGTTGATAAATTTGGTTTTATGTTTAAAGAAAATTCTTCCATAACATAACCTAAAGGAATCATTACAGAAGCCGGTGCTCTTCTCCATTTTTCAATTTTTACAGCAAAAAGAAATTCTCCTGTATCTGCAATACTATTTCCATTCCATTTGAATTCTCCTGTAACAGAGTTTATGCTTACGCCTACAGGAAGATAATAGCCCAAAATAGTATTAATAGGATCAATTTTACAGGGAACAACTGAGTATGCAAGACTGTCCCTTTCAAAATCAAAAGCTGTTCTTGCAATATTTACATTCCTATTACTCGGAAATACAAAAAAAGGATCCATGAAAATTTGAGGAGTGTTGGCAATACAATTGCCCATGGGAATTACCAACTCTGTTTCTAAATAAAAAATAGTTGATGATGAATTCGGAATATTTACAAAAGTATTTGAATTAGGGTCTGAAAAGTGAATTAAATAACTCCCCGGCCCGGGAAAAATATGTACAAACTCATATATATTTATACTTACATCACCGGGAATATTAATCTTTGAAATTCGACTTACCGATATAACAACATTATTATAACCAAGATGCACACTGTCGAGTTTTGGCCTGTCTGAATTAAAAGAGGATGTTTTTGAATACGTCGTTATCCGAACCAAATAAGTAGAAATCCCTGATTCATATTGCGCTTCTATTCTTCCACTTTGGGTACGAGCGGTAACCGTAAATACTGACAAATAAAATAAAAAAGCAAGAATAAAATATTTCATTTTTTTCAATTAAAATTTAAAAGAACAGAAACTTGCCAGAGAGTAAGTACTACAATTAGCTAATATCAAAGATAAAAATAAATCAACGTAAAACTACCATTCATTAGTGAATTAGGCAGGATTTGAAATTTCAAAAATCAGTAAATCAAAAATTGCACTTCCATCCTATTAAGCAACAATTTTACTGGTCTTCTGAACAGGTTCAATATGTTCCACCATCGCTTCAAACTCCGACCTAAAATGCCGTATTGCACTAGCCACCGGCCAAGCAGCAGCATCACCCAGCGGGCAAATAGTCTTGCCTTCTATTTTGGATTGAATATCCCAAAGCAAATCAACATCACTCATTTTTCCATGACCTTCAAGCAAACGGTGAAGAATTTTCTCCATCCATCCCGTTCCTTCTCGACAGGGTGAGCATTGTCCACAGCTTTCGTGGTGATAGAAGCGGGTAAAGTTCCAGAGATTCTTTACAATACTTGTTGTTTCATCCATAACAATGAAGCCTCCCGATCCAAGCATGGTGCCTGTTGCAAAGCCGCCATCAGCTAGGGATTCATATGACATCAATCGCGGTTCGCCATTGACTGTTCTTAATATTAATTCAGCCGGTAAAATCGGAACGGAAGAACCACCGGCAACAACTGCTTTTAGTTTTTTACCATTCCATATTCCTCCGCAATATTCCTCGCTGTATATAAACTCTTCTACGGGAACACCCATTTCAATTTCGTAAACACCGGGCTTGTTGATATGTCCGCTTGCGGAAATTAATTTTGTGCCTGTGCTTTTTCCTATTCCGATTTTAGCATAGGCTTCACCGCCATCGTTAATGATTGGAACAACTGCTGTAATCGTCTCTACATTATTTACAACTGTCGGACAACCATACAATCCCGCAATAGCCGGGAAAGGTGGTTTGATTCGTGGATTGCCGCGCTTACCTTCCAGTGATTCAAGCAAAGCAGTTTCTTCACCGCAGATGTATGCACCAGCTCCAACGTGAACGTAAAGGTCGAGTGAATAATCTGTGCCTAATATATTTTTTCCCAACCAGCCATTTTGATACGCTTCGTCAATGGCTTTGTTCAGGATATGTGTGATGTAAAAATATTCACCGCGTATATAAATGAAGGATGTATTCGCGCCCAAAGCATAACTCGATGTAATCATTCCTTCAATAAGAAGATGCGGAAGGCGCTCCATTAAATAGCGATCTTTGAATGTACCGGGTTCCGATTCATCTGCATTGCAGACGAGGTAACGGGCCACTCCGGGAGGTTTTGCAAGAAATCCCCACTTCATTCCTGTCGGAAAGCCAGCTCCTCCACGTCCGCGAAGTCCGCTCTTCTTCACCTCTTCAGTGACAGCATCCGGCGCCATGGTCTTAATCGCTTTTTCAACAGAAGCATAGCCATTATTTTTCCTGTAAACATCGTATGATTGAATACCGGGAATGTGATCGTATTGAAGTAAAAGTTTTTTTCCCATTAGTTTGTCCGTGTTTCAGGTTGATCGCAATATGTTCTCCGTTTGTTCTCTTTGCTGAAACGCTGCAACAGACTATCGGTTTTTTCTTTCGTAAGATTTTCAAAAAAGTCTGTGCCGACCTGCATCATAGGCGCTGTACCGCAGGATCCGAGGCATTCAACAGTTTTTAACGTAAACATTCCGTCAGGAGTAGTTTCCCCAACTTTAATTTTCAATCTGTTTTCGAGATGCTGAATAATATCTTCAGCGCCACGAAGCCAACAAGAACTCGTTCTGCATACTTCTATGTGACATTTGCCTACAGGCTTGAGATTAAACATAGAATAGAATGAAGCGACTTCATATACTTCCACAGACTGAATTTTCAAAATGGAAGCGACATAATCCATAACATCAGAACTAAGCCAACCGTCAAATTCGGCCTGAGCAACATGTAAAATGGGAATGAGCGCCGACTTATGTTTCCCTTCCGGGTAACGTTTAATCAGCCGCTGCACATAATCCATCGACGAATCGGAAAATTTTATGTCTTTCGTACTCATAGTAGAATTCAAACTATTAATATTTCATTTATACTCTTTAGCAAGAAAAGCTAAAGGTAAATATTAAGCATCCAGTTCTCCTGCAATAACATTCATAGAACTCATTGTAAGAATGGCATCACTCAGGAATGCGCCTCGTATCATTTCAGGATAAGCCTGATAATAAATAAAGCAAGGCCTTCTGAAGTGCAGTCGGAACGGTTGTCGTCCGCCGTCGCTAATGAGATAAAATCCCAATTCACCATTGCCGCCTTCAACACAATGATATACTTCACCGGCAGGAACATCCGATTCACCCATGACCACTTTAAAATGATAGATGAGCGCTTCCATATTATTATACACTTCTTCTTTTGGAGGAAGATAAAAAGATGGAATGTCGGCGTGAAATGATTTTTTATCGTCGAGTTTCTTTAACTTATCAAGTGCCTGATGAATAATCCTAAGACTCTGCCACATTTCTTCCTGACGAACCATAAAGCGATCGTAGGTATCACCGTTTGTTCCAAGAGGGATATCAAATTCGAATTCCTGATAAGAAGAATATGGATTCATAACGCGCACATCATAATCTACACCGGCAGCTCTAAGATTAGGACCGGTGAAACTATAATTCAATGCCCTTTCAGCTGAAATGGGTCCGCAGCCAATGGTGCGGTCCATGAATATTTTATTTCGTACAAGCAGTTTTTCAAATTCTTTGAGTCCTGCAGGGAAATCTTTTAAAAACGTATCTAACTTTCTCCAGAAAACCTCGCTGAAATCTCTTTCAAATCCTCCAATGCGGCCAATGTTTGTTGTAAGGCGCGCACCGCAGATTTCTTCGAACATTTCATAAATTTTTTCTCTCCATTGAAAAATATAAAGGAAGACTGTCATGGCACCGGTATCAACACCAATTACACTGTTGCAAATAATGTGATCAGAGAGGCGTGAAAGTTCCATGATAATGACACGCATGTATTCTACACGTTTCGGCAATTCCGCTTTAATGAGTTTCTCAACAGTCATAAACCACCCAAGGTTATTGATGGGCGATGAGCAGTAATTCAATCTGTCAGTAAGCGGCGTAACCTGATAGAACGGCTTATGCTCTGCAATTTTTTCAAAAGCTCTATGAATGTAACCGATTGTTGAAACGGCATCGATGATGATTTCGCCATCCATCGTAAGTACATTCTGAAAAATTCCATGGGTTGCCGGATGCGTCGGGCCGAGATTCAGTGTTGTGTACTGTTTCTTTTGTTCCTGCTGTGCTTTTTCCGTGGTTAATTCCATTTATCTTTTCAATCAATTTAGTTTTTTAAAACCGGCAGGTTTACGGCCAAACATGGTATCGTCTTTATCGGTACGTGTAAGATCTTCTACAGGATATTCTTTCCGCAGTGGAAAATAATCCATGTCATCAACATTCAAAATTCTCTTCAGGTTAGGATGACCGTCAAAAAGAAACCCATAGAAATCGAAAGCTTCTCTTTCCATCCAATTCGCTGCTGAAAAAACCGGTGTCAGTGATGGGAAATGTAAATCATCTGCTTTACTGAATGCTTTGAATCGTATCCTGACATTATATACCAGGCTATGCAACTGCACCATCAGTGCAAAAGGTTTTTCTTTATCGGGGAAATGAATTCCGCAAAGAGTAGTTAAGAATCGAAATTGAAATCTGTCGTCGTCATACAGAAAACGCATGATATTCAGAAGCTCTTTTTTGTCCACTACAAATACAGGAAAATCATACGCCTGTTCCTGAGAAAGGATGGCTTCTCCGAATTTTTCATTCAGCGCTTCTGCAATTTGTGTTATTTCCGGTTTGCTCATTCAGATAATTGGATAAATAATTATTCCATTCCGTAAGAAGAGAGTAATGCTTTGTATTCCGGAGAATTTCTTCTGCGGAGTGACTCACTATGTATTAATTTCTGAATGTTTAAGATGCCGTCGAGAATTTGTTCGGGTCTCGGCGGACAACCGGGAACGTAAACATCAACAGGAATGATATGATCTATGCCTTGTAAAACGGAATATGAGTCAAAGATTCCTCCGCTTGAAGCGCATGCACCAACAGATAATACCCAACGCGGTTCTGCCATTTGCTCATACACCTGACGAAGAACGGGGCCCATTTTTTTTGCTATGGTTCCCATGACCATTAATAGATCCGCTTGACGTGGTGAAAAACTTAAACGTTCAGCACCAAAACGCGCAAAGTCGTAAGTGGAAGCCATGGTTGCCATGAATTCAATACCACAACAGGACGTTGCAAACGGTAAAGGCCAGATTGAATTTTTTCTTGCCAGACCAACAGCTTTATCCAGTGACGTTGCAAAAAAACCCGGACCTTCATAGCCCGGAGGCGATTGAACGACTGTTGTACCTTCAGATGATTTTAATATTTCTTTCATTTCAATTATTTAGGCCTATTCCCATTTAAGTGCACCTTTTTTCATGATATAAAAAAAGCCTATCAGTAATAAGGCCATAAAGAATAACATTTCTAACAAACCCTGTACTCCCAATTCCTTAAAGTTCACAGCCCACGGATACATAAATATTACTTCAACATCGAACAATACAAATAAAATAGCAACGAGGAAATATTTAATGGAAAATGGAATACGGGCATTTCCCTGCGCTTCAATACCACACTCAAATACGTCCAGCTTTATTTTAGATTTTCTCCTTGGACCCAGATAGTGTGTTGCAACCATAGTAGTTGCTACAAACCCCAGAGCTACAAGGAATTGTATTAGGATTGGAAGGTATTCAATAGTCTGATTACTCATAGTATTTAATAATAGGTCAAATTTAAGGTTTTTGTTTGGAATATACGCTTGTTTGCCACCGGAGTTTATCCATATTAATTGTTCATTGCCGTCCCAAAAAAATCGATGGAAATGGCTAAGCATTAAATCGTTATATTCTTATATTAGCCTCTTCTTAATTCCATTTATCAATAATTACATACCTTATAATATGCAATCAAAAGAAATAACGCCTGAAAAGTGGATTAGCATATATGAAAATGTAATTAACAAAACGCCTGCGTTATCAAAGAAATAACACCAATTCCTACCTTACTCCTTTCTCTGTGAATCTTAGTGCCCTTAGTGTACTCCGTGTTAAAAACCAGACATAAAATATTAAAACACAAAACCTCTAAGAACAACAAAGGATACATTGATATTATTTCCCTGAATGAAATCTGTCTTACTATACATCCGTTACCGCCAAATATTAAGAATCCTCAAAGGACTTGGCATTTATCTACCCTTGATTTTAGGCACTATAATTTATCTCAGCTATGTGTCTTACAGAGTCTATTCAATGGGGATTTATTCAATTCATCTGCTTGCAATACTTTTTCTTTTATGTTTCTCAATTCAGCTAAGCAGAAAAGATAAATTTTTTCTATTCCTACATGTAAGAAATTTCCGGAAGGAAATATTTTTAGAATATGCCTTGCTGACACTTCCCTTCAGCTTTACTGCACTTTTTACTGATGTCCGGTACTTTTACCCTGCATTCTTATGTTTATTATTATGTCTACCCTATATTACTTATTCTTTAAAAAAGCAGACTCATTTAAAAAATTTATCACGTCTTGTACCCGCTTCAAATTTTGAATGGATTAGTGGCATTAGAAAATCATATTTTATTTTGTTTCCGCTTTACATTACAGCACTTTCGCTAAGTTGGTTTAGAATTCTTCCTTTGGTATTGTGCTGGTTGATCACCGTTTCAATAATTTCGTTTTACAGTGAATGTGAACCTGTCAATATTCTTAAAGAAGGCGGACAAAACGTTAAACTATTTCTAAGAAATAAATTCATTCAGCATTCCAAACATCTCTTATTAATTTATCTGCCCATTGCAATTATTAACTTTATTTTTAATCCTGAATATTACGTCCTTATTCCTCTTTTTCTGCTCATGCAATTAGTGTTATTATGGTTTGCCATCAGCATGAAATACGGCACCTACAGACCTTTGCAGAATTCTTCGGCAAATAACATAATGGCATCCCTTGTTACACTTGGTTCAATTTTACCCTTCCTGTTACCCATTCCATTGTTGATGACAATCTATTATTACAGTAAAGCAAAATCAAATCTTTTAAATTACCTCAATGATTAAAATCAATAATGTTTCAGTAAGTTTTGGCAAAAAGATAGTATTGGATAAGATCAATGTTGATTTCACCATCGGAAAATTGTATGGAATTGTCGGATTTAATGGAGCGGGTAAAACAACTTTCTTCAATACCTTGTCCTGCGGAATTAAACCGGACTCCGGTGATATTACACTTAACGACGAAAAAATATCGAATGCAACTTCAGGCTATCTGGAAACAAATAATTTTTTCTATTCAGGCATTACAGGCAATGAGTACCTGAAAATTTTTCATCAAAGCAATGATGGCTTTAACCTTCCCATTTTGCAGGAGTACATGAAACTTCCTCTTGATAGTCTCATTGAAACCTATTCGAGTGGAATGAAAAAGAAGTTGGCTTTACTTGCTGTATTAAAGCAAGACCGTCCGGTTTATCTTTTCGACGAACCCTTTAACGGTCTTGACCTTGAAACGAATAAAGTTCTGGAGATAATTATACTGGCTTTGCGCGACAAAGGAAAAACTATTTTCATTTCCTCTCATATTGTCGATCCCCTATTTCACATTTGCGATGAAATTATGTTTTTAGAAAATGGAAGATTCATAAAATCTTTCCATAAAAATGAATTTCATACTATGGAAGAAGAACTATTCGGAAAACTGAAAGAGGATGCTAAAATTGTAATTTCAAAATCAATATAAAGTGATTTCTTATATTTGTTAAAACATCTATTATGTACCATCATATCTCCGATTTTTTAAGCGACTGGGAATACGAAAGCGGCGCCACCCTGAAATTGTTCAGGAACCTTAAAGATGACTCACTTAAAAAAACAATACATCCGAATGTACGTTCATTGGGATTCCTAAGCTGGCATCTTATTCATACCATGCAGGAAATGCTGCTTCGTGTTGGGTTGAAAGTAAGCGTCAGGGAACAACTGGATTACAATGGAGAATCCGTAAAAGAACTTTGTGATATTTACGAAAAAGGAGCCCTCTCTGTAGCAGAAGTTGTAAAAGCCAAATGGACAGACAAAGAACTCGAATTACTTGATGACATGTATGGAGAAATGTGGAAACGCGGACAAACCCTAACAACCCTTGTGCGCCACCAGGCACATCACAGGGCTGAAATGATTGTTGTAATGCGCATGCTCAACCTGCCTGTTATCGGTGTGTACGGTCCGACGAAAGAAGAATGGGCGCAGTGGGGAATGGAACCGATGAAATAATCCGATAGCTAACGGATCGTTAATTTGAAAATTTGAGAATGTTAATCCGAAATTAGCAAATAAATGCGAATCGATTTGAAAATAGACTCAACGACATTTATGCTTTCCAAAAATAAAAATTTGATTCGTTTACAAGATTAAATCCTATGGAGGGATATAATTTATTCCCTTCCTCATTATTAATGGAAGTTTCCAGTAAAAGTCCATTAGCATGTGTTTCCTGAGCAAGTAGTTTGCATTGTTCAATTAGTTTTTTGGCTAAACCTTTATTTCTAAATTCTTCCATAACAAAAAGATCATTCAGCAGCCAGCTTCTTTTCATGCCTACAGAAGTGAAAAATGGATAAAGCTGAACAAAAGCTGATAGGTTTTCATTTTCTTCCATGGCAATATAAATGACAGACTCATCATTAGCGATACGTTCATTTAAAAATCGCTTCGATTCAACAATATTTGATTCTTGAAGATAAACTTCCTTTCTTTGCACTCCCCGTTTTTATGAATAAGAACCGAAATCACGCTCTGACATTTATTTTCATTACCATGCTTATCGATGTAATCGGGCTTGGTATTATAATTCCTGTTTTACCAAAACTTATTGGGAATCTCGTTCATGGTGATCTGAGCTCTTCTTCTACGTATGCAGGGTGGCTTTCATTTGCCTATGCAATTATGCAATTTATTTTCTCTCCAATTATCGGAGGATTAAGCGACAAATATGGAAGGCGGCCTGTATTGCTTTGCTCACTCTTCGGCTTTGGAATAGATTATATTTTTATGGCCTTTGCTCCCACTATTGCCTGGCTATTTATAGGAAGACTTATTGCCGGAATAACCGGCGCCAGCATGACAACAGCTGCAGCATATATTGCTGATGTTAGTCCGCCGGAAAAACGTGCACAAAATTTCGGCCTTATAGGAATGGCATTTGGAATTGGTTTTATTATAGGTCCCGTTCTCGGCGGAATACTTTCACAGTGGGGACAACGCTTACCTTTCATGGCAGCTGCAGGACTGGCTTTAATTAACTGGCTTTACGGATATTTTATTTTGCCTGAATCGTTGCCTGAAAGTGATCGCCGTAAATTTGAATGGAAAAGAGCTAATCCAATTGGTTCGCTAAACCATTTTAGAAAATATCCAATCATACTGAGCCTTGTTGTTTCTCTTATCTGTATTTATCTTGCCAGTCATGCCCATCAAAGCACATGGACATTCTACACCATGCAGAAGTTCGGCTGGAGTGAGAAGATGGTTGGTTATTCATTAGGTTTTGTTGGAATCATGATAGCTCTGGTTCAGGGATTATTAATACGCATTATTATTCCTAAACTCGGACAAAAGCGATCCATTTATTTTGGGCTGGCACTATATGCAATAGGATTTATTGGTTTCGCTTTTGCAACACAGAGTTGGATGATGTTTGCTATTGTTATTCCATTTTCTCTGGGTGGTATTTGCGGTCCGGCTCTACAGGGTGTAATGTCGGGGCAAGTTCCGCGAAACGAACAAGGCGAACTGCAAGGTGCATTAACAAGTCTTATCAGCGTTACCTCTATTTTTGGTCCGTTGATGATGACATATTTGTTTGCTTATTTTACTTCACCGCAGGCTCCTATGTTTTTTCCGGGTGCGGCTTTTTTAATGGGGGCATTCCTAACAGTTGTTAGCATCATCTTCGCTATGCGTTCGCTGGCAAAATTTTCGAGGCATGAAGATTTTTCTATGATGAAAAAAGATAATTAATTGCAGTTTTTATTTAAATTAAAAAATTAATGCATTACGATAAACTTTTTTTCGATTGTCTTGTTTTCCAAAATTATTTTGAAAATATACACTCCTTCTTTTAACTGTGAAGTATCAAATCTATATGATTTTGAGCGAATATTATTTCGCAAAATCAATTTGCCCTGAATATTAAACAAATCAATACTAAAAATTAATTTCGGAGATTGTATCGTAACTGTTTCTGATGCAGGATTTGGCGATAAAAATATTTGATCTAAGTCCTGAACTTCATTGACTGAAATAAATTGTCCGGATTGATCTGATGTCATAAATTTACTACCGGCAGCATATCCAAAAACATTGTCAACAAAAGATAATATTGATAATGCATTAGTATCTTGCTGAACAAATGACTGTCCTCCATCAGAAGTATAAAACAAACCATGTATTGTAGCTAAATCAGTTGCTGTAATCCAGCCGTGCAATGAATCCTTGAAAAAAAAATCTATTACAAAGAATTGGGTATTTACTGAATCCCAAGAAAGCCCACCGTTTGTTGTTTTAAATAATTTAGATCCTGAGATAATAAATCCGTTCTGATTGTCAGCAAATGCAATTTTAGTAATATAATTTATATTGACTGAATTAAAAATATTAGTCCATGTCATACCTGCATCAGTAGTTTTAAAAACACTCAAACCATTTATCGCCCATCCGTTATTTTGATCAATAAAATAAAAATCATTAAAAGAATTATTAGGTGAGCTCACACCATTTATAGTATTCGGCAACCAAGTCACTCCACCGTCAACTGTATATGCATCAGAACGAACCCCATGTAATGAATCGGTAAAGTTTATTGCTTGACCATAGGTAGTACCAATGTTTTGCACGGTTTTAAATAAATCATTCGATTTATGTACGGACCAAGAGTTTACTAGTCTTACAGTAAAATAAACTAAACTATCTGATACAAAATCCACGTCACTCAAAGGATGATCCGACATTGCATGCCATGTCCTGCCACTATCATTTGTAAGAGAGTAGCCCCCTATATATTCCTGAAAAGGCCCGCCATGAAATGCTTCAACCATAATCAAGATCCCATATCTTCTATTGTTCATTTTCAAAATTTTATTTCTTTGTCCAAATGGATTAGCTTCATTATAGAAATTATGCTTTGTTACTAAGGACAAGTTTTGAAAATTAGTTAATTTATAAGTGTTCCCCTGACCAAAGAAAAAAATATTATCATTGAAAATTTCGATTTTTTGATAAATGACCAGTGGGTTATTATTGAACGGCACCCAATTTAATCCTCCATCAATCGTATAGTTAATAATAGAATTACGACCTACCAAAAATCCAACTAATGAATCTCTAAATTTAATTTTGCCTGCATTTATTTCAAAAGGAGGAATTTGCCATGTAATACCACCATCGTTAGTATTCAAAATTTGATATTTGTAGTTGTTTTCCGTACAAATCCAACCATGCAAAGAATCAACAAAATCAAAAGTACTATATGCACTAAACTTTGAAGGAAGGAAATATTTATTCCAGGAAAGTCCTCCGTCTACTGTCTTATAAATTGCTGTGTCTCCCCGATAAAATGCCCAACCGTGCAGTGTATCAATAAATTTCATTCCTACTATATTCGTATAGTATGGTGTGAATCCAGTAGGAATGCTTGTCCAGCTATTTCCTCCATTGCCGGTAAATACAAATTGATTACCAAATAAACCAAATCCTACATTAATATTGATAAATTGCAAATTTGATATATCGGAAGTAATAGTAGATGATATTACCGGGAGTTGTTGTTGTATCCAGGAAATTCCACCATCAGTTGTATGTAAAATGCGAGCTGAATCACAACTGAGCCATCCATTAAGTGAATCAATAAAAAATATAGCAGAGGATTTTATAGGTAAATTTGTAATTGTCCAATTTATACCTCCATCACCTGTCTTTAGAAATTTATATTCATTAATTCCCTTAAAATTTAGGCTGTCAGGAAAAGTACAGTCTAATAATATTACTTCCGGGTTATTGGTATACTCATTCCAAAATTGAGCATTTACTTTAAAGTTGATTAATAAAAAAGTTATAATTATGAAATTACGAAAGTTCATGGGATAAAAATTTATACTATTAAAACGATAAAGTTAACTCTTTATTTTTAACAATAGTCATTGACCAGCTTATTCCTTCATTTCGCAGACTAAATACTATTCTAATCTATAAGAATTTCGATTCACCAAACAATAAAGCATTTAAGCCAAATTACCACAAATGCACAACAATATTCGTGCATTCGTGGCAATACAAAAATCATAATACGAACCTCCGCTTTGTATAAAACCGGTAAACACCAACAGCTGCAACAAAATTCCAAGAATGCAGTACCTAAAAAACCAGCCTACGCAGCAGGCTTTTAGGTACTATTCCGGAAATTTGTATTCAGAAACAAATTACTGTTTTATCCGATTGCTTCCCGTATGCCTTTCACTTCTTTTTCGAGGTGCATGATTTTGGAAAGCAGGTCATCTTTGGAAAATGTATTATCGGGAATTTCGCTGCTCAGGTAATTGCAAAACTTCCAGACCTCGCGGATTTCACCGAGGTGTAATTCATAAGGTTCATAGATTGAATTAAGCGATTTCAAAAGAAGATTCTTTTTCTTTTTCAGCTGGTTGTAAGCAATCTTAAAAACAAGACCTTCTTCCTGGGTGAGAACAATGTACGCTTCGCCGTCTTTAACATCATACCAGTTTTCAAGATATTCGGCTATGATCCATGATTTATCAGGAATAGGAAGCATCGAATCGCCGCTGATCTGAAACATTCTGTATTTGCGGTCGCTCAGTAGCAACGGAAGCTGAAAAGTGGGAAGCTTTTTAATAAATTCAGGATCAGCGAAACCGTTTTTATAGCCGGCTTTTGCTTTAAGAGGAACGACTTCAATGTTCTCCCTGTTCTGAGAATCAACGGTAGTGGCAATAACACGCAAGCGCGAACCTGTTACATATACATCATTGCCTCTCTCCAGTTCAGACATCTGAAAATCCGACAACTTTGAAAGATCAACCTTTACCATGGTATCAATAGACAGTCTGAAGTACTTTGAAAAAACCATTAGCGCATCGAGGGTGGGATTCTTAATGCTGCCGTTCTCATAGCTGTTAAGCGTTGAACGGCTCATGCCAAGCTCGCCTGCAACCAGGTCCTGGGTGCGTTTGCGGCGGTTGCGCAATAATTTAATGTTGCTGCTGAAATACATAGTTTGCCTCCTTTGATTATATTGCAATCTTTTTAATAGATTGCTTAGACGCCAAATGTAGGAAGAAAATTCAATCACTAAAACACTCTTGATAAAAAAAATATTTTGCCCTTTATTTGCAAAAAAATATCAACTTTGCAGTTCAATTATACTTATGAAAGTAGTCGAACATCTCCGTAATTCAAATGGCAAAACATTATTTTCAGTTGAGATTCTGCCTCCGCTGAAAGGAAAAAGCATTCAAAGCATTTACGACATCCTGGATCCTATTATGGAATTCAAGCCATCCTTTGTAGATGTTACGTACCACAGGGAAGAATATGTTTACAAAAAAAGAGACAATGGTTTGCTGGAAAAATTTTCAATACGAAAACGCCCCGGAACTGTTAGCATTTGTGCTGCTATTGTGAGTCATTACAATGTAGATCCTGTACCACACATGATATGCGGTGGTTTTTCTAAAGAAGAAACGGAAAATGCCCTCATCGAGCTTAGTTACTTGGGAATTGACAATTTGCTTTTGCTTCGCGGCGATGCCATTAAATCGGAACCTGTCTTCGAGTCACACCCGAAGGGACATAAATTCGCTCTTGATCTCGTTACACAGGTAACAAATATGAATAAAGGGATGTATCTCGATGAAGAATTGCAGGAAGTGGCTCCTTCCAATTTCTGTATCGGCGTGGCAGGATATCCTGAAAAACATTTCGAAGCACCTAATATGAAAACAGATTTGAAATTCCTGAAAGCTAAAATTGATGCAGGCGGAGAGTACATTGTCACGCAAATGTTTTTCGACAATAAAAAGTATTTCGAATTTGTAGATAAATGCAAAGAAGCAGGCATAACTGTTCCCATCATTCCCGGCTTGAAACCTGTCGTAACACGCAAACAATGCACTACCCTGCCAAAAGTTTTTCATGTCGACATTCCTGAAGAACTCGCTGATGCCATTGACAAATGCCCTACCGATAAAGAAGTAAAAGAAGTTGGAATTGAATGGTGCATTCAACAATCCCTTGAATTAAAAAAAGCCGGCGTCCCCTGCCTACATTACTATACAATGGGAAATGCTGATTTGACTTGTCGAATTGCAAGAAAGGTATATTAAGTAATCCGATAGCAATCGGATAGCTAGCTAGCTAGCTTATCCTTAACTATCAGAGCGTTATTTTCGAACCGTCCCGTTAGGGACAAAATATCGTTAAATTTGTTCACAGGAATTATTGAAAGTACGGGCAAAGTTGTAGGCATTTCGAAAGAAGGCAGTAATATCCGTTTTAGTATTGAATGTCCGTTTACGCAGGAGTTGAAGGTTGATCAGAGCGTAGCACACAATGGTGTGTGTCTTACAGTCATTGCAATCAAAGAAAAAATATATGAAGTTATTGCTA
This sequence comes from Bacteroidota bacterium, assembly GCA_031417395.1. Classification (GTDB taxonomy): domain Bacteria; phylum Bacteroidota; class Bacteroidia; order AKYH767-A; family 2013-40CM-41-45; genus JADKIH01. Next base: position 47,780 of record JANOVM010000039.1, on the reverse strand, counting down.
TAGAAGAAACTTTAATCCGTTCGAATTTTTCTGCTGTGAAAATTGGCGACACAATCAATCTCGAACGTTCATTAAAATTAAACGACCGCCTCGACGGGCATATTGTTCAGGGACATGTTGACCAGGTAGCAACTGTTGAAAAAATTGAAACGCTCGAAGGCAGCTGGCGCTATTACTTCCGATATGAACCAAGTCAATACACTACTGTAGAAAAAGGATCTGTCTGTATAAATGGTGTAAGCCTTACTGTTGTTGATTCAGGTAAAAATAATTTTTCAGTTGCTATTATTCCCTACACATGGGAAAATACTAATTTTAAATTTTTAAAAATCGGTGATGCTGTGAATGTTGAATTTGATATTGTGGGGAAGTATGTGCTTAAGCAATTGGGGAAATAGTTAGGTTCCAATCAATGCTTTGCGATTTCTTCCCCACAAGTTAAATTTTGTTCGTTTATTTATTTCTGACAAACCATCTGTTTCGTATCAATAGTTTTACCATCAGCAATTAAACTATAAGAATAAATTCCACTGCTTAACTTTTCTGAATAAACATGCAAGCTTCCTTCACCACGTTCTGAAATGGTTACTGTTTTTAAAACCTGACCGGAGTTATCGTAAATCATAATGATTGCTTTAGAAACTTCTTTTGGAACTGTGTAATTAATAAAAGTTTCTTCGCTAAACGGGTTAGGAGTATTTTGATTCAAAATTATTGTAGTCACATCCGTTAATGTAACATCAATTACTGATCCGTTTCTATTGTTATCGTTTCCAAATCTCAATAATGATCCTGTTGTTCCACAGCATTGATTTATTTGAGACTGTACCTGCATTAAATTTGTTTTGAGTGAATCAATTATTGATTTTTGCTCCTTTACTGCACCAATTAAATATGGAATTAACCCAAGATAACTTATTGCGAAGTGAGGGTCACTACAACCAGTGGTATCCAAGTTGCCAAGACTATCAATAATAGGTACGGCTATAAAAGGTTTAACCAGATTCGGTAAAATACTTTGCACTTCCTGGGCAATTAATCCCTGCTGCTGACCAGAAGGTAAATTCATATTCTTAAATTGATTGGTGCGAAATGTATAAGTTTTCGGATTAAGTTGATTAATTATTGCCAACGAATTCTGTAATGGCTGTATATTGTCTTTTAGATTTTGATCTGATGAAGTCCATAGTTGAGATCCAGTGGTATAGATATCTCCGTTAAAGTATCCTGCTGCATCATAGCAAGTCCCTGTTGTACAAGTGCCTGCTGGCGCAGATGCATATATTCCATAATTAGCATAAGCATAACCATTTGTAGCAGCAAATACACCAATATTATATCCGCCAGAACCCATAGCTGTAAAAAAACCACCATAACCATATTGACCGAATGTTGTAGGGTCTCCTCCCGATGTACTAACTCCAGAACGACCTCTAACCCCAATATTGAAAATTTCTGAATTTGTTGCAGTAAAGTCACCTCCAATATTAACTAAGTCTAACCCTTCATCACCTTTAAAGTAGCCATCGCTTGCAGCCCATAAACCGATTTTTCCAAAATCGTTTCCGGCATTACTTGCTTGATCACCGTTATGAAAATAGCCTGCTAAAGTATAATGATCCACATCACTTGTATAAGTTTGATCAACACTAAGTTTTCCAGGTAATCCAGTTGAACAAGGATAACCAATTCCAATTGCATTATACATGTCAAAATCATTCCCTGAAAACCCTTGTCCTTCAAAGTATAATTTTTTATCATTCAGGGTCATTCCTAAATCATATCCTACGCTAAATCCCCCAGCAGTGCAATCTCCAAATCCTACGTATCTCTCTTGGTCTGTTAACTTAACGACTCCATTACCATCAACAGTTAAGACTTTTCCGTATGGTGATATGTAAGTATTTATATTTAACGGAGAAGTTGAAATTAATTGTCGAAATTGCAATCCGCTTCCAGTCGTACCAGAAACTGACATTGCTGGATCAGTATTAAGTTCTAACTCGCTGCGTGGTCCTCCGTAAACTTGATCATCAGAAAGTCCGATGCCTACATTGACATGCTCGTTATTGGTGCCAATATTAGTTCCAATAATTATTTTATTGTCTAAATTAACTTTTGCATTAGCTCCAAATGCTCCGCTATTATTAAGTGAAGTCGGCGGACTGCCACCAATGCCATCTCCTCTGCCTGAGTAAATTCCAAAAAAACTATTATTATTCCCTTGAAGTGTGGCTAAACCTCCGCCTCTTCCAGAACTTAAACCAAAGAATGAGTTACCATCACCTTCAAACTCACGACCAGACTCCCATCCATAAGCAGCATTATTACCCGCAGCAACCACATCATCTCCAGCGTGTGAACCATAATAACAATTGTTTGATCCATCGATTGATTGTGCAGCATCTTTTCCATAATAACAGTTGTCATTTCCGTATGAACTTCCTCCCGCTGCTCTGCCTGACATTGTATTAAAGTCTCCGAGATTAGTGTAACCTGCCCTCCAGCCAATATATGTACTTGATTTTCCATCAACATTTTCGTGACCCGCATAGGCTCCTAGAAACGTATTATGATAACCGCTTGTTGGACTTCCCGTATTATAATAACCGGATTCATACCCGAAGAAGGAATTTTCCCTTCCCTCATCATTTGAATATCCGGCCTAGCTTCCAACGAAGGTATTTAAACTTCCCTCATTATTACTACCCGCTATAGTGTTTCCAGTATTATAGCCTGTCGCATACCCGACGAATGTATTATTGTGATCAGAGGTATTTGTATTCCCTGAAAAAACTCCAAGGTAAATGCTGCTATAGATATCATTATTTCTCAAAATAAATTGAGAGCCCAAAGCTGTAGAGCCTAACCGCAATCCATTTGTTGGAGTATTGATATTAATGTCTCCTGCATCAATATCTAATTTATAATTTGGAGAAAAGGATGTTCCTATTCCAAATAATCCACCCGTTGTCAGAGTCATATATTGCGTACCTGCAATTTGAAAAGGTACTGCCCCACCAGCTGTACTCCAACCAATATAACCAACTCCACTATAAGTCGAACTTGCAACATTTACTTGAGCAAGAATATGAGTATTCAAGGTCAATAACAAAATAATATTAACAATTAACTTTATTGTTTTTTTCATGATTTTAATTCTTATTTGGTTAAAATAAACTTTCCTGTTTGCAATATTTTGCTAGAATTTTGAAGTGAGAAAAAATAAGTTCCTGAACCCATTTTTTCATTATTTAAAAAAATTGATTTTGCGCGATTAAATTTCTCTTTTATTATTATCTGTAGTGATGAATTATAAACTGTCAACTCGTATTCACCGTAACTGTCAGGAACAGTTACCTGAATTGTCATGGATCTATTGGAGGGGTTTGGGTAAATACTAACAAATTGAACAGCTGGATTATTTTCGAGATTAATATTCGTTTGAGGTAATAAATCGCATAAACTGAAAATAAACCAATCATTAGTTGTTAAATTTGCTAATATCAGCTTTGCTCCTTCTGGCGTATTGAAAATCGGTTTTACAGTAACGCCACCAAAGCAGCCAAAACACCATGTTGTAACTACACTATCTTTCTGAAATAAAAGTGTTCCATCTGTACGAAAAATATAAAACGGATCAACAACAGTTGAACCACCGTTTGCAGTAATTGCATATTCTATATTTGTTGAATCACAATCAAATAATGTATTTGTAATATATGCAATCGTAAATTTGGCAGAATCAAGTGATATCCCTGGAGTAATATTCAATATAAAGGGAGTATGGTCAAGATTATAAAGGCTAAAAGAATTATTATAATAATCTATAAAAAAATATTTATAATTATTATTCCCTAAGTCAGTATAATAAAGCGTTTTACCTGGTGGAACATTATAAGTATGTTCAAGTGTAATTTGTCCCTCTGTCGTTAAAAATAAAAATAATGCAATTATTGATAAAATACTTTTTTTCATTTAAGAATTATTGATTTTAATTTTTAAAAAAAAGATAATTGAAACAAATTCTTGAATAATCAAAATAAAAAATGTGTTTACAAATTTTCGCTGCGATTAACTAAACCGCAGCCTACTCTTTAATCCAGGCAAAGATTTTTTTGAATTTAACTTTCTTGACGCCCTTATGGATTCTATTTTTCCTGCTCTCAAAATAGCAATACCTACAAAAATAAGCTTAAATATTCCCCAAGGATTCATGAAAGTCCCTAGTAAATAAATGAAATCAAAAACAATCAAAACAAAATTCATTTTACTATTGATATAAATGAAAAGTTAAACAAACATAACTCTATATTTCATTTAAAAATCGATTGTTAATAAAAAAATTTTGTGTCATTTTAAAAAGCATTTGATTTGGGTAAAAGAATCAGTCAAACAGGAATCTAAGAAAGTAAATTTGAAACAATTGAAGGTATTAACCATCCGATAATTATCGGATTCGCTAATTATCGTATCAACTCCACCGTCCCATGCAACTCCTTAAACGGTTCCCCGGTAACACTAAAGAAAAATACTTTACACACATAAAAATAAACACCTTCCGGACATTCCTTATTTGTTTCTTTGAAGTTTCCATTCCAGTTGATGTTTTTATCCTTTGTTTCGAAAACAAGATTTCCCCAGCGATTGTAAATTTTCATTTCTACGCTCTTGACATTTTTGTAAGGCGGACAATTTTTAACTTGTAAATCAAGTGCTGTAGTAGAATCGCACGGGTGGAAGAGATCATTTTTTCCATTTCCGTCAGGAGTGAAAACCGAAGGAAGCACATACTGTCTGCACGTATCAACACAAACAACTTCGGGACTGATTGTTTCATTGTGTACAGAATCGTATGCAGCTACTTTATAACAACCGGAAAGTTTTGTTAGTTTATCATGAATGTAAAAAGTATCCGTCGGTGAATTCAAAGAATCGATAAGTTCAAAACTACCATTGGTAGAGTTTGTAAAATAAATGAGATAACCCAATACATCGTCAGCACAGGTATTATTCGGATTGGTCCAGTTAAGCACATTCAAATCATTATTGCAATCGGATGAAACGTTGAGGCGAGGCGAACACGGATGAACATTATCAAATGGAGTTTCACAAACCTGCTGTGAACGATTTATTATTGGATCAACAAATCCAATGAAATAATACGTGCCTGAACTTCTGATATAATAACAATAGGTATTGCCGTTAACGAGTCCTGTATCCGTAAAGGAAGGTGTACTTACAGAAGCAATAGAATCAAATTGAAGCGAAGCATTTTGTTTGAAGATGTCGTAACGAAGATTACTCCAGGGAACATTTTCTGACCACGTAAGATTTAGAGCATTATCAGTAGGAGCAATTTTTAAAAATATCGTCGATGCTACTCCTGTTTGTCCTTTAAGTTTAAAAACCGTATCGGTATAATACAATTCTATCTTATAAGACCATGGATTTGTTTTTGTATCGATTAATGTATCTATGTACGTTGTGTCATTAAGATTATTCAAAACAACAATGGGTGTATTTGTAAAATTCGCTCCTAAAAACCCGGGTGAGCGATAAACCCTGTATTCATACGGGCCCGGATAAGCAATAGTATCCAGCTCTGTAGGTTTGCTCCAGGCTACATAAACACTTCCGTTAGTAACATCAGTAAACCTGACATCAGCATTCGTTATTACAGGTGCATCTTTCTTTAGCGTAGTACATTTTTGTTGTGAAGCACAGCTTTCAGAACCCGATGGATAGACAGCAGTAATAAGGTAACAGTATTGAATACCTATAGTCAGCCCCTGGCCATTATTCGTATCAGAGAAAGTAGTATCGTTACCATCCGTTGTACGTCCTAATAATGTATAACCTGTATAGGAAGGAGCACCATTATCGCAAGGACAGTGAATGGTATCGGGATATAGTCCGTTTCTTCTGTAAATATTATAATATGCAATTCCGCTGCACAAAGGAGGAGTCCAATTTAGATCTATAGTACTCCCATTAGGAGTAGCCGTAACAGAAGGAGGCGCGGGAGCAATTACTCGGATAAAAGTCCCGTTCAAATCAACCAGCGGAATATTTGTTGGCCCGGGAGGATCGTCAACCGCTCTGAACTCTACAAAATAAGGCTGTGGCCGAACGTGTGAACAATTCGTTGCCCAGGTAAAATTTGAAATCACCGTATCATTCTGTACAATTATTGAATTAAATTGTGCAGGATCAGGAACAAGATTGCCATCTAAAATACCGCCAATAGCAGAAAGAACAACAGTGTCATGATCGGGATCAATTGCAGTAACATTAAAAGAAAGCGTATCACCGGCTAAAACACAAGTATCTGATATTACATCAATGACAGGTGGATGATTTGCGCAATCCCGAATAAGAATCTGCATGTCGCGGCGAACCAATCCAATGTTAAAACCATTTCTCCATTGAATAATGTTGAAAGCCACATTATACTCACCGGTATCAAGGGGTGAATCCCAGATTAAATCGCCTGTGACAGGATTTAATGTAAAAGAATTAGATGCTGCAGGGTAAGAATAGCTTCCAATGGGGTCTCCATTATTTCCACCACAAATAGTAAGTTCATAGGAAAGGCTATCGTTGGGATCGGGATCGTATGCTCCGGGATTATGAATAAAAATCCGGCCTGTGCATCCCTGATCAATTGGTTGATATGTAAGAACAGGTGAATTATTTTGTCCGAGAAATGGGCTGATAACTAAAATACTTTCAAGATAAAATGGAACAGAAACTGAATTTTGGATGTTGACTACATTGGCATTTCTGTTTGGGTCAGTAAAATGAATCTTAAATATTCCGTTTCCAAGATACGTGTGTGTATTTTCATAGATGTTTTTACTAATATCGTTTGCCAGATTAATTTTTTGAATTCTGTCGAAAACAACAGGAGGAGTACTATCACCCCAATACACAGAGTCAAGCTTGGGTCTGTCAGCATTAAAGCTGGAAGTTTTGGTAAAGGTTGTAATAGTTACTCTATATGTTAAATCGGAAGAGTCGGCACCAATCCATTGATAGGTTATTTCTCCTGCCCGGTTATGCGTAGCAAAAGAAGTTTTTATACTTAAAAAAAATAAAAATAATAAAGAAAAACGAAAGAGCTTTTTCATTGTCAATAAGTAATAACTTGCTGTTCTATAGTTTCAGGAATTTCCCTGAATTCATATTGCTGATTGCGAAGTCTGGGTTCAAAACCGGCCTGGAGAATGGATTGCTGAATTCCATCAGCAGTGAAACGATGCGGAGCGCCGGCTACAGAAACAACATTTTCTTCAATCATAATGGAACCGAAATCATTCGCTCCTGCGTAAAGACAAAGCTGCGCAATATCTTTTCCAACGGTAAGCCAACTGGCCTGAATATTTTCTATGTTTGGAAGCATTAATCGGCTTAATGCAATCATACGAATGTATTCATCACCGGTTACTTTATTATTGACGCCTTTAATTCTTTGCAATAAAGTTCCTTCATCCTGAAAGGGCCATGGGATAAATGCCAGAAAGCCTTTGGCTGATTTTGGTTTTTCATTCTGCACTTCGCGAAGCCAGGCAAGATGTTCGAATCGTTCATGGATGGTTTCAATATGACCGAACATCATTGTTGCTGAAGTAGTAATATTTAATTTATGAGCTGCTCTCATTACATCCAGCCATTCACTGCCGGAACATTTTCCTTTTGAAATAAGCCGGCGTACACGGTCGTTAAGAATTTCAGCACCTGCACCGGGAAGGGAATCAAGTCCGGCCTCCTTTAAAGCTTTTAATACCTCATAATGAGTCGATCCTTCCAGTTTGGTAATATGTGCAACTTCCGGTGGACCTAATGCGTGAAGTTTCAATGTTGGATACAGCTTTTTAAGTTCACGAAAAATGTTCGTATAAAAAGAAAGTCCTAAATCAGGATGATGGCCACCCTGAAGGAGCAATTGTTCGCCTCCATAACGGAAGGTCTCTTCAATTTTCTGTTTATACTGATCTATAGTCGTAATATAGCCTTCAGCATGACCGGGAATCCTATAAAAATTGCAGAATTTACAATTAGCAATGCAGATATTGGTCGTATTAACATTTCTGTCAATAATCCAGGTAACATTATTTTCAGGATGAATTTTTTTCCTTAATTGATGACCGGCATCCATTAATTCGGCTGTAGGTACATTTTCGAAGAGAAAAATGCCTTCTTCAACAGTCAGGAAATCAGACTGAATTGCTCGTTTCAGTAAAATGTCAGCATTCATAATAAAATCCGGAAAGAATTACTTAAAGAATGGGTTGAAATATCCTTCATGCCAATAATATTTTAATTAATTTCCGCCTGTCAAAAATACAATTAATAATGCATACAACAATCAAGCTCGTAACATCTTATAAACCTGCCGATTCCCTTGTTTTACTAATCGATGACAAAGGAACGTTGCCTAAAGGACTATTTTCTGAAAAAGAAGCTCAATTTATCGCCAAAGAAATTAAGGCTGATAAAAAAAGCATCGTTATCAATCAATACGACAGGTTCGTAGCAATCTATAGGCCCGATAAAAAGAATGACATCAATAAGCTTCAGGAGAATTGCCGTAAAGCCGGTGATGTTTTTCTTGCATCTGTCAACAGACATAAGCTGGAGAAAATTTTTATCGTAAACAACTTTGGCAAACCTGAAGCGGCTTTAGCTCTCGCTGAAGGTATGGCTTTAGGAAATTACCAGTTTCTGAAATACAGAAAAGAAAAAAAGAAAGAGGAACATTCTCTGAAAGAAATTTTCATTATGAGTAAAGGATTGCGTGCACAGCAAGTCGATGCAATGGCAAATACTGTTGAAGCTGTTTGTCGTGCCCGTACGCTTGTAAATGAACCTCATTCATGGTTAAATGCAACGCAACTTGCAGCTGAATTTACAAAGCTTGGAAGTGAAGCAGGCTTTAAAGTTACTGTAATGAATAAGGCGCAAATTAAAGCGCAGAAAATGGGTGGACTTCTTGCAGTAAACCTTGGTAGCCCGCAACCACCAACATTTACGGTGATGGAATGGAAACCGCGAAATGCTAAAAATAAAAAGCCATATGTTTTGGTTGGCAAAGGGGTTGTCTATGATACGGGCGGATTGAGTTTAAAACCAACTCCAAGTTCAATGGATTATATGAAAAGCGACATGGCCGGTGGTGCTGCTGTAGCTTGCACACTATATGCACTTGCAAAAAACAAGGTCCCTGTTCATGTAATTGCCCTCGTTCCGGCAACGGATAACCGTCCGGGTGGAGATGCATACACACCGGGCGATGTTATTACCATGATGAGCGGTCACACCGTTGAAGTTTTAAATACCGATGCTGAAGGCCGCCTCATTCTAGCCGACGCTTTGCATTATGCAAAAAGATACAGCCCGGAACTGGTGCTTGATTTCGCTACCCTTACCGGTGCTGCCGCTATGGCCGTTGGCTCTTATGGAATCGTTTGTATGGGAAATGCAAATAGCAATATTAAAGAAAGTCTGCGTAAAAGCGGTGAAGCCGTTTACGAACGTCTCGCTGAATTTCCATTCTGGGATGAATACGATGAATTAATAAACTCCGACATAGCAGATATGAAAAACATTGGCGGCCCAATCGGCGGTGCAATAACTGCCGGGAAATTTCTTCAACGTTATGTTGATTACCCGTGGATGCATTTTGATATAGCCGGCCCTTCCTTTCTTCACGGTCCATCAAGCTATCGCGGTAAAGGAGGCACCGGTGTTGCAGTAAGACTTCTTGTTGATTTCTTTACTAAAAAAAATAAATAAATGGAAGAAGGTAAAACAAAAGTAGGTATCACTTGCGGCGACATTAACGGAGTTGGCTTAGAAGTTGTCATGAAAACATTTTTGGATAACAGGATGCACCAGGTTTGCACTCCTGTTATTTATGCCAGCAATAAGATGGTAAGTCTGCAAAGAAAAATGCTGAACATGAACGACCTTCAATACGTAACTGTAAAGAGTGGCAACGATATTATTTTACGCAAAACCAATGTAATCAATTGCTGGGAAGAAGAAGTACCTGTGGAATTCGGAAAAGACACTGCCGATGGAGGAAAGTATGCACTGCGCTCACTTGAAAGCGCCATAAGTGATCTTAAAGAAAAGCATATTGATGTTCTTATTACTTCTCCTATTAACAAACACAATATTCAATCAGCCGAATTTAAATTCAAAGGACATACAGAATACCTGGCTGAAAAATTTCCTTCACCGGCTCATCTGATGTTTCTGGTAAGCGACACTTTGCGCATTGCTGTTGTTTCAGGTCATATACCCATGAAAGAAGTAGCTGCTTTTTTATCTCAGGATAAAATCGTTACTACCCTCAAACTCATGAACCAATCGCTGAAACGTGATTTCAATGTGCGCAAACCAAAAATAGCTGTATTGGGTTTAAATCCTCATGCAGGTGATGCAGGTTTACTGGGAAAAGAAGAAAGTGAAATAATTATTCCTTCCATAAAGAAATGTTTTGATGAAGGTCTTTTTGTTTACGGCCCTTATTCTGCTGATGGATTTTTCGGCTCATCCGCTTATAAAAACTTTGATGCCGTTTTAGCCATGTATCACGATCAGGGATTGATTCCTTTTAAAACTATTGCTTTCTCCTCAGGTGTAAATTTCACTGCAGGACTTTCTATCGTGCGCACCTCTCCGGATCATGGAACAGCTTACGACATTGCAGGAAAAGGAATAGCAAGTGAAGATTCTTTTCGTGAAGCAATTTATACAGCCATTGACATTGCAAAAAACAGAGAAGAATACGATGAAATCAATGCCAAACCATTGGCATTTTCAAAACAATCCCGTGACATGTAGAGTCAGGATGCATCCTGACTCTGCCGTTCACGGGATTAATCCCAATCGCAACCCCATTGTAAATTTTTATTATTCAACAATGATTTTACCCCCAAATACACCCCCATTTGTTTTAATTTGATAAAAATATATTCCCGGGGTATTTTTTGATAAATCCAACAATGCATTTTTTTCATCCGGAAAAATCTGTTTTATCATTCTTCCATCAACATCGAATATCATAAAATAAGAAAACGGAGCATCCAATACAGCTGCATTTATTGAAAAAATTCCATTCCCCGGATTGGGAGAAATAATAAAATCATTTTTATCAGATACAGAATTAATACCCACAGGAAATGTATTTGCAAATGGCGTAGGGTCAACAGGACTGCAAGCAAGATATTTGTAAAGAAAATTACTTACAAAACGAACAGTTGTATCCATATAAGCTGTACTTGATAAATAAGGAACATGTCCTGCACCATAATACGTATACATTTCATTGTATACGCCAATACTATTTGCAAAATCTGAGATAGCATAACTTCCGTCAACTACGCCAATCGGATAAATCGTGAGAAAATTAATCATGGCTGTAGAATAAGGAACTGTATTATCTGCATTTCCATGCATAGCCACAAAAGGCAGATCTCCTGCTTCAACATTAGTTTTATTGCCGAGTGCGCCGCATAAATCAATTACAGCATTAACTGCAGTTGAATATCCGGGATTGCCGCTGCTTCCTTCTATTGTCCCCATGGCAATGGTATCAACAGGAATTGGGAATTCGCTGTATTTATCTAGATACGCTGTATGCAATGCGGCAAAAGCTCCGGCCGATGAGCCGCCAACAAAAATTGTATTGGGATCAATTTTATAGATGTTTGTTGTTGCTGCATCCTTCCTGAAAAAACGAATGGATGCTTTCATATCCTGCATGGATCTGTATACAGCTTTCATAGCACTTTCCTGATTAATGGGAAAGGGCACTCCCAATCTGTAGTTTATTGAAGCACAAACATAGCCTCTCTTTGCAAAATGCTGGCACAAGGAAACAATGTCAGGATCACTTTTTGTACCGGTGATAAAACTCCCGCCATGAGCCCAAATTATCAGAGGTCTGACAGACACAGTATCTCCGTCAGGCTGATAAATGTCCATTGTCAGATTTGTATTTGAACCATTAGCATCCATGTTTGCCCCGTACAGAATATTGCTTGTTGTAAGCACATTTGAAAACACCTCCTGATCAAAGCGATGGGAATTACAATCAACATTAATCTGTGCATGACTATATTGAAAGACAAAAATTAGTATGAAGAAGAAGAAGTATTTCATTATTCAAAGTTTACCATTACCTGATTTTTTTCAACCTTATCTCCGGTTACGACAAGAATATTTTTTATGATGCCGTCGGATGGAGATTTCAAAATATTTTCCATTTTCATAGCTTCTAATACGACAATGGCATCACCTTTTTTTATGGGTTGTCCATTCTGTACCATTACGTGCAAGACCATTCCCGGCATTGGAGCTTTTATGTCATTGATGCGTTTACCGGCAACTTCATCAATTCCCATATCCTTAAGTAATTCATCGTATTTATCCTTAACAGAAACCGTAATTATGGTATTTTCAACTTTTATTTCACAAGTTTTAGTTTCTGAATCAACAGATAAAACTTCTGCACTATAAGAACGTTTATCCAGAATAATATGAAATTTGCCTTTTCTATATTCAAGTATATCGAGGTTCTGGGAAAGACCATCAATTACTTCATTTTTTTTACCGGAAATTTCAAAGGTTCGGTTTTGTATGATTGCCTTGTACATGTTGTAAAGATACAATTTTGATTTAAAATTGATTTAAATGCTATATTTGGCCATCATGATAAAAACTATAATTTGGGGCATTTCAATTATTTTTCTCATTTCCTGCAGCACAAAGTCCCCTGTTTCAAAAACAAAACCAACAAAACAAAAAGAAGCAGAGTCTTACAAAAAGGAAATTTATCGTAGCACTTATACAAAATTTGTTGACCTCATTCATACCCGACTTGAGGTTTCCTTTAACTGGAAAGCAAAAGAGCTGACAGGTAAAGCAGTAATAACACTACAACCCCATTTTTATCCAACCGACAGTGTGGTTTTGAATGCCCGGGGAATGTATATTGGTGAGTTAGCTCTGATCAATGAAAAAGGTGAATATCTTCCATTAAAATTTGAATACGATTCTCTTTTATTACACATTCACCTCGATCGCATTTACAACAAAGAAGAATCTTTTAAATTATATATAGATTATACATCACATCCTGAAAAATTAAAAGCCGGAGGAAGCGAAGCAATAGAAAGCAACAAAGGACTGTATTTTATTAATGCCGACAGTTCGGATGCCGATACTCCAACACAGGTTTGGACGCAGGGTGAAACAGAATCAAATTCAGCATGGTTTCCAACTATAGAAGGTCCCCAGCAAAAAATGACACAGGAAATTTATATTACTGTAGATACTGCTTTTACCACTCTTTCAAATGGACTTCTGCTTTCTTCTACCATTAATAAAAACGGCACAAAAACAGACTATTGGAAACAAAGTCTGCCGGCAGCACCTTACCTGACGATGATAGCGGTTGGTAACTATGCTGTTGTAAAAGATAAATGGAAAAATATTGAAGTTAATTATTATGTAGATCCTCCCTATGAAAAATATGCAAAAATGATTTTCGGCAACACACCGGAAATGATAGATTTTTTCTCTGAAAAATTAGGCGTTCCGTATCCGTGGGAAAAGTACTCGCAGATTGTTGTCCACGATTTTGTTTCTGGTGCCATGGAAAATACAACCGCTGTTGTTCATGGCAATAACATGCAACAGGATCCACGTGAATTTAAGGATGGAAATTATGAGGACTACATATCGCATGAATTAATTCACCATTGGTTTGGTGATCTGGTAACCTGTGAATCGTGGAGTAACATTGCATTAAATGAGGGTTTTGCAAATTACGGCGAATATTTATGGAGAGAATATAAATATGGACGCGAGAATGCAGATAATCTTAATTTAGGAGATCAGTCAGGTTATTTAAATTCCGCCACACAGTTCGATCCACCCTTAATCCGCTTTCAATACGATGACAGGGAAGATCTATACGATGCCGTCTCTTACAATAAAGGAGGAAGAGCTCTTCACATGTTAAGAAAATATACAGGCGATAAAGCTTTCTTTGAATCCTTGCGGTATTATCTCAACAATCACCGCTTTGGTACAGCAGAGGTACATGACTTGCGCCTTGCTTTTGAAAAAATCACAGGAGAAGATCTTAATTGGTATTTCAATCAATGGTTCCTCAGTGGCGGCCATCCGAATATTTACATCGATTACAAATGGAGCGACAGTCTTAAAAAAGAAACAGTAACCATTAAACAAAAACAAGACTTTTCCAAAAACCCATTATACAAAATTCCCCTTGATATAGACATCTACTACAATGGAAAAGTTGAAAGAAAAAAAGTAATAGTCGAAGAAGCTACTCAGGAATTTCAATTTGATCTTCCGTCAAAACCCGATCTTGTAAATGTTGATGCGGAGAAAATGCTTCTTTGCAATAAAAACGACAATAAAACAAATAAAGAATTTATCTTTCAATACGAGCACGCTCCGCTGTTTCTTGATCGTTATGAAGCTGTATCAAAAATTGGCAGCAATTACTCCATAAAAACACCTGAAGCTAATTTAATGATTGAAGCTTTAAACGATAAATTTTACAGCATTCGTATAGCAGCCTTAAACAACATCGGTGAACTGGCAATGAATGATACAGGAAGCGTAAAAGAGATTCTTAAAAAAATGATATCCTCAGATTCGGTTCCTGCTGTTAGAGAAAAAGCTTTAACAGGTTTCGGAAAATACTTTAGCTACTCCGCCAATAAAGAAGTTATTGTAGATGCATTGAAAGACTCTTCCTATAAAGTTATTGCAAGAGCTTTTAAAATTATTAGTGAAAAAGATAAAGCAAAAGCTAATGAACTGGTAGCCGTCATTGAAAAAGACAGCGGCAGAGCTTTACTCCCCAGATTATCGGAACTTTACAGCAATTCTTCCGAAGATAAAACTGCATTCTATAAAAGAGCTCTTCGTTTAACAAGTTATTATACGCGTCAAACAGTGCTAAAAGATTTTCAAAAATATTTAGAAAATAACAAGAGTCTTTCAATACTTAGCAAAGGTACAGACATCCTTCTTGAAAGGGCAAAACGTCCGATTTCCCGGTATTATCGATCAAGTTTTTTGAATGTACTACGTGAGATCGAATCATCCATAAACAAAAAAATAACTAAATCAGAAGAAGAACTACTTACGATAAAAGATTCTATTGTTCTCACAGAAAAGCAGTCCGCCTTGCTTGAATTGAAAACCTTCAAAAATAAATTGCATGAAAAAATTAATGCAATTGAAAAATAAGCTCTTTGTAATAAAAGCTTTGAACGTCATTCAATGGAATTTTGGAATTTTATTTCATTTATTGATTCTGTTTTACCCTTTTCATGCTTTGTGTGTTTCCAATAATGACTCCACCAATGGAAACTGGAATTTACAAATAAGAACTGATTACGGCTTCATCATTGCCCACCGTCCTGCACTCGAGCCTTTGCAGGAAGAACATGTAAAAGGTTTTGAAATAACAATTTCCAGACAAAGTTTTGGAAAGGATGACTGGGAAAACAATTTTAATTTTCCTTCATACGGAATTACGATTGCCGCTTTTGATTTGGGAAGTAAAGAAAAATTAGGGACCGGTATAGCACTCTATCCTTTTATTGATTTTCCCCTGGGCAAAAATCACCTCCGGGGTTTGCATTTTCGATACGGAATGGGATTGGGTTATGTTGAAAAAATATTTAACAGAAAGGATAATTTTAAAAATGCTGCAATCGGCTCCCATTTCAATGAAGCAGTACATTTTGATCTTCATTATGAAAAAAGAATTTCAAAAAAATCCGATTTGGAATTGGGCGCAGGCATTACCCATTTTTCAAATGGAGCATTTCACCTTCCAAACCTTGGTATTAATATAGCAACAATAAATCTCGCCTATCGCTTAGCCTTCGGAGATAAAAAAGCTTTTGTTAAACGGGAGACTCAACCTTTCAGTAAAAAGCCTGCTATCCTGATCCATGCAGGTGGTTTTTCAAAAAGCATCTATCCTCCGCTAGGCAAACAATATTTTGCTGCCGCAATCTCTTCTATGTATTTCAAACCGATTAGCAATAAAAGTGCCTGGGGATTAGGGTTTGATTTATTCTATGATAATTCCATTTCGGCACGTATTGACAGGCTGGGCTTGACACAATCCAAAAGCATCGATGATTTCCGTCCGGGACTTTATGGCGCATATCATTTATCATTTCATAAAATCGGACTAATGTTTAATATGGGTTATTATCTTTACAATGGCTGGAAGGATGATGGCAATATTTATCACAAAATTTGTCTGAATTATTATTTCAAGAAAGTCTTCCTTTGCCTGAATCTTAAATCCCATTATGCCCGAGCTGATATGATTGAATTGGGAGTTGGTTACAGAATAACAAAAAAATAATTTAAAACTTATTCAGTGGTTCACTCCAAAATAATAATGAAAACTAAAATATTCCTTCTGCTTGTTGCAATTGGCACATTAACTACTTGTAAAAAAGATCATATGCTCGATTGTTTTAAAAACGCAGGAAAAACAATTTCTCAATCCCGGCCTGTTTCAGCCTTTTCTAAAATCGATCTGAAGAACAATGTTGATCTGGTAATTGTACCAAATTCGTCTTTCTATATTAAAGTTACCGCTGGAGAAAATCTTGTAGATGGTATTATCACCGAATTAAGCGGTAATACACTTTACATAAGAAATGAAAACCGTTGCAATTGGATGCGAAGTTTCAGCAATACCTATATTGTTGAAATTGGAATGGACTTACCTGAAAAAATTGATTACTACGGCTCGGGAAATATTTCCTGTAAAGACACAATCCGCACGAAAGAGTTTTACATCGATTGCTGGAATGGCTCCGGTTCAATTAATCTGTTTTTCAATTCTGATAAAACACATATTAATAATAACGTCGGCAGGGCTGATTTTCAATTAGCAGGATATTCCGGTGTTAATTATGTTTATTTAAACGATGTAGCCACACTGGATGCTGAAAAATTAAAAACTTTCTATACCTATGTTAGAAATAGATCAACAGGCGATTGCAGAATAAATGTAAAAGAAGAACTCGGAGCCGAGATTGAATATGTTGGCAATATCTATTACACAGGTAAACCAAATTCAATTAATCAATCCATTTCCGGTGAAGGGAAGCTTATTGAATTCTGAAAATTCATTCTTCGAATTTGATGGTAAAATAAAATTTTGATTAGTACTTTAAAAACTTTCTTTTCCACACCTGCGAATTGGAAACACATTCAAGAAAATAAATTCCTGCCGATAAAGTAGTTGTTTGATAAGAGAACGTATTCTTACGATCACTACACTTTTCAAAATATACTTCTTTTCCATCCGCGCTATAAATCCGCAAAGATTTTAGATATTCCCCGGTATTTAGTTTAACGGTAAGCTGCTCCGATACTGGATTAGGGAAAATATTTATTGTATTCTCCTTATCATTTGGCGACTCATCTACGCCCGTACTTAACGGGCATACTACGTGATCTAAAAACGGATTGACAACAGATGTTTCTAAAAAAGTATGCGGTGCTACGATGGAGTTAGCCGATGTCACATTAAAAACAGAGTCGTGAAATACCTCATTGTATTCTGTAATGCTCATCGGTGCGCCATAGCAATTAAGGCTGCCATCCGCTTCTGTTTTTACTATTATTGCATCCCTGTAAGTTGTTGGTGGACGATAATCACCCGTAAAAACAAGACCTCCATCGACAGCACGGAACATTTCATATGGATAATTGGTGAACAATAATGAGAATGCATAACGCTTTACAGATGCAACAGAACCATTGGAATCAATATTAAGAAGTGTAATATCCCTTTCATTAAAGGTTCCAATATCGCCGAGAAGCTTACAGGAGCCGTCATTGTATGCTACAACGCAACGCATAATTTCTCCCATACTTGTTCCGCCATCATATACTCGAGAAAGAATTTTGTTACCGTTCCTGTCAAGTTTAATAAGAAAACTATCCCATTCACGATTCAAAAAATAATTCCTTCCGGTAATAAAAATTTCATTTGAATCATTCGCGGCAATTGCATACCCTTCATCGTCGTAGTAAGTACCAAAATTCTTTGACCAAAGCAAATTACCATTTGGATCAAGCATGGTTACAACAACATCAACAAAAGAAAGTACATCAGGATCTGCCGCTGAAGCAATAAAGCATATGTTACCGTTAGGCATTTCAATTCCTTTCTTACCGGAAAGTCCATAAAGAGCGGAAAATTGTTTTGACCAAGTTATGTCACCATCATCTTCATAAACTGTTACAACGGTTTTAGGATAGCCTCCAAGATTGTAATCTCCAATTGAAAACGAAATATATCCACCCGCTTTCCTGTGAACAAGGTTCAACGGTAAATCGTTTCCGGATAAGGTATATTGTTTATTCCATTGCGTTACCCCTACAGGGTTTGTTTTATACAATAAGAGGAAATGCTTATTGTTATTTAAAAACGAAGTGTCTGCTGCTCTGGCAAGAACTATATAACCTTCATCCTTTGCCTGCAATACAGAAGCGGGGACAGTATATTCTCCGACCTGATACAACTGATACCATTGCATATTACCGGCATCATCTGTTTTTACCAGTCCTGAGTGAAGATCCATTCCATTGGTAGAACTTACCTGTGCGACAATAATGCCGCCGTCGTAAGTAGGTTGGCAGGAAACACCGTAATCGCTATGAACACTTCCGGTTCTATGAACAAAAGTGGTCTGACCAATAGAGAAATAAATATTGAGTTGTAAGAAAAGAAATGCAACTGCAAAACGATAGAGAGTGTGTGTTATCATAGTAGCGGACTTTACATTAAAATCAAATTTAATAATGTTTTGACATAAAAATATAGTTCGCCGGAAAAAAAGATCAAGTTAACAAACTTTAACAATGTTGGTACAACCCATTGGAAAATTATTTCGTCTTTAGATAGATTTACTTTTTATCCTATTTTTTTGAAAAACGGAAATGTAAATCACGGATTAATCAAAAAAGAAAATTGACTTTTAATTGACCTTTCCATTAAGCTCATACCAGCTGTCAATTTTTAGTTCAGGATTAAAAGAAGCTTGTACAGCCAATTCGTCGCACCGATTGTTTTCTTTGGTTTCGGCATGTCCTTTTACCCAGACAAAACGAACCTTGTGTTTTCTGTAAATTAAAAGAAAGCGCCTCCATAAATCAGAATTTTTTTTTCCACTAAAATTTTTCTTCTCCCATCCGAAAACCCATTTCTTTTCTACAGCATCTACCACATATTTTGAATCGGAATGCACTACCGCTGTGGCTTCGTTTTGTTTTAATGCTTCGAGTGCAACGATTACGCTTAACAACTCCATCCTATTATTTGTAGTAAGCCTGTAGCCTTCAGAAATTTCTTTGCGGTGACTTCCGGAAATTAGCACAACACCATAACCTCCCGGACCGGGGTTTCCTCGGGCACTTCCATCTGTATAAATTGTTACCAATTTTATTAAATTTCCTTTAGAACTCCCAATTCCCTTCCAACTTTTTCAAAAGCGCTTACTGCGTGGTCAAGATGTTTCTTTTCATGGGCTGCAGAAATTTGCACGCGGATTCTTGCATTGCCCTTGGCAACTACAGGATAAAAGAAACCTATAACATAAATACCTTCATCGAGCAAACGAGCTGCAAATTCCTGTGCAAGTTTTGCTTCGTACAGCATAACCGGAACGATAGGATGTTCGCCGGGCTTGATGTCAAATCCAGCAGCAGTAATTTTCTCACGAAAGTATTTTGTATTCTCCCACAATTTATCACGCAATTGAGTTGTCTCACTGAGCATATCGATTACGGCAATAGACGCTCCGACAATGGAAGGCGCCAGTGAATTTGAAAAAAGATACGGCCGTGAACGCTGGCGAAGAATTTCTACAATTTCTTTTTTACCGCTTGTAAATCCTCCCATGGCACCGCCAAGCGCTTTTCCCAACGTGCCCGTTATGATGTCAATTTTACCCATTACATTTCTGTACTCATGAGTACCACGTCCTGTTTTACCCATAAAGCCGGAAGCGTGACATTCATCAATCATAATAAGAGCTTTGTAACGGTCGGCTAATTCAACAATTTTATCCAGCTGGGCAATGGTTCCATCCATACTGAAAACACCATCTGTAACAATCATGCGGTGACGAAGTTGTTGGGTATCCTTCAGTATTTTTTCGAGTTCTCCCATATCGTTATGCTTGTAACGAAAACGTTGTGCTTTGCATAAGCGAACTCCGTCTATAATTGAAGCATGGTTTAATTCATCACTGATGATTGCATCCTGTTCGTTCAACAAAGGCTCGAACACACCACCGTTGGCATCAAAAGCTGCTGCATAGAGTATAGTGTCTTCTGTACCTAAGAACTTAGAGATTTTTTGTTCCAGTTCTTTATGAATATCCTGCGTACCGCAAATAAAACGGACGGACGACATTCCATAACCATGCGTGTCTATTGCTTTTTTTGCTGCTTCAATTACCTTGGGATGAGAAGAAAGTCCAAGATAATTATTGGCACAAAAGTTTATTACATCTTTTCCATTGGCACGGATGGCAGCACCTTGTGGCGTACTTATAATGCGTTCTGTTTTAAACAGACCTGCAGCTTTTATTTCCTCAAGTTCTTTTATAAGAACGGGCTTCAGCGTTTCATACATGGTATAGTGTATTTAAGAATACAAAAATGTAGAAATAAAATGAATAATTGAACCTATTATTTTAAGGTCAGCATTTGTAACATATTAAATGATAGTATTTAACTATGACCGGATAAGGATATTTTCCTATTGTGATCAGAACTCTCTTGCAGCACGAACAGCAATTAAATTATTCTTTGTTGTTCCCTGTAAAATACCTCCGCTGAAAATTACCTGCCATGCAAAAGAAGCAGTCATTTCAGTAGAAGACCAGTATGCCAGGTTTCCAAAATTGCCCAATCCTGAAAGATGAAGATTGCTGTACATAAGGTTTAGCTCTGATTTGGAAGGCAGGAACCAGTCATTATAACCATTCAAGGTTAAAGTATCACAAATATTTGCTGCTGTTGCTGTTGGGCAGGTTGCCAGTATATCAATAGTGTTTTGTTTGCCTGTACCCAAAGCAGATGCATCAGCCCCTGTAATTGCAACGTTGGGACATCCCCAATCCGCTAAAACACTTTGATCTGCTGCTGCACATACAATACCATGCATTCCGGTAGAATCAATATAAAAAATAATACCACCCCGGTAGTTCATTCCAATAGTTAATAGGATAGATGTTGTAAAGCTTACCTGCTGACCGTAAGCAGTTCCAATACTATTTGTAGCATAAGCCCTCACATAATAAGTGGTTCCGGGACTAAGTCCGGTAAGGTTGCTGTTGAAACTGCCTGTTCCAGTGCTATCGGAAGTTGTAAAATTCGCAATTGTAGGATTCGAAGATGTGCTCCAGCAAATGCCACGGGCAATTATAGAATCACCACCATCGGATGAAATCACTCCACCACTTTCTGCAGTGGTATCTGTAATACTCAAAACCGGTTTGGTGATAATTGTTGGAGTTGAAATAACAGCTGCCTTTTCACCTAAAAGAGCCCGGGAATCATTGACATCATCTTTTTTGCAAGATGTTGATAATGAAATAATTAAAATAAATAAACAACTTAATTGATATTTTTTCATCGGAGTAAATATTAGGGCAATATACTTAGAAGCTAATTGATAGTCAAATTTTAAACAATGGTGCTTTTTGAAAAAACCTCCCGAAATTAATACTAAAACGATAGAACAGAAACAAAAGTGTTTTTTTAAAAACCAAACTTCAATGCCTGATTACGATTAATATTTCTTTACAACATAAAAAAATACATAATTTTACACCCTCATGAATATACAAAAAACAGTTGTCATATTCTTCGCTCTAATTAGTTTAAACACATGTTCAGTTTCAGTTTATTCTGCTGAGAGTATAGAAGAGAAACCTAAAGGCCGACTTTATTTTTTATGGGGATATAATAAAGATTGGTTTTCTCGCAGTGATCTCCATTTTGAAAGTGTGTCCAACAATGATTTTAATTTTACCATATATGATGTGACTGCTCACGATTTACCAAGGTTTGAAAAGGCTTTTAATACAAATATATCAATTCCACAGTTTATATACAGAATTGGGTATTCGTTTGCCCGTCATCCAAAAATCGGAATTGAAATTGGTTTTGATCACGCCAAATACATTATGACTAAAAATCAGATTGCACATGTTAAAGGTAAAATCCACGAAAACTATATAGACAAAGACACTATTTTATCAGAAAAATTTGTTCGTTTCGAGCATACCAATGGTGCTAATTTTTTAATGTTGAGTCTCGTTTATAAAATCGAATTTTATCATAGCCCGTCAGGAAGCAATGTCTTTTCATATACTTTAAAACCGGGAGCAGGAATAGTAATTCCTCAAAGTGAAGTTGCCCTATTCAACGTAAATCAAAATAATAACTACCATGTAGCAGGTTATGTTTCCGGACTTGACCTTGGCATACACTATCAATTCAGAAAACACCTTATCGCTGAAACAGGATTTAAAGGTGTTTATGCAAATTATCTGGATGTGCTTTCAGTCGGAGATTCAAAAGCCAATCATAGTTTCTTTTGTTTAGAGTGGCTCTTTTCTATTGGCTATCAAATTGCTCTTTAAATACCAATTTAATACCTGTGATTCCTTTTGTAAAAAAGGCCGGATTCACTTTTTGGCTCAAAAACGAGCAATATTCTCTGCTCTGACTAATAGTAAAATTGTATTTTAGGGCTCTATGCTTGAAGCTCTCGCGCGAATAATTCTTCGAAATAAAATTGCCACACTTGCCGTATTAATTTTAGTGACAGGTGTAATGGCTTTTTTTGCCTCCAGGGTAAAACTTAGCTATGAAGCTGCGCGAATCCTTCCTCCTTCCGATTCTACTTTCTCAGAATACCTTAAGTTCAAAGAAAAATTCGGCGAAGACGGAACCGTTATGGTTATTGGGTTCAAGGATGAGCGTTTGTGGAAGCAGCCTGTTTTTGCCGACTGGTATGACCTCACCAATGAGATAAAAAAAATCGAAGGAATTCAGGAGGTTGTTTCTGTTGCCCGCGCTTTCAGGGTGATACGTAACGATAGTCAGCACAAGCTTGATTTTAAACCGTTACTCGAAAGTCGCCCGGTTTCACAAATACAAGTCGACAGCCTTCGAAACGAACTTAGCGCTTTACCATTTTACGATGGATTGATTTATAACGATACTACGAAAGCCACCGTTATGGCAATCACCTTCGATCCTAAGAAAATTAATACGAAGGGCCGGATAGAAATCGTTGGTCAGATAAAAGAAATGAGTGAGCGCTTTGCTAAGAATAACAACATCGCTCTTCATTACTCCGGCTTACCTTACATCCGAACGGCAGTATCCCAGAAGATACTTTCTGAAATGAAGATGTTTCTCTTTCTAGCACTACTGGTAACAGCATTGATTCTTTTCATCTTCTTCCGAAGTTTTTACGCTGTACTTTTCCCAATGATCGTAGTAATCTTAGGAGTAATCTGGTCGTTTGGCACTCTGGAAATGTTTGGCTTCAAGATTACCATTCTTACTAGCCTTATCGCGCCTATCATCATTGTAATAGGCATACCGAATTGTATTTTATTACTTAATAAATACCAGCAGGAATATGCCAAACACGGGAACAAAGTAAAAGCCCTTGCACGTTCCATTTACCGCATAGGTGTTTCAACTTTCTTTGCCAATGTTACAACGGCTTTTGGCTTTCTGGTATTTTCTTTTACTCATAGTGATGTTCTTATTGAATTCGGTATTATTACTGCAATCAATGTAATGCTCACTTTCCTGATTTCACTGGTCTTTATTCCTGTTGTTTTCAGTTATCTGCCCCCTCCTACTAACCGGCAAATTCAGCACCTGGAGCGTAAATCACTTAATTTCCTACTCTATAAAATTGACCATTGGGTGCATGCATACAGAATCAGGATTTACACCATAGTAATAATTACAATCATCGTCAGTATTTTCGGAATGATGCGAATAAAATCCATTGGTTATGTCGTGGATGATCTGCCTAAAAAAGATATTATTTATACCGACTTGAAATTTTTTGAATCAAACTTCCGCGGTGTATTGCCGTTTGAGATTACTGTTGATACCAGGAAAGCCAAGGGAGCAGTTGATTTAAAAACCCTTTATAAAATTAATCGTGTACAAAAAGTTATGGCCGGTTACAAAGAGTTCAGCGAGCCGGTTTCCATTGCTGAGTTGATTAAATTTTCATACCAGGGACTTCAGGACAACGATCCTAAATACTATATCGTTCCTACTGCTGAAGAATTAAGTCGATTGTCTGGCTATGCCAACGATGCAAAAGGAAATGAGAAGATGTTTCGTTCCATTATTGACAGTACAAAACAGGTTACGCGTATCAGTTTCCAGGTTGCCGATATCGGATCCATAAAAATGAAAAAGCTCCTGGCTGAAATCCGCCCCCGCATTGATAGTATATTTCCTGCTTCCGATTACGATGTAAAAATGACGGGAAACTCCATCATCTTCCTTAAAAATAACGATTACCTTCTGCTTAACCTGAAAGAAAGTGTAATGCTTGCCATACTATTAATTGGCACAGTAATGTTTTTTCTTTTCATGTCCTTCCGCATGGTTATAATTGCGCTCATTCCAAGCATGTCGCCATTACTTTTAACAGCTGCCATGATGGGTTATTTCGATATAGCTTTGAAGCCATCGACTATTCTTATTTTTAGTATTGCTTTTGGAATTGCCAGTGACGGAACCATGTATTTCCTTACGCGTTATCGTCAGGAACTTCGTAAACATGCAGGAAGTATTTCCAAAACTGTCTCCAAGGTAATTTTTGAAACGGGGCCAAGCATGGTATATACAGCTGTTATTCTTTATTCGGGATTTTTCATATTTACCGCTTCCAGCTTCGGCGGTACATCCGCTCTTGGTGTATTGATTTCCATTACGCTTCTTATTGCCATGTTCAGCAACCTTATTTTTCTTCCTTCGTTACTATTATCCCTGGAGAAACGCATTATTACGCGTGCTTTCTTCAAAGAACCGCTTATTCAGATCTTCGATGAAGACGAAGATGTTGAACTCGGTGATATTGAAATAAAAAAAATTCCTAATCCTGAAAACACAGTTTAATAAATGAAAGGAATTATTCTCGCCGGAGGTTCCGGCACACGTTTGCATCCGCTTACATTAGCCATGAGTAAACAACTCATGCCCGTTTTTGATAAGCCGATGATTTATTATCCATTGTCTGTTCTGATGATGGCCGGCATAAATGAAATACTTATAATTTCCACACCACAGGACCTGCCGCATTTTCGCCGGCTTCTTGGCGACGGAAAGAATCTGGGTTGTTCATTTATTTATGCTGAGCAGGAAATTCCTAACGGACTTGCTCAGGCATTTGTAATAGGTGATAAATTTATAGGTAAAGATAAAGTTGCACTCATCCTTGGTGATAATATTTTCTACGGCACAGGTCTGCAGCAGCTTTTAAACAGCAACGTCGATCCCGATGGAGGCATTGTTTTCGCCTATCACGTAAGCGATCCGGAACGTTATGGTGTTGTTGAATTTGACAGGAACAATAAGGTTATCAGTATTGAAGAAAAACCGGAAAAACCGAAATCTAATTTTGCTGTCCCGGGCTTATACTTTTACGATAACTCAGTAATTGAAATTGCTAAAAACCTGAAGCCAAGTGCCCGTGGAGAATATGAAATTACCGATGTAAACAGAGAATACTTAAGACAGGGAAAACTTAAGGTTGGTATTCTTGATATTGGGACTGCCTGGCTTGACACAGGTACGTTTGCTTCCCTAATGCAGGCAGGACAGTTTGTACAAGTCATTGAAGAGCGACAAGGTCTGAAGATAGGCTGTATTGAAGAAATAGCTTACCGCATGAAATACATTACTTTAGAACAATTGAAAAAGCTGGCCGAACCCCTGATTAAAAGTGGTTATGGCAAATACCTTTTATCTCTTTCGGAACGATATCATTGAAAATTTAACTTTTTATGCAACTTCTGACGTTAAGATCTAGTTTAAGAATATTATTGCTGAATGTTTCGTAAATTGATCTTGAAAAAGATGTTTTCAGCATTAAAAGCTTTGAGTATTCTCCGTCAATAATTAATTCATGAAAAGAAAGATACTAATCACCGGTGGCGCGGGCTTCATTGGAAGCAGTTTGGCAGAGCGCCTTGCAAGAGACCCTGATAATTACATTGTCATTGTTGACAATCTCTTAACGGGAGTATTCAGCAAGGTGCCAAAATCTGTTCATCAGAATGTAAAATTCATAAAAGCGGATGCCAATAACCTCATGGATATTTCAAGCATCTTCCATGCTTACCGTTTTGATTATGTATTTCATTATGCAGCAGTAGTAGGTGTGAAAAGGACTTTAGCAAACCCTGTAATGGTTTTGATTGACATTATGGGTATTAGCCAAATTCTTAATCTATCTAAAAACACAGGGGTGAAACGTGTTTTCTACACTTCTTCTTCAGAGGTTTATGGAGAGCCTGTAGAATACCCGCAAAACGAACATACTACTCCACTGAATTCCCGTCTGCCGTATGCTATTGTGAAAAACGTTGGCGAAGCGTATTTGCGATCCTTTAAACGGGAATACGACCTTGACTTTACTATTTTTCGTTTGTTCAATACCTACGGACCAAAACAAAGTACTGATTTCGTCATTTCAAAATTTCTTGCAGCAGCAATAAAGGAAAAAGATATTACTATTTACGGTGATGGCAGTCAGCGAAGGACTTTTTGCTACATTGATGACCACCTGGATGCTACTACAAATGCTTTGTACAACAATCTTCTTGTGAATGATGTTGCAAACATAGGTACAGACAATGAAATATCGATGCTCGAGCTGGCAAACATTATTAAAAAGATTACAAACTCTAACTCAAAAATTATTCATCTTCCTTCTTTAAAAGAAGGAGATATGACGCGTCGTAAACCCGATGTAACAAAAATGAAACAGTTGCTTCAGCACGATTTTACAACGTTGGAAGAAGGTCTCCGCAAAGTCATAAAAAACTGCGAGTACGTTCTTATTTAAATTTTTGCAAATCCAATTTGGTTTATTCCCCATTTGGATTGTATGTTTACAACATGCATTCTGAAAGTCATTTCCGGAAAATTATAGAAGACGGTCTCTCAAAGCTCGAACTTGGCAGTCACCCTGTACAACTTTATGAGCCAATACGATATATGATCAGCCTTGGAGGAAAAAGGATGCGTCCGGTTATCTTATTGATGAGCAATGAACTTTTTGGCGGCAATGCAGAAGAAGCCTTACAACCTGCACTTGGCATTGAAGTCTTTCACAACTTCACGCTTATGCACGACGACATCATGGACAAGGCTCCCCTTCGCCGCTCCAGGGAAACCGTTCACAAAAAATGGAATTCAAATATCGCTATTCTTTCCGGTGATGCTATGTTTGTACTTTCCTGTAAACTCTTGATGAACGTGAAAAATGAATTTACAGGAAAAGTTATGGATAGCTTTCTGCAAACGGCATTACATGTTTGTGAAGGCCAGCAAATGGATATGGATTTTGAAAACGATGATTCCATAACAATTGATGATTATTTTACGATGAATTCTCTGAAGACTGCTTCACTCCTTGGATGTTCCTGCTCCATTGGAGCACTCTGCGCAGGCGCTTCCAATGACGACTCTTTGCACATGTATGCTTTCGGCAAAAACCTGGGTATTGCTTTTCAATTGCACGACGACATTCTCGATGTTTACGGTGATGCCGACAAGTTTGGCAAACAGGTTGGCGGCGACATTTTGGCAAATAAAAAAACCTATCTGCTACTGAAAGCACTTCAAACATCCGAGGGTAAAACAAAATCTGAATTGAATCGATGGCTCAATCCGGCAGAACATAATCCGGCAAATAAAATTGAAGCAATTGTTTCCATATTTGAAAAACTTGACGTTAAAAAAAGTGCACTGGAGAAAAAAGATTATTATTTCAATCTGGCTTTAAGTGAACTGGAAAAAGCGGGTGCTGAAACATCACGCAAAGAGGCCATCCTTAGTCTGGCGAAACAACTAATGAATCGCGAAAGCTGAATACAAAGTATATCCCAAAACATAAAGCATAAAAAACTCCGCAACCTCATTTCCGTTGTGAAATATTTCACTTCAGGCAAAGATTGCGGAGCTATTATTATAAATTCTTTACTCTATAATTACCGGGTAAGAAGTCGCTTTTTGTCCATTTACATTTACCTGAACAAAATAGTAACCGCTTTCTAATTTCAGTCCGCTGTTTTGAACCAGATTAGTTCCGGCAGGCATCGTTTGATCGAGAACAGAAGCAACTTTCTGTCCTACAACATCCATAACTTCAATAATAACATGGGAGCTTTTCTTCAACTCAAAAGAAAGGAACCAATTTCCTGCATTCGGATTAGGGAATAATCTTCCGGCTGAAAAATCCTGATTTACATTCTTAATACCATTAGCTGTATTCACATAAAGTAAGAGTGTTTGATCAGTAGTATATGTGCTTAAATTATGAAATTCATATCCACGGAAAGCTAAAACATAAGGCAACGCTCTCGCTTGCGATTGTAATGGCGTCCAGTTGAACATACCTGTAACTGATCCCGGAGCATTATTAGTGATAACCCATTGAGCAGGATTATTAGATAATATCATTGGCTCACCTTGTGCACTAAGAGCAAGGGGATCGTTATCTAAGTCGGTTATATTAAGGGTAAGATTGAAAGGCACATTCGGAGCCATGCTCATAGCGTAATTTCCCTGACCATCCTGAGGCCATCCGCCATTATCAAATACAATTGAATGCCAGTTAGAAGTGTCATCAACAACAATTATTTGCATATCTCTTCTGATCTCACCAATTTTTAATCCACCTCTGTATTCTTCAACTCTGAAAGAAACCTCCCAGAATCCATTGGAATCAGGCATCCAGGTAAGTTCTCCCGTCAAGGGATTTAATGTGAAAGGATTTAACGGATCTGCGTGTGGAAGCGTATAACCTGCTACTGTATCACCGTTAAAACTCAATGGGGTTTCCATCAGCCAGGCCAATGAGTCGCCGTCAACATCAAAAGGAAGTGGGTTATATTGGAACAAAGAAAACTTCTGAGCAAGGGTGACAGGAGGATTGAGGAAATTAGGAGTTGAATTTGGAATTACATTGTCAACAGTAACTACCGTCAAAAAATACATTGATTCACTTAATGGGTTACTCATGTTAAGAATTGCTCCGTTGCGGCAGCAATCTTCCCAGGAAACCTTGTATTGTCCTGATGCAGGAAATATAATTGTATCAATATAATCATACAATTCCACTCGATTAATAAATTGAGTCGCTCCTGTATGAAACGCATTGTACGTAGTATCGTATGCAGAATTTACATCCTGAACATGGAAATTTGCAGTAGCATACATTGGAATACCAACAGAATCGCGGTAAGCAGTCAGGGTAACTTCATAGGTTAAACCATTCAACTGGCGGGCTACAATCTGGCCACCCATTAAATGTGTTGCAGAAAGCTGCAATGCAAAGAGGGAAAATATTCCCGATAAGAGTAAGATTTTTTTCATGAAATCAGAATTAGAGGGTTAGATTCAATTTGTTATATCAAATGTAATTGGATAATTTGACATTTCATAGAAAATAAAATTGCATTTTTATAAAAATTTGAGTGTTTTCTTTGAAAACTTATAGTTTAATTTAAAAAATAAGTTCTATAAAAGTTCTTTATGAAAAGAGGGATAAAAAAAAACTCCGTCAGACTAACGGAGTTTTTAAATTTATCATTTTAAAAATAATTATTCTTCTCTCAGCACTTGCACCCAGCCTTTATAATCTTTCTCAACAGAGGATACAACATAGAAATAAACATCTGCTTTCAATCCGTAAGCATCCCAGTCATTTCTATAATAATCGCTTTGATATACAAGCATACCCCATCGGTCGAAAATCTTAACTCCTGTATTTGGAGTAAGATTTCTGATGGAAAAATAATCGTTAATACCGGGGCTTGATGGATAAGGGGTAAAGATATTTGGAATGATAAGAGGAGAGAAATCGACAACGAGATAATCGCTGGCAGCAGAACATGTTCCGGTTGTAGTAACTGTAATTACAATTGAATCGCGGTTAAAATCTTCCTTCGACGGCATATACGTTGCATTCAGTGAAGTGTCTGAAGGGGCAAATGTTCCATTACCTGAAGAAGTCCAAATAACACCCTGAACATTTATGGTAACAGGATTTAATGGCAGCATTACGCCGGGTCCTGCACCTATGGTTAAAGTAGTATCGCTTCCTGCTGTAATATATGGATGCTGACGAATTAGAACAATCAGTGTATCTGTTAAATTCAAACATGCTCCTGTAGTGGCCAGATAAATTGTTGCAGATCCACTCGTAGAATCTTGTTGTCCGGGTTCATAGGTAACCGATGTTGAAGTATTGTTTGGTTGAAAAGTTCCATCACCGTCGGTTGACCATATAAGTCCTCCGGCATTCTGCTGAGAACCGCTTAGGATAATTGGTGTTCCTGTACAAACATCCTGATCAGGACCGGCAGCAGGAATTCCCGGTGGAATTACACTGACTCCAATAGAAGAATAAGTAGTACAATTATATGTATTGGTAACAGCAACAATATAGGTTGTAGTAACAAGAGGACGAATTGCAATTATCGGACTTGGAATTCCTCCCGGAGTCCAAATGTATAGATCCGTTAAACCTGCAGTTGCACGAACACTGTCAATGGAACCATAACATATTGGCGCTACGGGACCCGTAACCGTTACTACAGGAGATGGTACTACATAGATAACCAGACGGGCAGTATCATTCAGACAAGGAGGATTTGAAGCGACCATATAAAGATGAACATATCCGGTGTCTGTAATTAAAGGGGTATAGACAGGAGAAGTAATTAATGAATCCGACAAGCTTCCATTTCCATCGTGATGCCATACGATATTGGCAGTATTCGCACTGGCAACAATTTGATACGTTGCATTGTTACATATTATTGCTGAATCGACAGGCAATAATATTTGCGGATGCTGATTAATGGTGACAGAGATTCCGGTAGTATCACTATTACAATTATACTGGTTGGTTTCAAAAATGGTGATTTGTCCTGAAGTATTTGCACCCCAGGTTACCAGTAAAGAATCGGTTGCAGCATTGAGGGTGTCCTGAGAATTATTCAATACATCCCACGTATAAAATGAACCTGCAGTAGCAGAAACAGTATAAATTTCAGGAATGTTATCACATACTAATGTGTTACCAATAATTGTTACAGGAGATGGACGCGGGTTAATGGTTACATTGTAAAGTGATGTTGGCCCTGTACAATTTGCAGCCGTAACTTCATAAACATTTAATGTTCCCGATCCGGCAGGTCCCCATTGGAGCGTATTAACTGCACCTGTCGATGCACCTAAAAAACTCCCCCCGGATATGGACCAATAATATGTTGAACCTGCAGTAATATTTACAAAATAGGTTTCAACAACATCGCTACAAACTACAGCGGGTCCGGTTACAGTCGGTGCAGCAGGAAGAGGGTTGACCACAACATTCATTACCTGTTGTATTCCTGCACAGCCAAAAGCATTTGTATCAATTACTGTTATTGTTTCAAGGCCGTTAGTATTCCAATTTACAAGAATGCTATCGGTTCCCTGTCCGCTGAGAATAGTGCCGCCCGTAATATTCCATGTATAATTACCGTTTGGAGGAGTAACGACATAAATGAATGTATCGTTTTCACAAACTGTTGTCTGACCGGTTATAGGACCGGTATTTGGAACAGGGTTTACTGTAACCACAACTGATTTAGTTGCAACGCAGCTTCCTATAGTTCCTGTAACAGTATATGTATAGGGGGAACTGACAGCAGTAAGGTTGTTAAATACCAATGTAGGAATAGTATCGCCTGTACTCCATAAAAATGAATTAGCACCGGAAACTGTTAATGTTGCTACACCGCCTTCACAAAAAGTTGTATCAGGAGATAATGATAAAACAACACCGCTTACGACAGTTACCGTTGAAACAAGATTGGTAGTACATGTTGTAACAGAATCATAAACGGAAACAACAAAAGTATCGACAGCAGGTCCACAGGCAGCTAAATCAAACAATTGAGAAGAAGTAGAAGAATCTGCAATAATTGCAGGATTGACACAAGGCGGTATCATAGTCCATATATAAGAAGATGCGGGAGAAGCACCTGTAATAGTAACTGTTGACTGGCGAATAATATCCGATGTACAAACAAATGGTGGATTAGAGCTAATGACAGGTTCTGTAAATACATTAACTGTATCCGTAGCCATGGAATCACAACCGGCGGTATTCATAACAGTCAGATAAAAAACCGTCGGCGTATTAATATTGGCGGTCGAATCCAATGCTGTTGAATCACCATAAACCGTTGCAGGATTATCACTACTCCATATATAAGTTGTACCGGGTAATACATCACTTCCGGTACCATCCAGTTGAACCAAGGTTGGAACACCAATACAAATAAAAGGCGGCGTCACATTGGCCTGAACCGCCGGGCGTGGGGTTGCAAGAACTACTGTTGATGCAGAGGTTGCACAGGTAGTAATTAAATCTGTTACCGTTAACATGATGGTATCAGTATCACACACATTCGCCAGTGTAACTAAACTTGTCGGTGAAGTAATCGGACTGCCTAAAGAGCTTGTCCACAGATAGGACATGCCTGCGGTACTTCCGACACCATCTAGAGTAACATTTGCGCAACCACAATAAGGTGGAATAGGGCTTACAACAGCATTAGGATTTCCATATACTATAAGAGTATCCTTTATTGTTTGAGTACAAGTCCCTGCAGTACCCGTTATTGTAAAAACGGTAGTAGATGGTGGTGAAACATTTTGAGAAGAGGCATTTGGATTCGACAGAGCATAAGCTGGAGAAGGTGACCAAACATAGGAAACTGCTCCTGATACGTTTAATGTTACAGTATCACCATCACACATTTGAGAAGGACCCGTAACGCCCATATTAAGCCCTGGAGTAATATTAAAGGATGTAGAAACCGTATCGTCGCATCCGGTTAAAGCATCATTTACGATAACCTTGAAATTATAAGTACCTATAATAGGAGGAAAGTCAACAGTTATACTTGAAGAATCGGGAGCTGCTCCTGTAATTAAGGAATAATCCGTCGACAACCTCCAGGAATATGAAGAACCTGCATTCGGTCCGTTTACGGTAAACGTATTTTGAAGATTAGGCAGTGTTGTACAAAAGGAAGGATTAGCAGAAGAAATTGTTGGCTGAGGATATTGGGTTAAAAGAATACAATCTGAAAGAGAAGGACAGTCATTGGAATCTTTTACGACAATACAATAGGTTTTATTATCAGTATTAAAAGTAAAGGGATTGTAAATGGTATCACTGTTTAATCCTAAAGCAGGTGTCCATTTATATGTATACGGAGGATATCCGCCTGAAGGAACAGCATTTAATTGAGCAGTATCGTTTCGGCATACCGTTAGAAAACCACCTGCAAAAACAGATGGCCTTGGGTGAATTATTACATCCTTTGTAGTATCAGCAGTACAACCATGCACGTCGATGATAGAAACCTGATAGGTATACGGTCCGCCCGGTATTAAATTCGTAATATTGGTTGAAGCGCAATTTGTACAGGAAAAAGTTCCTACTCCTGACCAAGTATAAGTAATGGGAGCAACAGCATAGGTAAGAGCCGTTCCCAAGGTAAGAGTCTGACCTTCACATGATTCACTAGGGCCCGTTATATTGGCAATTGGTTTTGGCAGGATTGTAATAACTTTAAATACTGTATCCGGCCCACACGTTCCATGTGCTATTAGTCTGACATTATAGGTATTAGGAGGACCAATAAACAAGTGAGAAACCGACGAACCTGTTGCATAATTAGAAGCTCCTGAAGCAGTGTCTCCAAAATCCCATTCCCACAATATTACATTGGGATTAACAAAGGGAGGAGTCGGTAAAACGGAAGCGGCTGAAGTGAAATTAATCGGCGTTCCAACGCAAGTAATTGAAGGAACAGCGGTAATTGTCGGAACCAGGTTTTGAGACACTACATCCTGACTATTAATTTTACATCCGCACTCTTTATTACAAACACGAAGATTAATAGTATTTACAGCAGCAGCAGAAAAGGTTACTGTAGTATCAAAGCCTGTAGCTTTAACATACGCTCCGCTTCCAATTTTCCATTCAAAAGTAATATTATTTCCCCCATGTAAAACCGTCTGGCTGTCCAATACCGTTGTTAATGGAATGCAACCGGAATATGGATTTACATCAAAATCAGTAGCAGGTCTTGCCACAATTGCATCGTTGGGAGTTGTTGCAGTAATATTGAATGCTTCCTGGTTTCCTGCATTTCCATCAACCATGACATAATAGGTTACACCGGCTACAACAGCAAAAGAAACGCTCATAGTTCCGGCAGTCGCGCTGCTTCCACTGGCACATTGGCCGATGGTGGTAAGGGAACCACAGGATCCAGTGTAAACCTCCATGTCCAAACCGGGATTGTTATCAATTCCGGTTACTGTAATGGTGGTATTTCCATTATTAATAGCTAACAATGTAAACCAGACGCTATTGTTAACAACTCCATCTCCACAGCTTAAAACGGGATCACTTGCATTGGTAGTTGCAGCTATTGTAGTTCTGGCTAAAGTACTACTTGCACACAGTGATGAAGCTGTTGAACACGTGTCCTGTGCGCTTGCGCCAATCGCCAGTACAAAAAGAAAGCAGGTAAAATAAATTATACGTTGAGTCACTTTTTTTATTTTTAAGCATCCAAGATAAGTTGAAGTCGTTAATTTATTTTCTTGGTTCAAAGTAAATTATTAACAAGAGATTGCCAATTATTTTCAAAGGAATTACTTTAAAAAGAGGCTTTAATGTATTCGTGAGTAGATTTTTTTTATTATATGGAACATTCATTCAAAATAAAAATAACCCAATACTGTATTACATCTTTCATATTCACAAATTCAATCATACAATTATTATTTCCTTATTAATTAAAACCAACGGTATCGGCATTAAATTTTGCATCTTTGTTATTAATGAATACCAACCTGCGCGATCTTTTTAATTTATTATCCAAATTATCCGTTCAGCGAATTATTAATTTGATAAAGGTTGTAAGTGGATATTACTTATCTAAACTTTCCCACACTCCTTTTGTATTCGGCTTTCCATCTTCCATTTCTGTTGAACCGACGACATCCTGCAATCTGCGGTGTCCGGAATGCCCCAGTGGACTAAGATCCTTTACCAGGCCTACCGGCATGCTCGATAAAAACTTTTTTAGAAATGTTACAGATCAACTCCACAAGAATGTGCTATACATGATTTTTTATTTTCAAGGTGAACCTTTTCTCCATCCTGAGTTTTTAGATATGATACGGTATGCTTCTTTACGAAAGATTTATACAGCCACTTCTACCAATGCACATTATCTGGATGACGATACTGCACGCAAAACTGTAGAAAGCGGACTCGATAGACTCATTATCTCAATCGATGGCACGACACAGGATGTTTACAGTCAATACCGCATTGGAGGCTCACTTGAAAAAGTTTTAGCGGGTACAAAAAATATCGTTTCATGGAAAAAAAAGCTTAACTCCTATCGTCCTTACGTGGTTTTCCAGTTTTTAGTGGTTCATCCAAATGAACACCAGATTGAGGATGCAAAAAAGCTGGCAAAAGAAATTGGAGTTGATAGTATTGCTTTTAAGACTGCTCAGGTTTATGATTTTAGAAATGGCAATGAATTGATTCCAACACAAGAAAAATATTCCAGGTACAAAAAAAATATAACCGGGGAGTATTTTCTTAAAAACAAACTGCTTAACCATTGCTGGAAATTGTGGCAAACATCCGTAATAACGTGGGACGGAAAAATGGTTCCCTGCTGTTTTGATAAGGATGCCAAATACAGCATGGGCAATCTGAATGAAAATAATTTCAGCTCCATATGGAAAAGCGAATCGTATAACAAATTCAGAAAATCAGTCTTAACAAGCCGAAAAGAAAACGACATTTGTTCCAATTGCTCAGAAGGAACAAAGGTCTGGTCTTAAATTTATATTTGATATTTCATTAATCAATGTCTATGCTATCTATTGAAAAAAATTTCGTTTTCAGTAACCACGAGGCCCCTGTTTATGCTCTTGAACCATTTTATGAAGAAGGATTTTTTTCCGGCGGAGGCGATAAGATAATTAGTTTGAGAGGGCTTCTTAAAGATTCTGAAAATAAAGGAATTGTTAATACAGGAACCACTATTTATTCTCTTAAATTTCTGCCCGAGAAAAACATATTACTTGCGGGAGTTTCCGGCGGTGGAATGCATGTCGTTGATCTTAATGAGAAAAAAGAAATACACTTCTTCTTGTTTCATCAAAAAGGAATTTATTCAATTCAATATTCTTTAGCGAATGATCTGATACTAACAACAGGCGGCGATGGAAAAATTGCTTTCTGGTCGGCAAAAGATTTTTCTTTTATAAAGTCACTCTCCTTATGCTCCGAAAAAATCCGGTCTGTTGCTTTCAATAAAGCTGAAAATATTGCTGCCGTTGGTTGCGGTGATGGAACCATACGGATAATACATTTAGAAAAACTTGAGCAGATTCACTCTTTCATAGCTCATACGTCCTCAGTCAATGCTGTTTCTTTTCATCCTGAACAGGATGTAATATTAAGTGCCGGCCGTGATGCACATTTAAATTTTTGGACATCAAACGATTTCAAGCTTATTAAATCAATTCCGGCGCATAATTATGCCATTTATTCAATTGAATTTTCTCCCGATAAATCATTTTTTGCTACAGCAAGCAGAGATAGAACTGTGAAAATCTGGGAAAGCGCTGATTTAAATTTTCTCTATAGAATTGATGCTGAAAAAAACGAAGGCCATAAACACAGTGTAAATAAAATTACCTGGATGAAAGATAATTTACTTTCTGCAAGTGATGACAGAAGTATTATTAGCTGGAAAATTGAAAAAACTTAATAAACCCACAGCCTTTTTACATCTATCAACGGATACAAAAAACTCCGGAGTTTACCTCCGAAGTTTTCTGATCAACAACTAAAATTACTTAACTTAAAACTTAACATGAAACACAACTATTCTAACGGTAGAGTGTAAGAAATGTTTCATTTGTGCTAAAAAGCGGTTTTTTATTTATTTTTAAAGAAAAATCATGCATCATATTTTATCTATTAAGTTGAAATTATTACAATTAATTGAATTAACAATCCAATTATTATTTATAAATATTTGATTACCAATTATTCCTGTAATTACAAATTCAATATCATTACAGATTCTCGATTTTAATAATTTTCTAAAAAATTTATTAAAATTTAAATAAATCATTTTCAATAATTTATGAAATAAAAACAAAAAAATCCCTCTCCGATAAATTCAGAGAGGGATTTTTCAATATCAGTCGAAACTTTTATTCAACAATAATTCTTAAGGTTTGGCTTTCCATTCCTTCAGATCTAATCGTTACAAAGTAAAGACCATGAGATACATTTTCAAGGTTAATCTCTTTTGTATTCAGACCTTCTGATAATGTAAGATCTTCATTAATCAATACTTTTCCAATTACATCAAATACCTTCATGTTAAATTTACCGTCTGCTATTGAATTTATAGACAAGGTTGTTTTACCGGAAGTAGGATTAGGATAAAGCGAAATTGAATTAAGATTTACTTCTTGAGGCTCAGCAAGTGCACCATTCGATGTTTTGCAATTTAAATTCACCGTTACTGTTTGAGTACGAGGATTTGAAGTGAAACAAGAATTTGAAGCAGTAACAGTTATTACTACGGTAGTAGTTGTGCAATTTGCAAATGAAATCTGAACTGATTTAGTTCCTTGACCTGAAATTATTTGTGCACCACCCGTTACAAACCAAGCATATGATGTAGCTCCGTTTACAGTATTGGTATTATACGTTTTAACCTGGCTTAGGCAAACACTTGAAGGTCCACCAATGGCATTAGGTGTTGAAAGTGTACTGAACTTTTTAATATCAATATCTCTTGAAGAGCTTGATCCTTTGCAATTAATCGCTTTTACTTCAAGATCCTGGTTTCCATTATAACCTGCAGGAATATTTATCACTACACAAGTTGTTCCTTGTCCGGAAGCAATTGAAAGCGAAGGATTGGAATTACCTGTAATTGTCCATTGATAACTTGTTGCATTTGATACAGGATTAATACAATATGTCTGTTGTATGGTGCCTGTTGCAGGAGGACAAACAGGAACAAGTCCACTAATTGAACCGGGTTTTGAAGGTTTTGAAGTTACAGGAATAAGCGTTAAACAAGTTGATGGATTCGTTCCACAAGAACCTACAGCTCTTACACAAATAGAACCTCCTGTTCGACGGAAATGAGAATTAAAGCAGACAGTTATAGAAGTTGATGTAGAACTTCCGGAAGCTCCGTTTGGCAATGTCCATTGGTATGAGATTGCTCCCTGTACAGGCTGAATACTGTAAGTTATGCATTGTCCATCGCAAACATAAACTGTTCCTGAAATTGGACCGGGTGCAGGAAGATTACCGTTACCGTTAGACAGCACTGTAACAGTTTTAGTTGCAGTACATCCATTGGCATCAGTAACTGTAACTGAATAGCTACCCGGTGCAAGTCCTGTTGCTGTTTGAGTAGTTTGTCCACCCGGCGACCAGAGATACTGATATCCCGGTGTACCACCTGAAGGAGTCGCTTTTGCAGTACCGGTATTAGTATTACATCCTGAAGGTGTTTGAGAAGTCGAAACGTTCAACTTTGACGGCTGGGTAAGATTAACCGGGGTAGATTTAAATGAACATCCATTAGCATCAGTAAACGTGAAAGTTTTTCCACTGCCTGCAGATACATTGCAAATTGTAGTATCAGGATTAAATAGTCCCAGGTTATAATTATAAGGCGTTGCTCCACCTGCAACCTGAACTGTTACACAACCGGTACCGTTGTAACATAAAATTGGTGTAGTTACCACTGCTGAAGCTACCGGCTTATTATTAACATGAGTTACAATACCACTGCTACAAGCGTCAATAGTACAAGGATTATTATCGTCGGGAGAAACAACCTTGATTACAATCTCATTATGTCTTCCATTACCGGCGCAATTAAAGCCTTCAACTTCCAGTTCCTGGTCTCCGGTATATCCGAAAGGAATAAATATGGTAACACACGGTGTAGAAGTAGTATAGGTAGTCGTTAACGTTGTGCTTGTAAATGACAAAGAAGGATTAGCATTGCGGTCTATCCACCAATAATATCCGGTAGCATTGGCAATTGCAGGAAGGCAATAAGTATAAAACGCTCCGCCCTGTCCGGGTGCGCAAAGTGTATATGTACGGTGATTTGACTGATATGAATAAACCCCGGGACCGGTAAGATTTCCTGCCTGTCCAGGTAAAGGACCTGTTCCGCCGCCACCTGTAGGGTTATGAAATACACCTGTTATACTATTACATCCGTCAAGTGTACAAAGATCATCGTCGTTAGTAGGAATAGGAGTATAAACTGTTTGACCACTTAAACAAGCATCAGTTGTACAGGCATTATTATCAGAGGCGCCCGGCAAACCATCTGTTACAGGAAAGTGCGAAATAACACCACTGTCACAAGCATCGTTTGTACAAGGATTGTTTTCATCTATTCCCGCTATTGGAGGATGTACCGTAGTTCCGCTTGAGCAATTATCGTCAGTACAAAGGTTATTATCGCTTGCGCCGCCACCAATACTGGTAACAGGAGTATGGCTTTCAGAACCTGTAATGGAATTACAACCATCGATGGTACAAGGGTTATTATCGTCTACGTTTCCTGCAGTTGGAACATGCACTGTCTGACCGCTTACACAATCATCTGAAGTACATACATTATTGTCCGTTGCTCCGCCACCTAT
Source organism: Bacteroidota bacterium (assembly GCA_031417395.1). Taxonomy (GTDB): domain Bacteria; phylum Bacteroidota; class Bacteroidia; order AKYH767-A; family 2013-40CM-41-45; genus JADKIH01. Next base: position 7,586 of record JANOVM010000039.1, on the reverse strand, counting down.
ATTAGTTAATGGAATATGGAATACGCCAAATGTTAATACCGGAGTGCCAATAAAACCATTTGTAATATTCTTAACATTTTTAACATTAAAAGTAGTAAAAGTTTGATCTTCTAAACAGCCATCTTGTGTACATGGATTTTGGTCGTCAACATTTACAGGGGGATGAACCGTTTGTCCGCTGGAACAATTATCGTCTGTGCATAATAAAAAGTCTGATGCCCCGCCACCGGTGTTTGTCAATGGCGTATGGAACACTCCATTTGAATTACAACCATCGGCTGTACATGGATTGCCATCGTCACTTGAAGTTCCTATATGAACAGTTTGTCCGCTTACACAATTATCAGCAGTACAAGGATCATTATCGGTAGCACCGTTGGAGTTCGTTAATGGTGTATGGAATACTCCGTTTGAATTACAACCATCGGTTGTACAAACATTGCCGTCGTCCGTTTGTAATGTAGGATGTGTTGTTACTCCACTTACACAATTATCTGCTGTACATGGATTGTTATCGGTAGCTCCGCTGGAGTTCGTTAACGGTGTATGGAAAATTCCGTTGGAATTACAGCCATCGGCCGTGCATGGATTGCCATCGTCGCTTGAAGTTCCGACATGAACAGTTTGTCCACTTACACAATTATCTGCAGTACATGGATCATTGTCAGTAGCACCGCTGGAATTCGTTAATGGTGTATGGAAAATTCCGTTTGAATTACAACCATCGGCTGTACAAACATTGCCATCGTCTGTTGGAAGTGTAGGGTGAACTGTTTGACCGCTTAAACAATTATCCGCTGTACAAGGATCATTATCAGTTGCTCCGTTGGAATTCGTTAAAGGTGTATGGAAAATACCGTTTGAATTACAACCATCAGTTGTACAAACATTGCCATCGTCCGTTGGAAGTGCTGGGTGAACTGTTTGTCCGCTTAAACAATTATCCGCAGTACACGGATCATTATCGCTGGCTCCATTTGTATTTGTCAATGGTGTGTGGTCTGCCGATCCTGTTGAAGTATTACATACATCAGCAGTACAAGGATTATTATCGTCTACTGCATTAAACGTAACCAAAGCTGTACTTACAAACGGCACGCATTGACCTCCGAGCGGATTGTCACTGGTTAGGGTCAGCGTCACACTGCCTGTTGATAGATCAGCAGCACTAGGTGTATAAACTGCATTTAATGTATTGGCATTGGGAGTAAATGTTCCTGCGGTTGGTGAAGACCAAGTACCTCCGGTTACAGGGGTAGCACTGCCGCCAACTGCACCATTTAAGGTAACAGAGCCGCTGCAAGTAACATATGGTCCGCCGGCATTGGCTGTTGGAGGATTCGCACATCCGCCTCCACATGCGGTTACGCTTAACGTTGCAGTTGAACTTGTTCGTGTACCGCATTGGGTTACGACAACTGAATAAAGTTTTTGATCCAAAGCCACAGTAGGGTTGGTAATGGTTAACTGACTTGAAGTAGCTCCGGAATAAACTCCTCCATTAGTAATAGGGGCTCCGTTTTCAAGCCATTGAAATGAAACAGCGGGAGTAGTAATGCCTGTTGATTGAGTAGCAGTAACTGAAAAATTCGCTACCTGACCGGGACATTCTGTTACCGATACGTTAGCAGGATTCGTTACAGTAGGTACTGAATTATTCATCTGACTCAATAAGGTTCCGCCGGTGACACTGGTAAAAGTTCCAGTGGTGGTTATGGTAGTACTTGTGCCCGGGTTACACGATCCTGAAGTATTTGTCCATCTTGTTACTGCCCATCGTAAATTGACAAGTCCACCGGGAGGTGTATCTGCTGAGCGAATGCTGGAAAGGTTATGAGGAACACAGTTAAATGGACCTGTATTACTGGTGATCTTCCAGGTACAAATCAAATAGGATGTTCCAACTACTAATGTCGGCCCTATACCCGGACAGGTTCCTGCACTGTTCGATGCTGCCTGAAAACCGCTAAAAGTTGTTACAGGTGGAACAGCAGCTGGATTATTGGTTACCTGAATCAATCCGGGTGCATATGAAAATAATGGACCGCTGGTTTGTGTAACTGTTGGTGCTGCTCCGGCAGGCGTAAAAGCAGGATTAATAAAAAACGATTGTTGAAACGTCCTAATATTAAAAGGAGCAATAGTAGGCAAAGTACCTTGACTGGTAAATTTAATATAAACATCAAACTCCAATACAGAAGGAGATGTCAGGTGGTCGTTTGTAATGTAAATTTCATAGTTCTGACCGTAACTTATTTTTCCTGCAAGGAGCAACAGTGCTAACAGAAAAATTTTAAAATTCGCAGTAATTGTTTTCATTCTCATTTAGTTTATTTTATTTATTTTTTTATTTATTAGTTGCAACTTTATTATTACATCCCAAAGAACGATTTTCATTTATCTTTGACTGTTACATCATTTTTTATTTCTGTTACATCATTCACACATAAGGGATACAAGACTTTTAAATAGTAGGCGCATATGATCTTATATATACAAATCAGGTTCTTAATTTTTCATAGAGCATTATAAAAAATTTGTGGATAAAATCTGTCGGATAAAACAGCATCTATTTATCTTAAGTTTTATATAAATTGAAGTTCGATTATTTTATATTTCCAACTTTTTTGCGAAGAATATTAATAAAACGTTTAGCATAATTCTTAACAACTATACATTGTCCCCCAAAAACCCTTCAGGTATTGCTGTTTAATAATTTACAAGATAATCAATTGTTGGTGGTTCACCAAATTAAAATTTAAAACACCTGTTAATGTTGGCCTTCACGGTTTTTTCTACCAATCAATTATTTACTCTCGCCAAGATTTTCGATTTATTCAAGTTGAAAAAAATAATGTGATAAAAAATTAATTTACTGTTTTTCAAATACTTATATTAAAATCGATTGGTTTTAAAAAATTCAGTCCCTGAAACTGCTTCGAATTTGCCAAAAGTAAATTTTTCATTTTCTTCAAATACAAAAAAGTCCCTCTCCGATTATAGGAGAGGGACTTTACTATTTCAATAGAAACTATTATTCCACAATGATTCTTAAGGTCTGTGTTTCTATTCCTTCGGAACTAATGGTTACAAAGTAAATGCCGTGCGATACATTTTGAAGATTTATTACTTTTGTATTCAACCCTTCTGATAATGAAAGGTCTTCGCTGATCATCACCTTGCCGATTACGTCAAATACTTTTAAATTGTATTTACCATCTACCATAGAATTAAATGACAGTGTAGTAATACCGGATGTAGGATTTGGATAAACAGAAATTGCATTAACGTTTACTGCCTGTGATTCTGCAAATTCACCGTTTGCTATTTTGCAATTCAAATTCACCGTTACAGTCTTAGTACGCGGATTAGAATTGAAACAAGAATTTCCGGCTGAAACTGTTATTACCACGGTAGTAGTTGTGCAATTCGCAAATGATATCTGAACTGAATTCGTTCCCTGACCTGAAAGTATTTGGGCACCGCCGGTTATAGTCCAAGCATATGATGTAGCACCGCTTACAGTATTGGTATTATACGTTTTTATCCAGCTTTTACAAACAAATGATGGCCCTCCAATAGCATATGGTGTTGAAGGTTTTTTAAGTGTTTTAATTTCAAGATCCCTTTTACTGCTGGATCCTTTGCAATTGACAGCTTTCACCTCAAGTTTCTGATTTCCGTTATATCCCGCAGGAATTTTAACATGCACACAGGTTGTACCTTGTCCTGAAAGAATTTGCAGAGAAGGATTTGAATTACCCGAAATTGACCATTGATAGCTTGATGCACCATTTACAGGGGTTATACAATAAGTTGTATCGTTTATGGGCGGACATACAGAAGCTGGTCCTGAAATTGGACCGGGTTTGCCCGGCTTATTATTTATAGGTGTAATAAACTTACATGATGATTGACTGGCACCACATGAACCAAGAGCCTTTACACAAAGGTAACCACCTAAGCGACGGAAGCGTGATGTATAACAAACAGTAATTGAAGTTGATGTTGAACTGCCGACTGCTCCGTTTGGCAATGTCCACTGGTATGAAGTTGCTCCCGGGACAGGCAGAATACTATATGTAATACATTGATTCGTGCATACATTAAATGTTCCGCTTATAGGACCTGGTGTAGGAAGATTACCACCACCGGAAGACTGAACGACTATAGTAGAAGAAGTAGTACATCCGTTTGCATCAGTAACAACAACTGAATAGGTATTAGGAGCTAGTCCTGTTGCTGTTTGTGTAGTTTGTCCGCCCGGTGTCCAGAGGTATTGATATCCGGGAGTTCCACCGGTAGGATTTGCCGTTGCTGTTCCATCGTTGTTGCAACCTGAAGGAGTTTGAGTAGTTGTTACCTCAAGTTTAGCGGGTTCTATAAGTTCTACAGGGCTTGATTGAAATTCGCAGCCGGCGGCATCTATAAATGTGAAGGTAATTCCACTTCCGGCACTGATACCACATATTGTAGTATCAGGGTTAAATCCAAATCCATTGTTGTATGGCAGAGTACCACCCGTAGCCTGAACAACTATACAACCTGTACCATTGTAACATAAAATTGGTGTTGCAACACTACCGGTTGCCACCGGTGTATTGTCTGTATGTGTTATTGATCCTCCAATTGAATTACAAGCATCAATTGTACAAGGATCATTGTCATTAATTCCGGCTATAGGCTCATGAGTTTCCTGGCCTGTTATAGTATTACAACCATCAATTGTACAGTCGTTACCATCGCTGACAACGGCATTAGGGTCAGGAAGGTGAGAAGGCCCTGTTATAGGATCACAGGCATCCAATGTACAAGGATTGTTATCATTAATATTGATTGGGTCATGGGTAATTTGACCGGTAAGAGAATTACAACCATCAGTAGTACAAACATTCTCATCTGATAATTGTCCCGGAGTAGGGCCATTATGATATACACCTGTTATTGAATCACAACCATCGATAGTACATTCATTGCCATCGTTTGTTGAAACAGTAGGATGAGTTGTTTGACCGCTTAAGCAAGCATCTTCCGTACAAGCATTATTATCACTTGCGCCGCCATTGGAATTTGTTAATGGTGTATGAAAGATACCGTTTGAATTACAACCATCGGCTGTACAAACATTACCATCGTCCGTTGAGATTGCAGGGTGAACTGTTTGACCACTTACACAATTATCAGCAGTACAAGGATCGTTATCCGTAGCTCCATTGGAATTCGTTAATGGTGTATGGAAAATTCCGTTTGAATTACAACCATCGGCAGTACAAACATTACCATCGTCTGTTGGAAGTGCTGGATGCGTTGTTACTCCACTTAAACAATTATCTGCTGTACAAGGATCGTTATCGGTTGCTCCGTTTGAATTGGTTAAAGGCGTATGGAAGATACCGTTTGAATTACAACCATCGGCTGTACAAACATTGCCATCGTCCGTTGGAAGTGTAGGATGCGTTGTTACACCGCTTACACAATTATCCGCCGTACAAGGATTATTATCGGTAGCTCCATTGGAATTTGTTAATGGCGTATGGAAGATACCGTTTGAATTACAACCATCGGCCGTACAAACATTGCCATCGTCGGTTGGAAGTGCAGGATGCGTTGTTACACCACTTACACAATTATCTGCTGTACAAGGATCGTTATCGGTAGCTCCATTGGAATTTGTTAATGGTGTATGGAAAATACCGTTTGAATTACAACCATCGGCTGTACAAACATTGCCATCGTCGGTTGGAAGTGTAGGATGCGTTGTTACACCACTTACACAATTATCCGCTGTACATGGATCGTTATCGGTTGCTCCATTGGAATTGGTTAATGGTGTATGGAAAATACCGTTTGAATTACAACCATCGGCTGTACAAACATTGCCGTCATCTGTTGGAAGTGTAGGATGTGTTGTTACTCCGCTTACACAATTATCAGCTGTACAAGGATCGTTATCGGTAGCTCCATTGGAGTTCGTTAATGGTGTATGGAAAATACCGTTTGAATTACAACCATCGGCTGTACAAATATTGCCATCGTCCGTTGAAAGTGCAGGGTGAGTTGTTACACCACTTACACAATTATCTGCTGTACAAGGATCGTTATCGGTAGCTCCGTTTGAATTCGTTAAAGGTGTATGGAAGATACCGTTTGAATTACAACCATCGGCTGTACAAACATTGCCATCGTCGGTTGGAAGTGTAGGATGCGTTGTTACTCCACTTACACAATTATCTGCTGTACAAGGATCGTTATCGGTAGCTCCACCACCGGAGTTTGTTAATGGTGTATGGAATATTCCATTTGAAGTACAACCATCGGTTGTACATGGATTGCCGTCGTCACTCGGAGTTCCAATATGAACCGTTTGTCCGCTAACACAATTATCTGCCGTACAAGGATCATTATCGGTTGCACCACCACCTGTGTTTGTCAATGGTGTATGGAATATACCGTTTGAATTACAACCATCCGCTGTACAAACATTGCCATCGTCCGTTGAAAGAGCAGGGTGTGTAGTTACTCCACTTACACAATTATCTGCAGTACAAGGATCGTTATCGGTTGCTCCGTTTGAATTTGTTAATGGTGTATGGAAGATACCGTTTGAATTACAACCATCGGCTGTACAAACATTGCCATCGTCTGTTGGAAGTGCAGGGTGCGATGTTACACCGCTTACACAATTATCTGCAGTACAAGGATCATTATCGGTTGCGCCACCGCCTGTATTTGTTAATGGGGTATTGAATACTCCGGATGTTGAAATACAACCATCGGCTGTACATGGATTATTATCGTTTACGTTAATTATGGAATATTGTCCGGTACCATCACAAACATCCGCTGTACAAAAATCGTTGTCTGAAGGAGCGGCAGTACCTAAAGCAAGTGGCGGGTGGGATACCCCAAGTGTTGGATTACATACATCGGCAGTACAAAAAATATTGTCATCTATATTTATAGCAGGATGAACAGTAACTCCGCTTAAGCAATTATCTTCCGTACAAAGGTTATTATCTGTTGATCCACCACCGGTGTTTGTTAATGGCGTGTGGACAGCAGATCCTGTTGTAGTATTGCAGACATCAGCAGTACAAGGATTATTGTCATCTACTGCATTAAACGTAACCAAAGCTGTCTTTACATCAGCAACACATTGACCTCCGAGCGGGTTATCACTGGTAAGGGTCAGAGTAACACTTCCTGCTGTTAGATCAGCAGCACTGGGTGTATAAACTGCATTTAATGTAGTGGCATTGGGAGAAAATGTTCCTGTGGTTGGTGAAGACCAGGTACCTCCGGTAGCACTGCCGCCAACAGAACCATTTAAAGTAACTGAACCACTGCAGGTAACATACGGTCCACCGGCATTGGCTGTTGGAGGATTTGCACATCCGCCTCCACATGGGGTAACACTTAACGTTGCAGTCGCACTTGTTCGTGTTCCGCATTGTGTTACGACAACTGAATAAACTTTTTGATCCAGAGCCACGGTAGGGTTAGTAATGGTTAACTGATTGGAAGTAGCTCCGGAATAAACTCCTCCATTAATAATAGGGAGTCCGTTTTCAAGCCACTGATATGAA